>NZ_JACJSF010000001.1 GCF_014698035.1 Desmonostoc muscorum FACHB-395
TCAATCATTGACTCTGAAGGTCGTGTGATTGCAACTTGGGCTGATGTAATCAACCGCGCTAACCTGGGTATGGAAGTAATGCACGAGCGTAACGCTCACAACTTCCCTCTAGATTTGGCATCTGCTGAATCTGCTCCTGTTGCTCTTTCTGCTCCTGCTATCAACGGTTAATTCTCAAGCATTAACTCGATTAGCTAAATAAGAAAGCGCTCTCCCACTTCGGGAGGGCGCTTTCTTATATGTATCCCAATACTTCTCGGTTAAGGGGAAAAGGGAAAGAAAAAACCCTTAACCCTTACCCTTTAACCTTTTCCCCAAACCCGATTCCGAGTTAAAAATGCAAAACCCGAGCAGTATTGATATGTATCCTTCTTGTTTCGCTTTCTGAGTATTATGAGTAAAAATAATCTTCACTGAATTGCACAGCCGCTCTTTCTGTTTTGGTTTATTTTTCCATAGTTTAGATATTTTCCCAATGCGCTAAACCATAAGTAAAAGAAAGAAAAACGAACCGCAAAGGACACAAAGAAAGAAGTTAAAAGGGTTTGGCGCAGCCTCACAAAGAAATGGAATAAGTCCTAATTGCAAAAAAGGGTATGCAGGAGTTAGCAAGAATTTTTCCCAATGCCCAATTCTGTCTAAGTCCGTCCAACAAGGCTAGCGACTACTGTAGCCAACTCAGCCGCTTCAATAGGTTTGGGTAAATGTAGCTGATAACCTTCTTGTATAGCTCGCATTCGATCCTCTGCCCTAGCATAAGCTGTCAATGCTGCTGCGGGAATATTTCCCCCTTGTTCTGGCGATCGCGATCGCAGTTTGCGGATCAAAGAGTAACCATCCTCATTGGGCATACCAATGTCACTGACTAAAACATCTGGTTTCCATTCTGTAATTACCTGCAATGCTTCTTGAACTGATGCCACTGCTTTAACTTCGGCTTGGCACTGTTCGAGAACTGTGGTCATAAATTCACGGCTATCGGTTTGGTCATCTACAACCACTACCCGCACACCAAGGAGGGAGACGAAGTGAAGAGGAGAAGAGGCAACGGGGAGAGGCTGCGAGACTGTGAATAGATGACTTTTCAAAAGTGGCAACTTGACTGTAAATGTTGCTCCTTGATCTTTACCTGGACTATCTACCTGAACAGTACCACCATGTAATTCTACTAAATGACGCACGATCGCTAATCCTAGTCCTAATCCACCGTATGATCTAGTGTTAGAACTATCAGCTTGACGAAAGCGATCAAAGACGTAAGGGAGAAAATCAGGGCTAATACCAATGCCTGTGTCAATCACCCGAATTTGAGCATATTTCTCTGTTATGTGTTCTTTTTCTTCGCCAGTTACCACTGACAATTGCAACTCTACCTGTCCACCTGTGGGTGTAAATTTGATGGCATTAGATAACAGATTCCAGATAATTTGCTGCAAACGCTCAAAATCACCGGAAACTAGGAATTGGGAATTTTTGCTGCTGTCCTTTGAACGTTGATTGCTTTGGGATTCCGCTTCTCTTGATTCTAGATTTTCGTGATTAATTTCTAATCCCAAATCTGAATTTCGCGTTTCTTTTGAGGGAATGATGGAAAATCTTAAATCGATTTCCTTGGATTGAGCGGCTAGGCTAACAGTCTCTAGGCTAGACTCAATCATCGGAACCAAATTACAAGTACGGACATTGAGGTGTAACTTGCCTCTAATCATCCGCGATATATCGAGTAAGTCTTCAATTAACTGGGTTTGCGCTTTAGCATTGCGCTCAATTGTCTCCGTAGCCTTAGCTATTTGGCTTTCACTCAGCTTGCTTCGTTGCAGAAGTTGTGCCCAGCCCAAAATTGCATTTAGGGGCGATCGCAATTCGTGAGACAATATTCCCAAAAATTCATCTTTCATCCGGTTCGCCTCTTGCAATTGCTCAGTTTGCTTTTGCAAAGAAGCAATTAAACTAGCACGTTCCATTGCGATCGCTATTTGGTCGCATACTGCTTGCATCATCCCCTTTTGATTCTCGGTAAAGCTTAACCGAGTCCGGCTGCCAAAAGAAAGAGTACCCAACAATCGTCCTTGGGCAATCAACGGATAACTATAATAAGCAGTAATACCTAAAGAACGAAGCAATTCTGTTTTGGGGTCAGTTGATTGCTGCACATTCTCTAGAGCTATTGCACAACGGTTTTGAGCTACAGTACCGCAAACCGTTTCCCCAAATCCCAGCGACTCGATTTCCTTGGCCAGTTCTTGGGAAATACCACTGTAAGACCCCAACCGCATTACTTGAGAGTTATCCTCAACCAAATAGTTCAAATAAACTTCTATTCCAATTTGCTCTCTTAGTTTTCGGTAGACGCTATCGATTAGTAGTACTGGTTCTTGGCTTGAGAGTAAATCGTTGGCTGTGTCAAATAGTAGCTTTAGTCTTTTGTAACCTAACGAGAGTGCTTTTTCTGCCTGTTTGAGGTTGCTAATCTCTTGAAACACCAAGATACAGGTAGCCGGATGACCGTGCATTGCTGGCAAGGTATCAGCAAATATCAGTAGAGAACGCACACCATTAGGAGTGTGCCAATCTACTTCTAATCCATTGAGACGTTCACCAAGGGCAACCCGCACTCCTGGCATTTGTTCATTGGGAATGCGATCGCCTGCCGCATCTGTATAGTGGTAAGCTGTGTGATAATCTTCTGCTGGTACACCTTTAGGAAATTCGCCCCCAGCTAATTCATTAGCAGAGCGATTTGCAAAAGTTACCCGCGCCGTTCCTGGTTCGATAAACAGCAAAGGTCTTGGCATCAGATTTAATACATCCTCCAGCCATTTTTGCTGATTTAGAAGTATTTCTTCTGCCTGTTTGCGCTCCGTAATATCTAAAAATGCACCAACGCTTCCTCTAGTTTTACCCTCTTCATCAAACAGAGGTGCAACGTACTCCAACAGGTTGACAATTTTTCCATTTTCATGGATTACCTCAAGTTCACAATCCACAACTTCGACACCATGAGCAGCAGAGTATTGCATTGGCAGTTCCTCTTCTGACAGTTCCCTTCCCTCTCGGTAGATTTTGAAGGTTGTGGATTTTTGATCACTAGGAACATTGAGAGAGGCATTTGTATTTGACGATATCCCCAACTGCTTGGCCAAAGCAGGGTTTACCTTGATATTTTGGCATAGTGGATCTTCGGCAATGCCAATTCCAATGGGAATTACCTCCAACAAAGTTTGTAACTCAGTAATACGGCGCTGTAGATCCTTGTTTAGTTGTAAGATTTTTTCTTTAGCCTTTTTTTGTTCGCTGATGTTACGAGTCACAGTTGCTAAGGCAATTGGCTGACCTGTGTTGTTGTCTGTAACAGTGAAGATATTGTAATCAACTGGTATTGGTTGACCTGTTTGAAGATGCCGAAAGCAGAATTCTCCCTGCCAGCGACCTTCTGATAGTACAGTCGGCAGTATATATTTTTGAAAATAGGTTTTGTCTTTGGGCATGAAGTAATCTAATACTACTTTTTGCCTCACTTCTTCAAAGCTAGCAAGTCCTACCAGTTTTTGACCTGCATCATTTATATAGAGCAATTGACCCTCAAGGGTGGCAATGCCGATAAAGTCAGAGCTATTTTCTACCAGCGATACTAATTTTTGTTGCTCTGTTTCTGCAAGCTTACGTTCGCTCAAGTCGAGGATAAATGCTACTGACTCTTCCCGCTTTTCTCCTAACAGCACGTAACCAACTAAAACCGGGATGCGGCTACCATCCTTGCGAATATATTCTTTCTCGTAGGGCGTACAAGTAGCGTTAGTGTTTTTTTGTGCTTCGGCGACACCTCGCTGATCCAAGTATCGATATTCAGATGGTGTGATATTGCTCCAACTTAACCTACCCGTTGACAAATCCTCCCGCGTGTAACCAATCATCCTGAGATATTCGTCGTTTGCCTGGTGGATACCGCCATACACATCGCCAAATAGAATACCAATGACATTAGAATCTACGAAACTCCCCAATTTATCTTCGTAGGTTCTTAGTGCTTCTTGGGCGAGGTCGCGTTGATGGCTAAGGCGTTCAATAACCCTGGCACTTTGCCAAATCAAAATAGTAAAAATCACAATCAGGACGATCGCAAACGCTGATACTGCAAAAGCCGGATCGTATTGTCCTGCGCGTTGACCTTCAACAATTACCCACCCTAATATAAAAGGTACTGCGATCGCAGCAACCAACAAACGACGTGCCAGTAATCCACCATAAGTATCACTTGTAACTACCCTCATTAACCCCTGTTCTGCCCGCGCCCACAGAATACCTATACTTAGCAAAATGAACAACACCGCCGTATGTAAAGCCATTGATGTTGTATAAGGGGCAAGTCCGTAAAGAACTTTCACTTTGTAGGCATAGCCCATGAGCGCCTGCAAGGAAATTAAAGTAGCGATCAGAGCGATAATCTGAGCAGACCAATAACTACGGTGGTTTTTGGGATTAATCAGAATCTGTAGGGCAACGCTGACTAGTATAAAGTTGAATGCTGTGTTTACCCCCATTCGCCCCGGATATAATGTCGTCATACTAGTTGGCGAATCCAGGAACAGTATCTCATCAATACCCAGATTCCAGCCGAACAGATATTCACAAAGTGTAAGTGCAGCAATTGTGGTGACAGCTATTGCACAGACCCTGGAAATTACCAGAGCAGGGAAGTCGAGAAGTCGAAAGGTCGAAGAGTGGGGGGAGTTTTGAATTGTTCTTTTCCCCTTATTCCCTGCCTTTAAAAACAACCACAATGATAAACCAGACAATACAAAACACAACGCTGTATTGACTTTCATCGTGGCGGGACTACCAGGAAAGCCGCGCTTGAAAACTTCAATTCCAAGCCACCAGCCAATTAGCACCAAGCCGCCAACCAAGATGGGTATTACACTTGCGGCTTTTGCCACAAGTGAATTTATCGGGATTTTGAATATATCTTGCAGCCGCAAGCGGTTAACCTTTAACATTTAGTGTTCTCTAACCGCATCTATCTAGCGTAGTAAAATTCCGTATTCCTTACGGTTTTATCATCTATGCCTTAGTATTTTATGCTACCCCTTGACTTACTTTTCATCTACCCAGAAGCATATTTTTTATTGGACAATTTAGAGTAAGAATTAATAATTCAAAAATCATCTTTGTGAGTATTTCATAATTGCAGGCTATCTCGTTTACCCAATCTAATTTTCTCTACAGAAACAGTAGTATAATCGAGAACTTGTAGCTTCAATATAACTACTTCTTTGGTTCTGTTCGCAAGTCTTGTAATCGCCCTTGCAAAAACTTTCCCCATTCCGCCGCCAAAGGGATTTCGGTAAATGGAACACGCACCAATTTATTAGATTCGGAAAAGAGAAATTCTAGCTCTATAGAACGACCTTTCTGGGGGATATTATCCACATCTACCGATTTATCATCTACTAGAAAGTTGATTTGCTTAATATCAAGCAAAGAGAATGTTTCTAGTTTAATAGGCCCTTGAGGTGTGGGTTTTCCCCAAGTGAGATTATTGTCTTTTTGACCTAATACAGCATAAATATCGTACTTAGCCCGTTCAAATTGTTCTGCCCAACCGCGATAGGCTTCAACTTTTTGATACTCTTTCGAGCCTTGCCAAGCCAACCAGAAAAACATTACTAATAGCGGCAACCACAAAAGACCACGTTCCATCGTTTCAAAAAGTCCTGAGTAATGAAGTGAGACTTGTAACTAAAAGTGCAAAATCCACCAACAAAGGATGGAGATAAGTTATGGTAGTGAGCAAACTGGCAAAAAGCGGTGATGAGTTAATATGAGAAAGCTTATATTATTGTGCTTGTTTGTCATTGGGCTGGGAGCTGCCATATTTGGTTTCCTGAATTTCCAGGGAATGGCAGTTAAAGGAGAGTTTGAGACGATTTTGCTTGATTTTCGGGAAGATATTCCATCAGATGTGGTGCAACAGAATCTCCAAGCGATCGCCAAACAATACAACGTTACACCCCAATTAGACAACAAGTTTTCAGAAAAAGATCATGTGTATATTGTCAAAGGCGATCGCCAGCGACTCCAAGAACTGAAAAAATCTCAGTTTGCCCAAGCTACAGAATTCATTGAGCCAAATTACATCTATACAAAGATTCCACAACCAGGTGAAAAAGCTTGGTTAGGAGAATTTTTGAGACCTCAAGAAAATGATGATGAGACAAGCCCATCATTAACTGGCCCCAATGATCAATATTACAGCAAGCAGTGGAACTTGCACAAAATCGGTATTGAAGGCGCATGGAGTCAAACCAAAGGCAGTGGCATTACAGTTGCAGTAATTGACACCGGGATTACTAAGGTGCGCGACTTATATGAGACAAAATTCGTCAAAGGCTATGATTTTGTTAACGACCGAGAAGAAGCCAAAGACGATAACGGCCACGGTACCCATGTTGCCGGAACTATTGCCCAAGCCACAAATAACAAATATGGCGTAGCTGGAATTGCTTATGAAGCCAGTCTGATGCCACTTAAGGTACTCAGTTCTTATGGCGGCGGTACAGTTGCCGATATAGCCGAAGCGATTAAGTTTGCTGCTGATAAAGGCGCAGATGTGATCAATATGAGCTTGGGTGGTGGCGGTGAAAGCAAGTTAATGAAAGAAGCGATCGAGTATGCCCATAGAAAAGGTGTAGTTATCATTGCCGCAGCCGGGAATGAAAATACCAATGGCGCAAGCTATCCAGCTCGATATCCTTATGTAATAGGCGTTTCGGCAATTGGCCCAGATGGTGAAAGAGCGCCTTATTCTAACTTTGGTGCTGGGGTAGATATCTCGGCTCCTGGTGGTAGTGAAGCTGGTAAGATTCTCCAAGAAACTATCGACGAAAATGGCGAAGGAGTATTTCTTGGCTTCCAGGGTACAAGCATGGCTTCTCCCCACGTTGCTGGTGTTGCAGCATTAATTAAAGCTGCTGGTATCAAAGAGCCAGATGAAGTTTTAAAAGTCCTCAAGCAGTCGGCGCGAGTTATCCAAGATGATGGTTTGAACTATTATGGCGCTGGACAACTCAATGCAGAAGCAGCAGTCAGATTAGCTTTTGGAGGACAAATCAGTTTTCCAGATTTCTTTCGGTGGTTACGCGATAACGGCTATCTTAACCCTGGCTTTTGGATTGATGGTGGTGCAGTGGCACTATTACCCAAGGTTTTAATGGTAGTTGGTTCCTATCTACTAGCTTGGTTTTTACGGGTTTACTTCCCCTTCACTTGGAGTTGGTCTTTATCTAGTGGACTAATCGCTGGCAGTTCCGGCTTATTCTTCCTCAAGGGAATCTATATTTTTGATCTTCCCCAATGGCCTTTCCGGGTTTTGGGCAGTTCAATTCCCGAACTAGGTAATACCCTCCAGGGAACTGATGCGTTGAATCCCCTATTTGCCAGTGTACTGATTCCCATTTTGTTAATGGCATTGCTGCTGGGAAATCCTAGTTGGAAATGGTTTGCCATTGGTTCAACATTAGGTATAGCAGCCTGCTTGACAGTAAGTGCGTTTTTAGATCCAGCTGTTTGGGGTTTGGGAAGTGGCAACATATCACGCCTCTTCCTCATCGCTAATGCCCTAATCTGCTATGGACTGGCTCGTTTAGCATTGAAAAACGAAGAAAAAATCGCATAAATCGGGAATGGGGAATGGGGAATCAATGTTTATAACTCCTAACCCTAACTCCTAATTCCCTACTCCCCCCACTCAGCACGGGCTAAACGCCCCGCTATCGCTAACAGCACTTACAACTCAGCACTGTTTATGAGCATTACACTTACAGGTACAATCGAACGCCGTGATATAGGCACAGGCGCATGGGCGTTGGTTACAGAAGAGGGCGTTACTTACGAAATCCTTAAAGGGGCTGACAAAAGCTTACTCAAAGCCGGACAAAAAGCAAAAGTAAAAGGACAGGTGCGTGAAGATATCATGACTATTGCCATGATTGGCCCTGTCCTAGAGGTCAAATCTTTTGAAGTAATTTAGTTCTGATTACCTGTAGAATCCAGAACCTCTTGCAGACGGCTTCTAAATTCCCCTTTGGGATGACCTCCTTTTACTTCACCCACAATCTGAAATTCCCCTTCTGGAGAATTGCAGATGATGTAAGTAGGCCATCCCATTTCTGATTTATCGGGATACTGAGTTAATAAAATCTTGCGATATTTGCGGTAAGCAGTCGTATCCTGCATTTTCACATCAATAAATTCTAAACCCAGTTCTTCAGCCACCTTTTTGTCGTAAAAAGACATTTTATGACAGATGCCGCACTCTTCTGAAGAGAACTTAATTACAGCTAAACTCATGGGTTGGCGACTCTTTGATTCTAAGCAAAGTTTTTTAGCATAATGCCATGAAATATTACCATATAGCTGGTTATTAGTGTCAACTTAAAGCTGAAACCCTTATCCAGTATCATTTCTTGCGTCCTTGCTTCTATGTTTTTTGGGAGGCAGAGCCTTCAGGACTACATTCCCAGGTTGAACATACAAACAAGAAAGATACACATGTAGTTACCAAGGAAACTCTGACTCGGAAGCTGAAAGCAGTGATTGCTGGCAGACAAATAATTAAACGCCAAAATATAGAAAAAAAATTAAGAATATGATTAAATATCATAGCAATCATTTTGATGTGGCATCTCTAGCTCACAATAAAAAGAAAGGGATTCAGGAATTGAGTGAGCAAGTTATGCTCTATCCTAGGAGCAGTAACAACAAGAGTAGTGGTGCATTCTAGTTACATCAGCAGAAAATGCTAGGGCGATGTCTAAGACAAGCCGCTACGTGTCTACACAAAAAACCCCCGATGAGCGTTAGCCAATCAGGGGAGTTAGTTATCAGGGTGCATCTACCAATTAAATGTTCTTAGGTTTAACACCATACTCCGGATAAATTTGGACATAGATAAATTATTTTTTAAAATAAAAAACCCCCAGATGATGTTAGTCTACTAGGGGAGTTAGTTATCAGGGTGCATCTACCAATTAAGTGTTCTCAGGTTAAACACCATACTCCGGATAATTTGGACACAGATAAGTTATTTTTTAAAATAAAAACCCCCAGATGATGTTAATCTACTAGGGGAGTTAGTTATCAGGGTGCATCTACCATTAATGTTTTCTAGGGGCAGCGAGTATCTTCCGGGGAAAATGGCAAAAATCAGGGTTGACGGCCATATCTAGGAAGGGCTACGCCTAGGTAATTAGAAAAAAACCCCCAGTGGGTGTTAGCCAACTAGGGGAGTGAGTTATCAGGGTGCATCTATTGATCATCTTTTCTAAAGTAAATGGGTAGCTACCGGATAAAATAGCAGAGGTTGAAGTTATTGTTGTTTGCTCACCAGAAAAAAACCTCAAAGTTGTTAACCAACCAGAGGAGTTAGTTATCAGATATTGGTTTCAAGTGAAGCTAAAGTCTTTCAGAATCTTGTTTACCTGTAAATGATACTCATAGGGCTACTGGCACGAATTCAGGGGGTGATAGCCTATATGAGGATTAAAAGAGATTCTTAAAGAGCAATCTACCGGATAAATTGACGCTCACCAGAGAAAATCCTCAATGGGTGTTAGCGAACAAGGGGAGCTAGTTATCAGGGTGCATCTACCAATTAAATAACCAGTGCATTGCCTTAAAAATTTGATGCGTCAGAAATGATTGCTGCTAAATTTCTTCATAAAAAAACCCCCAGTGGGTGTTAGCCAACCAGGGGAGCTAGTTATCAGGGTGCATCTACCAATTAAGTGTTCTAGGTTTAACCACCATGCTCCGGATAAATTTATTAGAAAGGTGTGTCAACGAAACTCTAGTAGATATTAACTGAATTAGGGGAGGTGAACTACTCCGCCGTAAGACGGACGGAGCTTCCCAATTCATCGGGAATAGCTTCCAGAACTCCATAGTTCTAGTTAGTCTGACATTCCCTCCAAGGGCAGGAGTCCTGGTTCCCAAGACCCAAATTTTTTTCTTGCAACATATACCTATTAGTTTGGTTTTCGCTTATGGCATTGATGGTCAAGATCAAATAATTTTATCAGAAAATTCTGGGGATTCGTCATACATCTGATATTGATTTTTTGCTTATGCAAAAACAAATATCAGATGCAATCCTTATCCCCCGCTCCCTATCCCCACCTTATGAGTACATTGTTCGCGTTAGCGTCTCGCAGAGAAGGTGGGGACTTCCGCGACACGTTAAAAATCAAGGGACATCTATCTAGTAATCAAGTATTCTAGGATTAAGCACTATTTTTTGGTAAAGAATATCTGCGTTAAAAGTTGCTGTTGTTTGCCAAAATTGAAAAAAACCCCTAGTAGGTGTTAGCCAGCTAGGGGAGTTGAAGATCAAGGTGCATCTACCAATTAAGTGTTCTAGATCCAAGTAATCCGATCCGGATAAAGTTGTAAAGGCAGAAAAAGCAAAACAACACCGAATCAGAAACATTCAGGGGTGGGATGCATCTAAGTTATCAGAGGGAGCAAATCGACTTGAAACTTTCGTGTTTCAAACCAGATTTAGGAGGCGGACAGGAGAAGTTGTGACCCAGGAATTTCACATTTCCGTAACCCCAGTAGGGCAAAATGACTACTTGGTGCGGACGGAACAAGTCGCGCCTGGGGTACCATTGGCAGAAGAATTGGTGACTTGGCCTGTAGCTGATTGGTTAATAGCTGCTGGGCATTTGATGAATGACCCGTTGAAGTCGGTGTTGCAGGGAGATCCATTTACCTCTGGTGGGCACGAAAGCAATATCGCCAGAAACTCTGTTAACTTGGTGGCGTTGGGTCAACAATTTTATAACGCCTTATTTCAAGGCACTCTCAGAGATAGTTGGATTACTGCCCAAGGTATTGCCCAGAATCACCAGCAAGTACTACGCTTACGCTTGGGGCTAAAGGACACTAGGTTAGCTCGTCTACCTTGGGAAGTGATGCACGCAGGCGATCGCCCCCTGGCTACTGGGCCTTATGTGGCTTTTTCGCGCTTCCAAAGTGGCATTTTGGGGGGTTCTCCTTTGCGATCGCGCAATAGTTTCACAACACGAGAACAAGGTAGTGTGAAAGTATTGATGGTAATTGCTTCTCCCTCAGATCAAGCCCGTCTTGACTTACAGAAACAGGAAGCGATTAAACTGCAAGCGGAACTTCACCGTCAAACATCACGACTTGCTGAAGGTAACAATCGTTTCCCAGAAATTGAACTCACTGTATTAGACCAACCAGGACGGGAAGAACTGACGCAAGCCTTAGAACAAGGCAGATACCAAGTTCTCCACTACTCTGGTCATAGTAACTTAGGCGGCAATGGCGGAGAAATTTATCTTGTTAGTCGCAGAACTGGTTTAACGGAAATCTTGAGTGGAGACGATCTGGCAGGTCTGCTCGTCAACAATAATATTCAAATGGCAGTGTTTAATTCCTGCTTGGGGGCGTACACAGCTGCATCCGATCCTTCTGGAGATACGGGTGAACGTAATCTGGCAGAAAGTCTCGTGAAGCGCGGAATTAGAAGCGTTTTGGCTATGTCAGAACGCATTCCTGATGAAGTGGCATTGACACTCACACAATTGTTTTACCGCAACTTGAGTCAGGGATATCCTGTAGATTTGTGCGTTAGTCGGGTACGCCAAGGATTAATTTCTGCTTATGGTTCTCACCAGATGTACTGGGCATTACCAATTTTATATCTCCAGCCAGAATCTGACGGTTTTCTCAGTGAAGAAATTGAGGTATCCGAAAGTCCAGACTTGCGGGATCAGTATAATTCACCTTTAGGAATAACTTCCACGATGTACTCTGCGATGTCTACGACGGGCTACGCCAACGCAGATGATAGCGATATGCCTTTAGGAATGGAAGAAATGATTCCTGCTGGTTTGGCGCGTGACTCTTCTGGGTTGGACTGGCTAGGTGAAGATACTTGGGGCGATCTCGTTGATGAAATTGAGTATGATGACCCAAGTTATGAAGAAGATTCTGCGATCGTTTCGGATTTGTTTCGTCAGCTAGATAACCAAAAAGGTACAACTGAACCGGATCAACAAATTCTAGAAAATAATTTTCAGCAAAGCCAAATTTCAGAAGAGATGACTTCTCTAGAAGATGAAGGAGATTTATGGGGAGAAGTTCCATCACCGCCCCCTGCAATTACTGGTAAATTTCAAGGAAGTCAGCAAAATTCTGAGTTTTCGCGTAGGCATAGCCTAACCCAGGCATCGCAACCAGCCGTACCAAGACATCGTACCCAAGGCCGCAAGTTGTGGCCAATTGTGGGTATTGTGGGAATCAGTGCCTTAATAGCTGCGATCGCTTTAAATTGGTGGTGGCAAAATCGATCCCAACTGGCAACTCTGCCAAACATCCCAACAATTCCCACCGATTCTTTACCTATCCAAAAACAGCAAAATATCGATTTAGAAACAGCAACCACTGGAATTGTCACCACTACCGCTACGCAAAAATTGAGCCAGGGAGATTTACAAGGTGGGTTGTTGGCTGTAGAAGAATTACTCAATCGTGGCGCACTCGCTGCGGCGGAAACTGCCCTTAAACTGGTTCCAAATAAGCAAGTTGACGATCCATCTGTCAACTTTTATAAGGGACGATTAGCTTGGCAGTCTATCGGGACTGGAGACAATAACTATAGCGTCGATGATGCCCGCCGTTACTGGGAAACTGCTGCAAAAGCTAAACCAGAATCACTTTTGTATAATAACGCTTTAGGATTTGCTTACTACGCAGAAGGCAATCTAAATCGAGCCAATGACTCTTGGTTCAAGGCTTTGAATTTAGCTCTCAAAGAACAAAATACAGATTCAAAGACGGCAGTTCCTGAAGATGCTTTAACTTCTTATGCTGGTTTAGCTCTTGGACTGTATAAATCTGCGCTTAGTCAATCTAGTGGTAAGCAGACACAGTATCTGAATGAAGCGATCAAGTTGCGGCAAATGGTTCTCAACTCTGATTCAGCAAATTTCCAGGTAGATAAATTAGCTAAAAATTGGCTGTGGACGGAGAAGGCGATTGAAGATTGGCGATCGCTCCTTCAGGAGAAAGGTGAATAATAGTGAAAAGGGCGGTTAGAAACCGCGTCTACACAGACAAAACCCACCTTCGTGGGTTTCAAACCCTCAATTTTTTCTTAGTCCGCGCAGGCGGACTTTGTTTGTATAGCCGTGAATTCCATTCGCCGGGCTTTTATTTGTTCCCTTGAAACTGCTTAATAATATTACTAATTAAAGGCAACTGTTCTAGTACCATTTTTGTTAAATCTACAAAAGATTTTTCAGAAAGGCGGTTATCTTGACGGAGTTGCAGAACGCCTATTAAAACGATAAATATTGCTGTACCAATAATTGCTAAAGCTAGATAATGAAATGGTAGCGAACCACCAAAAAATGCAATTAGACAAAATACAACTACAAATACAAATAAATAGAACATTCCATTGCGAAAAGCAAACGGAAGTTTAACATCTTCTGACTTTGGCTTTTCTTCTTGTGGAGATTGATTAGACATAAGATTATTCCCTTTTTGAATTTGAACTTCTTTAGCGTTTATATAAAAAGTATCTCCGCTTCGTCTGATTTCTTCTTGCTGAATAAATTGGTGTTTGTCCATTACATCATCAATTAATCCCAAGACATCAATCATCTGATAGCTTTTTTGACATTGAATGCGTTCTTGCTTATCGGCTACAAACTGTCGCAATCTCTCAAAGGGGTAAAAATGTGGCTCTTGACTATCTTTGCAAGTGACACAATTACAGGGAATTAACTTGTTGTACTTTAGTCGCTTGTACGAGTTATGAATTTTATCGAGTTCATGTGTAACTATGGTCATCAAATCTCTTTTGTGATGACCTGAAACTCGAATCTTAATCTCCCGCTTGCCATAATATTCAATCACCTCTGCCTTCGTCTGGTCTTTACTGAGAACAACGCCGCTTTTCCAGACATATTGTTGTTTATTCCTCAACTCATTCATGGCGACGATAAACTGGGTGATGATGCCCTTGGGCATGAAGTCATATTCGTAACGCAGAATCAGGTTGTCGGTTTGATTCCAGGCATAGAGGGGTTGATTAGCAGATAGCAGTTGTGGGGCAATATACTTTCCTTGGCTTCTAGGAATTTCGTAGCACAGTTTGAAGTTGATCATCAGCCGCAAGAGTTCATCATGCATCGTGGCGTATTCGTCTTCACACCAGATGTTTGCCAAATCAGACCGGGTGAAACTCCCTAGATTGCTAATCACCTCTTCATTATCCAGCACTTTGTAGACTGCATCAGTTCCCCACTTGGGTTTGAGGATAACGGTCTTGTTCAAAAGTGGGTCTTCCTGGAAGTGCAAGCATACTCCCAAATCGTGCAGATAGCTGCTCAACTGCAACTTGTCATTTCTTTGGGTGAACCCATTTTTTTGGCAGATGTTCAGGTATTCATCTAAGCCGATATAATTGCGTTTGTCACTCTCCAAGGCTTCCCGGACTCTGACCCAGGTTTTTGGGAGGGGACTGCCAATATGGGGCAGACTTTTAACGTAATGCTTAATTTGTTGTAAAACTTGTTCTAAACCCCTGTTGGTAGCAAGGTTTGTTGGTAAAGTCTCCTTCAAATTAGTAAACTGCCCCCGTAACTCACGTTCATTGATTTCTCGGTGGCGGTTTTGCTTTTCATTTTTGATGATTAACAGTGGACTGTTATCACTCAACAGTTCTACTACATTCAGCCAGTAATAAAAATCTGTGTCTTCCTTGCGGGTATCTGCTACTAAAACGTAGAGAGAACGCTTAGTAAGGAAAAACTGGTGAGTAGCATGGTAAATCTCTTGCCCACCAAAATCCCAGATGTTAACTCGAAATTCTCGCCTATCTTTCATTGGGAAATCCCACCGAATCACCTCAATTCCCTTCGTAGAGTCTTCCTCTCGGAGCTGATAATTTTGGTCTTCAATTTTCTTCGCCAGTGTTGTCTTCCCTGCTCCACCTTCACCGATAATTAGTAACTTTGCTTCACACAGATAATCTGTGCCTTCTGCTTGCAGTTGCCGGAAATAATCCCTAATTGCCTCAATACCTTGTCCAACAATTTCTGGTGGCGGCTTTTCGATGGGGTTGTCTCTTAAATTCAGGTCAGTGAGTTGTGGCAGGCGGGCGATCGCTTCTGGCAGCGTCGTTAATTGGTTGTGGCCTAAATCCAGGTCAGTGAGTTGTTGCAGGCGGGTAATCGCTTCTGGCAGCATCGTTAATTGGTTGTGGCCTAAATCCAGGGAAGTGAGTTGTTGCAGGCGGGTAATCGCTTCTGGCAGCGTCGTTAATTGGTTGTGGCCTAAATCCAGGTCAGTGAGTTGTTGCAGGCGGGTAATCGCTTCTGGCAGCGTCGTTAATTGGTTGCCGCTTAAATTCAGGGAAGTGAGTTGTTGCAGGCGGGTAATCGCTTCTGGCAGCGTCGTTAATTGGTTGCCGCTTAAATTCAGGGAAGTGAGTTGTTGCAGGCGGGTGATCGCTTCTGGCAGCGTCGTTAATTGGTTGCCGCTTAAATCCAGGTCAGTGAGTTGTTGCAGGCGGGTGATCGCTTCTGGCAGCGTCGTTAATTGGTTATAGCCTAAATACAGGTCAGTGAGTTGTTGCAGGCGGGTAATCGCTTCTGGCAACGCCGTCAATTGGTTGTGGTATAAATTCAGGTCAGTGAGTTGTTGCAAGCGGGTAATCGCTTCTGGCAGCGTCGTTAATTCGTTGCTGTTTAAATACAGGGAAGTTAGTTGTTGCAGGCGGGCGATCGCTTCTGGCAGTGTCGTTAATCGGTTGCCGGCTAAATCCAGGTTAGTGAGTTGTTGCAGGCGGGTGATGGCTACTGGCAGTGTCGTTAATCGGTTGAGCTTTAAATTCAGGGAAGTGAGTTGTTGCAGGCGGGCGATCGCTTCTGGCAGCGTCGTTAATCTGTTCTCGTTTAAATTTAAAACCTCCAACCATTCCAGTTCAAACACCTCAGGAGGAATCTCTGTTAATTCTTCCTTGTCATCATTACCCCAATCACTGCTTAAATCTAATTCTTTAAGCTGTTTCTCTTTCGCTTCTCGGATTTTTTCAAGGAAACGTTGAGGCATGTTTGCCATACTGAGGTTCACCTGTTAACGAAAGTTATATGTAATGCCCCTGATTCGCTGGACAATTTCGCAACCACCAATATTTTGCACTAATCCCAACAACCGCCACAGGTTAGAAACCTCTGGCTGATAGTGAAAGTCTTCTTAAGAGGGCTAAATTCTTTCCAGACTTGGGTTTTAGTCCACATTGAGTAGACTTTCGCTATAAGAAAGAAAATTCGAGTTCCAGGCGGAGATAGGTGCTAATTAAGAATACTGCAAGATATCAAAGCAATTTACTATTTTGTGTAATACTACACGGGTACTAATAATTTTTACTAAATATAAAAAGAATTTATCATTGCCAATAGTTCAGATTGGCTTGTCAACGAGTCTTTGATACTCATTAATGAGGCTCGGAACTCCGTTAATGAGCCTTTGATACTCGTGGATGAGCCTTTGATACTCGTGGACGAGTCTTTGATACTCGTGAATGAGCCTTTGATAGTCGTGGACGAGTCTTTGATAGTCGTGGACGAGTCTTTGATACTCGCGGACGAGTCTTTGATACTCGCGGACGAGTCTTTAATACTCGCGGACGAGTCTTTGACACTCGTGGACGAGCCTTTGATACTCACGGACGAGCCTTTGATACTCGCGGACGAGTCTTTGATACTCGTGGACGAGTCTTTGATGGTTCTTTTACTTCTTTAGCCGTTTTTTACGCGACTTCTCCAGCCTGAAAAATCTGTTCAGTAGTTAAATTCAACTCTGGGAATGCTAGCGATTGAATGCGGTCATTTCCCCTAAATTGCCTAACTTGATACTCGCCTTCAATTAGTTGGTAAATCGAGATGGTTGGTTGTTTAGGATTGCCAATAAAGTTTCTACCACCTAAACCTAGATAATCTACAATCCAATATTCAGGTATTCCGACCTCTTCGTATTTACCTGCTTTGGTAAAATAGTCGTCTCGCCAGTTGGTACTTACCACCTCAATTACTAAAGGAATTGATGCCGCTTGACTTACAGTAGATTCTTTTTTCCACAGTGGTTCATTTACTAAATTAGAGTTATTCAACAACAGTACATCTGGTGAGTAAGCTGCTTCGCTCTGAGTCGGTTTAATGAACGCTGTTTTGGGGATGAAATAAGGTAGTTTTAAACGTTTGTATTCTGTAACTATTTCCCCAACTAAAAATCCAACAATTTGTTCATGTTCACCTGTGGGAGGAGCCATTTCAACAATTACTCCATCATGCAGTTCATAGCGTCGTTGTGAGTTTTCTGGATACCAAGCAATAAATTCATCAAATGTTACTTGTTTGGTTAAGGCTTGAGTCATACTTTGCCCTTTGTTAATTTAAAATGAAAAGCAGAGTCTCCTGAATTGCGTTACTTGTAAAATCCAGGAAACAAAAAATTATATAATTTCCTGGGGGTAAAAATGGAAACGAAAAAATTGCGATCACATATTGGCACAGATGGGATATTGCACATTCAGACACCTACTGATTATAAAGATACATCTGTAGAAGTAGTGGTAGTTGTGCAGCCGTTAGATAAAACAGACCTTGCACCATGCGATGACACTGTACTGCAATATAACGCTTGGGGAAAGGCGACGACAAAAAAATCGATTCAAGAAGCAATTGCCAAAATGCAACAACTGCGGCGAGAAGTAGCTTTAGATAAAACCTCAATCCGCGAAATGCTTGAAGAGGGACGAAGATTTTAATGCAGTTTGTTTTGGATTGTTCTGTAGCAATTAGCTGGTGTTTGGTGGATGAAAATGATGATTATGCTAATGACATACTCGCAATGATGCCTGATTCTGAAGCTTTTGTACCAGGAATTTGGTCGTTGGAAATTGCTAATACCCTTGTCGTGGCTGAACGACGTAACCGTATGACTAAGAAACAATCTGAGCAAGCTATTGCTTTGTTACAGTCACTATTAATTCAGGTTGACTTATTTACGGATGCAAAGGCGTTGGATGCAACCTTGAACCTAGCACGACAGGAAGGTTTAGCAGCTTATGACGCAGCTTATTTAGAATTGGCGTTGCGGTTACAATTGCCGTTAGCAACTCTTGATACTCGGTTAGCAGAGGCGGCGACTCGTTGCGGTGTGGGGTTAGTAGTTGTTGACAAAGAAACATGAAATCAAGGCTGAGTTTGGGGCGTTTTTCACACCTCCCCATACGAAACAGGGGAATTGCGTTCCCTGTGAAAGTCAGGGAACGAGAAAAACACGAAAATTTAAACTTTTGCCGCAGCACCTGGTAAACTGACTTTCAATCGCTTAAACATCGCTTCTCTTGCTTGTGCAGCGAGGCTATCGTCAAAAGGTTTTAAGGTAATTTGTTGCTGATACTTTAGCCGCAATGCTGTCTGAATTAACCAATCGGCGACAAAAGGATTTTTTGGTAATAAAGGGCCGTGAGAATAAGTAGCGATCGCATTCTGATAAAATGCTCCCTCTGTACCATCTTCACCATTATTTCCCAAACCGTACACCACGCGCCCTAAAGCTTCCACTTTTCCTAGTTTGGTGCGTCCGCCGTGATTTTCAAAGCCTACCAAATATGGTGTAGTTCCAGTCATCTCTCGCAATTCTTGCGCTAGGCGTGAAGCTGTCACTTCAATTACCAAGTTCCCAATACAGCGCTTAGTATTTTCACCAGGATGCACGGAAACTAAATCGAGTATTCCTAAACCATCAATCCGTTGTCCTAATCCTGGTTCATAATAATGTCCCAGCAATTGGGGAGAACCACAAGTAAATACTCCTGGTGTTCCATTTTCAATTTTTTCGCGCATTGCATCGGCTTTTGCACCTTGCAAATCACGCATGACAATTTCTTGCTGACGATCTTGTGCGCCACCACCAACGATGACATCTACAGTTTTAATATCTGCGGCTGTGGCATTTTGATCTAGGGGTAACACTTTAACATCGTATCCCCGCCATTGAGCGCGACGTTCTATAGTAATTACATTACCGCGATCGCCATAAGTACTCATCAGCGTCGGGTACAACCAACCTATTGTTAATTCTAAATTTTGAGAACTCATAAATTTTGGGAATTGGGAATAAGACGATCACAAATGACCAATGACAAATTAAAGAATTTTTCGCCCAGTGAGAACTTCTCGCACTTCTAGCATGGCTGAGTAAGTGGGCAAAATGTGCAGAGTTTCATTCTCTGGGGTATGCTCTAATGCAGTTGCGATCGCTTGTCGCAAATCTTCTTCGACAATTAAATTTATGCTACTCTCAAGGGACTTTTGGCTGTAACGTAGACGTAGCGCCATATCATAGACGCGATCGCCACTCACTACTAAAGTCCCGCCGCGTTCGACTAATTTCTCGGTATCTACGTCCCAAATCCAGGATACATCAGTGCCATCGGGCGTGCGATCGTTCAAGACTAGCAGTGTGGTTTTATCTGTGCTTTGAGTGACTACGCGAATGGTTTCATTCGTTCCTACGGGATTTTTTGATAATAATATCCGCACTCGTTTACCGTTAATTACTAAATCTTCCGCACGACCAAAGGCAGCTTGGAAGGTATTAATAGTATCTCTGATTGTTACTTCATCAACTCCTAACTCAATAGCCGCAGTAGCAGCAGCTAAAGTATTATATTTGTTGTACAAACCAACCAGAATTTGTGACCATTCACTACTTTCTAGAGTCGGTTTACTTTTAGTGAAACCACACTTTGGACAAGTAAAATCTCCCAAATGAGATAAATAGACACCCTTGTAATCTAGAGAATGTCCACATTTTG
The DNA here is from genome assembly GCF_014698035.1 of Desmonostoc muscorum FACHB-395. Taxonomy (GTDB): domain Bacteria; phylum Cyanobacteriota; class Cyanobacteriia; order Cyanobacteriales; family Nostocaceae; genus Nostoc; species Nostoc muscorum_A. Next base: position 19,925 of record NZ_JACJSF010000001.1, read on the forward strand.
GGCAATAGATAGAATCAACAGCGTGAGGAATCGCTTCTAAATAATGTTCTGGTTCATTTAAGCCAAAGAATAACACTCGTTGCGGTAACTGCTGACCAAGGTTAGATAAAGTTGGGTCATCAGCATTGGGAATTACCACCGTTTCTGTTGGTAGCGTGGAAATAACTTTTGTCCAACGTTTACTAATTGTATCTACTTCGCCGTACCTATCAAGCTGGTCGCGGAACAAGTTTAAACAGAGAATAATTCGCGGCTGGAGTGGCTTTAATACTCTTGGGACAATATTCTCATCCACTTCCAAAATGGCGTAATCAGTATTTAGCGTACCTAGTAAGTTGGTGCTTTCTAACAGCGCCGTCATCAAGCCATTTTCCAGATTTGCACCTGTAGAATTATGAGTGACGCGAAAACCCTTGCGCTCTAGGATTGTACATAAAAGCAGGGCTGTAGTGGTTTTGCCGTTAGTACCAGCAATTAAAATCACTCCATTTTTAACTTGCTGACTCAATAATTCTAAAAGTCGGGGTTCAATGCGACGAGCAATCGAGCCTGGTAATACACTAGCAGCACCCAGACGGAGCGATCGCACTATAAACGTCACACTTTTTGCCACTGACACCGCGAAACCCAATCGCAGCCTATCTATGAATTGAATTTTGTTTCCCACATCTGTACCCTAGTCTTCTGGCGTTGCTAATTGAAAGTATTTAATTGCAAATTTAATATGCGTGAGTTTAGCGAATCCTGACTGAAAAAGCCAGCCTCTTGATTTTGAGGCTGGAAATGAGGGGTAGAGGGACAAGGGGACAAGGGGACGAGGGGACAAGGGGACGAGGGGGACGAGGGGACAGGGGGACAAGGGGAGTATGCTTTATTGCCGAATTACCCAAACAGAAGGGTTATTAATCATACTCACCAATCCTCCAAGGACTCGGTTATAAAGTCCATACAATTCTCGGCCTTGTTCTAAATCTAAATAATTACATTTAACCGCAAACTTTAGCCAGACTTGAGTTTCTGCCGCCTCTGCTTCACAATCATTCAGTTTAGCCACAAAGGCTGCCTTATATCTTCGCTTGCGCCAAGCTTCAGCTAAATTAGCACACACGGAGCGAGATGATCTGCGAATTTGGTCAGTTAAGGAATATCGCTCCTCAACAGGAAATTTTTTCGAGATTTCAAAGATTTTCATTGCTGCGGAGAACGCCAGTTGATAAACCTCTAAATCTTCATGACTCTTGATAGATTCTTTTCCCATCCCCTTGTCCCTTGTCCCTTGTCCCTTGTCCCCTTGTCCCCTTGTCCCCTCGTCCCCTTGTCCCCTTGTCCCCTTGTCCCCTACTCCTCATCTCTATCATCCACTTAAAAGAGATAATCTCAGTAGACGTTATCTTAAAAAATAGTGTGTGGGCGTAATTACATATCCAGCCCAGTTTTTCGAATTCAGTACAAACTCACGACAAGTAGTAGCTTGCAAGGTTCCTTTTGATGAATAGCACAAGATTTCTTTTTTTACATAAACAAATTACTAGCTGGCAAAGGTGGTTGTCGAAATGCCTGTTGTTGCTTGTAAGTCTTTTCATTATAAGTACGCAACCTGCTTATGCTGGTCTCGATAATGATTTATATGATGGCAACATCTTCGTTGTTTATGCTGGCAACGGTTCATTAGTTCCTCCCAGACAGACACTCGCACAAACTTTAGCGGAACATAAACCGATATTTTTGGCTTTTTATTTGGATGACAGCAGCGATTCTAAAAGATATGCCATTTCTATCTCACGGGTACAGGAGTTCTACGGTCGGGTAGCAGAAATTATGCCGATTAATGTAGATACTATCCCGTCTAAAGAAACCTACGACCCTACAGAACCAGGATATTACTATTCTGGTTCTGTTCCTCAAGTCGTAGTGTTTAATAAAGCAGGTGAGGTAGTTTTGGATAAAAAAGGTCAAGTACCTTTTGAAGAAATAGACGATCAATTTCGCAAAATCTTTGATTTATTACCACGTACCGAAACAGCACAGCTAAAGCGACGAGCTTTTAATGAGTTCAGTAGTGAGTTAGCTAGATAAGTTATGGGGTAGACCAAATTGGTCTGCCCTAGTTTTTCGTGCTATCTGTTACTACATTTCTGCTGATGTCAAAGCATAATATTGAAATATCTGTGTTAACCATTTAGAAAAGTAATCTCTAGTCCCGTATTGAGTGTATTCTGATGTCAAAGGTTTACACCACCCAGGAGCTAATTCAAGTTTTGGCAGCCGAACGCCAAGCTTGCCTCAACGGAAAACGCCTAAAGTTAGAAATAACGGTCTCTGGCAATCCTGTAATTGACCAGTTTATTAGGACTGATGGGCTGCAACAATTCACAGCTTATCAAGATTTCAAAGCTGCAATTCACGACTATCAAAAAGAAAATCAAGTTTCAGGTATTATCTGGCGGGAGGTGACAGTTAAAGGTAAAAACTTGAGCTATCCCGAAGTAAATACTGATTTAATAGCTCTTGCTAGTGACTTAGAGATATTAAAAGCTGCTAAGAATTCCATTGTAGAGTTTTGGTATGAAGTCTCTATGGGGATGGATTTATATTTGAGTTTCAATAATAGTAAACAATACCAACAAATTCTCACATCTGATGTAGAAAGAATTGTTCAGAGAACGGAGTGGGCAAGTTTGTGCAAGTGGGAAAATTCAAGTTTTTTGGAAATGATTTTGCAGCTAGGATGGGGTAAACCAGAAGAAGCTTACTATAAACGAGGAAGACCGGGATCGGGTAGTGAATATATCCATGCAGTCAATCCTGGTAATCGCCCCATTGGTTGAGAAAAGGGGCAGGAGGAAAGGGGCAGGGGAGAAAGATACTGGAATTTGCTCTTTTTCCTATTATTTGAACAATCCCTCCTATCGGCTTCAGGGTTGATTCTGCCCGATGAGATTGACGATCGCTGTGGCTAATTCAGCTGGATCTACGGGTTTAGGTAGGTGTTTTTGAAATCCTGCTGCCATTGCTTGGTTGTAGTTGATTTCTCCAGCATAAGCTGTCAGTGCGATCGCCGGAATTTGCCCGCCTTGCTCTGGCGGTAATTTTCTCACCTCACGCAGGAGCATATAGCCATCCATTAAGGGCATTCCAATATCGCTTAAGAGGATATCTGGTTTTGATTGCATTAATATTTCCAGGGCTTCGCCTGCTGATTCAACTGCGGTTACAGTCGCGCCATATTGTTCTAGCGCAAAGCTAAAAAACTCTCGCACGTCAGCTTGATCGTCCACAAGCAGGATTTGGACTCCAGCCAGTAATGTGTCATCTGTACTTAGTTCTGTTTGAGAAGCTTCATCGCTGCTGAGTCGCAACTCAGAATTTTTCAGCAAAGGTAGTCTGACTGTAAAAGTAGCGCCTTGTCCTTCTCCCAGACTCTCTGCCTGAACTGTACCACCGTGAAGTTCTACTAAATGACGCACAATTGCCAGCCCTAATCCCAGTCCACCAAATACTCTGGTTGTCTTAGCATCTGCTTGCCGGAAGTAATCAAAGACGTAGGGCAAAAATTCCGGGATGATTCCTTTACCTGTATCAATCACCTGAATTTGAGCATCTAAGCCAACTTGCTCTAGAAGCACTTCTACCCGTCCTTCTGTGGGTGTGAATTTAACGGCATTGGAGAGGAGATTCCACATTACTTGTTGCAAGCGATCGCTATCGCCGAGAACTTTGCCGATATCATTACTTAAAACCGTTTGAATTTGAATCGACTTGGCTTCTGCTGCTAAACGCACCGTTTCTAATGCACCTGCGATCGCTATTTTCAAATCCACTGCATAAAGATTTAACCTGACTTTACCTTGTAAAATCCGCGAAACATCAAGTAAATCTCCAATTAATTGAGTTTGTAACTTGGCATTCCGCTCGATTGTTTCCAATGCCCGAATTTTAGTAGCTTCGTCGAAGTTGCGGGTTCTGAGTAATTTTGCCCACCCTAAAATCGGATTCAAGGGAGTTCGGAGTTCATGGGAAAGGACAGCGAGAAATTCATCCTTAATGCGGTTGGCTGTCTCAGCTTGGGCCCTGGCAGTCTTTTCGGCTTCGTAAAGTTGAGCGCGAGCGATCGCTTGCGCACACTGCTGTCCCAGCGTCAACATAAATCCCCGGTCTTTTTCGTTAAATATTTGTCCAGTGGTAAAGCTTAATCCCAGTGCCCCAATGACTTTGCCTTCTGCTATCAAGGGAATGGAAGCCCAAGAATTATTCCCTATAACAGTCACAACATTTGCTAACTCAGGATATCTAGCAATCATGGCTGCTAAATTTTCTAAAAAAATCGGCTGCCCAGTTCTGACTGTTTCTGCTATTTGGTTAGGTGATGTGATGGGAAAAGTTGCCCAAGTATTGATGAGTGTTTGCGGATAGCCAATTGCTTGCACAACTTTTAGGGTAGTATCTCCCTCGGTAAGTAAGACAACGGAACCACCAGTAGCTTCCAAGGCAGCAATCCCTTGGTTCACCACGACATCGGCTACTTGTTGGGGAGTTAAGGCTTCCGAGAGGGCGGCGGTTATTCTTTGTAAAAGTATGGTGCGATTGACAGACCTTTCAGCGCCCTGTTTTGCCTGTTGAGTTTCTTGGTATAGTCTGGCGTTGTCGATAGCTGTCGCTGCCCGACGAGCAATATCTTCTGCTAAGGCTAAGTCTGTTTGTTTGTAGTACCTACTTGACTCGGCTGTGAAAAAAGAGATTGCTCCAAATAATTGCCCACGGGAACGAACTGGAATCACCATTAGAGAACAAATACCCAGACTTTGCAGTAATTGCAGATGTTCGTCGTCTTCAGCCATCTCTACCAGATGAGAGTCAGATAATTCGGGATAAAAGACAGATATACCTAGCCGTAGCTGCCGTACAAGCTGTTTGGCTCTAGTTTTGGGTCGATAACGCCGTCGGATTTGGTCTAAAGTATTTAGTTTTGTGGGATCGGCAATTGCGATCGCAATTTGTTTACTTGACCAATCTTCCTGGAAAACATCTACAATACACCAGTCAGCTAGGGTAGGAACTGCGAGATTAGCCACACTTTCTAAGGCAATTTCATAATCTAATGATGCAGCGAGTAAGGTGCTGGCCTCGACTAAAAACTGTTGTGTTGTTTCAACTCGTTTGCGTTCGCTAATATCCTCAATAATGCCTAACGCATACTTTGGTTGTCCGTTGGTATCCCAAACTGCTGATGAAGTTAGGTTTACCCAAACTATAGAACCATCTTTGCGGATGTAGCGCTTTTCTAGGGAATAACCACTAATTTCTTTTGCTAAAACTCGCCCAGCATTTTCCAAGTCAACTGCTAAGTCGTCAGGATGGGTAATTTCCTCAAAGGTTATTTGCATTAACTCTTCAGGGCTGTACCCAGTAATTTCGCATACGGCAGGATTAACCTGAATAAATTTTCCATCCAACGCTACCAGGGTAATACCCACAGCTGCCTGGTTGAACATTGCCCGGAATCTTTCTTCGCTTTCTCGCAAAGCCACTTCTGTTTGCTTGGCTGCTGTCACATCTGCCAAAATAATCCCAATTCCTACCGTTTCGCCCATTGCGTTGTTGACTGGGTAATAGTTGCCTAGCCAGTAGCCGTAACGTCTGGATTGTTCCCTTGTCTCACCACTAATTTCTACATTCAGCAGTGGTTCTCCAGTATCCAAGACGCGCTGTAACTGTTGCTCAAGTTCAGCCGCCATTGCTGGCAATACTTCCCCAAATTTGCGTCCTAGATGTTCTTCTATAGTCAAACCATTAATGTCAGCGAAAACTTGATTAATTCGGATATATCGCAGTTCCCGATCCAAAAAGCATACGGCAACAGGAGCGGCTTCTAACAGCGCATCTAGAAGAGATAGAGATTCGGCGTAATGGACTAAAGCGTGTTGGATATCTTGATAAAGTCGGGCATTTTCTACTGCTAAGGCTGCACGGTGAGTAATCTCTGTTGCTAAAGTGAGGTCAGTGCGATCGTAGCGACGGTTTGATTGGGTGCTGACAAAGCTGATTGTGCCGAGTACTCGCCCTTGTGCAATTAAGGGTACAATCATCACAGACTTCATCCCCAATTGCCGGACAAGTTCTAAATGTTCAAGATTCTGAGTGCTTGCCACTAATAGCGAGTCAGATATTTCTGAGATTAATTCGCTTTGCCCAGTTTGCAGTACTCTAGTAATTGCACTTGCACCCTTGTAATCTGTTGCATACTCCTGAAGTTTACGCGCTAACTCCGCCTTAGATGGGTCTGCATGGGCAATTGGTAGGCGGCGAATGGAACCATCTTCATTTAAAATGTCAACACTACACCAATCAGCTAGCTGGGGAACTGAAATTTTGGCAATTTGTTCTAAGGTTTCTTCATAATCTAGCGAAGTAGATAGGACACTACTAACTTGCGCGATATAGCGGAGTCTTTCTTCAGCCTGCTTGCGTTCTGTAGTATTCACAGCTGCACAAGTAATACCATGAATAATATTGTCTGTATCTTTCAGTGGTTCAACCAGCAAATCATAGTAACGATATTCTCCGCAAGTTGTCAGATAAACCTCTTCACGGGTTGAAATACCAGTCTCTATTACCTTCAGCTTAATTGCCTTCAATTGCTCTGCTACTGAAGCTGGAAATAATTCATCATCAGACTTACCTAACATTTCCTCAGCAGTATCTAGACCTTGAGGATTATGAATCCACTGATATCGCAAATCTCGATCTTGTTGAAAGACCACAATATCTGAACTGCTTAACGCTAATCGAAATCTCTCCTCACTAACTCTTAGCTGTTGGAGATTTTTATCAGCCCGTCTTTTAGCAGTCTTTAATGCCTCACATAAGATACTAAAGAGCAATCCTTGTAATGCAAACAACCCAATTCGCACAGAATTAGATAGGTCAAAACTCAGCTCATAAACTGGCGGGAGAAAGAAGTAATTGCTCAGTAATGCAGACAAGAAAGTTGCTAATAGCCCTGATTTAAAACCACCATACCAAGCACTCACCACTACAGCGCCAAAAAACATCAAGAAAGGAGTTCCACTCATGCTTAACCAAGGGTCTAGCATCAACATTAACACTAGTGCGAGTGTGATAATTAATACAACAACTCCATAGCGCAGCAACTGGGAATAATGAATATGAGGCATGAAAATGTCTAAGAACAACCAATACTTATTGCAGAGGCTCTACATACCCTAAGCTAGTTTTCAAGTTTTAGTAATTTATCTCTAGATAGATTTTTTTCAGTTTTAAAAACCTCTTTTGCTAGAGGCTAATTATTAAGTTATATAGTATTGTCAGCGATAATTTATTATAAATTTTCTATATCCATAACATTAATTTGCCGATTGTGAATAGTCAATTATCAGAAATGCAGTAGCCTAATTTGCTTATAAAAATTATGGTATAAAATTTACCAATGGCTAGTTTTCCATTAGTCAGTCGCAATTATCAGAGGATATAATGCAAAATTTTACTTGTCGTCAGAAGTGCTTCTACTGTCTGGTGGCTTAGAGGCTTAGAAAATAGATAGCCTTGACCAAATTCGCATCCCAGTTCCTGTAACCATTGAAGTTGCTGCGGTGTTTCGATACCTTCTGCAACAACGGCTAATCCGAGTTGATTGCTTAAAGCAATAATAGTACTAACTACCTGATAATTACGGTTTCCTTGCTGCATCTGACTTACAAAAGAGCGATCAATCTTTAAATTATCAGCAGGTAAACGATGGAGATAATTGAGCGACGAATAACCAGTACCAAAGTCATCAATGCTAATTTGAATTTTTCTAGACTTTAATTGGCTTAATAAATCAATTGTCTGACTAATATTCTCAATTAGCATACTTTCAGTAATTTCTAGGGTTATATAGTCGCCTTCTAAAACTGTTTCGGCTAGTATTTGATCGATGTATTCAATTAAGTTTCCTTGGCGAATGTCTTGAACAGAAAGGTTAATATTAACCTTGATTGGGAAGTGAGTAGCAAACTTTGCTTTCCAGTTTGCTAGGTGTTGACAAGCTTTGTAGAGCATCCAGCGATCAATTTGCACAATTAGCCCCGTTTCTTCCGCGATAGAGACAAATTCTTTCGGTAAGACTAACCCACGAGTTGGGTGTTGCCAGCGCAGCAATGCTTCAAATCCAATCAGTCGTCCTGCTTTGCTTTGCCCATCCCCAAGTATGTCAACAATTGGCTGGTAATATATAACAAACTCTTCTCGTTCGATAGCTTTGCGAATATCGGTTTCTATAGTTAGTCGATTTACGGCTTGAGTGTGCATTTTGACATCAAAAATTTTATACGAGTTTCTCCTTTGAGCTTTGGCTTGATACATGGCAATATCGGCATCTCGGAGTAAATCGGAGGCTTGAGAATATTTGTTTGTTCCTAAAACAATCCCGATGCTTGTACTGATAACTACTTCGGCATCATTAAGCGTCAATGGTTTTTGAAAATCTATGAGTATACGCTCAGTAATTTGAATAGCTTTTTCAATATCAGAAATATCTTCCAGCAAAATTACGAATTCGTCACCACCAATTCGAGCAACTAAATCAACTTCCCGCAGATGAGTTTTTAGTTTGTGAGCAATATTCTTTAACAGTTGATCTCCAGCAAGGTGTCCGAGGCTGTCATTGATCACTTTAAATCGGTCTAGGTCTAGAAACAAGACGGCATAACGATAGGTTTCTAATCGTTTAGCTCGGTTGATGGCTAGTTCTAGCCGCTCTATTAAAAGTGTGCGATTTGGTAAATCTGTCAATGGATCGTGTAAAGAGTTGTGGATAATTAACTCTTGTGCTTGTTTGCGTTCGCGCAGCGCAGCTTGCTGTTCGCGAAGTGCAACTTGCCGTTCGCTCACATCTAATAAAACACCATACCAGACAATATCCCCATTTTCTCGACATTCTGGACGAGCGCTGGCCTGTACCCATTTGAGTTTGCCAGAAGGTGTAACTAATCGCCACTCGTAAGAAAAGGGTTTTAAAGTTTGAGCGCTCTCGTTGGCTGCTGCATAACATCCTGGATAATCATCGGGATGAATTTGTGCAAAGCAAAGAGAGGCATTTTCTAAAATTTGATCTGGCGTTAACTCTAAAAGATCCAGACAGCCAAAACTGATGTAATCAAAGGCAATAGAACCATCAGAATACTGAACAAAGCTGTAAATCATTCCGGGTATATTAGACGCTAATGTTTGTAACAGCTTTTGAGCTTGTTTGCGCTCCGCTCTCACCTGTGCATCCCGAAGTTCTCTACGCACTGCCTCTGGCAATCGATTTAAGTTGTCCTTCATGACATAATCGTTCGCACCCGCTTTCATCATTTCCACAGCAAGTACTTCGCCAATTGTGCCGGAAACCAAAATAAAAGGAATATCTTTTTGGCTCTGCTTTGCTATTTCCAAAGCCGCAGGAGCATTGAATCCTGGCAGTCGGTAATCTGAAATCATCACATCCCAAGTCTGACTATTGAGTGCTATTTGTAGTTCCTTGTCTGTTTGCACACGCTGCCAGTTTGGATTGAAACCACCGCGACGCAATTCATGAATAACTAACATAGCATCCTCCTCTGAATCTTCAATAATCAGGATGTTCAACAGTTCATTCATACCCCAGAATCTCCTTGGTAACTATTCAGTAAACTTGTATAATCAGGTTTGTGAGCCAAGTGATTTTGGATTTTAAATTTTAGATTTATTCTCTGGCTCAAGGCGGTGGCTCTGAATAAAAGTTTTTAGAATTTAGGATTTTAGCTTTGTTCTCATGTTTATATTTATTTACTTGAAAAAGTTCTTATATTTGGTAATTTAAATAATTTAATCCCAAATCAGAAATTAAAAATTACCTCATACCAAATTTATCTTTATGTCTAACAATTGTAGGCAGTTTAACCATGCTGGAAATTCCTGAATATCAAATTCGGATAAAAATTCATGAAAGTGCTAATTCACGGGTCTATCGGGGAATTAATCAACAGAATAATCTGCCTGTCATCTTCAAAGTTTTAAAAAAAGACTACCCGACACCAGAAGAAATAACACGCTATAAGCTCGAATATGAAATTACCTGTAGCTTGTCATTGGAAGGTGTTGTCCAGGCTTATAGTTTGCAGCAATACCAAAGGAGTTTTGTCATCATTCTGGAAGATTTCGGGGGCGAATCTTTAACAAAAATCATAACAAAAACACAGTTTTCATTAACAGATTTCCTGAAAATAGCCATTCAGATTGTTGAAACCTTGGGTGCGATTCATACAGCAAATATCATTCATAAAGATATCAATCCATCTAATATTGTTTTTAATCCAAGAACACAACAACTTAAAATTATTGACTTTGGTATTTCAACTGTATTGTCACGGGAGATATTAACTCTCAGAAATCTACCGATATTAGAGGGAACACTAGCCTATATATCTCCAGAGCAAACAGGCAGAATGAACCGTTCTTTGGACTATAGAACTGATTTTTACTCTTTAGGTGTTACCTTTTATGAACTGTTGACCCATCGATTACCGTTTGAATCCAGTGATGCGCTGGAGTTAATTCATTATCACCTAGCTTTGGAACCCGTTCCACCCCATTTTATCAATTCAGGAATTCCTGTGATAGTCTCAGGAATTGTACTGAAACTATTAGCAAAAACAGCAGAAAATCGCTATCAAAGCGCCTGGGGAATTAAAAATGATTTAGAAGAGTGCCTGAAACAGCTACAACACACGGGAAGAATTGAGTCTTTTTTGCTAGGACAAGAGGATATTTCTGATAAGTTTCATATCCCTGAAAAACTTTATGGCAGAGAAAGGGAGGTGGAGATGTTATTAGCGGCCTTTGAAAGAGTAGCAGCGAAAGATAACTCTGATTTATCCGCGTCTGCTTCTCATGTTGAAGTGATGTTGATAGCAGGATACTCTGGTATTGGTAAGTCAGTTTTAGTGCAGGAAATTTATCAGCCGATTACGCAACAACGGGGGTACTTTGTTTCGGGTAAATTCGATCAGTATCAGCGCAATATCCCTTACTTTGCGATCGCTCAAGCCTTAGAGTCACTGATCAAACAATTACTGACTGAAGATGAAGTGCAACTGTCTCAATGGCGACAGAACCTTTTAGCTGCACTAGGCTCAAACAGTCGAGTTATTACCCAGGTAATTCCAGCACTGGAATTGATTGTAGGCAATCAGCCAGAAGTACCTGTATTACCACCAACGGAAGCCCAAAATCGCTTTCATCAAGTTTTCCAAAATTTCATTTGCGTTTTTAGCCAGTCAGAGCATCCCCTCGTTATCTTTTTAGACGATCTCCAGTGGGTAGATAATGCCTCGCTGAAGCTGATCCAACTACTAGCTACTGCTACTAAGGGGCAATCTTTGTTGTTGATGGGGGCATACCGAGATAACGAGGTTAATGCCGCTCATCCCCTGATTCAGATGGTGGAGGAAATTCGGCAGAGTGGAGGAGTGGTAAACCAATTTTCTCTTTTGCCATTGAGCCTACATCATATCAATCAGTTCATCGCCGATACATTTCGCTGCCAACTAGAAGATTCCCTGTCTTTAGCTGAACTGGTGCAACGAAAAACTGGTGGTAATCCCTTTTTCATGAACGAATTTTTGAAATCTCTCTACACTGAAGGGCTACTGGAATTTAATCACCAAACCAAAAAATGGCAATGGTCGATCGAGCAAATTCAGCAGCAGGGAATTACAGATAATATTGTCGATTTGATGGCTCTCAAGATTCAAAAGCTCAATAAAAATACGCAGGAAGTGTTGCAGCTAGCTGCCTGCATTGGCAACTCTTTTAATCTAGAAACTCTGGCACTGACTGCGGAATTATCCCAGCGAGAAACCGCCCAGGCTTTAAGAATGGCGATCGCTCAAGGGTTCATTCTACCCCTAAGCAATGCCCACAAATCGGTTGAGTTGGATGTACCACTCCCTAGCAATTGTCCTGCCATTGAATATAAATTTGCCCACGATCGCATTCAGCAAGCAGCCTATTCCCAGATTCCCGAAGCCGAGCAAAGCAAGATCCATTGGCAAATCGGACAGTCTTTATTACAAATAACTCCAACAGAAAACTTAGAACACCAGATTTTTGATATTACCAACCAACTGAACCTGGGCAAAAAACTCCTCAAAACTCAATCCGAGCAGGATAACTTGTCTCGCTTCAACCTGATGGCGGGAGAAAAAGCCAAGGCATCAGGTGCTTATGATGCTGCGTGGCAATATTTGCAAACTGGTTTGGAGCTACTGACAACCGATAGCTGGCAAACAAACTACGATTTTACCCTTACCCTGTATAGTGCAACAACAGAAGCAGCCTATCTGAGCGGTAATTTTGAGCAAGTAGAGCCACTATTCCAACAGGTAATTAACCACGCCAAAACCCTACTAGCCAGCTTAAAAGTCTACGATGTCAAAATTCAAACTTATGTTGCTCAAAGTCAATTACTAGAGGCAATTCAAATTAGTTTACAGCTACTTCAGCAATTAGGAGTTCACCTCCCCATCCAGCCAACCTTTGAGGATGTTCAGCAGGCACTCTCGGAAACCGCCTCCAAATTGGCGAATAGACGCATTGAAGATTTAGTTGACTTACAAATGATGTCTGAGCCAGAAATGCTGGCGGCAATGCAGCTTTTAACAAGTATGTGTGCATCAGCTTATTTGGCAGTCCCTCCCCTATTTTTGCTGGTTGTACTCAAGATGGTGGATTTGCTGATTGAGTACGGAAATATGATGTTAGCTCCCTTTGCTTATGCCGCTTATGGGATTATTCTCTGTGGAGTTGTATTGGACATTGAAGCAGGATATCAATTTGGTCAACTAGCTGTAAGTCTGCTCGATCGCCTAGATGCCAAACCCATTCAAGCCAGAAGTCTATTCGCGGTTAGCAACCAGATTAATGTTTGGAAGACACACCTAAAACACAGCCTGAAACCACTCCAAGATTGCTATCAGGTTGGTATTGAGCAGGGCGATTTCGAGTTTGCTGGCTACGCTGCCATGTATTTCTGTGGTAATTCATTGGTAATCGGTCAACCCCTGGCTGAACTCCAATTACATCTAACAAGTTATGCCCAAGCAGTGAAACAAATTAAGCACTCGGCGGGGATTAATTTCGTCGAGATTTGCTGGCAAACTGTTTTGAACCTGGTTCAGAAGGTTCCAAATCCTGGGATGTTATCTGGTCAAGTTTATGATGAAGCAATCCACCTACCCCAGATGCAACAAACCCATTTTCACGCGGGTTTGTTCTATTTCTACCTCAATAAATTATTTCTCTGTTATTTATTTGACGATGCAAATCAGGCAATTGGCAATGCTGTCCTCGCTCAAGAGTACTTACCAGCAATGACTGGAGCGGCATTGGTTGCCATCTTTCACTTCTACGATTCCCTATGCAGACTGGCGGTGTATTCCAACACAGATACTGCGAAACAATCCGAGTTGCTGGAGCAGGTAGCAGAAAATCAGGCAAAAATGAAAAATTGGGCGCACCATGCCCCGATGAACTATCTACACAAGTGGCATCTGGTAGAAGCAGAACGGCATCGGGTATTGGGTGAAGTAGTAGAAGCAATGGATGCCTACGATCGCGCCATCGCCCTGGCGAGAGAAAACGAATACCTCCAAGAAGAAAGCCTGGCCAACGAACTAGCAGCAAAATTTTATCTGGCAAACAACCGGATAGCGATCGCTAAAGTCTATCTGCAAGAGGCAAGGTACGGCTACAGCCGTTGGGGAGCAATGGCTAAAGTCCAAGATTTGGAAAGACTTTATCCCCAACTACTAGAGGTGCAAACTGAAAGAACTAACATCGGTAAAGTTGACATTACAGAATCGACTTCTAGAAAGTTAGAAGCACTTGATTTAGAAACAGTATTGAAAGCCTCTCAAGCGATCGCTAGTGAAATTTTGTTAGATAAACTCCTGGCAAAAATAATGACGATCTTGATTGAGAATGCCGGGGCACAAACCGGTTATCTAATTTTACCAACACAAGAAAAATGGCAGATTGAGGCAATGGGATCGATTGGCGATGAGAAAATAGCTGTTTTGCAATCAATTCCTCTGGAATCAATATCAGCAGACAGTACTCCTTGCTTGCCAACTGCCCTAATTAATTATGTAGTTCGCACCCAAGAAAGCATCGTCCTCAATAATGCGGCTCAAGTCGGTAACTTTCAATCTGAACCCTGGATTGTGCAACGCCAATCAAAATCGATTCTTTGTGCTACTTTATTAAACCAGGGAAAACTCACAGGAATTGTCCTTTTAGAAAATAATCTAACCACTAACGCATTTACCCCAGAGCGAATTGAAATCTTCAGTTTACTTTCGACTCAGGCGGCTATTTCCATTGACAATGCCCGTTTATTGAAGCAACAGTCAGAACTGAATCAATCCTTACGGGCTGAAATTGCCGAACGCCAAAGAGCAGAAAAAGATCGCGATCGCTTAATTGCCATTCTTGAAGCATCCACCGATCATATTGGCATGGCCACCCCCCAAGGCAATGTTTTCTGGAATAATGCTCAAGCTAGGAAACTAGCAGGGATACCACTGGATGCAGACCTTTGCACATTCAGCAACTACCATCCCCAGTGGGCATTAGAGATTATTCAAAACCAGGGCATTCCTCTGGCGATTCGAGATGGTACCTGGGTGGGTGAAACCGCTTTGTTGGACATTGATGGCAGAGAAATTCCGGTTTCCCAAATGATCATTGCTCATAAAGCAACAGATGGCAGTGTGGAATATTTATCTACCATTAACCGGGATATTAGTGAGGTAAAACGCCGGGAAGAGAATCTGAAAAGATCGGAAACAACGCTGCAAAATTTGGTTATGGGAACGGCTGCGGTTACAGGACAAGATTTTTTCGCAGCTTTGGTTGGTCATATAGCCAAAGCCTTGCACGTCCGCTATGCTCTCGTTACTGAACTAGTAAATGGCGAACTTAAAGCCCTAGCTTTTTGGGCGCATGGGGCATTACAACCACAAATATCCTACTTTCCGGCGCGTACACCATGCGAATTTGCCTTGAAAAACGGCTTATTTTACTGCAAAAAGCTTGTTCAGCAAATTTTCCCGGAAGACTTAGACTTAGTGGCAATGCAGGCAGAGAGTTATCTGGGTATTTCCTTAAAAAATGCCAATGGCGACCCAATTGGTAATCTTTGTATTCTTGACGTACAACCACTGGTAGATACGCAACGAACAGAAGTAATTTTAAAGGTATTTGCCGCACGAGCAGCAGCAGAATTGGAGCGCCAGAGGGCAATTGAAGCCCTGCATCAACTGAACCAGTCTTTAGAAACCAGAGTCAAACAACGAACTGCCCAATTGGAAGCTGCAAACAAAGCATTAGAGGCATTTTCCTACTCTGTTTCTCATGATTTACGGGCACCACTGCGGGCGATCGTTGGTTTTTCGAGAATTATGCAAGAAGACTATGGTGACCAACTTGATGCGGAAGGCAATCGTTATCTGAAAATTGTCCGAGACAATGCCAAACGTATGGGTGAGTTGATCGACGACCTATTGAACCTATCCCGCCTGGATCGTAAGGAAATGTCCCGGCAGCCTGTTTTGATGAATGAGATTATTCAAGAGGTGCTGAGTGATTTAGCCCCAGATTTTGAAGGTCGTCAAATTGAGTTTGCGATCGCTGATTTACCCATCTGTCAAGCTGATCTTTCCTTGTTTAAACAAGTTTGGCTAAATCTATTGTCAAATGCCATCAAATATACCCGCTACAAATCCAGTGCCTACATTGAAGTCGGCTATGAGATTATGGCGGGTGAAGGAGTGTATTTTATCAGAGATAATGGGGCAGGATTTGATATGCGGTATGCAGATAATCTGTTTGGGGTATTCCAAAGGCTGCACCGCGAACAAGAATTTACAGGCACGGGGATCGGACTAGCGATCGTCCAACGCATTATTCAACGCCACGGCGGGCGGATTTGGGCCGAAGCAGCGATCGATCGAGGTGCGACGTTTTATTTCACCCTTCAAGGGGAAATTAACCCATGAGTGACCAACCCATAGATCAGTCTCCATATTTTGAGCAAGCACTTTCCATTGTATTAGTTGAAGATAATGCCACCGATGCTGAGTTAACTATCCGAGCATTACGTCGCGGTAGAATTGGCAACAATATTCAACTGCTTGAAGATGGAGCCGAAGCGCTAGATTTTTTCTTTTGTCGAGGAGAGTACGCGCACCGTAGCATGACGAATCAACCCAAAGTCATTTTGCTGGATTTGAAACTGCCAAGGATAAGTGGGTTAGAAGTTTTACGGCAACTCAAATCCGATCCACGCACACAAATGATTCCGGTTGTGGTGCTGACCTCTTCTGCTGAAGACCAGGATATGATCGAGAGTTACCACCTTGGGGTGAATAGCTACATCGTCAAACCTGTGGATTTTGAACAATTTAACCAAGCAGTCCAACAGCTTGGTTTTTATTGGATCTTGTTTAACCGATTGCCAGTTTTGTAAAAGGATTTGTCATTTGTCCTTAGTCCTTAGTCATTTGTCCTTATACCAATTCTGTATGAAGATGCACAGAATATAAACGAACCGCCAAGTACGCCAAGTACGCCAAGAATAGAGAGTTACTCATTTAGTGCAGCTTCACATTAAATTGGTATTAGTCTTTAGTCATTAGTTATTTCTTATTCTCCCATTCCCCATTCCCCATTCCCCATTCCCAATTCAAATAACATCCTTCAGCACTGCTACCAATTTTTCAATATGTGCTACTTCATGAGTTGCCATTACAGATATTCTGATGCGACTTGTGGGCACTGTGGGAGGACGAATTGCTGGGGCAAAAATGCCAGCATCTCTTAGGTGTTTTCCAGCTTTGAGGGCATCTGTAGCATTAGGCAATTGAAAACATAATATGGGTGATTCAGAAGGCAGCAATTTCAGGTTAGGTAACTGTTGCAGCAAAGTTTTCAAGTAATGTATATTCCCCCACAATTGGGCAAGGTGTTGCGGTTCTTGTTGCACTATCTTGATTGCTGCTAAGGCTGCTGCTGTATCAGCAGGTGAAAGCCCAGTGGTATAAATCCAACTGGGTGCGCGGTTCCGCAAAAAGTCAATTAAGGCGCTACTTCCTGCTACATAACCGCCTAAACTACCCAAAGCTTTACTCAAAGTCCCAATTTGAATTAATTGCTTTCCTGTACACCCAAAATGCTCGACACACCCAGCGCCAGTTTTTCCTAGTACGCCGGTAGCATGAGCCTCATCGACTAGCAGCATACAGCTAAATTCATCAGCCAGATCGAACAGTGCGGGCAAGGGACATAAATCGCCGTCCATACTGAAGACAGTATCAGTAAGAATCAAACAGCGTCGGTAATTTTGTCGTTGTTGACTCAACTGAGTTTTTAGGACTTCAAGATCACAGTGCGGATATTCCACAACTGCTGCACCGCTCAGAATCGCTCCATTTTTCAGACTGGAATGATTGTACTGGTCAGATAAAATTAAATCACGCTTGCCCACAAGGGCGGTAATTGCACCCAAATTAGCCAGATACCCGGAACTAAATACCAAGGCATCTTCTGTTTGTTTGGTAGATGCGATCGCCTTTTCTAACTCCCCATGCAATTCTCGATGCCCACTGAGTAATCTAGAACCAGTACTACCAGTGCCAAATTCTGCGATCGCAGCAGTTGCGGCTGCCATCAACCGCTCATCCCCAGCCAATCCCAAATAGTCATTGCTGGCAAAATTGATTACCTCTTGCCCAGCTAAAACCACCGTTGCACCCGGACGACCGTTGATAGGTTGTACCGAACGATACCAGTCTGCCCGATGAATTGTTGCTAAGGACTGTTCTAGCCAGGCATAAGGGTCGGTCATTGGAGCAGGGGGGGAGGGGAGCAGGGGAGGCAGGGGGAGAATAAGAAATAACTAATGACAAATGACCAATGACTAATGACTAATGACAATTAAACTTGTTCGCTACTGAGATGAGCGATCGCTTGTTTAATCCAATCTTCGACGTAGGCATCTTTGGGTAGGCCGATGTCTTCGCTGACTACATGCAGGGCGTGACTGACTTCATGAGCAGTATATCCCAGGGCGAAGAGGGTCATTTGCACCTCTTCGAGAATTCCTGGTGCTGGCCCGCCTGTGGCGACGAAGAACCCGGCTGATTTACGCCACTCGACTAATTTGCTTTTCAGTTCCAAACAGATGCGCTCTGCGATTTTTTTGCCGACACCAGGAGCCTGAATTAAGATTTGTGTATTGCCAGCGATAATTGCTTGGACTAAATCTGGTAGTTCCAGAGTGTCCAGGAGTGCGATCGCTAAGGCTGCACCAATCCCTGTGACAGTCAGCAAGTGGCGAAATAAATCGCGTTCGGCTGGGGAAGCAAAGCCATATAAGTAGGGCACTTCTTCCCGAATTTGGAAATGGGTAAAAATTTGCGCCACGCCTCCCGATTCTGGTAACTGGTTTGCTAGCCGTTGGGGAACTTGCAAATCGTACCCCAAGCCATTGACTTCCAGAGTCAGAATCACGCGATTAGCGCCAATTGTTTGGATACCAGCGACTATACCTTTTAGATAACTAATCATTACAAGAGACCAAAATAATTTAAGCCTTCAATAATTCCACCTGCACAAAAACCTTTTGCTAGGTAGCGGTGCATAGCGGGATACTCGTTATGCCATTGGAGTAACTCTTTTCGGGCATTCCCGACGATGATTCCCCGTTCGTTGCCTACAGCAAATAAAGCAATATCATTACCCGAATCACCACAGACAACTGTTTGTTCTGCTGCAAATTTCCACTTCTGGCGTAAAAACTGCATTGCCTGACCTTTATCGCTGCTATGGGGTACAATGTCAAGGTCAATACCGCTACTGTAGATTAACTTTACATTTAATTTCGATTTCTGCAACTCTGCTTCAAGTTGTGGTAGAACATTCGCAGATGCTTCTTGTTCTAAAAAAAAGCTCACTTTGAAAGGACGCTGTTCTGAATCTGGTTGCCGAAGTAACTCGCGGTATTTATGGGTAATAGATAATACAGTTTCCCGTTCCCATCCCGTAGACAGGGTTTCTGCCCAATCTGAGTCTGGAGTATCAGTACCATTGAGATAAATTTCCGTCCCTACAGAAAGGACAAGGGCATCGGGTTGCAAAAGATTTTTTTGAGCTTGGAGTTGTTTGTAAAGTAAGGGCGATCGCCCGGTAGAATAAACAATTTTAGTGCCGTATTCTTGACGATGTTGACTCAGCAGTTGATTTAGTTCTGGTAAAGCGCTGTCATCGCCAACGGTGCGATATACGAGGGTGTCATCTAAATCGGTTACAAAAAGAAATGGTTTCATGATTAAAACTCTTGCAAAATTTCGTTATTTTACCGCGTGAAGAGAATTTTGCAAGAAGTTTGTTTGCTAAAAACCAAATATATCAGACATTCGATTTGAGGTTAAGGATAGTTGCAATTATTATCAGGAACGGGTTATAGGCATTTTCAATCAAAAAGCCCCTTCTTTTCCCACAAGATAGAACCTTGGAGGGAAATCAAGTGATAATCAGCTATTTACTTATTAGAAATCGCTGTAGTAATAAGCCAGGAAGCAGAAAATCATTTTCAAAAAATGGAGAATTAAAGCTTTAATTCCTTCAGCTTTTTGTAAGTCGATAAATTGCTTTTATATTGGTTGTATATTTTTTGTATTTTCTGCTAACTAAGTTGCACAAAGAGCGATCTCTAACGTGTAGTTTTTCATCAGGCGATACATCCAAAGCGTAAATAATTGCCAAAGTTTGTTACAAAAAATGTCCTGTGGGGAATTCTAAACTGACTAGAAAAATTCCCTGAAAAAGTGATGAGCGCAAAAGTGGATGTAACTGTAACACTGTCAGGCTACCAAATTAGAGAGCAACTATACTCAGGTTCACGTACACTTGTATATCGCGCGGTCAGAGAAGCAGATAACCAAGCAGTTGTAATTAAGCTTTTAAAACGAGAGTACCCCAGCTTTAGTGAACTCGTACAGTTTCGCAACCAATATGCCCTAGCCAAAAACCTAGAGATTCCTGGGATTATTAAGCCCTACAGCCTAGAACCCTATAATAATGGCTATGCTTTGGTGATGGAAGATTTTGGTGGCATCTCACTGCGGCAATTTATTAAGGAACAGCCGCAACACTTAGAGCAATTTCTAATTATAGCCCTACAACTAACAGATATTCTGCACCAGCTACATCAACAACGGGTAATTCATAAAGACATTAAACCCGCTAATATCCTGATTCACCCAGACACCAAGGTGTTAAAGCTGATAGACTTCAGCATCTCCTCCTTGTTACCGAGAGAAACCACCGAAATCCAAAATCCAAATGTCCTGGAAGGGACTCTAGCTTATCTATCACCAGAACAGACAGGACGCATGAATCGGGGGATTGACTACCGCAGCGACTTCTATTCATTGGGAGTAAGTTTCTTTGAGCTACTGACAGGAAAAGTGCCTTTTGATGCTCAAGACCCGATGGAATTAGTGCATTGTCATATTGCAAAACTTCCTCCTAATGTGTGCGATGTCAACTCTGAGATCCCTTTGGTTGTGGGAGAGATCATCCATAAGCTGATGGCGAAAAATGCCGAAGACCGCTACCAAAGTGCGTTGGGACTAAAACATGATTTGCATCTATGTATAGAAAAACTGAACGAAATAGGGAAAATTGAGCATTTCGCGATTGGAAAGCGAGATATAAGCGATCGCTTCATAATGGCAGAAAAACTCTATGGCAGAGAGCAAGAAGTTAAAATACTACTAGAAGGATTCGAGCGGGTTGCCAGTGGGACATCGGAGTTCATGTTAGTGGCGGGGTTCTCCGGCATTGGTAAAACGGCAGTGGTGAATGAAGTACATAAACCCATTGTCCGGCAACGAGGCTACTTTATTAAAGGCAAGTATGACCAGTTCAACCGCAACATTCCCCTCAGTGCCTTTGTCCAAGCCTTCCGTGACTTAATGGGGCAGTTGTTAGGCGAAAGTGACACCCAATTAAAGCAATGGAAATGGAAGATTTTGACAGCGTTGGGGGAAAATGCCCAAGTAATTATCGATGTGATTCCTGAGTTAGAGGAGATTATTGGGCAACAATCCCCAGTGGTGGAACTATCAGGTAATGCTTCTCAGAACCGTTTTAATCTGTTGTTCCAAAAATTTATTCAAGTATTTACTACAGTTACACATCCCTTGGTGATGTTTTTGGATGATTTACAGTGGGCAGATTCAGCATCACTAAACTTGATTAAGGTATTGATCGGACAAAGAGAAAGCGGCTTCATGTTATTGATTGGTGCATATCGTGATAATGAAGTGTCGCCTGCTCATCCGTTGATATTGACGTTAGAAGAAATCAAGAAAGCTGGCACTACAGTCAATACAATCACACTGGCTCCCTTGAGTCAAGAAAGTTTAAATTCGCTAGTTACAGATACATTGCAATGTCCAGCAGCGATCGCTCAACCTTTAACCCAGCTAGTTTATCAAAAAACTCAAGGAAACCCCTTTTTCAGCACACAGTTTCTCAAGGCGCTACATGAAGAAGGAGCTATTGAGTTTGATCTTCAAGCTGGGCATTGGCAGTGTGATATTAGTGATGTGCAATTGCTCTCTCTGAGAGATGACGTGGTAGAGTTCATGGCAATGCAGTTACAGAAGTTGCCAGTTGCCACTCAAAATGTCCTGAAACTCGCAGCATGTATTGGTAACTCTTTTGATTTAGCAACACTGGCAATTGTCTATGAAAAGTCTCAAGCTGAAACTGCTACTGACTTATGGAAAGCCCTTCAGGAAGGATTAGTAATTCCCAGCAATGATATTTACAAGTTTTATCAGTCAAAATCAGAATTGTTGATTGAGGAGAATGGACAGATCGAAGCAGATAATCAGGTGATTGCTTTCTACAAATTTCTGCACGATCGCGTCCAACAAGCTGCTTATTCACTCATCCCCGATAACCAAAAACAACTGATGCACTTAAAAATTGGGCAGTTGCTTTTAAGTGTAATGAATGAAACGGAAAAAGAGGAAAAAATCTTCGAGATTGTTAATCAATTAAATAAAGGAGCCGATTTAATTGTCTTAGAAACAGAACGGGAGACATTAGCGAAGCTAAATCTAGCTGCTGCACAAAAAGCAAAATCTGCAACCGCTTACGTTGCAGCAATTGAATACACCACTAAAGGCATACAACTTCTCACAGCAAATTGTTGGCAGCAATGCTATGAGCTAACGTTGGCTCTACATGATTTAGCCGCAGAATTAACCTGTCTGAGCGGTTACTTTGGGCAAATGGAGCAGATAGTTGATGAGGTACTGCAAAATGCTCGTCAATTACTAGACAAAGTGAAAGTCTATGAAGTGAGAATTTTGGCTGATGTCGCTCAGAGTCATCAACCCAAAGCCATTAAAACCGCTCTTTCTGCTTTGGAATTATTTGGAGTGTCGTTTCCAGAGCAGCCAACTGATGCAGATATTACTGAAAGTTTGCAACAGACTCAAGATATATTAAAAGAAAAACATTTAGAAGATTTGTTGGAACTGCCTGAGATGAAAGACCTCCGAGGTCTGGCAGTGATCCGAATTTTAGCGACTGTAACAGCAGCAGTCTATCAAGCGGTTCCAGAATTGCTGCCGTTAATCGTGTGCAAGCAGGTGAGGTTATCGGTTGCTTATGGTAATGCTGGGGTATCAGCACAGGCTTATGCTTGGTATGGAGTCATTCTGTGCGGTATTGGAGAAATAGATTTAGGCGATCGCGTTGGTCAACTGGCAATGGGACTACTATCACGCTTCGAGAGTAGAGAATTTAAAGCCAGCACGATTAACATGGTTTATCCTTTCGTGAAGCCTTGGAAACATCATATTCAAAATTCACTTGCTCCTTTGCTTGACGGATACCATAGCGGTCTGGAGATGGGTACTTTAGAATATGCTGCTTACTGTGCCTACAATTATTGTTCGCTGTCCTTTTTTCTCGGCAAAGATTTGTCAATCTTAGAACCAGAGATGAAGGTTTACAGTCAGGCATTGGCTCAAATTAAACAGGAAGTTGCTCACAATTATCTGAGAGTCTTTTACCAATCCGTTTTAAATTTACTGGGACAGAGTAAGTGTCCTTGGGAAATTAAAGGTGTGGTTTATGACGAAGAAATGATGTTGCCCAAGCATCAGCAGGCTAACGATCTCTATGCAATGGGAACACTGTATATTAATAAACTTATTCTTTGTTACTTGTTCAATGAGTGGGAACAAGCAACAAAAGTGGCAGTGAATGCCAAACAATATTTGAATGGTGTATCCGGTTGTTTCATGATTCCGGTATTTCACTTTTACGATTCATTAACTCGTCTGGCGATATTATCCAACGCCCAAGGTAAGGAATGTAATAGTTTGCCCCAGGAAGTTGTTAGCAACCAAAAGAAGCTCAAAGAATGGGCAAACCACGCCCCTACAAACCATTTACACAAATTTTATTTGGTGGAAGCAGAGCAGTATCGGGTGTTGGGGCGAATGTATGAAGCAATGGATTACTACGATCGCGCGATCGCATCCGCCAAAGCAAATGCATATATTCAAGAAGAAGCCCTCAGCAATGAACTCGCAGGCAAATTCTACCTCGAATGGGGCAAAGAAAAACTCGCCCAAGCATATATGCAAGAAGCATATTACTGCTACGCCCGTTGGGGAGCTAAAGCCAAAGTAACTGACTTGGAACAGCGCTATCCTCAGCTTTTGACCGCAATTGTGCAACACCCGCAACCATTACTTAGTGCATCTAACACAATTTTTGCCCCATCTTTTCATTCGACTCAAACCTCTAGCTCCAGCAATATTACAGAATCGCTCGATTTGGCAACCATTCTCAAAGCCTCTCAAACTCTTTCTGGTGAAATTGAATTAGAAAAACTCCTAATGATGCTGCTTCAGATAGTAATTGAAAATGCTGGGGCAGAAAAATGCGTGTTAATGCTGCTGCGGGACAATCGCTTGTTGATTAAAGGGACTGTCAGCGTTAATACTCAACCCATCGTTCTGCAAAGAATTCCAGTGGAGGAAAGCCACGACATTCCTCTGAGAGTGATTTATCACGTCAAACATTCCTTACAACCTGTGGTGTTGGCGGATGCCACTAATCATCCAGTCTTTGCCAGCGATACTTACATTTTGAGCCAACAGCCAAAAAGCATCTTGTGTAATCCGATTCTCCATCGGGGTCAATTCGTAGGTATCCTTTATTTGGAGAATAACTTGACGACTGGGGCATTTACTAGCGATCGCGTCGAACTGCTTAACCTGTTATGTACTCAAGCCGCTATTTCTCTAGAAAATGCCCGACTTTATGAGCAGACACAACAAACACTGGTAGAACTGCGTGCCAGTGAAGCCCGCTTCCAGAAGGTGGTTGACAATATTCCAGGCATGGTATTCCAATTCTGTCTGGCTACCGATGGCTCTTTTTGGACACCCTACGTCAGTTCAGGTTGCTATGACCTGTATGAGGTTGATCCAAAGGCAGTGATGGCAGGGGTACACAACATTCACCTCATGGCGCATCCAGACGATTCCCCAATGCTGGGACAGTTAGTTGCTGATTCTGGTCGAATGTTAACGCCTTTTAGTCACGAGTGGCGAATTGTGACTCCTTCAGGCAAAATCAAATGGATTCAATGTGTTTCTCGACCAGAACTGCAAGCTGATGGCTTGATTGTGTGGGATGGGGTGGTGATTGATATTAGCGATGTCTACGACGAGCTTCGTTTACGCAAACAAGCGGAAGCCGCACTTCAAGAGAAAGAGGAGTTTCTGAGCAGCATTTACAACGGAGCCGAAATAGTCATTTTTGTTGTGGATGTGTTGGATAACGATCGCTTCCATTACGCCGGATGGAACGCTGTTGCGGAACGAGCCTCTGGAATTCGTAGTGCTGATGCCGTAGGCAAAACGCCCACTGAAGTCCTTGGGGCAGCACAGGCCCAGACTATCCAACAACGGCTTGCTGAGTGCGCCAGAACGGGAATGCCCCTTTATTATGAGCATTGCCTAACCTTTGATGGGCAGGAAACCTGGTGGTTTATCAACTTCAACCCACTCAAGAATACTGAGGGACAGATTTACCGGGTGATTGGCACAAGCTTTGACATTAGCGATCGCAAACGCGCCGAAGTCCAATTGAATCATCGCACAGCAGAATTAGAGCAAATCCTGCAACAACTCCAGCACACCCAAACCCAGATGATCCAATCCGAGAAAATGTCAGGATTGGG
The DNA here is from genome assembly GCF_014698035.1 of Desmonostoc muscorum FACHB-395. Classification (GTDB taxonomy): domain Bacteria; phylum Cyanobacteriota; class Cyanobacteriia; order Cyanobacteriales; family Nostocaceae; genus Nostoc; species Nostoc muscorum_A. The sequence continues at coordinate 45,291 of NZ_JACJSF010000001.1, forward strand.
GCAACTTGTGGCAGGTGTTGCCCATGAAATCAACAACCCAGTCAACTTTATCTTCGGCAATCTTAGCCATGCAAATGAATACACCAAAAATATTCTGAGACTCCTGGAACTTTATCAGAAATATTACCCAATTCCCGACTCTGAGATTCAAGAAGAAGCCGAAGCGATGGACTTGGAGTTTTTAGTAGAAGACTTACCCAAACTTATTTATTCCATGCGAATTGGAGCAGAACGCATTCAAAAAATTGTTGTCTCTCTACGCACTTTCTCGCGCATGGATGAAGCCGAGATGAAAGAAGTCAATATTCATGAGGGCATTGATAGCACACTGATGATTCTGCAACATCGACTGAAAGCGAAACCTGATTCTCAAGGCATTGAGATTGTCAAAGCTTATGGAGAGTTACCGTTAGTCGAATGCTATGCCGGACAACTCAATCAAGTGTTTATGAATCTTTTGAGCAATGCCATTGATGCCCTAGAAGAAGCGAACGCTCAAGACCAAACCTTAACTCCTACTATTACGATTAGCACTTACCTGGTAGAAAACAAACAAGTTGTCATTAAAATTGCAGATAATGGCCCCGGAATTCCTGCTCATATCAAGCAAAAATTATTTGATCCATTCTTTACGACAAAAGCTGTCGGCAAAGGTACAGGAATGGGACTTTCTATTAGTTATCAAATTGTGGCTGAAAAACACAAAGGCACATTACATTGTGTTTCCGAACCGGGACAGGGAGCCACATTCATTGTGATGATTCCGATTTGCCAATCTTGATCTGTGCGAGTGCTACCACAGCTTGAACTAACTCTTCTGGATCGAGGGGCTTGGTAACGTGGCGTTGATAGCCACTGGTTATGGCTTGCTGGTAATCATCAACTCTGGCATAAGCAGTCAAAGCGATCGCAGGAATTTTTCCGCCTTTTTCGGGGCTTAAAGTTCGGATCTGTTGAATCAAGGAATAACCATCGACTTCAGGCATCCCAATATCACTGACTAACACATCGGGTTGAAAGGACTCCAGGTTTGCTAACACTTCTGCCGCAGAAGCAACAGTCAAGACTGTAGCTCCGTATTCAGTAAGCAATACTGTTAATAGCTCACGGGCATCGGGGTCATCATCCACTGTCAGAACTCTAATTCCCGTGAGTTCAAGTCCTGGTTGTGGCAACTCATCTGTCTGCTTGATTTCTGGTTGAAGATTCAGCAGTGGCAACTGGACTGTAAAGGTGGCTCCCAAGCCAACACCCGGACTGTCAGCCATGATGGTGCCGCCGTGAGCCTCAACCAACTGCCGGACGATCGCTAATCCCAATCCTAACCCGCCATACTTGCGAGTAATTGAAACATCTTCTTGACGGAATGACTCAAAAATATACGGGAGAAACTCAAGGTTAATGCCTTTACCAGTGTCACGGACGATAATCTGTGCCTGCTCATCTACTTGCTCTAATCGGATTTCAACCCGTCCTCCCTTGGGGGTAAACTTGATAGCATTGGAAAGTAAATTCCAAACGATCTGTTGCAAGCGGTTGGAATCTCCAGAGACTTGCCCAATATTTGGCAGCACCGGATGCAACGAAATTGATTTGGCAATGGCTGCTGTAGTTACCGTGTCGATCGCAGATTCAATAATAAATGCCAGATTCACAGGTGCAGCATCTATGGTGAGTTTGCCGCGCAGAATCTTGGCAACATCCAGCAAGTCATCAATCAGTTGAGTTTGCAGTTTGGCATTGCGTTCAATGGTGGCTAAAGCTTCAGCTGTTTTGGTTTCACTAAATTTACGGGTTTGCAGCAGTTTTGTCCAGCCGAGAATTGGGTTGAGAGGCGATCGCAATTCATGGGAGAGAACCGCCAAAAATTCATCTTTGATCCGATTGGCGCGTTCGGCTTCGGCTCTGGCTGCTTGCTCTAGCTGAAATAGGCGATCGCGTTGGATTTCAGCTTGTTTGCGATCGGTGATATCCTGTACATTACCCACCATCCGTACCGCATTGCCCGCAGCATCATAGAAAACCTGACCTCTAGCCGCTAACCAGCGAATGCCATCAGGATGTATAGTGCGGAAGTCATCTTCATAGTACTCTTCCTGTTGCTGGATGGTGCGACTCACCCCTTCATTAGCTGAGATGCGATCGTCTGGGTGCAGGAGACTTAACCACAGTTCATAGGTGATTTCCTTTGTGGTTGGGTCAAGCCCAAACAGATTGACGTACTCTTCAGATACATGAGCGCTATTGTGGATAATGTCCCAGTCCCATAATCCCGATTGCGTCGCTTTGTACGCCAATTTTAACCGGGCTTCGCTCTCCTGCAAGAGGAGTTCTATCTTTTTGCGATCGGTGATGTCTCGTGAAATCAACAAGATTCGTTCTAGTTGCCCGGAAGCATCCAGAATCGGGCTAACGACCACTTCCCACCATTTGGGAGTGCCTTTTACAGTTGGGCAGTATCCGCGAAAAATGTTGACTTCACCTGTTTTAGCGGCAGCGAGTGCTTGCTCTGCTTGTTGTTGATAGCTGCCTTTCCAGAAACAGAGCCATTCAGTATTGAGATAGGAATTTAAGTCGTCAATTTCCATCAAACATAGTCCACCTGTATTCATATACAGCAGCCGCCCGTCGAGGCTTAATACTTTGATACAGTCAGAACTACTATCTAAAATACGGTTCTTAAATTCTTCACTCTGGCGCAAAGCAAGCTCTGCCTGTTTGCGATCGGTGATATCAAAATGGATGCCTGCCATTCGGAGTGGATTGCCCTGTCGATCACGCAAAACCACTTTTCCGTGGTTGGCAATCCATTTCCACTCCCCAGACTTGGTTAACATCCGATATTCAAATTTGTAAGACACCGAATCGTCCTGAAGATGGGCATTCAACCGTTCCATCACCCAAACTTTATCGTCAGGATGAATCAGTCGCTCCCAACTGTTAAAGTGCCCAGGTAGCTCTCCTTGCTCATATCCCAGCATTTCCAGCCATCGTGAACTTAAATAATCTTCATTGCTAACAATGTTCCAATCCCATAGACCGCCACCAGAACCTTCCAGTGCCATTTGCAGGCGTTCTTCACTGTCTCGCAGGGCTTGTTCTGCCTGTTTCCGTTCGCTGATGTCTTCGGCAATACCTGCAAAACGATAAATCTCTCCTGTTTCATCTCGAAGCCCAAAACAGCGATCGTGAACCCAGCGAATACTACCATCGGGTAAAATAATCCGGTATTCTTCATCAAAGTTACCTGCGACAGCTTTTTCATGAAACGCTCTGTCTGTCGCTTCTCGATCTTCTGGGTGGATACGATCGACCCATGCTTGTTGTCCTTGATACAATTCCTGCGGGTTCAATCCCCACAGGCGTTTATATGCAGGACTAACATAGCTAACTCGATTTTCCAATACTTCTTTGATCCAGAACACCGCATCAATATTTTCTGCAAGCTGCCGAAAACGTTCCTCACTCTCGCGCAGAGTTTCGGCTGACTGTTTGCGTTCGGTGATATCGAGATCGATACCCGCCATCTGAATCGGTTGTCCGTGTTGGTCGTAAAATACCTTACCCTGACTGAGTGCCCACCGAATAGTACCATTAGGATATACCACTCGAAATTCAATGTCATAGTCTTCTCCGGTGGCGATGGCACGATCGACGACTGCTAGAACGCGATCGCGATCATCAGGGTGGACTCGCGCGGCAAACATCTCGAATGAGCCGTCAAACTCTCCTGGCTCCAGTCCAAATGAGGCTTCCAGGTTATCCGACCAGGAAATTTTTCCCGTTTGGATATTCCAGTTCCATGTTCCCATCCGAGAAGCTGATAGTGCTAATCGCAGCTGTTGTTCGCTTTGGCGTAGTTCTGCTTCTACCTGTTGGCGTTCCTTTAGCTCACGCTGTGCCTGCTGATACAGTTCTGCCTGTCGTAAGGCGATACTCACCTGAGTTGCCAACTCTTTAAGCAAGTCAATTTCTAAAGGCTGCCAAAATCGCGGGGAGGTACAATGATGAGCAATTAGCAATCCCCAAAACTGGTTGTCTTGCAGAATTGGTACAACCAGATGAGCTTTGACTTGAAACTGTGCCAACAATTCACCGTGGCATGGGTCAATACTGCTGTCATGAATGTCCGATACTGCCGTTACTTGCCCCTGATAATAGCCTTCGATATAATTCTTGATAAAGGCGGGATCGTAGCTGACAAGTTGCGGTCTATTGGAGGTGATGTAGGTCTCAGCTAGGAAGGGATCTTGGATAGTAGAGGAAAGAAGCGATCGCCACTCTGTCCCAACCGATTCTGCCACTACTGTCCCATCCCCACCAGGATTTAACCGAAAAACCAGGACGCGATCTGTGTGGAGAAACTGCCGCACCTCGGCTACAGTTGCCTGAAGAATTTCATCCAGATTCAGAGATAAGTGAATTTGCTGGGTAATTTGCGCGACTACGCGCTCTCGTTCAATACGCTGTTGCAGTTGGGTGCGTAGCCGCACTGTTTCAATTGCCCCATTGATTGCTATTTGTAGCCCTTGTGCGGTAATTTGCTCTTTGACAATATAATCTTGTGCGCCGGCTTTCATCGCCTGAACTGCGATCGCCTCATTGCCCTGCCCTGTGACAACAATCACAGGTAGGCACTGATTTTGAGTTGAGGTTTGCAATTTAGCCAGAAATTCCAGTCCGTCTATGTCAGGCAGTCGATAATCAAGTAAAATGGCATCTGGTTGGTGTTGCTGGCAAAGTTCTAGCCCTTGCTGTCCCAGGGTTCCTTCTAGGAAAGTGTAAGAATATTCGCGATCGCGCAACAAATACCGCCGATATAGCTCTCGATCTTCTGGGGAATCATCGACAATTAAGAGGGTGCGCTGTTGCTGAGACATCGTGAATTAATTGAGCGGATAGAGTTCAAGCCCACATTCCGCAGGTTATCATAGAGAGATAACTATTTTTGAAATAGCGCTAAAATCCTCATCCATGTAAGAATTTTACCATACCCTCTATTTTATGACTTTAGGAAAAGTCTATGATAAAAGGGCGATTACATATAATACTCCTTCTGTTAGTAGTTTACTTGGACTTGTGTGTACACCGTAGCCGACTCGGAGAGGGAAAGAGTTAAGACCTGGTTTCGATATCGTATAACTGGCATAGGGTGAGGAGTTTTTGTTTAAGGCGATCGCGCACATTTTCAGGTAATATCACTACACAATCTGGCGCATACTGCATAACTTCGCGGCTAAACCAAAATGTACTAGATACTCGCCTAATCACTCGTCGAACTTTTGGTTTATCTGGTAGCCATTCATGGATATCATCTTCTGGTTTAGCTTGATAAGCAAAAGCCAAATTTGCTAATAAGTGCATTTCTACTTTTATCTCATCCAAATTAGTACGCCACTCACCGGAAATTAAAGTCACCGCCGCATCCGTAATTCGGTCTAATCGTAAACTCCAGTTGTGAACCAGTTCTGGGATATCAAAATTTCCTTCTGTTTCCTCACACCAGCAATCAAGATATTGTCGCTTTTCGTGGGGTGCTACTTTGGCGTGGCGAACCGTAAAGTTTAATAAACGTCCAGTTGCATCTTGATAGGAAAGCTGAAAGGGTTGTTCGCGCAAGATGTAGCGGTCTATCTCTAAGCGCCAAGATGGGGGCAAATTCTCTAAGAAACGTTCAATTTCGCCTCGCAACGGTAATGATAGTTCGCTGCGTTCGAGAAGTAAGTTTGCAATGATTTGCGCTTGTTCAATTTGCCCGATGTCTGTCAAAGCATTGATACATCTATGTAATGCCCTGATGCGTGGTTCTTTCCAATCGTTATTGTTACCGATGAGTAACTTCCGTTGAGCGATCGCTTTAATTAACTTAGAGATGTTAGGCTCTTCTCCCCACATCATACCGAATTCACGAGCGATCGCTTCTAGCTCGGCTTTATCATGTTCTGATATCGACAGTGTAATAGATTGACCTTTTCGACTCATTAAAATTGTCCGTATACTTTGTACATATTTTCTCTTGTCAACTTCTATTTTGCGTGTCAATATAGTTTTTAACAACCAGTTACGGACACTATTTAAGTGTATGTCCGAAAATTACAAAATTACTCTCAAGCCTGTTTACTCGCAAACCGTCTCAACACCTGATGGTGTGAAATTACCTAAAGATTGGTCGCTTTCTTGGCATCAAGCTGCAACTTTAGAAGCGTTGCGCGATCCAAATATTGATGTCGTGTTCAACACCGCGATGACTGGCGATGGTAAAAGTCTGGCCGGATACCTGGATATTTTGCAAAGACAGTCTCCTGTTTTAGGGCTATATCCCACAAACGAACTCGCTAGAGATCAAGAAAAACAAATTAGAGGATACATTGAGAAATTTCAGCCTGAACATAAACCGCGTGTTAATCGGTTAAGTGGACAAGAATTAGAAATTTATGCTGAAGAAGAAAAATTGAAAAAAGGAGTAGCTTTAGAAACTCGCGCTGGGCAATCTGAAATTTTGCTGACCAATACTGATATTTTTCACTATCTACATTATGGGGCATATTTACTTTATAAAGATAATCCTGATAAACTCTGGAATAGAATAGATAAGCGTTTTAATGTCATTCTTTTTGATGAGTTTCATGTGTTCAAAGCGCCACAAATTGCTAGCGTAATTAACACAATGCTTTTGATTCGTCGCACTAACAGGCGTAAAAAGTTTTTATTCCTTTCTGCCACCCCAAATACCCAATTAATTGAGAGGCTTAAATTAGCAGATTTTCGTTGTCATGAAATTAACCCACTTGAAAAGAATAAATATCAATTTCCTGAGACTCTTACTGAATCTGAGCAGCTAGAAACCCAAGGTTGGCGAAAAGTTACGTCGGAAATATCATTGCAATTTATCGATTTAGAATCTACATCCAAAGCATCTGAAACTTGGTTAAAAAATAATTCAGAATTGATTTTAAGTCATTTGCAAAAGCATCCAGGTAGCAAAGGTGCAATTATTCTTAACTCCATTGCTGCTGTGAAGCGGTTAACTGATTTTTTCAAAACTTTTCTCCAACCATATAATTTCACAGTTGAAGAAAACACTGGTTTATCTGGTAAAAAAACTAAAGAAGAATCCTTTGATGCTGACTTAGTTTTAGGAACTAGCACTATTGATGTGGGTGTTGATTTCAAAATCAATTTCTTGTTTTTTGAATCAGCAGACGCGGGTAATTTTATCCAGCGTTTAGGCCGACTGGGACGACATGAGCGTTATGAACGTGATGGACAGCAGATTGATTTTACTAACTTTACTGCTTATGCACTTGTCCCTAAATTTTTAGTGAAAAGGCTTTTTGAAAAAGATGAGAAGGATGAAGCACCACTATTGAAGTCAGGCGAAGTTTATGAACGTCCATTTTTTCATGATCAAATTAGGGATAAATACCGCAAAATTAATGATTTTACAGGCTATTACTTTAAATGGGGTGTTGTTCAATCTATGCGACTGGTTCGACAGTTGGGACATCCTAATATTAAACAGCAATATGCAGCAGGTAGTCAGGAAGCACTAAAGAAAGATTGTGAGATAGTTTTTAGTACTGACAAAAGAAAAGCCAATCTTAAAGCAGCCTTTGTCCGTAGCAAGGAATGGGAAGAAAAATGGCACGAACTTTCAGGAACAGATAAGGGAAATCCTATTTTAGAGGAGGCTGTGAGTTTTCGGGGTAAGAGTCCTTTACTGTGTGGAATTTACGACACTACTGAGAAAAATGAGGCTGATAAGTTCAAAACCTACGATTTACCAGGAATTCTCAGCAACTTGGAAATTGAACCGATGAAGGAGACAGAATTTGAACGACTGCGACAAGCAACAGCAGAACGCACAGATACAACTATCCCCAAAGGCAGATTTAAAAACTGTCTAGGATTTATGAAATTACTTCGCTATCGAGAAGAAAGACTAGATTGGAAATTTACTTATCCTGGGGACTTGAAACCCTTTGCTGATACTTGGGATGTGCAGGTGTTGTTAGGTATTCAGGTTTGGCAACCTGCAAACTATTGGATTAGTGAAATTAACAAGCAATTGAAGAAGCAGGCATTAGTTAGTTATCTGCTGCCTTTTCCCTTAGAGAGAGTACGTCAGCAAGGACGATTGCCAATGCACTTTCAGATTTACCCAATTAGTGACCAATATAGCGTTTTAGATAATACACCACCATACTGCATTGCCTTCGGTCAGTCTGCACTATTGCTAGATACCTTGAGAGATTGGTTTAAGAGTAAAGGGGATGAGATATGGATAACGCCGTGTTGATATCCCTAATAGGGATTAGCTGCTTTGTCAGCAGGGTGGGTTCAGTATCAGTGAATTATGAGTCTGTGTTTCAATCCCTAAGAAGGGATTATTTAAAGACCCCACCACGATAACATAGCACGAAAGAGGCATTCACAGTTGAATTTATTTATGGTTACAGAATCATTATTCACCGATTAATTGCCAAAGAGTGCTTTTCCGATAAAAACCAATGGTCTAAGAAAAAATAGTATGCTAGGCTCTAAAGTAATCCTTTAAACCAGGAAACACTTAGATGCAAAGCCAAAACTCTGACCCCTTAGACCAACTCCGTTATGCCATCAATGATCTGATTGATCGCATTAAAGTGCAGCAGCAGCACAATATCATTCAAGATAATCGACTCTCAGACCATGACCATAGAATTGAGGAAACTGAGGAATCAATCCAATTGTTATGCAGAAAAGTTGCTCAATTCGACTATCTAATTGGTAGAAATCAGGAACTAGAAGAAAAAAACGATTTTTACTGTAGAGATTGAAATATTGTCATTATGAGTAATTCCATTTCTGACGATTACAAAAATCTACTTATGGAAGTACAACAACGGATTCGTTCAGCCCAGTACGAAGCATTAAAGGCAGTTAATCGGGAAATGATTAACCTGTATTGGGATATTGGGCAGATGATTGTTATCAAACAACAGGATGCTAGTTGGGGTAAATCAGTAGTAGAACAGCTAGCAAAAGACTTACAAGCAGAGTTTCCTGGTATTAGTGGTTTTTCTGCCAGAAATATCTGGAATATGCGGAACTTTTATGTCACATATAGCCAAAATGAAAAACTGCAACCAATGGTTGCAGAAATTGGATGGACTCACAATTTGGTCATTTTAGAAAAATGCAAAGATGACTTAGAACGAGAATTTTACATTAGAATGACTCGGAAGTTTGGCTGGACAAAAAACGTTTTAATTCACCAAATTGAAAATCAAACTTATGAAAAAACTCTGCTGAATCAAACTAATTTTGATCAAAACATCTCAGCAGAGATCCGTAACCAATTAAAGCTAGCAGTTAAAGATGAATATACTTTTGATTTTTTGGAATTAGCAGATGAACACAGTGAACGACAGCTAGAAGAGTCAATTTTAGCAAAAGTTCAACCTTTCTTACAAGAAATGGGTGGAATATTTGCCTTTATTGGTAGCCAATATCGTTTAGAAGTTGATGATGAAGAATATTTTATAGATATCCTATTATATCATCGCCGTTTAAAGTGTCTGGTGGCAATAGAATTAAAAATTGGTAAATTTTTACCTGAATATGTTGGCAAAATGCAGTTTTATTTAGCTGTTTTAGATAATACAGTAAAGCTACCAGAAGAAAATCCTTCTATTGGCATTATTCTTTGTAAATCCAAACAAAGAACTATTGTTGAATATGCACTAAAGGAATCTAATAAACCAATTGGTGTTGCAACTTACCAAATAGTTTCTAAGGTACCACAAGAATTAAAAAATCAACTTCCAGATCCAGAGCAAGTTGCTAAATTGCTAGAAGGATTTGAATGAATCTTGACGATTAGCGATAATGCTGGAGAACTCAAATCTTATTTAATTTCATTTAATAAAGAAGATGGCTAAAAAAACTAAACAATCAGATGAATATCAACAACTATCACTTTTAGAAGCAGAAATAGAAAATGATTCAACCTCTGAACTATCAGATGATGATTGGATGTCTGGAGATGATTCTGACTTTCAAGAAACATCTAATCTAAAAGTCGAAACACAATCAGCAGAACTCTTAACTCTCAAGTTACTGCAAGATGCAATTAAATCAGAAAATGACGATGATTTAATTATGCAGGAATTTAGCGATTACGTTTTACCCAATCTTTTACGGGTAGCAGTTGGAGTTACAGCCAAAGGTGGGAAATTTTTTGATTATTTCGATGAAAAGAGAGAAAAGGAGATAGAAAATTTCCACAAAAATAGTTTAGGAAAAAGTCACAAAATAAAAGAGCCGAAAAAACTTGATAGAAGAAATGCAGGCGATCAATCTTTAAATACTCATTTACTCAATGGGTTACTACCAGCTAATTTAATAGAACGTTGTCTAAATAAACTTGATACCACTGCAAAAAGGGTAATTCAAGAACAAGAAAGACGCTTGTTAATTGCTGGGTTTATTTTACATGATTTTGAAAAATTTGATTATCGGCTGTTTTCTAAAATGCCAGATAATTATAAAGCAATTAGCCAAGATAAAGAACAAGACATTCGCAAGTTATCTGTAGATTCCCACCGCGAAATTATAGATGTTATAGTCTGTGAATTAGGCCTTGATAAATTTGTTAGCCCTGATGAACCAACAGCATGGCAAGAATATCGAGATGATTTGTTATTTATTGCCTACAATGCCCAGCGTCGAAATGATACAAATCTCAATGTTTCTGAGCATGGTTTACATCCAATAATAGATGATTATATCCTGATATGTCTTGCTGATTTAACTTGTTTAGCTGATTTACTTTCCTCAGTTATTAAGCATCCTCAAGACGCAGAACACCAGACCTTAAATGGAATTCTCCACAGCCTCAGTGATGGACAGTTGAAATTTACCTATCACAGCATTGCTGAGAATCGTGGTGTTTTAACTAATGTGGTGAATAATGCTTTAATTCAGGCTCATAAAAGTCTCAATACCGATAAGCATCCCTACTATAAACCTTTGTTATATCTGCCAACAGGCGTAATTTACTTGGCTTCGCGCAATGCTCCAGCTATCTCGTCGGAAGATTTACCAGACAGTGTAGTTAACAGTATTAAATCACTTTGTGCAGGTCAATTACGCCTCAGACAAACAGGATTTGGTAGAGACGGCAAAGGCATGAAATATGCCGAATATTACAATTTATTTTTTGACGACATAGGCTTGATGAAAGTAGCCTTAGATGCTACATTACGCATCTTAAACCCTAATAAAGCCTCTGTTGCTAAAAGTCGCAGTGAAAATCTGAATAAGTTTCAGCAACAAAATGTTTTATCTGCTGATTATGACTTCAAATTTGAAGACGATATCCGCATTGACCAAATAGCAGAATTTGGTGATTTAATTAGCCGCAAGATATGGGAAGAAACAGTTAATCGCGTTAATTATGCTCGTAAGAAAGATAAAAAGCTACCAGCACTTCCCGATTTTGATTTAACTCACAAAGTTGCAGAATTTTGGAATTTAGCAGAATGTTTACCCCAAATTAGAGAAATTCAACGCATTAACGAAAGTCTCAAAGAAAACAAGTTAAAGGGGAATACTGGAGGAGTACCTTATGAATGGTATTATCTCGCGGCTAAATATTTAGAACATCATCCAGGAATTGAAGATGTCCGCGAAGCTTGTCAGCAAGTCATTGACTATTTGACAACCTTAATTTCTCCGATAATTTCTCAGTATGAATTGCCTGATGGTTGGGATGATTTAAGGCTTTGGGTAAAACGAGTGGTGATGTTACCAGGCACTAATAAAGAGCCATCTGTTAAAACTCAAGTTGAAACATTTCTAAATGAGTTAAGTAATTACAATGCTGCTAAAAAAGCAGGGCGAGGGAAACAATTAATCTGCTCAATTTCTCATTCTGCTTACACTGTTACTGAGCAAATGGAATCAGCAGTTTTATTTACGCCTCAAGTTTATACAAACAAGCAAATGTTAGGAGGTTCCAACGCTAAACGCAATATCTCCAGTATTGCAGGTGTGGAGATGATGCTGAGGCAAATTTTGATGAATCAAACTCAAGCTGTAGGTAAGCGATTTGAAGATGGGAAATATCGCTATCTCTACTTTTATCCTACTTATTACTTTACTCCAGAGACTAACAAGTTTTTGCAGAAAGCATACAATGGTATTGCTCAAACTCGCTTTGATACCAGCGTTCGTAATCATTTTATCAGTAAGGATTTACAGGCGGATTTTGGGCGCGATCGCTACCAAAGTGTAGATAGTTTCTTAATTGATGAAAACCTCCAGCGTGACAAAGACCGCACCTTTAAACTTTCCTATCCTCCAGACCAGCCTTTAACATTTTACTTCATGGCACTCCCGCCAGGAAGAGACAGTACCGATACAGAATCTTGGGTAATGCCAACTTGGTTAGCGTTTGCTTTCCCGATGATTTTAGATGTTAAAACTGTGGTTTCAGAGTCACCAATTCCACCTTTTAATGATGGGGCTGAATTTGAGGAAAGCGTTTTCCTTGATAGTGCGCCTCATGCTTTCCGTGCTTTAGTAAGGCGCGATCGCTTCCGTCTTGACTACATCCTCGAAGGTTGGAACGAAAACGGCATCCAATACCCAGCACCTTTAAATGTGCTTACCGCCGCTTATGCCATTCATTTAGATGTAAATGCGCGACAGGGTAAGTCTGGTTACGATGCCAACTGGGGGAGATTTACAGAACTGGCTAAAGATTTTGAAACCAGTTCTTTGTACGTCTTTTCTTATCTCAATCGCTGGGTGCGTAACCAGGGATCAGATACAGCACGAATTGAAAAAATCCGGCTTTATGCCTATCATTTTTATCCTTGTTTTGACCCTTATGTGAAATATGACACTAATATGGAGCAATTAATTGTGGGAGAAGTATCAAGTCTAAATCATCCTAAAAAATTAACAGATTTATACCGCAGATTTTATCGAGCTAATAAGCGTTATAATCCTAAGTCTAATGCTGTGTTGAAACCAGTTGATATTGCGGCTGAAACTATACTCAAAGCTGAGTCAAGTGTGTTTCAGGGAGAAACATTAGTTGTAGCTGTTGCAGCAGAAGTTTTTAAACTCATGGATCGTGTTCATTCTTCTACTGCTGAAGGACGCTGGATTATGAGCAAACGAGAAGAAGAACGGCAAGCTGTTTTAGATTTTGCCAAGTATTTTGTAGTAGAGGTATTTGATAACTCATTTGCAGGCGATCGCGCTCGTTTGGCAGGCCGTCAACTCAACTTAATTCGAGACACCTGTGAATTTCTTTATCGTCTTGAAGATGACAAAGAAAATGCAGGAAGAAATGAAAATATTCCTGTAATAGATGATGTTAATGAACCGGAATAAATTCTTTTTCTAAAAGTAAACAATTAGTAAATAATTTTTTGGAGAAAATCATGGCAATTTTAAAAACTGTTGAATCCAAATTCTTTCAATCTGAGATTCCTTACAAACCAATGGGTAAATATGTTCATTTCTTAACTATTCGGATTACTGAATCTTATCCTCTATTTCAGACAGATGCAGAACTGAATAAAGCACGGGTAAGAGCAGGAGTTAAAGACAAAACCACAATTAGCCGTTTGTCAATGTTCAAGCGCAAACAGTCTACTCCAGAGCGTTTAGTTGGTCGGGAATTGCTGCGTAATTATGGCTTGATGACGGCTGAAGAATGCGAATACAATGTGAATTTCGCAATGGATAATCCTGATTGCATCATTTACGGATTTGCTATTGGTGACTCTGGTTCTGAAAAATCAAAAGTTGTAGTAGACACGGCATTTTCAATTACAGCTTTTGATGAATCACACGAAACATTCACCCTTAACGCTCCCTATGAAAATGGCACGATGGCTTCCAAGGGTGAAAATGGTTCAAAACCTGGTGAAGTTACCAGTCGAATTAATCAACAAGACCACATTAGACCGCAAGTTTTCTTTCCTAGTATTGTCACCTTGAAAGACCCCACTGAAGCTAGCTTCCTTTACGTTTTTAATAACATTTTGCGAACTCGTCACTATGGAGCGCAAACAACCCGTACAGGTCGCGTCAGAAATGAGTTGATTGGTGTTGTATTTGCGGACGGAGAAATTACTAGTAATCTGCGTTGGACTCAGGCAATATATGACCAAATGAAGGCTAATAATACTTTGAATGCTCCCGATCCACTAGATGAAGATGATGTGATTACTGCTGCAAAAAATGCTATTGAGGCGTTAATGGCTGATGAGTTTATTGTTCACACAGATTTAATTGGTGATGCTTTTGTATCCCTAATTAATGAAGTCAAAACTTTAACAGGAAGTGAGAAAGGTATTCAGGCAATTTTGCAAAAAGCTGATGCAGAAGCTAAAGATTATGCCAAGAAGCATATCAGCAAGAAGAAAACTGCTGCTAAAGCGGGGAAAGAGTAATGGTGTTTATTTCCCGTTGTCAAATAGAACTTCATGACAGCCTCTATTTCGCAACTCGTGAAATCGGGCGATTGTATGAAACAGAGCCAATAATCCACAATTACGCTCTCTGTTATGCACTAGGTTTAGTTGATAGCCAAATATACTCTACTACCGTTGCTGAAGAACATTCTTATCGCTATTTTTGCCCCGAACAAGTGCCAAAATATGAGGAGCATTTAACGCCACTCAATCAACAAGGAATTTACGTAACTCCGGCGCGATCGCTCAATCATTCTTCCATCCTCAACACCTGGAAGTATGCTAACAACAACTACCACGTTGAAATGGAGAAAACACAGAAAAATATCCCTAGTTTTGGTAGAGCGAAAGAAATAGCAGCAGAAAGTAAATTTGAGTTTTTTGTCATATCTCAAAAAGAACTCAAATTACCAAAGTGGATTCGCTTGGGTAAATGGATGAGCAAGGCTGAAGTAATGGTTGAACAATTACCAAAACCTAAATTTTATGAAGGTATATTCACTTGTACACATCCATTAAATCCTTTAGATGTGATGTTCACTAATCAAGTGATTAGCTATGATGTTGTGAATATGCCTCCAGTTAGCTTAATTCAGAATGTCCAAATGCGAGGTCAATACTATCAATTTGATGGCATTCAAAACTTAAAAATTCCAGTTCGGATAGAATATCGCTTTCGGAGCTAATCACTTCCCAAAGCCTTTACTACGGGTTTTATTTTTTCGAGGCTCTATCGTCATTAACTCAGCTTTAAAACCTCTGGAATCTTGCAACATTAACTTACGTATTCGCTGGTGTTGGTAAGTCTGCACTTCAGCAGCTAAAGGATGATTAGGATCAATTTTTAGGTGAGTAATAGAAGAAACATATTGTTCTTTACTTTCGGGATTATTTGGCTCTTTTAGTCCGCACATAATCCCGCCTTCATCTCCTGAATAGCCAACAAAATCAATTTCAAATTCTCTGTCTGGATCGGCGTTTACTCCTTTTTGCTTTAATGTCTTCAAAAACTCCTTACCTGCTCGTGCTTTAATGGGTAAGTTCTCTTTCAGTCTTTCAGTTAGTGCCTTTGCCGCGTTGTAATCATCAATTCTCATTGGTTTTTCTCCCTATGTAGTTTTTCTTACTTAAAAGAATACTACTATCATCACTCGACAGTCTTTAAAATTTTAGATACCACATTCAGCGATCGCTCCTCTATCCCCAGTGAAACACTATCAACAACAAACTAACGCCTTCCCCTGCGACTACCTAAACAACTTGTGGGGAGAAATCCAAGCTTGTCCTTACTTTGCTATCAACAACCTCAACCGCGATTTTGTCGCCACTAAAGGATTTTCTGTAGTATTTCAGCGTTCTGGATTAGCAAAAGTAGAACAGCAGTTTCCCTACTTCAAACCTTACCTAGATTTAGCTCTCCAGCCGAATTGTAATGCTTTTTACCTCAATCCTTTACAACTAAAAGAAGGCTCCCGCGTCGATCCGCATATTGATCGCTCCTTGCGTTCCTACTCCAAAACCATTGAACCACCTGCGGTTGTCAGTGTTCTCTATGTGCGAGTACCAGCAGATATGGAAGGGGGAGAACTGGTATTGCGATCGCACAAACGTCAACTTGGGCAAATTAAGCCCCAATTCAATACTTTAGTTTATTTTCAAGGTGATTTAACCCATTCGGTTAACGCTGTCAAAACCCCAGGAAATCGCCTCAGTCTCGTTTGTGAACAGTATAGTTTGAGTGATGCTGAACTCCAGGAAATCCCTGAGTTCACTGTAGAGTCGAGAAGCACTCAGTCTACAACCAAAAAAAGAAAGTATGCCTCATAGTTTAGTGTTGAATTTGCTACCTCAATCCCCCATTCCACCACAATATCTTACAGGTAGACATCTCCACGCCCTATTTTTAACCCTTGTTAGTTCAGTAGATAGCACATTAGGCGATCGCTTGCACGATTCCACTGCTGATAAAGCTTTCACCCTCTCCCCCCTGCAAATAAAGGGACAGGGGATAGGAGATAGGGGACAGGATCGGGGTAAATCTAAAATTTCTACTAGCAGTAGTTTGCAATACTCACATCAACAACCCATTCCCGCCGGAACTCCTTGTTGGTGGCGTATCTCTTTATTAGATGACACTTTATTTGGCAAACTTACCCAACTCTGGCTAAATCTGAATCCCAATCGCCCTTGGCATCTTGGCCCGGCTGATTTGTATATTACCAGCATTCAAGGCACACCCCAAGCTATTCAACCTTGGGCAAATGCCAGTACTTACGCTCAATTATACGAAGAAGCTAGCGATCGCCATTCTTCCATTAATCTTACCTTTTCCACGCCTACCGCCTTCCGTCAAGGACAGTATGATACTACTCTTCCTACAAGAGAATCTGTTTTTAATTCCCTACTTTCGCGCTGGAATAAATACAGTGGTATAGAATTACCTCAGATTACCATAGAGTCAATATTTCCTTCTTTTGTCAACATTCACACAGAAATATTAGCAGACTCTCGTAGTAAATTTATTGGCATTCTTGGCGAAGTTAACTACAAGATTTTGGGGGCAATTGAACCCATACAAATTAAGCAACTTAATGCTTTAGCTGATTTTGCTTTGTATGCAGGAATTGGTCGCAAAACAACTATGGGAATGGGAATGGCGCGGCGGCTGTATTCTCCCTAATTTCAACAATCATTTAAAAACCACCTAAGTTATGAACCAAACCGAATATATTTCTATTGCGGCATTGAATCAATATGCCTATTGTCCGCATCGTTGTTGGCGGATGTTTTGTGCCGGGGAATTTACGGATAATCAATACACAATTGAAGGCACAACCTTACACGATCGCGTCCACACCACAAGCGATGTACAACGAGGAGAAACTTGGCAAATTCGAGCAATTTGGCTGAAGTCTGAGCAATACAAACTCATCGGAAAATCTGATTTAATTGAAGAACAATTAGGTCAACTTTATCCAGTGGAATACAAACGGGGACGCAAAGGCGAATGGGATAACGATGAGTTACAAGTTTGTGCCCAAGCCTTATGTTTAGAAGAGATGACAGGACAACCTGTTACTACCGGATATATCTATTATGCCCACTCGCATCAACGGCAATTAGTAGAGATTAATGCAGAGTTAAGAGAAAGTGCGATCGCAACTATTGAATCTGTCACAAATCTCCTAGAAACAGGAGCAATGCCAAAACCAGTTTACAGCAAACGCTGCCAAGGATGCAGCCTTTATTCGCAATGTTTGCCCAAAGCAACCGATAAAGTCAAAAGTTATCAAGAAGTAAATTAAATCATCCAATTTATTACTAGCCCTGGCGACTGGAAGTCGCGGCTACACAGACAAAACCCACCTCCGTGGGTTAGAAAACCCTTGATTATTAGTCCACGGAGGTGGACTTTGCTTGTGTAGTAGCGTTCGCCCTTGGCGTGCCGGAGGCATCATTCTATTCGCCTAATACTTTTCAAACTTTAGCACCAATTATTATTAGGAAGAATCAAAAATGGGAACACTTTACGTAACACAAGCCGATGCTTTTATCGGCAAAGTTGACGAACGCCTCACTGTCAAAGCTGAACAAAAAACTATCATGGATATTCCTTTAATTAAACTAGAAGGAATTGTAGTACTAGGACGGGCTACTATTTCTCCCGCCGTCGTCAGTGAACTTTTAGAACGTCATATCTGTTTAACATTTCTCACACAAAACGGACGATATTTAGGGCGTTTAGAACCAGAAGCTACTAAAAATATCTTTGTTCGTAAAGCCCAATGGCAAGCTGTGGGAGAATCAGAACCAGCAATACATTTAGTCAGAGGATTTGTGCGGGGTAAATTGAAAAATTACCGCCATAGCTTACTTCGCACTCAGCGAGAACATCCTGATACTGAACTGAATAATAACATCACTCGATTGGAAAACGCGATCGCACCAATCGAAAAAACTAGCAGTATTGATTCCCTCAGAGGCTTAGAAGGTGCTGGTAGTGCAGCCTATTTCGGTTGTTTTCAACAGCTAATCAAAACCCCAGAATTTCGCTTTGAAGCCAGAAAACGCCGCCCACCAACCGATCCGGTTAATGCCCTACTGAGTTTTGGGTATTCATTGCTACGTCATGATGTGCAAAGCGCTTTAAATATTGTCGGTTTCGATCCTTATCTAGGATACTTACACGTCGAGCGTTATGGTAGACCTTCCCTAGCCTTAGACTTGATGGAAGAATTTCGTCCTTTAATAGTCGATGCTGTAGTGTTGTCGCTGATTAACAAGCGATCGCTAACCCTAACTGACTTTACCACCGAACCGCTCAGTGGTGCTGTGTCTTTAACCAAAGAAGGACTGCATACATTTCTTCGCGCCTACCAACAAAAGAAACTATCGAGTTTCAAACATCCAGTCATGGGAAACAAATGCACCTATCAAGAATCTTTTGAAATTCAGGCAAGGTTATTAAGTAAATACCTAATGAACGAAATCGATAAATATCCCCCTTTAATTCTCAAGTAATTATTCATTCTCCCCCATCTCCCCCATCTTCCTCATCTCCCTCATCTCCCCACTTCCCACTCCCTTCATGTATATTGTTGTCAGCTACGACATTCCAGAAGATAAGCGTCGGACAAAAATCCATTCGATTCTCAAGTCTTATGGACAATGGATGCAACTGAGTGTGTTTGAGTGCGATATCACTCCTACTCAGTATGCTAAACTGCGATCGCGTTTATCTAAATTGATTAAACCCGATACCGATAGCGTTCGTTTTTATTTTCTCTGTGGCTGCTGTCAGCGAAAAGTCGAACGTATTGGCGGAGAACAGCCACGAGACGAAACAATTTTCTTTGCTGAGTCCCCTTCTGGCTAGGTTTCTGTATTTCAAATGCGCGGAAGGGTAGGTGTACAAATTCCACAGCCCCAAAAAAGTGCTTCTATCCCAACTCCAGTAAGGCTTTCAACCCATTAGTCGCTTAATCCTTATCCGCGCAATCTCTGAAATGCGTATCAAAATACGATTTCAGCCTTTAAATTTTCTTGGCGCTCTTTCCAAACGAATTCTCTAATGCTATGATTGCCCTTGAATCGCGCAACCGTACCTTGAAAACTAAATACAGCTTGGCTTTCAGCCTCCCACTATTGCAATTAATCAAAATCCCTATCAGGGATTGAAACTTAAACTATCTTCTCCACCCTGACAATTTAATGAATTGCAATTAATCAAAATCCCTATCAGGGATTGAAACTACCGCCCCTACGGGGCAGGTAGCCCCCTCCCCATTGCAATTAATCAAAATCCCTATCAGGGATTGAAACCGCCAATACTGCAATGATTCCCGATGTAAAATCACGTGGATTGCAATTAATCAAAATCCCTATCAGGGATTGAAACTAGTAAAGTGGACAAATCAATACAGGATTTTATATTGCAATTAATCAAAATCCCTATCAGGGATTGAAACGTGGCTTGTGGGAATGCTGCTAATCTTTCACCAATCACAGATTGCAATTAATCAAAATCCCTATCAGGGATTGAAACTTAGAATGGATGATTTATTCCTTTGATTTCTTCCTCATTGCAATTAATCAAAATCCCTATCAGGGATTGAAACGCTTACCGTTTGCCCTCTTGCATGGAAAGTTATTGCAATTAATCAAAATCCCTATCAGGGATTGAAACTTATAAGGCTTCCTGACCCGTATATCATGGGTACTTGAGATTGCAATTAATCAAAATCCCTATCAGGGATTGAAACGGGGAAATCATTGCGTGAACACTGAAGGGGCGATATTGCAATTAATCAAAATCCCTATCAGGGATTGAAACCCAATACTTTATTAAATAGGATTGTTATATGTCTATTGCAATTAATCAAAATCCCTATCAGGGATTGAAACTTTTCATTAGAAATCGCGTAACTATCAATAGCTGATTGCAATTAATCAAAATCCCTATCAGGGATTGAAACAAAATTGGCGACAAGTTGGCGGCGATGCAGTGGAATTGCAATTAATCAAAATCCCTATCAGGGATTGAAACCCTTAATCCCACTCATCATACACACCCAAAATCATTGCAATTAATCAAAATCCCTATCAGGGATTGAAACGCCTTAAATGGTATCAGTTTGTAGATTTTAATCGTGATATTGCAATTCATCAAAATCCCCTATTAGGGTTGAAATAGTTGCTCCCTGCCCCCTGCCTCCTTTAATTTAGCTTAACGGTATAGCCAAACACGCAAGAGTGAAAGCAGTTGTTCAGTATCTACGGGTTTGGTGATGTAGTCTGATGCACCCGCTTCAATACACTTCTCGCGATCGCCTTGCATGGCTTTAGCTGTCAGTGCAATAATCGGCAAAGATTTAAATTGCTCGTTTTGGCGGATTAAGCTTGTTGTTTCGTAACCGTCCATTTCTGGCATCATTACATCCATCAAAACGACATCAATATCGGGTGTATTTTCTAACACGTTAATCCCCTCTCTGCCGTTTTCAGCGTATAACACTTGTATTTGATAACGCTCCAGCATACTTGTCAGCGCAAAAATATTCCGCACATCGTCGTCTACAATTAGCGCTTTTTTGCCAGCGAGTAAGTAATCTATGGAATGCAATTGTTCAAGTATTTGTCGTTTGGGTGCTGGTAAATTTGCTTGGACTCGGTGTAAAAATAATGCTGTTTCATCGAGGAGACGTTCGGGCGATCGCACATCTTTAATGATAATTGTTTCGGCAATCCGTCTCAGTTCGGTTTCTTGAGCTTTGCTAATGTCTCTACCTGTGTAGACAATGATGGGCAATGTTTTGCCGTGAGGTAGAAGCTTTATCTGATCGATCAATTCAAACCCGGTCATGTCGGGTAGCCCTAAATCGAGGACGAGGCAATCAAAATGCTGGCTGCGGATGGCTTCTAACGCTTCTGCACCTGTGGCAACAGCAGTAGTATAAACATCGTTGTTGCCAATTAACTCGACAATGCTATGCCGTTGAGTGTCATCGTCTTCGACTACCAGTAAATTTTTTACCTGGCGCTCAACAAAACCTTTAATTTTGACCAATGCCTCGGATATTATCTCGCTGCTTAAGGGCTTTTGCAGATATGCGATCGCACCTAGTTGCAAACTGCGCTGTTGCCCTTCTTCAACGGTCATAATGTGTACGGGAATGTGGCGGGTATTTGGGTCATGTTTGAGGCGATCCAATACCGTCCAACCATCCATTTCTGGCATTCGGATATCTAGTAAAACGGCTGAAGGATGGAATTGCTGGGCTAATGCTAAACCTGTACTGCCATTTTGGGCTGTTATCACCTTAAATCCATGCTGTTGCGCCATATCTATGAGGATACGGGCAAAATTCACGTCGTCCTCGACAATTAACAAAACGCGATCGCCCATGCCAATAGTAGCGCGATCGTCATTAATCAGTGATGTTAGCGGATAGCTAAGGTTTAGCCCGTGCTGAGTGCTGAGTGCTGAGTGGGGAGTGGGGAGTAGGGAGTAGGGAGTAAGGGGTTGTGTTGATGTAGGTTCAGGATTCAATTGGGGGAAAAAGAATGTAAAGGTGCTACCTTGACCGGGTTGACTTGTTAGTTTAATTTCGCCGCCAAAGAGACGGGCGATTTCGCGGCTAATTGATAAGCCTAATCCAGTACCGCCGTATCTGCGGCTGGTAGAGCCATCGGCTTGCTGAAATGCTTCGAAAATAACTTTTTGCTTGTCGGGAGCGATGCCAATCCCTGTATCGCTAACTGAGAAGGCGATAACATTTTGAGCGCGATTTAAAGTTACTTGGTCGTTGCTCCATCCCTGTTTCGCCACCGCAATCTGCAACCGGACTTCCCCTTGCTCTGTAAATTTAAAAGCGTTGGAGAGGAGATTTTTTAACACTTGTTGTAAGCGTTTGACATCTGTATAGATGGTTGTGGGTAATTCGGGAGTAAATTCAATTGTGAATGCAAGTCCTTTGCTCTGAGCGATTTGCCGGAAGGTGCGCTCAATTTGTTCGCCCAACTCTACCAAGGGCATTTGGGTCATGTCAATTGACATGGTTCCCGATTCAATTTTAGCGAGATCCAGAATGTCATTGATTAATGC
Organism: Desmonostoc muscorum FACHB-395; assembly: GCF_014698035.1. Classification (GTDB taxonomy): domain Bacteria; phylum Cyanobacteriota; class Cyanobacteriia; order Cyanobacteriales; family Nostocaceae; genus Nostoc; species Nostoc muscorum_A. The sequence continues at coordinate 67,872 of NZ_JACJSF010000001.1, forward strand.
CAACAAGTCTGTACCGGCTGAGTAAATTGTCTGGCTGTATTCAACTTGCTTGCTGGTGAGGTTGTGATCTATGTTATCTGCTAACAACTTCGCCAAAATTAACAAGCTATTTAGCGGTGTCCGCAGTTCGTGAGACATATTGGCGAGAAATTCTGATTTGTATTTTGAAGAAAGGGCGAGTTGTTCAGCCTTGTCTTCTAAAGACATTCTTGCTTGTTCGATTTCTCGATTTTTGCGCTCGACTTCTTTCTTCTGCATAGCTAACAACTCTGCCTTTTCTTCTAACTCAGCGTTGGTTTGTTGCAGTTCCTCTTGCTGTCCTTTGAGTAAATCTTCTGAAGTTTTGAGCGATTGGGCTTGTTGTTCTAAGCGCTTGTTGGTTTCTCGGAGTTCATTTTGCTGGGTTTGGAGTTCTTCAGCCAAAGATTGTGATTGCTTGAGTAATTCTTCTGTTCGCATGGATGCTGCGATCGTGTTGAGGACGATCGCAATACTTTCGGTAAGTTGGTCGAAGAATGTCAGATGAATTTCGCTAAAGCGGCGGAAGGATGCTAATTCTATGACTGCTGTCACCTGTCCTTCAAAGAGTACAGGTAATACCACAGCATTAAGTGGAGACGCTTCTCCTAAACCAGAGGCAATTCTGACATAATCACTTGGTACATCTGTCAACAGAATTCGCTCTTTTTCTAAAGCGCATTGTCCCACTAAGCCTTCACCCAAGTGGAAGCGGTTAGCCAAATGTCTGCGTTCGCGGTAAGCGTAGCTACTAATTAGTTTCAAAAACGGTGTATTTTCCCCAGACTCCATCAGGAAGAATACGCCGTGTTGCGCTCCTACCAAGGGTGCTAGTTCTGAGAGAATTAGTTTAGATACGGTTTCTAAGTCTCGCTGCCCTTGCAGCATTCGGGTAAACTTGGCTAGGTTAGTTTTCAACCAATCTTGTTCAGTATTTTTCTGCGTTGTCTCCCGCAGGTTGGCAATCATCTGGTTGATGTTGTCTTTGAGTATCGCAACTTCCCCTAGTGCTTCGACGGCAATTGAACGAGTTAAATCACCTTTAGTTACAGCTGTAGCAACTTCTGCGATCGCTCGCAACTGAGTTGTCAGTGTAGCAGCAAGTTCGTTCACATTATCCGTCAAATCTTTCCAAGTCCCAGCCGCCCCTGGTACTCTCGCTTGTCCGCCTAACTTCCCTTCAATTCCTACTTCCCGCGCTACTGTAGTTACCTGATTGGCAAATGTCGCTAGAGTATCAATCATCTCGTTGATTGTCTCTGCCAAGGTTTCAATTTCTCCCTTAGCATCTAACATCAGTTTCCGTTTCAAGTCTCCGTTAGCAACTGCCGTTACAACTCTGGCAATACCGCGCACTTGTGCCGTCAAGTTCCCCGCCATCGAGTTTACGTTATCTGTTAAATCTTTCCAAGTACCCGCGACACCTTGGACTTGCGCTTGTCCGCCTAACTTCCCTTCAGTTCCCACCTCACGGGCTACTCGCGTCACTTCACTTGCAAAGGAACTGAGTTGATCCACCATTGTGTTGGTGGTGTTCTTCAAGTCTAAAATTTCGCCTTTGGCATCGACGGTAATTTTCTTAGATAAGTCGCCATTCGCTACCGCTTTCGTAACTTCCGCGATGTTGCGAACTTGTCCGGTGAGGTTCCCCGCCATCGAGTTAACGTTATCAGTTAAATCTTTCCAAGTCCCAGCAACTCCTCTGACGTAAGCCTGTACGCCCAATTTACCTTCCGTTCCCACCTCACGGGCAACCCTGGTAACTTCTGATGCAAAGGAATTTAGCTGATCCACCATTGTGTTGATGGTGTTTTTAAGTTCCTGAATTTCACCTTTCACATCGACGGTAATTTTCTTGGATAAGTCGCCGTTTGCGACGGCTGTCGTAACTTCAGCAATGTTCCGCACTTGTGCCGTCAAACTTCCCGCCATGAAGTTTACGCTGTCGGTTAAATCCTTCCAAGTGCCGGCTACACCTTTAACTTCTGCTTGTACGCCCAGCTTCCCTTCAGTTCCCACCTCACGGGCAACCCGCGTCACTTCACTTGCAAAGGAATTGAGTTGATCCACCATCGTGTTGACGGTATTTTTCAACTCTAAAATTTCACCTTTAACATCAACGGAGATTTTCTTAGATAAGTCGCCATTAGCTACAGCTGTGGTAACGGCGGCAATATTTCGCACCTGTGCCGTTAAACTTCCCGCCATGAAGTTTACGCTGTCGGTTAAATCTTTCCAAGTGCCAGCCACGCCGCGCACATCTGCTTGCACGCCTAGTTTACCCTCGCTTCCCACCTCACGGGCAACCCGCGTCACTTCACTTGCAAAGGAGTTTAGTTGATCCACCATTATATTGATGGTATTTTTAAGTTCCAGAATTTCACCTTTGACAGCAACAGTAATTTTCTTAGATAAATCACCATTTGCGATCGCAGTTGTCACTTCGGCAATGTTCCGCACCTGTGCCGTCAAGCTTCCCGCCATGAAGTTCACGCTATCGGTTAAATCTTTCCAAGTGCCGGCAACGTCTTTCACTTCCGCTTGTACACCCAATTTACCTTCAGTTCCCACCTCACGCGCAACTCGCGTCACTTCACTTGCAAAGGAACTTAGTTGATCCACCATTGTATTAATGGTATTTTTCAACTCCAGAATTTCACCTTTGACATCGACGGTGATTTTCTTGGATAAGTCGCCTGTTGCAACCGCCGTAGTCACTTCGGCAATATTTCGCACCTGCGCCGTCAAACTTCCCGCCATGAAGTTTACGCTGTCGGTTAAATCCTTCCAAGTTCCAGCCACGCCGCGCACTTCTGCTTGCACGCCAAGTTTACCTTCACTTCCTACCTCACGGGCAACTCTGGTAACTTCACTTGCAAAGGAATTGAGTTGATCCACCATTGTATTAATGGTGTTTTTCAACTCCAGAATTTCACCTTTGACATCGACGGTAATTTTCTTGGATAAGTCACCTGTTGCAACCGCCGTAGTTACTTCGGCAATATTCCGCACCTGTGCCGTTAAACTTCCCGCCATGAAGTTCACGCTGTCAGTTAAATCTTTCCAAGTACCAGCCACGCCGCGCACATCGGCTTGCACACCCAGTTTACCTTCACTGCCCACTTCGCGGGCAACCCTTGTTACTTCTGATGCAAAGGAACTAAGTTGATCCACCATTATATTGATGGTATTTTTCAACTCCAGAATTTCACCTCTAACATCGACGGTGATTTTTTTAGATAGATCGCCATTTGCGATCGCAGTTGCAACTTCGGCAATATTTCGCACCTGTCCGGTGAGATTACCCGCCATTAAGTTAACGTTATCAGTTAAATCTTTCCAAGTCCCCGCAACTCCCCGGACTTCTGCTTGTACACCCAATTTACCTTCAGTTCCCACCTCACGGGCAACTCTTGTTACTTCTGATGCAAAGGAATTAAGCTGATCCACCATTGTGTTGATGGTATTTTTCAACTCCAGAATTTCGCCTTTCACATCAACAGTGATTTTCTTGGAGAGGTCGCCGTTTGCAACAGCCGTTGTTACTTCCGCAATATTCCGCACTTGTGCCGTCAAGCTTCCCGCCATGAAATTCACACTATCGGTAAGGTCTTTCCAAGTACCCGCTACCCCTCGGACTTCTGCTTGACCGCCCAATTTTCCTTCTGCACCCACCTCACGGGCAACTCTTGTTACTTCCGATGCAAAGGAATTCAGTTGATCCACCATGATGTTGACGGTGTTTTTCAACTCTAAAATTTCGCCTTTGACATCAACAGTAATTTTCTTGGATAAGTCGCCATTCGCTACCGCCGTTGTTACTTCTGCAATGTTACGGACTTGGGCTGTTAAATTCCCTGCCATCAAGTTAACGTTGTCAGTTAGATCCTTCCAAGTCCCTGCGACTCCTTTAACCTCGGCTTGTACGCCCAACTTCCCTTCAGTACCCACCTCACGCGCAACTCGCGTCACTTCCGATGCAAAAGAATTAAGTTGATCCACCATCGTGTTGACGGTGTTTTTCAACTCCAGAATTTCGCCTTTGACATTTACGGTGATTTTTTTCGATAAGTCACCATTTGCGATCGCAGTGGCAACTTCGGCAATGTTGCGAACTTGTCCGGTGAGATTACCAGCCATCAAGTTAACGTTATCAGTCAAATCTTTCCAAGTGCCAGCCACACCTTGCACTTCGGCTTGAACGCCCAATTTACCTTCAGTTCCCACTTCCCGGGCCACCCGCGTTACTTCCGAAGCAAAAGAACCGAGACGATCTACCATCGTGTTGACGATATTCGCAGTTTGGAGAAACTCACCTTGGAGAGGTCTGCCATCAATTTCTGTGGCGATCGTTTGGGATAAATCACCATTAGCAACCGACCGAATTACCCGCGTAGTTTCAGCTGTTGGTTGAACTAAATCTGTAATTAGAGTATTGACAGAAGTAACGCAATTTGACCAAGAACCACGAACATCTCCCAGAGAAGCACGTTCAGCGATTTTGCCTTCTTTGCCGACAACATTACCAATCCGTTGTAGCTCCGCCGCCATCCGCTCATTTTGATCAATAATATCATTGAGCGTATCAGCTATTTTCCCTGCCACACCAGTATGATCTATAGGCATCCTAGCCGAAAAGTCACCTTGCTTAACAGCATTCAGCGTTCTTAGTAGCTGATTTAAATCTAGATTATCGCTGTCTCTAGTTAACTGTTCGGTTGCCATAGCCTGATCTTTAAAAAATTTAGTAGGTTTTTGTGTTTAAAAAAGGTTTTATCCAACCAGAAAGTTGATTTTAACTCTCATCAGTGTTTTTAAGTTTTCTGGTACTCGCCATAGCAACAAATCTTTGGTAATTTGATTAGCTTGGAGTATGTAGTTATTTAACTGTCGAATGTCCCTGGTAGTTACTGATACTGAGGCTTGCACTAGTAAGACGTACTCATTCTAATGATAACGGGGGAAATTAAAATTTCTCAACGGGCAAGGCAAGAGGGCTTGGTTAGGAAATGCCTCAATTTTGACGTAGTGGTGCGCCCCAAGCTGTCAAAGGCATAGCGCGATTAATTCAAATATTCTCTAAATCGCTACTCAATAATTTCATCATATTGATTGGTGTCGTCTTCGGGTAATTCTTTAATCTCTACCAATACATCCGCCAAAGTTTTTTCATCTAGCCATTGATGACGTTCTTTGGTGTAGTCTCCTTTACCCGGACTGAAATATTGAATAAACCGAATAGTATCGGGAACTCCCAGAGAATTGATCAAGGCATCGTAGCCTTGTTTAATAATTTCATTTTGGGTTTTCATCATTACTTTCCTCGACTTGTATTACTTCAGCCAGCCATTGAACGGGATTATTAATCAATACGTTAATTAATTGAGAGTTTTTTTGAGCTTTTTTGAAGAGTCTGTCATCTGTTGTGAGAAATACATCAGCCTTACTTCTTTCGGCGCTGGCGATGTGGGTGGCATCATAGCTGGAGAATCCTAATTTTTGAAGTTGAGCGGCTCTGTCTTCAATGAAGGTGCTATTAATAACTTTGATTTTAGCAATATCGAGTAATTTTTTGACGTTTTGTAGTCTTTCTAAATCAGGTGTTTGGTTTAATTCGGCGATTAAAGCACTGCTATTGATAAGTTTCCAAGTCGCTGATTGACATTGACTTAGAATTGTCATAACTGCCTGTGCTTCTAAATAAATACGGGATTGCGTCTGGTCATCAAAGGGACGATTCAAACAACAAGCATCAAGATAGATTTTATATTGTTTGCTCATCTAAATCAAATTTAAATCTGGTTAACTCTTCTTTTCCAAATAGCGAATCAATTCACGTCTTTTCACTATAATTTGACAGTAATCTGTTCACGGACGACATCTTTACCGGAGAGTTGTTGCTCTGCGAGTTCCCGATTTGAGATTAGAATCAACTCTATCGCTTCCCGTAGACTTTCTCTAGCTTCTTCCAGAGTTCTCTCTTGGACATTAGCGCCGGGTAACTCTTGGACGTAGCCGATATACCAATCATCTATCTTTTCAAATACAGCAGTGAAAGAATTTTCCATAATTTTGATTAATGGTTAGTTAGTGTCTTGATTTTAAGTTTTAACGCATCTACTTTCTAAACTGTCACACCCTCCAACTCTTCATCTGTCAACTCATACAACTGACGTAGTTTATCTAACTTATCAGCATCAGCTTCCCAGAAACCCCGCCCATGCGCCTCTAATATTCTCCCTAAAATATTGCGAAAAGCTTCAGGATTTGCCTTCCGTAGCTTATCCGCCATTTCTGCATCTAAAGCATAAGTATCAGCCGCTTGGTCATAAACCCAATCATCGGTAAAATCGGCAGTACCACCCCAACCAATCAACGCCGTCATCCGTTGAGAAATTTCAAACGCACCACCAGAACCTTGATTTGCCATCGCTTGCGCCCATTTAGGATTTACCAACTTAGTCCGGTACTCCATTCGCAGCAAATCATCTAAATTGCGGGGTGTAGTATCCTTCGAGAAACTTTCCACAAAGCTGGTTGTAACCTTCTTACCGCCTTGTTTTTCTGCTGCCTTTTTTAAACCGCCAGTATTGGCATAATATTCTTGAATATCAGTTAAACCATATTCTACCGAATCGATTTCTTGAACAATGCGATCGCTAGTTTTTAACAAAGTATTCAACACTTCCGGTCTAGCCTGACCTTTATCTTCTCTCCCGTAGCTGAATACATTGCGACTTTGCCAAGTATTGCCTAACTCCTCACCAGATTCCCAATTACCATCAACCACCCTATCATTCACCAAAGAACCAAAATCACCCGCCGGATTAGAAAACAATCTCGCCGATGCATTTTCCACACCTTGGGCTTTCAAAGCTAAAGCGTGTTTCCTAACAAAATTCTCATCTTCCGGTTCATCAGCATCAGCCGCCCGTTGAAACAAATCATCCAACAATTCGATGATATTTACAAAACTATCCCGGAAAATTCCAGACAAATTACCCAACACATCAATCCGAGGATGTCCAACCTCAGCCAACGGCTTCAACTCATAACGAACAACCCTACCAGTTCCTTCCTTAACAGGTTCAGCCCCCACCAACTCCAACAAAATCCCCAAAGATTCCCCCTTAGTTTTAATCGCATCCAATCCCCAAAGCATCACCGCCACCGTTTCAGGATACTTCTCATATTCATCCAAATGCTGGGCGATAATTTTTTGACCAATTTCCCGCCCCCGTTCATAAGCAGCAGGCGAAGGCATCCGATAAGGATCTAAAGCATGAATATTCCTCCCAGTCGGCAAAACCCCAGCCCCATCTCTTAACAAATCCCCCCCAGGCGCAGGCGGAATATACTCCCCATTCAACCCCCTCAACAAATTCGTCAACTCATCCGTAGACTGCATCAACAAATCCCTTATTAACCTTTCCTCCTCCTCTCTCTCCTCTCTGCGTTCTCCGCGCCTCTGCGGTTCGTTTTCTTCCTCTTCCCCAAAATAAGCCTCCAAATACGCCCCCAACTCCTCCTCACTCGGCTTTTCCCCCAAAGTATGCAACCCCGAAGAAAACAGCCGATTCTCTAAAACCTGCAAATATCCATACAACTCCACCAAATAATCATCAAAAGCATGACCGCTAAACATCCGCACATTCTCAGGCGTAAACGCAATCCCCAACTTCTTCGCATCCGCAAACGGACAATCTGCATCCAACCCAGAGTCCACAATTTTCTTACAAATAGCTTCCTTCAAAACATAATTCTTCTGCGGATCTTCCCGATACTCCGAAATCAAATCACGCAACGCCACCAATTCCTTATACAAACCTGCGCGACCATAAGGAGGCACATTATGAGAAATCAACACACCATAACCGCGACGTTTCGCCAACATCGACTCAGACGGATTATTCGCCGCATATATATATAGATTAGGCAAATTTCCTAACAGAATATCCGACCAAGAATAACCCGTATTCCCCAACGGAGAACCAGGCAACCATTCCACCGTCCCATGCATTCCAAAATGAACTAAAGCATCAGCTTCAAACTCATTTTGCAACCATTTATAATAAGCAGCATATTGCGGATGGGGCGTTAAATCTCGTTCAAACATTAAGCGCATCGGGTCGCCTTGTATCCCCAAAGGTGGTTGTACACCTATCCATACATTTCCTAATTGCACACCACCAATTTGAAATTCCTCACCGAATGTTTTAATACCAGTTCCCGTGAGAGATTTCCATTGTTTTTCAATGCGGGAAGTTTGCAGATATCCCAACCATTTTTCTAGAGTACGGAAATTTACAGTACTTGTGGGGTGGGCAACATGAGCGCCATTATCTAGGGGCAGGCGAGACGACTGCCCCACAAGAGGATTAGCTTCATCTGCCTCTTTTACCCAGCGAATCAATTCTTCGCCATCTTCTGGCAAATCTCCCACAGTGTAACCTTGTTCTTTGAGTGCGTGGAGAAACTTCAGCAAACTACGCGGTACATTTAATAATGCAGCCGTCCCCACAGCACCATAACCTGGAGGAAATCCATATAATATAATGGCAATTTTGCGTTCTGAAGCAGGTTTTTGCCGCAAAGACACCCAGCTTTTCACCCTATCAATTAATCGCTGCACCCGTTCAGGAACCAGATAAATATTTTCGCCCACCAACCCACCGAGAGGAATGGTATCAATAGCCCCATCTAATTCTGGTAAGGCGTACAACACCACACTTTGCAATCCGCCAACACCTTGGCGCGTCCACGAGTGAATATCTTGAATTAATAGTGGTGCAGCAACAATATAAGGTACATTCTTGGCAGTCAGGATGCGCTTTGCTACTTCTATTTGGCGGCCTGCTTCCATTGAACCAGCCGGGCCACCCACGAGAGGAAAGCCAATTGTCGAAACGATCGCATCTACTTTAACTGCTTCACTAGATAGTGAGGGAGTTTCTATATTACCTAGTTTTCGTTGCTGAATTTCATAGTCGGTTGTCATCAAATCTCGTACCGCCACGTGTCCTTCTACGCCGTTGATGAAGATGGGTAAAGGAGTTAAACCAGCTTCTTCAAAACTGCGAATTAGTTGGGGAATGTAGGGTAGTTTAGTGATGACGTGTTTGCGGTAGAGGAGAATACCGACAACGGGATTTTTACGTTTAGATCCCCCCAACCCCCCTTGAGAAGGGGGGCTAATATTCCTCCCTTTGTAAGGGGGGCTAGGGGGGATCTTCTCATACCATTCCAGATATGCTTTTGGCGATTCAAAAAATCCTGGATAATCGGGATGGAGTAATCCGATGTTGGGGGTTTCGATTAACGGGGGAATGTCGCCGACTTTTAAATTTAAGTATTTTTCTGCTAGTGTCCAGAATAATGAAGCGACGTTTTCTGGGCCGCCAGCATTCCAGTAACCATAAATAATTAACCAGTTGCGTAAGTCTTGGACTTTTTGCACTGGGACGTATTTCAGTAGTTTGGGGCCAATTTTTAAGAAGCTGATGTAACCAGCAAGTTTGTCTTCTTCTCGTCCGTTGCTAAATTTGTCAAGAATGAATTTAACTGGTTTGGGCATTCCTTTGGGTTTGTCGCCAATGGCAAAGTCACCCAATTTGGTTAAACTCATCAATTCTAAGGCTGACTCAAAGACTAGGCGAATGGGAATTTGGGAAACGCGATCGCGCAACCACACAACCTGGTCATAATCAAATAGTAGACTACCGAAAAATACATCAGCGTTATCAAGTGCTGCTTCTACCTCGGCGCGTTGACTGGTAATATTGCGATCGCTAAATACCCGAATATCCAACTCAGGACAGCGAGAGTTAGCCAAAAAAGCTGCTTTCCTGTACAAGTCAGCGTTGAATGATTCAAACCCAGCAACCAAGACGATGCGTTTCATGCCTGTAAGCTACGAAATATTTCTTTACTTAAATCTTAAACGTGCTTTCAGGTTGATTGTCATATATCTACCCACAGATTCCGGTCAATAATTTCTTGAGGTAGCTAGAACTTCACCATCACCAACGCCTTTAGTACCTCTACACAGCGAACAAATTTCTTGTGCTAACAGGTTTGTGAATGTATGCAACTCGATAATATCTAATCTTCCACAGGTGTGTAGAAAATATCACGTATTCTTTAATACTGTAAAGTATTATGTGTTAAGCTGCTCAGGGTTAACAGCAGAGTCTGTAAATAGTTTACGACTTTATAAGCCCACGTTCATATCAGGAGGTGCGTCTGTTTAGGGATTTGGATATCTAACTAGGTATGTTTTTTATGGCTTTCTACTTTTATAAAGCGCTATTATCTGAATAGTGAAGGCAATTTCTGCATTGAAAATTATTGCAAAAATTAACTTGTTATTCTCGATTTTGATAAATTATAATGGTTGTGTTTTTGGTGACAATCTACCTTTTAATTAAGGTATTTTAGCATATAAATTTGCTGTTCAGGTTCGCAGGAAAACTTATTTTGTCTGCTAGCGTAGTAATGCTTAAAATAATGCGGACATTGCGAACAAGTACTTCAACAAATTTATTAACAAAACTTTGTCTATATAATTGGAAGAGTTTTGAACGAGTGTAAAAAGTAAGTAATTTGAGGATAAAATCATGAAATTTGGAATTGATAGCGGACATAATTGTCCACCAGACACAGGAGCCAGTGGGATTAAATTTGAGGATAATTTAACTCTCGATGTCGGTAATAGAGTTATAGCCAAGTTAAGAGCTTTAGGTAATGATGTTGTAGTATGTAGACCGAGCAGTGCTAGTACAGTCCGTGACTCACTCTCAAAAAGATGTTCTACAGCCAATGGCAGTAAAGTAGATATTTACGTCTCGATTCATTTTAACTGTTTTAATGGACAGGCTAATGGGACAGAAGTATTTGCAACTAGCGAGACAGGGAGAAAAATCGCTAAACCTGTATTAGATGAAATCGTCAAATTGGGATTTTTTAATCGTGGCGTTAAGAGTGGTTCCCATTTGTATGTTCTAAAGAATACAGATATGCCTGCAATTCTTGTAGAATGTTGCTTCATCGATTCGCAAAAAGATGTGAATCTTTTTAATCCTGAAGCAATGGCTAATGCGATCGTCAAAGGCTTAACTGGTAAAGTGCCAACTACTCCTGTTAATCCTGTACCAGATGAAGAGGAGAATGTAGATGCTACGATTATCAGACTGCAAAAATCCTTAAATCGGCTCAAAATAACTGATAAAAATGGTAAGGCGTTAGTAGAAGATGGCTTCACTGGGGCTAACACCAAATCTGCCGTCGAAAAATTTCAGGCTATTGTCGGAGTTCAGCCAACTGGAGTTGCCGACGAAGCTACATGGAATGCCATAAATCTAATTTTGGCAAAACGAATTATCAGACCAAACCATGCGGGTGGTGCAGTTGTTAGATATTTACAATACCGTTTAGGTGTTGAGAATGATGGTGTTTACGGTCCGCAAACAGAGGTTGTAGTCAAGAACTTTCAAAAGCAAAATGGTTTAGATGCCGATGGGATTGTCGGGCCTGCTAGCTGGCAGAAATTAATTGGTTAGTAGGTCGGCGCAATTAAAGGTAATTGGCGAGGGCTGTCATTTGTCCTTCGTCATTTTTTATTAGTAAGGGTTTTAAGCCTATTTGCGTTTTGTACTTGGTTTTTTCGTGCCAACTTACTTAGATTGAGTGGTAGATATTATTTGTAGTTGTAGATCCTCCTAAATCCCCCTCAGCAAAGGGGGACTTTGAGAGGTTTTTGCCTTTTTTAAGGCTGGGTTTTCCGGCTTTAAATAAATTAACCACAGGGAAAAGCGATCGTGAAACACCTTGAGGGAAGAGTGGCATTAGTAACAGGTGCTACGCGGGGAATTGGTAGGGGAATTGCTATTGGTTTGGCTGAGGCTGGGGCAACTGTATACGTCACGGGACGCAGCCTCAGTAACTCTTCTAGTGATGCGGTTTCAGGAAGTCTTGGTGAAACCAAATCAACTATAGAAGAAGCCGGTGGTGTGTGTATTCCCGTCCAAGTAGACCACAGCGATGATGAGCAGGTGGGTTTACTGTTTGAGCGCATCCAAGATGAGCAGGATGGACAACTCGATCTATTGGTGAATAATGCTTACTCAGGAGTTGAGGCAATAAAAAACGCTTTTGGGCAGCCTTTTTGGGATTGTGAACTAAGTCTGTGGGATGCAAGCAACAACGTTGGTCTTCGTAGCCACTATGTAGCGAGTGTTTTTGCTGCGCGAATGATGACCAAGCGTAAATCTGGACTAATTTGCACCATTTCCTCGTGGGGTAGTATGTCTCATATCTTTAATACAGCTTATGGTGTTGGAAAAGCAGCTTGCGATCGCCTAGCGGCTGATATGGCTGTTGAGTTAAAACCCCATAATGTCGCTTCTGTTTCAATTTGGCCAGGTATTGTTGGTACTGAGCTTTTTTCCCGTTTTGCTGACGAGATGAATCAAACCGATACTACCGAGCAAAAAAACTCATTTCTTAGCGATCGCTACAACTGGGAAACTCCCTTATTAACTGGACGGGTAATTGCTGCACTTGCTTGTGAACCAAATTTAATGCGCCGTACAGGACGTGTGCAAATTGTTGCCGAACTAGCTGATAAATATGGAATTGTCGATGAAAATGGCGATCGTCCCGCATCGCTACGTTCTTTACGTTTTGTGCTACCTGCGGCATTACCTATACTGAGAAACTACTCATGGCTCGTACCCGATATTAAAATGCCGTGGTCACTCCTATTACTGAGTGCCCTTAGCTCACCTAAAATTTAATGGCCATTGGGCAGCAGTTAAAAAACTTCTTGCCCCAATTCCCAATTCCCCATATCCAATTTCCAAACAAGCTGTTTGAGATCGTAAAACTTTGTATCCTGAATTAATAGGTCTTAATAAATAGTTCTTTTAAAACTGGTGCAAGAAGATTTTAGGCTAATTGTTGATTTAGTTTTAGTTTTGGGCGTTGCAGCCTGTGGTGGATTGTTGGCGGCACTTTTACGGCAACCCGTGCTGCTAGGCTATCTCATCGGCGGGATGATTATTGGGCCTGCCGGATTGGGATTGATTAAAGAAGTTATTCAAGTAGAGACTCTGGCACAGTTCGGTGTCGCCTTTTTGTTATTCGCCTTGGGTGTAGAATTTTCCTTTGCGGAACTCAAGAAGGTAAAAGCGATCGCTCTTGGTGGAGGTGGACTCCAGATTGCTTTGACGATTTTGGTGACAGTTTTAGTATGCGGGTTAAGCGGAGCCTGGGGAACCTTACCTGCTAAGGGGATGTTTTTGGGATGTATTCTATCCTTGTCTTCCACAGCCGTTGTCCTTAAGTGCTTGATGGAACGCAATGAAACAGAAACGCCTCACGGACAAGTGATGTTGGGGATTTTGGTAGTCCAAGACTTGGCACTGGGACTGATGTTAGCAGTTCTACCAGCCCTCAACCAACCAGCAGAAACCATTGGTATCGCCGTGCTAACAGCGCTACTGTGGATTGCTTTATTTGCTGCTGGTGCAGTGGCTGCGGGGATGTGGTTGATACCGCCTTTGTTGCGACTGTTAGCTCGTACCGAAAGCCGAGAACTATTTTTGTTAGGGGTTGTAGCCTTGTGTTTGGGCATTGCCCTGTTGACAGAGCATTTGGGGCTGTCCATTGAAATGGGGGCATTTGTCGCCGGTTTGATGATTTCTGAGGTGGAATACGCCGATCAAACCCTAACTTATGTCGAACCACTGCGAGATATCTTTGCCAGTTTATTTTTTGCCGCCATTGGGATGTTAATTGATCCAGTGTTTTTGTGGAACAACCTGGAATTAATTTTGGGGCTGGTAGCACTAGTTTTCATCGGTAAATTCTTGATTATCACGCCCCTAGTGAAACTATTCCGCTACCCTTTAAAAACAGCCATAATCGCCGGTTTGGGATTGGCGCAAATTGGGGAATTTTCCTTTGTTCTCGCCAGTGAAGGGCAGTCTTTGGGGCTGGTGTCCCGACAGATATACTTATTAATTTTGGGAACCACCGCAGTAACTCTCATGCTGACTCCCTTTGTCTTGCGGTTAGTACCATTTTTATTTAACTTTGCCGAATCAATGCCTTGGTTGAAACCGTACTTAGAAGAACAAGAGGCACTAGATGTATCAGAAGATTTACCATTCAAAGATCATGTAGTAGTCTGTGGTTATGGGCGAGTCGGCAAAAATTTGGTGAAGTTGTTGCTGCAACATAATCTCCCTGTGGTGGTAATCGACCAATCAGAAAGCAGAATTCAGCAGTTGCGCGAGGCTGGAGTGTCTTATGTTTATGGCAATTGCGTGAGTTTACACGTTTTAGAAACCGCCGGAGTGAATCATGCCAAAGGAATGGCGATCGCACTTCCTGACCCGATGAGTACTCGTCTTTGCTTGAAACGCGCCTTGGAATTGCGCCCAGAATTAGATTTAGTTGTCCGTGCTACCCAGGATAAAAATATTGAGGTACTGTATCAATTGGGAGCTAGAGAAGTGGTACAGCCAGAGTTTGAAGCCAGCTTAGAAATGGCAACCTATTTATTAACTGGCTTAGGCTTGTTGTCGCCGGCAGTCGTTCAACGAGAAATGCAGCTAATCCGCAACGATCATTATTTAGATTTGCGCCCAGAACGTTCTGCAACCGAAGTTGCTCGTGATTTGCGCCAAGCCACCCGCGATTTAAATCAGCGCTGGTATCCTCTCCCAGCAGATTCGCCCTTAATTGGTATGAGCATAGAAGAGGCAGATATGCGCTACTTAACAGGAGCGAGTTTGATGGCAATTCGTCGCGCTAACGGCGATGAAATCGATTATCCCAATAATCAAACCAAATTGGAAGATGGCGATCGCTTGCTGGTAGTGGGAGCAGATGAAGAACTGGCTGCTTTGGCAGAATTCGCCAAGGGACAAGCTGCTGTTCCTGGAGAAAATAGTGCTTGCCAGTGGGTTACAGTTAATGCAGATACGCCAACGCTAGGTAAAACCCTTGCAGATTTAGATATCAACAAGCAATTTGGAGTACAGGTACAAGCAATCCGGCGCGATGGTAAATTTATTCGCTATCCTGATGGCGGCATGGATTTGCGAGTTGGCGACCAAGTATTATTATGTGGTAGCTTGACAGGTCTGAGTCAACTAGAACAATTATTTGCGATCGCAAATTCACTACCCCTGTCTCTTCCAGTATTGAAGGCTGCTCAGGCAGAATCACTCAAAGAGTTTCTACCTGCGGATAATGTGACTGATTAACTATTCTGGCGTGAGTCCATCACTGAATTAGATATAAACCAATACTGTATAGGACTAGTTTACCCACTACAGGTAGCGATCGCTGTTTACCAATTTCTCCTCTAATAATTTTTTAGGGTGAAGCGATCGCTTTTCGTTCCTGTCTCCGAAAAAATGAAAAATATCAATGATGCCTGTGGTTCTTGCTAGCCTACGTAATGCAGTTTATTTGACCCCATTACTCATGCTCATTTCTAGAAAACAAAAAATTTATCTGATCGCTAAACATTAGTATATATTTTCTTTTTATCTGTATAATTAACATTTTTTTATTTTAAAAATAAAAGTATAATAATCATGTATTATTTTAAATAACATAATTCGCCTCAAATAATTATAATTAAAAAAATGAGAAAAATAACAATTGCCACCTTTGGAGCTATTTCAATTTTAGGTATAGGAAGTATTTTTCCAGAATTAGCAAATGCAGCTACTGTAGGAATTTCTTCTTATGATATTACTAATACACAACTGTCAGGATTTGGTTCTTGGAACCATAATTATAATGGAATAATTAACAGTAATAGCAATGGAACCTATAACTACTCTGATGGCTCTGGAACACTAAATGATAGTTTTATAGGAACTGATATAGATAACACTCATCTTTTTTTAAAGTCAGATAACTCGACAATTACTACTTTCCTTGACCAAAAATCAGCAATTGCAAACATCAAGTTATTTTCATTTGGCCCTACTGAAAATGGTATTCCTGGCAACATTGACACTGTAAATATAACAATCAATGGAATAACTGAGAACTTTTCTACTATAGGGTTTGAGCCAGAAGGAATACCTCCTAATAATGTTAATGGACTAGTTAATGAACTGATTGATTTTTCTAATTCAATATTTGCAAACGTTGTAACTGATAAAGTAACCTTCTCCAATTTTCAGACAAGTGGTAACTTCCCGGAGTATTACAGCATTTCAGAAATTGTTTTTGAGCAAACTGCTACTTCTGTCCCTGAACCTATTAGTCTGGGAGGCATAGCTGTTGCTGGTGCAATGGGATTGTGGATGAAACGCAAAAAGAAGGCATTTTAAACGGGGGCATCCCAATTTGGAAAAAATATACGGCTCTAATTTTACATCCTCTCACCGCTATATCAGTTACTCTTGATATAGCGGGGGATTCCAAAGAGCGATCTTTGGATTTCCTCTCTGGCTAGTGTAGTGAGGCAGAACTGCGACAGTTACCACACCAAAAACTTTACCAAAATACTCAATGTAAAGGGATAGAAAGAGAAAACTCCGCTCCTTTTCCCGGTTCGGATATTACACTTATTCGTCCCCGATGTTTTTCTACAATCGAGTGGCTAATTGATAATCCTAAACCTGTTCCTGTGCCTATAGGTTTTGTTGTGAAAAATGGGTCAAATAGGCGCTGTTTCACTTCATCAGACATCCCAGATCCATTATCTGCAATTTGAATAGTTACTGTATCAGCATCAGTCATTTTGGTACGAATTTGGATAGTGGGGATTTTTGTTTGTCTTTCTTCATTTGTGAATGATGAATCCAAGGCATCAATAGCATTGTTCAGAATATTCATGAATACTTGATTGATCTGACTGGCGTAGCAACTAACTTCTGGCAACTGTGCATATTCCTTAATCACATCGATTCCGGGGCGGTGTGCTTTCTCTTCTAGACGGTGGTGTAAAATTAACAGGGTGCTGTCAATGCCTTCATGAAGATTGACACTTTTCATTTCAGCTTCATCCAAACGCGAGAAATTGCGGAGAGAAAGGACAATTTGACGAATGCGATCTGCCCCTACTTTCATTGATTGCAGCAATTTTTGTAAGTCTGGTTTGAGAAAGTTTAAATCTATTGCCTCTAGTTCTTGTTGAATCTCAGGAAACGGTTGAGGATAATAGTGCTGATAACGCTCAACCAGATGCAGCAAATCTTGGCAATACTCATTGGTATAGGTGAGGTTGCCATAGATAAAGTTAATCGGGTTGTTAATTTCATGGGCAACACCTGCGACCATTTGTCCCAATGAAGACATTTTTTCAGTTTGAATCAGTTGGCTTTGAGTGTGTTGCAGTTCCTCTAAAGTTTCCGAGAGATGCTGATTTTTATCATTCAACTCCAGAGTTCTCTGCTCCACCTTTTGCTCTAAAGTATGGTTGTAATCTTCTAATTGAGCTTTTGCTACAGCTAGATTGTTATACAACATGGCATTTTGCAGCGAGATGGCAGCTTGTGCTGTGAGCAACCGCAAAACCTCAAGACGGTTTTGGGTAAAGGCTCCAGTTGTCAAACTGTTTTCTAAGTATAGGATGCCAATTAGCTGGCCACGATTGTGAATAGGTGTACATAGCAAGCTTTTGGGTTGCCATAGAATTATGTAGGGATCGTTGGCGAAGGTAGTTTCCTTGCGGGCATCATCTAACACTAGGGTTTCGGTGGTGCGCGATACATAATTCACAACCGCTTTGGGAACATCCTGACTCGCTGAAAGAGGGAGGGAGTGCAGGTTTATTATCCCCAAGTTTTCATCAGTAGGCGTAGGGTGTGGCAGAAATTGCTCTTCTTCAAAGATCGCTTGGCTAGTTTTTTGAGCCACAACAACCCAATTATCCTCTTGAAGCAGCAGAAGGACTGATTTATCAGCCCCGGCATTTTCGATTACAACCTGCATTAGGGTTGTCAACAGCTTTTCTAACTCAATTTCTCCAGCCAGTGTATGAGAGGCTTTCATCACCGTTGCTAAATCTAATGCTTCAGTCCCAGTGGAACTACTTTGGTTGAATCCGATTGTAGTGGTGAGGGTTGAAGAAGTAGTTTCATCCTGCTGAAACACCTTAAGCAATAATTGAGAATATTGGCGTTCTAACTGGTTAACTTTGGCGATCGCTCCCCAGCTAAGGTAAGTGTAATAGGCATTTTCGAGGTAAATCTGCGCGATCGCTTCTTTGTTCCATTCTAAATAAAATCGGGCAGCCAGTTCATTGGCGAGGGCTTCTTCCTGAATATATTTATTGGCTTTTGCCTGTGCGATCGCGCGATCGTAATGATCCACTGCCTGGGCCATCTGTCCCAACACTCGGCACTCTTCGGCTTTCACGAGTTCAAATTTGTGCAAATAATTCATAGGTGCGTGGTGCGCCCATGTCTGCATTTTTTCTTGGTTTTCTGTAACCCGTTCTAGTAATGTTTCTTGGCGAGAGGCTATAGCTGTGCGATACTCTGCTAAAGCCGTCAGGGAATCATAAAAATAAAACATCGGTACAGTGGCATAGCCCGTTCCCGCAACTAGATAAACTCTAGCTTGAGCGGCTGTTTCCACTGCTTGAGAAAGGTTTTCAAATAGATAACAGAGAATCAATTTGTGGAGGAAGAAATAGTGAAGCCCTGTCAATTCATTAGCTTGAACCAGTTGATTTACAAATTCGGCTTCGTTGAGTGCTTCGCCTGTGATAATACAGGGATTCTCAGCTTTACCAAGCAGATTCAAAACTGTTTGCCAAAAGATACGACAATAGTTTAAAGCCGTACCTTGCTTAAAGTTTTCCAAAACATGACAGTAAGCTCGGATGTCTTCTTCTAACGAGTTCAATTCTCGACCTAGGAAATAGGAATATTGGCAGATGTCTTTGGTATTGAAACCTACGTAGTATACATTTCCAGTTTCTAGAGCAATCTTGTAACCATCCAGCATTAACTGCAAAGATTTTTGCAGTGGAGACTTCAAATAGGTGATGAAAGCACCTACGACATAAAATACTGTGGGTTTGATGTCGCTAATATTAAATTTGTCAGTTAGTGCCAAGGCAAGATTGCCAACTCGATCGGCTGTTTCAATATCCTGAAGAATTCCGCTCAACAGAATGCCATAACAGCCATAACAAAAGGCAGAAAATGGAGCGTTGCCATACTCAATGGATGCTTGGACTTGAGACAAAACCAGTAGTGGAAACAGATTAGGATCGGCAATGTAAACGGCTGGAGCAACGTTTGCCACAATTCGGGTGACAGCTAGCTTCTCTGCGTCTACCATCACAGATAAGTCAACCAATTCTGCAATATCACGACCGTTAATCAGATTAGCAGTTTCTTGGAGGGCTTGCTGAATGTCTTGTTGGGTGGGTGTTTCGGGGAAAACCACGCCGAATTTACTCATTCCCTGACGCGCGATCGCGATCGCGCCCAGCACATCATTTTTAGCTGTATACGCCTGGATTTTGGTTTCGTAAATGCCGACTTGATCCAGTGGAGTTTTAGCTTGCTGGATGACTGTTTGAGTCAATTGCTCCATCTGTTCATACGCGCCACTAAGATAAGCAGCATCGGCGGCTGATTCGTGCAATGCCAGAGTTAATTCATACTGACTTTGCCAACAGTCACTTCTCAATAAACGAATCCCAGTAGTTAAATACTCAATTGCTACCTGGTAAGCTGTGGAAGATTTGGCTTTTTTTCCTGCCAGCAGGTTGAGTTGTGCCAGTCGATCGCGATCGGTTTGAGATGCGATCAGTTCTATGCCAATATTCAATTGATTGACAATTTCAAAAATCAGCAATTCTTGCTCAGTTTCCGGGGTATTGCTCAACAGCAATTGACCAATCTTTAGGTGAGTTGCTGGTTTCTCATAGTCTGGAATTAGTGAATAAGCGGCTTGTTGAATGCGATCGTGGAAAAATTTGTAGGTAATAATTATTGGTGTGTTGTCATTTGTCAAATCATCCATGACAACAGACTCATCCTGAAAAAATGTATACCCTTCCCCACTGGGTAAGATCAATTCATCCTTGAGGGCTGGCCACAAATCTGCTGCGGTTTGGACTGGAGATTTTTCATAGACAACTGATAGGGTTTCTAAATCAAACTGATTGCCGACACAAGCAGCCAGTTTGAGAACATTCTGAGTCTGCTGTGGTAATTTGTGGAGTTGCACCGCCACAAACTCGACAATATCTTCTGTAAAAGACAGCGCCCGGATTTGAACCAGATTGCACTGCCAATCTCCCGTTCTGCTAGCAAAGGCGATTAACCCATCTTCATGCAGCGACTTGAGAAACTGGTTAGTGAAAAATGGATTACCTTTAGTCCTTTGATACACCAGATTGGCGATCGCAGTTGCTTGTTCTGTTGAATATTTGAGGGTATCTGCAATCAGTTGATTTAGGTCAGTTTCGGTAAGGGCAGAAAGAACAATACTACTAACTGTAATCGCTTCTTGACGCATTTCCTCAATGGTCAACATTAGGGGATGGGCTGAGGAAACCTCATTATCCCGATATGCTCCAATCACTAATAAATAAGAGTTGTTGGCTTCACTCATCAACAGATGCATCAATTTTAAAGAAGCCGAGTCTGCCCATTGCAAATCATCAAGGAAAATAACTAGGGGATGTTCTTGGGTTGTGAATACTTGAATGAATTTCTGAAACAGCAAATTGAAGCGGCTTTGAACAGCAGTACTTGATAATTCCGGGAGTGAGGGCTGTTTTCCAATGATTCGTTCGAGTTCTGGAATCACCTCAATAATTACTTGACCACTTTCACCCAAGGTAGATAAAATTTGAGTCTTCCACTGGTCAATTTGAGCATCACTCTCTGTTAGCAGTTGTGCCATTAAGTCCCGAAACGCTTGCACCAAAGCAAAAAAGGGAATATTCCGATTAAATTGATCGAATTTGCCCTTGATAAAGTATCCGCGCTGACGGGTGATTGGTTTGTGAACTTCGTTGACAATTGCCGTTTTTCCAATGCCAGAGGAACCTGCCACCAGCATCATTTCAGAAGTTCCCTGGCGCACCCGTTCAAAAGTTGCTAGCAGCATAGCCACTTCTGCTTCCCGTCCATAGAGTTTTTCGGGAATCGCAAAGCGATCGCAAACGTCCCTGTGCCCTAGCTGAAATGGGATAATATTTCCACTTGACTGCAATTGCTCCAAACAAATTTGTAGATCGTGCTTTAGCCCTAATGCACTCTGATAGCGGTCTTCAGCATTCTTCGCCATCAGTTTCATGACGATATCACAGAGAATTTTGGGAATCTCTCCTCTATCATTTAAAAGTGGTGGTTGTTTTGCTATGTGACAATGCACCAATTCCATCAAATCATCCGATTGAAATGGCAATTGCCCAGTTAAGAGTTCATAGAAAGTTACTCCGAGAGAATAGAAGTCAGTGCGATAATCAATCCCCCGATTCATTCGCCCGGTTTGTTCGGGAGAGAGATAGGCGAGGGTTCCTTCTAAAACAGTCGGGCTAGTTGAAAGTTGGTTAACTCTTGGCAGCAGTGAAGCAATGCTAAAGTCAATGATTTTAACCTGCTTTGTGGTAGGGTTTATCAGGATATTGGCGGGTTTAATATCCTTGTGGATGATTTCGTGATGGTAGAGATCAGCCAGAATATCGGCAAGTGCGATCGCAATCTCTAAAAACTCAGTCAAAAAATCAGGATGCAGAGATGAGGAATTTTCTTGATTTCCCGTCTCACCAAGTCCTTTCCTTCTAAAAACAGTGTACTCCTTCAAAGAAATTCCGCCAAAGTCTTCTAAAATCAGGACGGGTCGATTTTGACAATTTTCCAGACTATAGATCCGAACAACCCCAGGAACATTTAAGATTTTCGTAATTGAGTACTGATTCCTGAATTGAGCCAACTCAATCACACTGGGATAAGAATTTTTCAGAAGTTTGATCACAACAGGAGTTTGATCGGCCTCTCGCCAACCTCGGTAAACCAGGGTGCGAGTGCTGGTGTAAATTCTTTCACCAATCCCATAACCGGGAACATCGACTCGATTTTCTACCATAAAACTTGCGACTGGATAACCTGAGTTCAGTTTTCCCTAATTAACTCGAAGTATCACAATTCATGATGTAATTTTCTGAAGGTAAAAAATTGAGAAATTCGGTTGATTTAGCTCAACCCGGTATAGTTCAATACGGTTCAGGTAAGCTAAAAATATTTTAATTTGCATTCTCAAAAAAATGAATCTCTTGTGGGGTGGGCATCTTGCCCGCCCTGGTTGTGCAAATTAAATACGCGACAGCTTAGCTACAATACTCTGTGCGTTCGCCTTTGGCATTCTTGCAGAGTAGCCGCTTTGCGTCTACTGCGTGTATTTTTATATAAGTACTATTTTGAAGAAGAATTCAGAAGTCAGAATGAAGACGCTCGTTCCTCTCTACGAGACGCTGCGCTATCAGTGGGGGATTCAGACTCGCCACTGAATTGTTGCACCACTAAATGTGCAGATTTAGTGGGGGTCTTAAGGTGATTTCTGATGAAAAAATACCTATGTTGACGAGTTTCGGCTACGCTCACCTACCGCTATTCGTTGTGTCGCACAAAATACTTTTCCTGAATTCTGGCTCCTGACTCCTGAATTCTGTTTCGATAAAAAATGTTTGAAAAATCGTTAATGGCAGGTTGCTTAAATGAATGAGTTCGATCAAACTTTAGAAGATCAGAGCATGAGCTATGTAGGAATGATTGCAAAGTTTCCACTGGGTGTTCACGATCTCCAGTCTTTTATTACTCCTGAAAACCATCTATTCGTTCTCAGCCATCTAGGAATCCCAGCCATTGACATTGAGCAATGGAAGTTGAAAATTTCGGGATTAGTAGAGCAAAATCTTGAGTTGTCATATCAGAATTTGCTGAGTCTGGAGTATCGTGAATTAACAGTTTTCCACGAATGTTCAGGCAATCCGCTTCAACCCAAGGTTCCGACAAGACTCATTAGTAATGTTACATGGGGTGGAGTTTCGCTCAGAGCAATTCTTAATCAATTGCAAGTAAAACCTGAAGCCCGTTATGTCTGGTTTGTCGGAACTGATCGCGGTGTTTATGAGGGAGTTGCTAGCGATTCATATATAAAAGATATTCCTATCGAAAAAGCATTGGATAATGATGTACTGCTGGCGTACAAGCTGAACGGTGAGTTTCTGTCAGCAGAGCGGGGTTTTCCTTTGCGGCTGGTGGTTCCAGGCTACTATGGCACGAACTTTGTAAAGTGGCTCTCACATATTTATGTCACAGATCAGCGATCGCCAGGGCCCTTTACAACAACTTTCTATAACGATCGAGTTGGAGGCGATGATGCGACTTTAAAACCCGTTTGGGAAGTTGCACCGGAGTCTGTAATTGTTCATCCTTCCCAAAATGAAGTATTATACCTTCAACCTCAAACACTTTCGGGCTGGGCCTGGGCATCCAAGGGTATCCAGTCGGTGGATGTTAGTACAGATGGTGGTATCACCTGGCAAGCTGCTGAAGTTGAATCACGGTTGCAATATGCTTGGCAACGATTCACGTTTCAATGGACTCCACCAACGCCAGGACAATATAGCTTAATGAGCCGAGCCACTGACTATGATGGAGTAATTCAACCAATTCAGCAAGAGCGCAATGCTATTTATACAGTAGCTGTCACTGTTAAAGAAACGACGATAAAAGGCTTTGACTCTTTTACCGTCGCCGAATGAATAGAAAATTTAACAGATAGCTTAGGGAGATGTTAGCGATCGCTCTGGTTCGTACACTTTAGAAAAGGGTTCTTGATAAGAATGAGTCTTAATATAAACCAAAAACTCATTGATCAAGTCTGTAAAATACACAAACGCCACATCAATTAATTCAAGTGCTTGTTGACGAATTTCTTCCGACACCTCAATTTCTTTCATGATTTGCAAAGAAGAGGGAGTATGAAGAGTGTGGGTATTTTCTATATGGTTATGACGCATACCAAAGTAACGGAACTCTGTTTGAGTCATTTCTTGCAGTTGCAAGGCCGCAGACATGGTTGAACGGAAAAAAACATTCGCCGTCACCTCGGATACCTCAATGGCAACCAATCTGATGATAGGATCTGCTCCCCGAGTATACCGCTCAAAGATAGGAAACATCGAACGGGAAACCTTGGTATGATCGCTCCAAAGGAATCGCACGGCATCACTAAACCGCATAGGATAGTCAATCCCCATCTTCTCCATGTCTTCTAGTAACCATTGCCAGTGAAAATGTTCTTCGTGCGTGTGCAGATTTACCATCTCTTGAATGTAATTAGTCGTTGGCTCATCTCTAAGAACTCGTTTGCATAACTCACTGAATTCCAGTGCCAGTGGAGCAATCACAGGTGCAAATGCCAGTCTCTGACGTGGATCAATGGACTCGTCTTTCATATACTCAAAGAACGGTAACTTGGCATATTCCTGGTTCTTGTGCTCAATCAACTCAAGAATTGATTTCATTTTCATTTTCATATTCCTAACGATAGACAAATGGGTTTGTAACCGACTTGGTTATCCAGTCAGCCATAGCACTTCACAGGCAAAAGCCTGAGACAGTACTTATTGAGAAAGTCAGAAAGTTTGTTAGCTTAAGATGCTGCCACAGCGATTGTAATCGCTATCAAAATAAACAATGTACCTCATAAACTATGGCAGAAAATGTTCTGATAGTTCTCCTCACATTTGTGTAAGGAGCTAACAAAAACTCAAGCTAAACTATTTTTCGATGGTGCAATAAAGTACATATAAATGTACTGTTGCTTTTACCACCTTAGGTAAGATCGTAACTTTAAATATTAGTCATTAAAAACCGTAAAATTACGACTTAAATAAATTCTTTCTTTGAATTTTATTATTCAAAACTGCTGCAATGTCAGTAGTTAATTTTAAGAGAATGTTTTTATAGCTGGATTTATTGAAGTAAAGATGGAAATTATTACTGTAAAGTTTTAAGTATATATATTTACTTTAAATATCTGTAAAAAAAAGAATGTCAGTAATGCTGTAATCACCAGTATAATCGTATGGAAAGTTTCACAGTATAAATATATTTCTGTGGTAAATTAGGTGATTGTGACAATAATAAATGTATGCGATGGCATATTGCAACAGATAATTATTAAAATTCCCTTATTTTTGAACTAATGTGATAGCTACTTGCAAAAGTTGTAGTATTTTTCATACCTTCATGAGCTTTTGAGATAAGTCAGTAAATCATGTGCCATTAATGTATCAGCAGCATTTTTCTAATACGCTATTTGCTCCTGTCACCACAACAATTTGATTAGTGAATTGACCAATCATTTTTTAAACTTCATCTATGTTGAAACCTAGAGTTTTTTAAAAGATATATTCATGTAGGTTGGGTGGAGTGAAACGCAACCCAAAATTACCACCTTATTTATGTTGGGTTACGCGATCGCTGCACCCAACCTTGATTTCTCACTTGTGAGAAATCAAGGAGTGTGGGAGGTGTGGGAGGTGTGGGAGGTGTGGGAGGTTTGGGAGGTGTGGGAGGATGGGGAAGAAATCTGACCCCGCACACTTCCTACACTCCCCACACTCCCCTGCCTACAGTATCGTGAGAAATCCGGGAAAACTACGGTTCTCAAGGTAGACGAGGTTTAGATATGATGTGTTTTTATTTTTGTTTGGGGACTTTCAGTAATATCATGTCCGTTTAAAGACTTATCATAAAGTCCACAGGGGGCAGGGGGAAAGATAATCATGACTAATTAACCAGACATGATAAAAAACATCCCATCCCTGCGTTGGGGTAGGGGCGCAAGACCTTGCGCCCCTACTGGAGTCAGCAGCCTTTAATCAGCTATTCCCATGCTCTATATGAGCCAAAAGTGCCCAAATTACAACCAATTGCCAATCAACACATAGGCAGACCAAAAGCTTGGTGCTTTGTAGTTAGGGTGTTGCAACAGTTGTAGCTGGGCACGGTGGACAGCTTCGGCTTTAGTGATTTTGCCACTCTTGAGTTCTCGATAGAAGGCACTAACAAACATTGCCGTTGATTCATCATCAATCTGCCACAGTGAGGCGATGGTACTGCGTGCGCCAGCCCGGACAGCTGCTCCTGCAAGACCCAGTGCTGCACGGCTGTCTCCTGTTGCTGTCTGGCAAGCACTCAAAACGAGTAACTCTACTATAGTTTTGCCCTGACTGTGAAAGAGAGTATCAAAATCTTTGACATTTATCTGACCATCGAAATCCAAAATAAAAGTGTCTTCAAGGCGAGAACTAAACTGACCGTGAGTTGCTAAATGCACTATGTTGAATGAAGCAGCATTAATTTCACCCTCTAAATTCTTTTTCTTAAAATCTCCATCTAGTAGGCTCGTTGTCGAAACTCCTGCTTTGGTAATGCCGTCAAATTCAGATTTGATCGCAAGCAAAGGAGCAAACTTAGAAAAACCTGGTGGTGGCTGAGTCAGTCCTGCGGTTAGCGCTCTTAGCTGCTGTTTTACCAGTGGTTTAGGATCGAGGAGTTGCAAACCCACACTTAGAGCAATTGCATATTTCTCTACCAAGTATTGCTTGCCATCATATAGAGCTGCCATTGGTAAATTGCGTAAGGGGCCATCCAGGACAAACACTAGGGTATCTACCCCACTGTTTTGCAATTTTGACTCAATGGGTTGAAGCAGCCAGTTGTAAACTTCATGCGCCTGGGTTTGGATGGCTTTGGTAGCGGTGGGGTTGACAAGATTTTTTCGCAGTTCTACTAACAATTTCTCTACTTCTGTATGAGAAATCTGAGTAGTGTAGCTTTGCAGGGGTTGTTTGGGAATTTTGACAATTACCTGAAGTTCGTCAGGAAGAATAATTGGATAAAGGATGGCAGCCGTAGGATTATCTTTATCCACCATTTGATCGAGGGCTACTCTTTGTCCTTGTAGGCAAGCTTCTCGAAAGAAGTCGTCCAATTCTGCTAGTTGGAGTGCTTCAATGCGTTGGCGTGCTTTCTCCAATATTTTTTCATCTGGTTTTCCTTCTTGGGATTTTAGCAGTAACTCTACTGATTCTCGGTAGATGGGTTCTACGCTGTCCCGAAAGTTGAATTGTACATCCTGGTTAACTACGTCTTTATTGACTACTAAATCTCTGCGAAGGGATTGGAGCGTGTCTACAGCAGCATCATAGGCTGCGATCGCACCATTCATATCTTTTTCTGCCCGCAGTAATCTACCTAACTGCCACTCTAAGGTGTAGGTGATTTCTGGTGCATTGCTGCTCTGTGCTAAAGCTAATCCTTGCCGAGTAAGCTCTTGCGCGTATGACAATTGTCCTGTTTCTTCATACAAGCTGCCTAAACTCTTTAGTGAGTATGCTTCTGCCCGCTTGTCCCCTAAACTGCGGGATTGTTCAATGGCGCTGGCGAGTAATACTGCTGATTCTTTGGTGCTGAATCCTGAGTAGTAATGCTGACTAGATGCTTGTAATATACCACCCTTGACTTTTGCCAAACTTTGGGAAAAGTTAACATGAGCGTAAATGCTAGCACGGCTAGGAGGAAGTTGAGCCAGTTCGGATTCAATCAATGGTAAGAGAGTTTGAACATTTGCCCATTGTTGATCTTGAATCAGTAGGCTCAGGTGATTGAGTTGGGCTTGGACTTTTATTAAAGGTGGGGGAGATGCTGCAACTGTTTGTTGATAATAGGCGATCGCTAGTAGGTTGTTTTTTTGTTTCCGGGCGTTATTCCCCAGGCTGAACAGACTGGCTGCAATATCTGCGCTTGATTGCAGATTTTGAGCAATTCTCAGACTTTCTTCTAGCGCCAGGCGTGACTTTTCCAAATCGCCCACTACTAAAAGAGCATCACCGAGCGATCGCAAACTCACTGTCTTTTCTATCGCATCTGGTTGAGATTTTAACGTCTGACTTACCCGATCTAGTGTTTTGACAGCGCGGGGGTAAAATCCTTGAGTTCGCCACGCCTGTGATTGGTTGATTAGCGATCGCACCACACCACTTTGATTATCCGCTCGCCTGTAAATTTCTTCTGTCTGCTGCCAAGTTGCTAAAGCTGCCTCGGCTTGTCCCATTCTCAGTTGAAGACGACCTTGAATATCCAGTGATTGGGCCAAGATTTGAAGATTTTGGTTTTCATCTTGTCCTTTGAGCAAGTTTAAGCTCTCTGTAATTGCCTGCTGTGCTTGACTCCATAAACCAAGTTGCTGGTAAGCTAGGGAAAGATTACTCAGTGTCGCTGCCTGTCTGAGGCTTTCTCCTTGCTGCTTATATGTTTGGACAGTCTGTTGTAATACTTCTACTGCCTTGGCAAAGTTACCAGAATTGTATAAAAATTTTCCCTGTTCTAGTAGCGAACCTGGGTCATTAACTACAGCCAGCGATGGCAAATTGTTAATTTGTGATTGAGATGAAGAATTAATCGAGCCAGGAACTTTTGCTAGCACGGGTGAACCCAAGATGCATAGCAAAGCTATTAGGAAGTACAAAGGCAAACGTAAAAAGTGAGCCAGTGTGGTTTTATGCCAACGCCCTGGCTGCTTCTGTCTTTTAACTTTTACAGAATTCGCGCCAAAAATCCTAGTTGTTTTAGTCATAACCATGACAGGAGGTAATTGATAACCAGGAACGCACAGGATTTACTGTAGTTTGGGCTACCACAGTAATGTTACCATTCACATCCATTACTCATGCCTGAGCTTCCACAATCTTATTTATCATGGCTTGGATAAGGTTTTACTATCTAAACTGCATTTTCACTGATTCTACATAATTAGACATCTCCATAAATTAAATATGCGTTGTCCAGAACCCTTGTAGAGAGGTATTAGCGTAGCGGGGCCCAATTCAATGCAATAAACCTAATCATTTAAGAACGGATGACTTAATTTCTTGCTCTATCTGATTACTAATAATCTCAGATCCCATAGCAGGTTTATCTAAGTTAACCCTAATAAAATTAGTTTTATCTTTTCCTGTAAATTTTTTATCATTATCTGAGTCTTTGATAATTTTTATAAAAATTGCATTTTGACTTGGAACAACAACCCAATTGATGATTTGAGTATTATTTGGGGTAATTTGCTGGAGATTCTTACCTGATAAATCAGAAAGATAACCAACAGTAGCATCTTCGCTGTTGAGCTTTGTATCTACGTTTGTGTCTTGTTCAAGGATTTTATAAAACCAAACTCTTGTAGGCGGCTTCTCTACAGCTTTTACCTCTAATAAATCAAAGGAGGCGATAATGGCTTTTTTATTTAATAAAATATGAGATTCACCATCTTGCTTTCGATAAAAGATGATGTTAGACAATTGGTTATTTCTTTCATAAGAACGTGAAAGGCTTAAATCAGTTTTTTTATCTTCATTCTGCTCTGGAAGAACAACGGGAATCATTATATAATCTGATTGTTCTTTAATAATTAAATCTCCATAGACAAGACTCGGATCGGATTTCGATTTATCTGTCGCCTGTGCCTGTTCCGCTTTTGTACTAATAGAAGACTTACAAGAAAAAGAAAGGAGCGTGATAATAATAGCTGTAGTAATTTTATTGAAAAGTTTATTATATTTCATCAATTTTTTTAAGACGATACATTGCTATTATATTTTCTTCGCTGCTTGGAAATTATTTAGTTAATTTGAGTTTAGAGGTTGTTTGAAAAGTAGTTAGCTGTGATTTTAGGTACTTATTGATCCCCTTTAACCCCCCTTAAAAAGGAGGGAACCAGAATTAAAGTCCCCCTTTTTAAGGGGGATTTAGGGGGATCTAAAACATTTTGCAACTGACAAGAGGACTTTTTAAACATCCTCTTATATTCTTAAAAAAAAGCCCATATTAGTAGGCTTTTTTATATATACAAAATAAATAAAGTAACCCAACCAAAAGGTTTGATATTTATTGGGCACATTAACTGACTTTTGTTAAAAAGACTTTAGTTTCCCAACTATCCCTTTAAGCGTCAATTCCTGTGCTATCTGCCGTACCGAAAAAGTATATCACAATAAAATACCAAAAACCTGATCAAGGTTGACCAGGTTTTATCGAGTTCACAGATTTCAAATTGTTAAACTAATTAAGTAATTGAAGGTTAATA
Source organism: Desmonostoc muscorum FACHB-395 (assembly GCF_014698035.1). Classification (GTDB taxonomy): domain Bacteria; phylum Cyanobacteriota; class Cyanobacteriia; order Cyanobacteriales; family Nostocaceae; genus Nostoc; species Nostoc muscorum_A. The sequence goes on from NZ_JACJSF010000001.1 coordinate 98,046, forward strand.
ACTAAGGTGGACTAGACAACTAACAAACTCAGCATTCTTGCGTTTTTCCGCTTTGGGATTTGGCTTTGCCTTTTACATTAGGCTTTTGCCACTTTTGTCATATTGATATGCTGAAGTTTGCTTGGGTTGATGACAGGGGACACTAAGTCATTTACCCTTTTCTTTTGGTTTTATTTTGTTTGGTGTCCTACTATTTAAGTTATCACTTCAGTTTCTAAGTTGCAACTCTTACTTTACTAAAGTTGATGTTTTGTTAAATTTTGCAATCTAGCTCTAGATATTTGATCCCTGGCTGTCTTTTTAAGATATTTGACAGGATCTTCGAGAGTTCAGCATAGCTAATCAAACTGCATTGTCATCAATTGCACATAATTTGACTGTAATCCAGACAATTGCTAAAAATACGTCCAATTGCCTCAATTTTTACCAATTGACCAGGATAAAGCTTAATTTGGGCGGCTAATGCGTTGTCTAGTACAATACGGCGGAAATAAACCGATCATTCCAAATCAACGAAACCCTTATGCTGTATTCATTTTTAACTTTTAACTTTTAATTTTTAATTCCGCCTTGCGGTACTAGTGCTTGTTGGGGATAACGTGCCCTTGCAATAGCCTTAATTTAAGGTTGGGCAATTAGCCACGGCAAAGCTAACTGAGCAGGGGTACAATTATAAATAAGGGCTATGGGACGTAATTTTTGTAGCGCTTGTTGAGCATGTTCAAAGTTTTCGCATTGAAACAGTTTATTTTTAGTACGATTATCTGCTGGGTTGCTAGCGATCGCTTTTTTATAACTGCTTTCTAATTCATTCCCTTGGACAGTTTCACACTTTATCGGTCTTAGCTTGAATTAAATCAGAGTTACAGTAGATGCTGATGGAATTGACTACAACTTTTCATGCTCTCAAAGAATGGGCAGTTGCCGTAAATGCCTTGGAGAGTGGCAAAACAATTATGTTGCTCCGCAAAGGGGGTATTCATGAACGAAATGGACATTTCCAAGTTGCCCACAAGCAAATTTTGCTTTACCCGACTTATGAACATCAACAAGCTTTCATGCTCAAACCTGAGTATGCTAATCGTGTTTATCCAGTAACATCAGGTTGGCATCCAGAGACAGTTCGCATCGGCAGTTGGGCTGAAATTACAGATATTTTGCCAGTTAGTGACGAATTTCTTGTCAACGCCTTGCTTCCATTCCATATTTGGAACGAGCATTTTATTAGCGATCGCCTTAAATGGAAACCACGTCAGCCCCTTTATATTCTCCTCCTGCGGACATATAAGCTAACCCAAGAGCAAGAAATTCCTTATTACCCTAAATACGGCGGTTGCAAATCATGGATTGATTTAGATCAATCAATTAACTTGCAAGAAACAACGCCAGCTTTGTCTGACTTTGCATACACCCAATTAGTACAGACAATTCGCGGCATTGTCGGCGACAAAATGGCCACAAAGATTGATATGCTCAATCACAACTCGACCTTTTGCTAAACCTCGGTTGTATTGCTGCTAAGTTTTTCAATTTACAGAGAAGGCTATGGTATTTGGAAAACCCGATCAAATTGGGCTTTGATCGCAAAAAAAACCCGCCCACCAAATATTTAGAGTTTTTCTACAGCGATCGCACGCTACACTATCCGCTAATCCCAAGGGGAGTGTGTGCAGTGTGCGCGGTCAGATTTCTTCCCCATCCTCCCACACTCCCCACACCTCCCACACTCCTTCAACGTAATCAGGAGCCAGAATTTAGAACTGAATTTTGGCTCCTGACTTCTGTTTGTTAAAAATAGAGCAGATTGCAAATTCCTAACCCACGCTGAAAACAGTAGTTATTGTTACACACGATCGCAAAAAACGCGGATAACATTAGAAAAATCTCACCCTAATACATAAGGTGAGGCAAATCTGTTTATCTGCCTGTCCAAAAATAGCTCACAAGGGTGAGAAGTAACTTGACAAAAGTCTGATATTATGCGTTAGTTGTTAGCTAAAAGCAAAGGAGTTTGCAATGCATCGACAAATGTGCTGGTTATCTAAGTCTGGTGGCGACGGCGAGAAAATCTTGTATTTGCAGACAGAACCCAATCAGCCTTGGCGACCCTACACGGCTTTTGGACATTTAGCAGTCCCAGATTATCAAATACCAGGTGGTTCTAAAGGTTGGGCAACTTATCAAAAACTTCTCAAAGCAGGTTGGACATTAGTACCTAGCGCACGCGCCAATGAGTTTGGCAGCAGTAGCTACGTAGAGTCAACAATCCAAAATCAATAGTTATTGGTCATTTGTTATTTGTTATTCTGTGCATCCCTGTGTCTCGCCAGTCCCTCACTCGCTCATAGACCTCTGGGGGAACCTTCACCGCGAGGATCTGCCGCGCCTTCTAGAGTTCCATCAGATGTAACCGCGATCGCGTTACCATTACCCCAAGGAGTACTTTCCTTAATTTTATGCCCCCGACGGCGTAATTCTTGCAGAGTCAGAGCATCCAAACCCCAAGGTTCTACACGCAACTCATCTGGAAGCCATTGATGATGTATGCGTGGAACAGAAACAGCTGCGCCAACATCCATGTTGTATTCCAGCACATTTAGGATGACTTGCAAAACCTGAGTGATGATAGTGCTACCACCAGGCGCACCTGCTGCCATCCGAAAATGACCATTTTCTGTGACAATTGTGGGAGTCATGCTGGATAGGGGAGTTTTGCGGGGTGCAATACTGTTGGCATCGTTACCAACTAAACCAAAGGCATTAGGCACTCCTGGCGCAGCAGCAAAATCATCCATCTCATTGTTGAGGATAATTCCAGTTCCCGGTGTCACCACACCAGCACCAAAACTGAGGTTAATGGTGAAAGTTAGACTTACAGCGTTGCGTTCTTCATCCACAACCGTAAGATGACTGGTTTCAGTGGATTCATACCGCGTCGCGTGCAGTTTAAGAGACTGATGAGATAAAGGAATGGTATTTTCTCCTAAACTCCGATTATTAGCCTGACTAAAACGTTGTAGTGTCTTTCTATCTACTGGCTTGACCTTGGTCGAGGGTCTAGCCACTTGCATATTAATTTCTTGACGGCGTTCTTTGGCGTAAGCTGGACTGAGTAGTTCTTGTACAGGAACTTTGACAAAATCAGGATCGCCTAAATATTCTGAACGATCGGCGTAAGCAATTTTCATTGCCTCTACCATTAACTGAATAGCGTCAGGATGATGCCATCCCAAAGATTTTAAATCAGTGTCACCGATAATATTTAAAATCTGCAATAGGTGAACGCCTCCCGATGATGGGGGTGGCATTGAGCAAACTTTAGCTTTGCGGAAATTGCCACAAATAGGAGTCCGCCAGATTGGTTTGTAGGCTTTCAGGTCTTCTAAAGTAATTAAACCACCATTTTTTACCATATCAGAAGCGATCGCACGAGCAATACTTCCGGTGTAAAAACTTTGGGGATTTTCGGCAACTGCTGTTAAAGTGCGTGCCAAATCACGCTGCACCAGTTTCTCCCCTGGTTGATAAAATTCACCGTTGTGAGTGAAAATTTCCCGCATCCCTGGATTTTTGAGAAGTACTTGCTTGGCGGAGTTATTTGTTTGCAGATAACGCCAAGTTGCGGCATCGCCAAGAATAAAGCCATCTTTAGCGAGTGCGATCGCAGGTTTCATCACCTCTTGCCAAGAAAGTTTACCATAGCGACGATGCACTTCATAAAGTCCCGACACCGTTCCTGGTGTCGCCACTGCTAAATAACCTTTAATACTTGCATTGGGACGCACCTTTCCTTCTGCGTCAAGATACATATTTCTTGTAGCTTTCAGGGGTGCGCGTTCACGGAAATCTAATGCTTTGATGTCGCCAGTTTTTTCAGAGTGCATCAGCAAAAATCCGCCGCCACCAATTCCGGCTGAAAAAGGCTCAACTACAGAAATTGCAAAGGTTGTGGCTACAGCTGCATCCACTGCATTCCCACCTTTGCGTAACATCGAAATTCCCGCTTCACTCGCTAGGGGATGGGCTGAAACCACCATTCCCTTTTTGCTGCGTAGGGGTAAAGTTAAAGCAGCCGAGGCGACTTGGCTATAAACAAAGAGGGTGAAAGAAAAGACTGCGATGGCTGCGTGCGTCGCAGGCATCGCAACTGGCTTGGCTTTAGTAACAGTAAGCATTTTTATACCATTTTTCATAAAAACTTATACATATATAGCATCTGAGTGTACTTAATTTATCAGATTTTGATTACCATTGTTTGCGTAGCTTGCCGCCGTAGGCATGGCTCTCCCCCTTGAAAAAGAGGCAAGGCAGGGAGCAGGGGGGAATGGTTAGAGCCTATTTATAAAGCAATACAGTTCAGATAAGACCAAAACACTTGTAGAGACGGCGATTTATCGCGTCTCGAAAACCCACAATTTTGTACACTTAGCCCTTAACTGAATCGTATTGATTTATAAAGTAAATATTAAGTAGGGTGTGTTACCTCTGTGTAGGAATTTGAGGGTTTGAGAAAGTCTAATTTAGACGTAACGCACCATATTCCCAGGTGTCGTACTCTCAGCGATAACGCACGCTACAATTTAACATTTACTTTTTAAATAGTCTCTTACAAATATAAAGAGTATGCAAAGATTTTTTTAAAAGATAGACATCTAAGTAAATATTCGATATTTAGTAATTGTTGGGTTATTTTGATGTTTGCTATTTTACAGATAGAAATTCAAGGGCGATGCCTACGGCGGCAAGCTACGCCGACAAAAAATGCATAAAAATTCTCTTTTTTATGCCATCTAAAGTTTTCCCTATTTTTAAACTAGTAAGACTTATGCATTGACAAAGCAACTAAATTTTGTACAGTGCTTAAGACTTAGATAGTTCTCAATCCTGGGATAAGTAATGTTTGAAAGCGAATTAAAGGGGAAATCTTTAATGAACAATTGGCGAGTCCATCTATCTAAAGAGTGAATATTCTATGCCGAAAGCTTTAACTTTTGGCAGATTATTTGTGCCATCAAACAGCACTAACTCGATTATTGACAACTGAAGTTACTCCAAAAATCTATTCAATCAGGAAAAACTTATGGCAATTATCATTGGAACCAGCGGTAACGACACCCTACGGGGCGCTTTTGATTACATCGATTACAACGACACCCTAACTGGTGGCGGTGGCAACGATATATTTTTTTTTGACGGCGGCTCAAACTACATTAATACGATCGCCGATTTCGGTGGAGTAGATAAAGGAACAAACCCCACAGCAGCAGTCATTGCCGAAGTGGATACCCTAAGTTTCCAGTTCAATAGTGCCTTTACTGCCCAAAACTTGCTCCTCACCCAGAACGGCACAAGTTTGGAAATCGGCTTTCAAGGGTTTGGTAGTTACAAATTCATCCTGGAAAACTTTGCCCTGGAAAACCTGGATAACCTCAGCAAATCCACTGGAGCCACTGTAGACTTGGGCAATATTCTATTTTATGGGCAAACTACTATCACCGACAGTTTTGATGTCTTCAATGCCAACTTCACCCAAAGCACTGTTTTTAGAAAAAACACAGTCACATTCTTAAACGAACTCGACAACAATGTTAGTGGCTTTGACAATTCAAATGATGTCATCAATGGTCAGGGAGGTAATGACATTATTGAAGGCTTAAGTGGCAATGACATTTTGAGGGGTGGCGCAGGTAATAATACCCTCAACGGTGGTGTTGGTGACGATAGTCTGTATGCTGACTCCCGCTCAAGCAATAATCTGTTTAATGGTGGCGATGGCAATGATTTTCTCTCCATCTCTGGCGGAGACTACTACAACTCCTACGCACCAGAGTACAACGATCGCTCTTTAGGCAATAATACCCTCAACGGTGGTGCTGGTGATGATACTTTAAATGCTAGCGGTTCATTAGGCGATAACCTCTTAGATGGGGGCGATGGCAATGATTCTCTCTCTATCTCTGGGATTGTAAGGGGTGAGCAGTACACATCGTCTGACTCTGGCTCAGATGGCGATAACACCCTCAATGGTGGTAATGGTGATGATATCTTGAGTGCTAGTGGATCATCAGGCGATAACCTGCTTTTTGGAGGCGATGGCAATGATTTTCTAGACATCTCTGGCTTTTTGTCTATATATCAAGACTCCTACTTCAACTCTATCTCCTCAGGCAATAACCTCCTAGATGGAGGCGATGGCAATGATACTCTAACAGCCTCTGGTGCCACTGGTAATAACACCCTTAACGGTGGTAATGGCGATGATAGCCTCACAGGAGGTAATGGCAATGATAGCCTTACAGGCGGCGGTGGTAAGGATAAATTTGTTTACGACGGCTTATACGACAACGACAACAGCCTATACAGCGACACCATTAATAATGGCACTACTACGATCGCCGATTTTGATGGAGTAGGTAAAGGAACAAACCCCACAGCAGCAGTCATAGCCGAAGTGGACACTCTGATATTCCAGGACGATAGTAGCTTCACTGCCGACAATTTGCTTCTCACCCAGAATGATACAAGTTTGGAAATCAGCTTTCAAGGGTATGGTGATACCAGATTCATCCTGGAAAACTTTGCCCTGGAAAACCTAGAAAACCTCACCAAATCCACTGGAGCCACTGTAGATTTGGGCAATATTCTGTTTTATGGGCAAACTGCCATCACCGACAGCTTTGATGTCTTCGATGCCAACTCCACCCAAAGCACTGTCTTTAGAAAAAACACAGTCACCTTCCTAAACGACCTATCCAACAATGTTAGTGGATTTGAAAATTCAAATGATGTCATCAATGGTCAAGGGGGTGATGACATTATTGAAGGCTTAAGTGGCAATGACATTTTGAGGGGTGGCGATGGCAATAATACTCTCAACGGTGGCGATGGCAATGATACTCTCAATGGTGGCACAGGCAATAACACCCTCAATGGTGGCAATGGCAATGATTCCTTAAATTTCCACTCCCTATCTACGTTAGTCACTCAAACAGTAGACGGGGGAACAGGTAACGACACCTTGTCTTTCAGTTATAGCAGTGCTACCACGGGAATTACTTCGACTTTCAATCCTACTACTAATATTGCAGTTATTTCTTCGACGGCGGACACAACAGTGTTTAGCTACAAGAATATCGAACAATTAAATATCACAGGTACAGACTACGATGATTATCTTGTGGGAAGCAATGGTAATGATACGCTCCGCTCAGGTAATGGTAACGATACAATAGATGGCGGCGCTGGTGAAGATTTCTTGGATATTAGTCTTTCGACAGGGGATCACCTTCTCAATGGAGGCAATGGCAATGATTCTTTACAGGCCTTGAGTTTCATTTACGACGAATTCGGTAATTACGTTGGGGGTAGCATATCTGGCGATAACACCCTCAACGGTGGTGCTGGTAACGATACATTGAATGTTTACGGTTCAACAGGCGATAATTTATTAGATGGGGGCGATGGTAATGATTTCCTCTCTGCTGTTAACACCTCTGGTGAGTACACCCTCAACGGTGGTGTTGGTAACGATACATTGAATATTTTTTCAACAGACGATAATTTATTAGATGGGGGCGATGGTAATGATTCCCTGATAGCCTCTGGTAGCTCAGGCAATAACACCCTTAAAGGTGGTGTTGGTAACGATACATTGGATGGTAGCTTTTCAGAAGGCAATAATCTATTAGATGGGGACGATGGTAATGATTCTCTGATAGCCTCTAGTAGCTCAGGCAATAACACCCTTAAAGGTGGTAATGGTGATGATACCCTCAGAGGTGGCGATGGCAATGCTATCCTCATCGGTGGCAAGGGTAATGATAGACTCTTTGGGGAAGGTGGCACTGATACCTTTGTTTTCAATAGTTTCAATGAAGGTCTCGATCTGATAAGTGACTTCGCTACCATTAATGAACTTAATGAACTAATTCAGGTGTCGGCTGCTGGTTTTGGTGGCGGTTTATCAGCAGGTGTACTTAAGACAAGCCAGTTTACACTTGGAGAATCTGCAACCACTAGCACCCAGCGATTTATTTATAACTCCACTACAGGTGCATTGTTTTTTGACCAGGATGGTAGTGCAGGCGCATTTACTCAGGTACAATTTGCAGAATTATCTGCTGGGTTGTCACTAACGAACAACAATTTTGTGGTTGTTTAATCGTTATTAGAGTTCCATCACTTGGCCACAGAGGACAAGAATAAGACTTACGCACTAAAACCTAGATCCCCCTAGCCTCCCGATCAATTTGGGCGAACTTCTAAAGCCCCATTTTTAAGGGGGTTGGGCAAGCTGAGTGCGTAAGTCCTAGAATTTATGAATCCTGCGATCGCCTATCATCCATGTAATACGATCGGCAATATCTACAATGTGAGCTAAGATGGATACCGTAATTACACCACAAAGAATTGAGTTACCACCTGGCGCGGTATTGAAACTGTTAGGAAACTGGCAAGACTATCAAGTATTGAGTCAGCAATTAGGCGATCGCTCTTCGCCTCGCATTAAATATCGACCTGGGGAAATTTTGCTAATGGCACCGCTACCAGAACACGGAAGAGATGCGAGTTTGCTGGCAGATATTGCTAAGGTTTTGCTGGATCATTTAAACCGCATATACGAGTCATTTACGCCCATTACCATGAGCTTGCCAGAAATTAGTGGTATTGAACCAGACTATTCCTTTTACATTGAAAATTGTAGAGCAGTTGTCGGTAAAAAAAGAATTGATTGGGAGTCAGATCCACCACCAGATTTAGCAATTGAAATAGACGTTACAAGCTACACCGATATTAATGATTACTTACCTTATCGAGTGCCAGAAGTTTGGATATTAAAGAATAATCGCCTATTAATTTATAGATTACAGACAGAAAGTTATGTGCTTACAGAAAGTAGTTACTTTCCTAACGTCAGAGAAATTGTGCAGCAATGTCTCCAAATGGCCAATGAACAATCAACAAGTGAAGTCATTAGGTGCTTAAAGAACTTTTTGCATGGACAACATTAGTACAATGTATAACGTAGTTTTAAAAGTTTGTAGTAAGCACTTTAGTGCTTAGAGGATAAGGAATAAAGTCCTTACTACGAACAATTTAAACTTGACAGACTAGTAGGGTGCGTTACACTAACCCTTAATTACGAATTACGAATTATTTTAATCCCTTCGATTTGCGAAACTCCTGGACAACATCTTTAATATCACGTAATTCACCCTCAACCAGATAGTTTAACTGCCGCATTTCATCTGCCGAAATCTTTCCAGCGAGTGAAGCGATCGCTGTTTTTAATTGGGGATATTTTTTTAATATTTCTTGCCGAACAATTGGCACAGTTTCGTAAGGTGGAAAATAATGTTTATCATCCTTTAACACAACTAAACCCAACCGAGAAATCTGCCCATCAGTGGAGTTACCCGCCACCATATCTACTTGTTTTTGAATCAAAGCACGATATATCAAACCCAAGTCCATGATTTGAGGAGATTTGGCAAAACGTAAATCGTAAGTTTTAGCTAATCCAGGGAAACCATCTTCTCGTTCTAAAAACTCGTAACCAAAACCACCGCGCCACTGAGGTGTATATTGAGTAGCTTCTGAGAGAGTTTGAATATTGTAGCGTTTGGCATCATCTCCCCGAACAATCATCGCAAAAGTATTTTCAAAACCCAAGCTTGGCATCACTTCCAAATTGAATTGCTGAGAGTATGCTTGTTTTAATTTTTCATAAACTTCTTTAGGGTCATTAACTGCTCTTTGCTTTAAAATTCCAGTAAAAGCTGTACCTGTGTACTCAATATAAGCATCAATTTTGCCAGTAGTAATCGCGTTATGACAAACAAAAGAACCACCCAAACGGGGACGACGAGATACTTTTAAATTAGTTGTTGCTTCTATTTGCTGTGCTAGAAGTTCACCTAAAATATCTTGCTCAGTAAAATCTTTAGAAGCAACAATAATATTGCCATCACTGCTGCTATTTACATTTGGTGTACAGCTAGTGATGACTAATAACAAAGCAAAAGTTAAAAAGCAGGATGCTAAAAATCTTTTCATTAACTTTTAATTTTTAATTTATTCTCCAACCAGCCAATTACAAAGTCAGCCAATAATGCAATTACCGCCGCCGGAACTGCACCAGCTAAAATTAACTGATCGTTCACTACTGATATGCCGCGAAAAATAAAGACTCCCAAGCCACCAGCCCCGATCGCAGCTGCAATGGTTGCAATGCCGATAGCAATTACCGTTGCGACTCGCACACCTGCTAAAATTACCCCCATTGCCAAGGGAATCTCAACTTGCAATAACAATTGTCTATCTGTCATTCCCATACCTCTCCCAGCCTCTCGAATCGCTGGATCTACACCAGTAATCCCTGTATAAGTGTTACGAATTATCGGCAGCAAGGAATATACAGTCAGAGCAACAATTGCTGGTACAGCCCCAATTCCACCAATTATAGGAACAGGGATGAGTAAACCAAAGAGAGCCAAACTAGGAATAGTTTGGAGAATATTCGCTATGCCGAGAATTGGTTGACGGAGATATGTTTTACGTGTAATTAAAATACCTAAAGGAATGCCTATAAGTATGGCAATTCCAATAGCGATGCCTACTAAAAACAAGTGTTCTAGAGTATGCTGAAGAATTTCTGGGGCATACTTAACAAGAAAGAAATTTTTCATAAATTGTCTTGGAAAGAACGCAGACATTTAAGAAAGGCTAGGCTTTCTGGGTGTTGCGATCGCATAAATTCATCTGTTGTCCCCAATACTACCAATTCTCCGCCATACATTAAACCAATTCTCGATGCCAAAACCAAGGCTTCTTGAATATCGTGGGTGACAAACACAACCGTCTTACCTAACTCTTGCTGCAAACGCCGAAACTCTTGTTGCAGTTCTAAGCGCGTAATCGGATCGAGTGCGCCAAAGGGTTCATCCATCAACAATACAGGTGGATCTGCTGCTAAAGCCCTGGCTACCCCGACTCTTTGTCTTTGCCCTCCCGAAAGTTCGTGCGGGTAACGCCCTGCAAATTGTGCTGGTTCTAAACCCACTAATTGCAACAACTCATAAACCCGCGTTTTTATTTGTTTCGATTGCCAACCTTCCAAAGCCGGGACTAAACCCACATTGCGTTCAACCGTAAAATGGGGAAATAAACCAATTTCTTGAATGACGTAACCAATTTTTCGCCGCAGTTTAATTTCATCCCATTGAGTTGTGGGAATACCATCAAATAAAACTTCGCCTTGTGTAGGTGTGAATAGGCGATTAATTAACTTCATTGTGGTGGTTTTGCCGCTACCACTGCGCCCAAGTAATACTAGTGCTTCTCCTTGGCGGATGTTGAAGTTGAGATTTGACACCAAGGGGCGATGATTGCGGCTAAAGGTAACATCGCGGAATTCAACGGCGGTTTGGTTATTTTGCGGCATTAGTGGCTTTTAGTGGACGCTAGCCTGTTATTGACTATATGTATTATGTGCTGATTTTGCTAGCGTGCTAACGTCCAATTTGTCAGATAACAGGTTTAAGCCCCTTTATGCAGTTTTAGCATTTTCATCTGATGCTTGCTCTACAACATTTTTCAAGCGGCTCGATCTGATTTTGCGAATGCGATCGCTATTGCGAACACCACCCGCCATCTCATATTCGCGGCTGTCTTTGCCGTACTTGATTGCAACCACCATCAGCATCTTCTCAGAAAGCTGACTCAAGTTTTTTTCCATCTCTTCAATTTCAGTTTTAGAAGAGTCAACCACAGACAGAGCAGTATTATAAACATCAAGTTTGTTGCGTAACTGCTCAATTGACTCAATCAGTTTTTCCAAATTATAATTCTCATCAAATTTGATGCTTGGAACAATCGATTTCAGTCCGGCGGATCTTAACTGAGCTTTTTCTAAAATGCGGGATGTACGTTTTTGACGAGACATAAAATTACTCCTTTAAGATGCTGCTAAAGCTAGCTTGGCTTAATTAAACTGCGTTTCGGTTCAGCAGAACTCGCAGTTTTTGCTTATAAAATTTTCAGGTTACATCAGTAATTTTTCGGTATCTAGTTAATATAAAAAGGTAAAATTTAAACCACTCCCAACACGAGGAAGACCGCTCCCGGCACGAGGAAGACCGCTCCCGGCACGAGGAACACCGCTCCCGGCACGAGGAACACCGCTCCCAGCACGAGGAACACCGCTCCCAGCACGAGGAAGACTACTCCCGGCACAAGGAAGACCGCTCCCGGCACGAGGAAGACCGCTCCCAGCACGAGGAAGACCGCTCCCAGCACAAGGAAGACCGCTCCCAACACAAGGAACACCGCTCCCAACACAAGGAAGACCGCTCCCAACACGAGGAACACCGCTTCAGTTTGTTGGAGAGTACGTACATGCAAAACAAAGCGTCTAATGGATGCCTCAAAAATTTGCTTAACTGTCTTAACTGTCCTTGCGTCTTTAATGGCGAGTCCTAGATAATACAAGCACGGTTTTCAAAAAAGCTGTAAATCCTGAGTTAATCGATATATATAAAAAAAGGCAGAAAAATGGATCTTGATAATTTAGCTCAAATTTCCAAACGAGATTTGGAAATCATTCAACTACATCAGTTTCAACAACCCATCTACTGTTGTAATGTCACTGCAATTGCCTATGCCTTTACCGCATTGGGATATCTGACGACTGTTGATGAGATTTTCTATGCTACCCAACTGCCGATCGCATCGGTTTTAGATGATGGCATGACGTTAGCAGAAACCTACGATACTTGTCGAACTTACCTTGAAAAAAAAGAAATACCTGTGTCCATTCGGGTAGAGCATTTTGATAAACCGAGTATGACGCTCGAAGCATTCACCCGTGAAGTTGAAGCTGCCGTTTGTGATGAAACTGATGTCCACATTCTTAACTTCAATACCCGTATTGCCCATGAAAATCCAAGTTTAGAAGGTGGTCACTTTTCTTTATTGGCAGACTATGACCCGAAAACTCAAGAAATAACCATTGCAGATACAAATCCTAAACGGTATACCCGCTTTTGGAAATGCCCAATTCAACGTATATATGCCGCTTGCGTAGATAAAGATTCTTCATCGAATCGCTCTCGTGGCATGATCGTGCTTCGCCGGCTGGAGAAAGCCAATTTAAAAGATAACGGAGTGGTTCACCCCTCAGAAATCGCCTTGAATGCTCTCCATTCTGAATAATTAGTTAGAATCACAGCTAATCATTTTTAAAATAACTTCTGACCAGTGCGTTGGGGGGGTTCCCCGGCTTGTACCCCTACGGGGAAGCAAGCTACGCTCTCAAGCGTTTCCGCAGGGTAGTAACTGGTGCAACACGGAAAAATGAGAGTTTGAGAGAGATTTTGCCTAAGTCTTGTTTTAGTCAGGCTGAGTGGAATCGAATTCGATTTTTTGTGAAACCGCCTCAGTTTGTTGGGGGTGCATAGACGCAAAGAGACTTGTTGATGATGAATATGGCTGCGTAGGAACTTTTGTAGGTGATGCCTACGGCGGTAAACTACGCAGTTTTTGAGAGATAGTTAGTAAGGTGTTGTAGAAGTGCGATCGCAGTTTAGACAAATCCAATTGCTGCGCTGACCCCACAAGCGTGAAATACAACCTAAAGACTTTGGGCTTGGCAAAAATATAACTGTTAAAATCAGCATAATGGTGTCAAAATGCGAATAAAACACACCCAAAAGGAGAAAAATGCCAGCCATTGTTAAACTACAACTCTCCTTAGAAATTTTAGCAGAAGCAATATCTTCTCTTGATTTAACAGAAAAACGTCAACTTCAAGAACTAATTGAGCAACAAATTTTTGAAGCCGAAGAAGCTTTGTACGAAGACGACGCAGATACACTAGCAGAAATTGAAGCAGTTCGCGCTGAGTATAGCGATGGTGAGTCCGTGAGTATAGATGAATATCTTGCTAATCGCTCAGAGCAGAGATAATGAGTTATGCGATCGCTATTTCAAAGTCGGTACAAAAGCAGATTGACAACTTACCAAATGATGTAATCGAGCGTGTTATTGAAAAAATCCAAAATCTTGCTTCATAACCACGTCCCGATGGAATTGTCAAGTTAAAAGGTTCTGATAACGAGTATCGTATTCGGATTGGTGATTATAGAGTTCGTTACGAGATTAATGATGAAAGTAAACTCGTACAAATTTTGCAGTGCAAGCATCGAAAAGATGTTTATAGAAAAAGTTAGTTTAGATACAATACCGTTCAGTTAAACCAAAAAGCCTCATGTAGAGACGCGATTTATCGCGTCTGATAAGACCGATAACCCTTAATTGAATCATATTAAGTTTAAATATGCTCAATGGACATGCGATCGCCTAGCATTTTTACGAAATTTTCCCTAAAAAGCTTGTATTCTCTCAAGTAAGCTTCCACACACAAATCCCAAACGGTCAGCTATGGAATTAAATCTGCGCTTCCCAGAGAATAACCAAGTCATTGTAAAATTTGACGAGCAAGAAACTGATAAGCTGGATTTTTCCTCACCGCTGAGTGCAGCAGACAGAGAAGAGATTCGCTGGTACTTAGAAACTTATGCGGCTCATTACACCACGGATGTAGATGATCAACAGGCTAAAAGGATAGCAGAAAAATTGCAGCAATGGGGCGAAGATTTATTTAATGCTGTTTTTCAAGATCGGGCTGCTCAACGGCTGTTTAATGATTTTCAAGATCAAAATCAACCAGGACGCTTATTAACAATCAGCGCTAGTCATCCAGCAATTTTATCACTGCCTTGGGAATTGTTACGCGACCCACAAGGTACTTATTTGTTTCACGACAATCCCCGCATTTCTATTCGTCGCCGCTTGGCAGGTGCAGGGGGTGGACGCAGGCCGTTTAAAGTGCAAGTCAAGGATCGTTTGCGGTTATTGTTTGTGGTCAGTCGTCCCAGCGATGCGGGATTTATTGACCCCCGTGGTGAAGCAATGGCAGTGTTGGACGCGATTCAACAAGCAGCCGACGGACGAGTTGAGGTGGAATTTTTGCGTCCAGCAACCTTGGATAATTTAGTAGAGCGGTTAGAAGATTCGCGCAAACCCCCTGTTGATATTGTGCATTTTGATGGTCATGGGGTATTTGATCTGGATGGGCGTTTCCAAGAACAGGCTAAACATAGCGACCCCGTGGGAGTAACTAAAGGCGGGAATGGGAACGGCGGCAATATAGGTTATTTGTTATTTGAGGATAAAGAAGGGAAAAAAGCTCTGATTACAGCCGAAACCTTGGGTGATATGCTGAATCGGCAAAAGGTAGGTTTAATTGTTTTGTCTGCCTGTCAGTCGGCGGCGATGGGTGGTGAAGATGGAGAGGATGCAATGGGTTGTGTAGCCGCTAGGTTAACCCATGCAGGTATTCCCACAGTCTTGGCAATGGCTTATTCGATATTAGTGACAACAGCCCATCAACTGTTTGCCAAGTTCTATCAGGGTTTAGTATCTGGTGCTGGTATGGGTGAAGCATTAGATAATGCGCGGCGAGATTTATATCTCAACCAAAAACGGGGAGAACGACAACGGGGTGAAGAACGGGTGCAGTTAAAATTGCAAGATTGGTTTTTACCTGCCTTGTATCAAGCGGCTGGCGATACGCCGTTATTGCAGCAGCAAGACTTAAACAACCAAGAAAGCGACGAGTCAACAAAATGGGGAAACTTACCTGATTTACAAGAAGCTGGATTCTTCGGTCGTAGCCGGGAATTGTGGCAGATAGAAAGATGGTTTGTGCAGGGAACGCGCCGCCTCACAGTATCGGGTTTTGGTGGACAGGGAAAAACCTATCTTGTCCAGGAAGCAGGACGCTGGTTACACCGCACGGGGATGTTTGAGAAAGTTTGTTTTGTTGATTATGCTGCTTTTCAAGGAGTGGATGCTGTAGGCTGGGCAGTTAGCACCCTGGCGACAGTGTTAGACGAGAGTTTAATTGATGGGGCGGCGGCAACTCAGGCGTTGCGTAACCAAGCCACATTACTGATTTTAGATAACTTAGAAACCTTGCCAGCCGAACCTCTACGGGAACAGTTAACCGTGGCAAAACAGTGGTCTGAGGTTGGGGAATGTCGGGTATTACTCACCACTCGTACACCAGATTTTCACCATCCTGATTATCCCACAGAAGGCAGCCGCAAACATATCTCCTTACCTTTGCGAGGTTTGGGACAAGAAGATGCCCTAGCGTATTTCCAGAGTTTGATTAAACTGACGCTAGCACCCAAATTTGACCCACCTAAATGCGAAGTATTGTTGGAATTATTTAAACTGGTGGATTTTCATCCCCTGTCCATTGGTTTGTTGGCGAGACAGTTGAAAACCCGTCGTCCAGCAGATTTGGGACAAAGTTTAGAAACGTTGATTGCCCAAACACCAGATAATCCCTTATTGGCATCGTTGAATTTATCTTTGGAACGGTTGGATGCTGAAGCGATGCAGTTGTTGCCTCGTTTAGGCGTGTTTCAGGGCGGGGCGTTAGAACCTTACTTGCTGGAAATTACAGAAATTTCTGAGTCACAGTGGCAAACTTTGCGCCCAGCATTAGAAGCCACTGGGTTAATTCAAGTTGATGAGCCTTTTCTCAAATTTCACCCCACCTTAGCCCCTGCCTTGTGGCCACGTTTATCCCCAGAAGCACAGACAAAACTGCTTGCCCGTTATCAACAGTGGTATTATCAGGTTTCTGGCTATTTGTATTTTAAAGATAGCAAAAATCCTCATGGAGTTCGTGCCCTTGCCCAAAGAGAATTACCCAATTTACTTTATGCAGTTGATGGCGCGTTGAATGCAGGTGCAGAATGGGCAGTAGACTTTGTTAACCAGGTAAACAGATTTCTTGGTATTTTTGGACTTAACCGCGATCGCACTAGACTAAATCAAAGGATTGCTGAGTTAACAGAGGAAGTAGGTTCCGATACATGGTATCTCAGCCGTACTAGTTTAGGTGAGCAATTATACGATGCTGGTCGCTATCAACAAGCAGCGCAGGTGTTTAGTGAGATACTGGCAGAGTTGGGCGAGCAACCAAGTTATAACCGCTGTATTACTTTGGTTAGGCTGGGGCGGTGCTTTGCATCCCAAAGCCAAACAGCACAAGCAGCAGAAATTTACCGCCAGGGGTTGGCAGTGTCGCAGCAGTTGGAACAGTCTGATGATGTCAAGCAACTGATGGGAACGTTGCAGACTGACTTGGCAGATGTGCTGAGGGATATGGGAGATTATGGTGAGGCACGCATTGCTTATGAAGCAGGATTAGTTATTCAAAAAGAAGTTGGAAACCTTCGTGAGGCTGCGGTATCAAATCTTCAACTCGGCACACTAGCTATGAGGCAAGGCAACCTCCCAGAAGCAGAACAGCGTTACCTTGAAGCACTGACTACTTTCCATCAACTCAACGAACCAGCAAAAGAAGCCACGGCTTGGCATCAACTGGGTATGGTGTACGAAGAAGACAAGCAGTGGGGCGCTGCGGAAGATGCCTACCGAAAATCAGCACAAATTGAAGAATCTCTAGGAAATCTGGCAGATGCAGCAAGTACTTGGGGTCAATTAGGCAACCTCAATACACTTGTTGGCAAACTGGGAGAGGCAGAGGCTTGGCTTCGCAAGGCTTTGGAGCAATTTCAAAAATTCAAAAATCAAGCAAGTGCATCTCAAGCATTAAGTAACCTCGCTAACCTACTACAAAATCAACCCCACCGCCTCAGCGAAGCCCGACAATTGGCAGAAGAAGCATTAACTGTCAAAAAAACCTTAGACCCGGCTGCGGCTACTATTTGGAAAACATATAACATCTTGGCAGATATTGCCGACAAGCAGGGCGACAGCACCCAAGCTAAAGAATATCGTCGCCAAGCAAGGCAAGCAAAAGCGGCGTTTGCAGGGACACAGTATGAGTTGAGGCAACATGGGGAGTTGATTGCAGGGGTAGTAGCTGCTGTGGATAATGCAGAAATCAGGGAACAGTTAGAAACTGCAATGGAAAATCTTGCAGAAGATTTGCCAAATTTCGTTGCTGCTATTCGTCGCATCTTAGACGGCGAACGAGATGAGAATATACTGTGCGAGCAGTTAGATTTGGAAGGTTCTATGATTATCTACGCTATCCTACGGGGTATTGCTGACCCTCAATCTCTTGAGGCGTTGTTGGAAGAGTGATATTAAACCTCTCGCACGAATGAGTAATGAACCCCATAGACGCGCAAGCAGTTACTCTCTAAGTTCTTCATAAAGCAATACAGTTTGGTTGAGATCCCCCCGCCTACGGCGACCCCCTTTTTAAGGGGGTTAATAGATTAGGAGGAAGAGCAAGCCTTTTTTAGGGGGGTTGGGGGGATTTTCGAGAGCCAAACATACTAACCGAAACGTATTGCTCCATAAAGAGTACCCGCAGGGGTAGGACGTTTACTTGTTATCCACTTCGCAGGAATAATCTTCACAAAACGCTTTCAACCCAATATGAATAACAATCACCGTCACGGCGACAGCTAAAGGAGATAGCACATCTCCCGAAAAACCCATTGTTACCAACACTGCACCCAAGCGTTCAACAGCATCTTTATTATCCAAATCGCCCCATTTCTTCCACTGCTGATTCAGCATTCCCCCTTCTTGGCATAAATCACTTTTGGCGGCTCGTCCAAATCTCTGCAAAAAACTCTTAGACTTTTCTTGCGTAAGTTTTGTAATTTCTTCGGTTTGTTTTACCAGCACTTTTTCAGCCGATGTTTCATCCTCTCCTTGTTTTTGCCTTGAATCTGGAGCATCACGAAGTTCTGTTAACTGGCGGTCAATTTCGGCAGAGAGGGCAGTAATTTCTTCGGAGGTAAAGATGCTGTTCATTACTGAATTTTTTAATAATGTTTGGCGATCGCTGGTTATTTTTACAACCCAATTTACAATATCATTGGCTGTAATCTACTGACCAGTCAAATAAGCACGCCGAGAAGTGATTAATACAAGCATTGGGCGACTAGAAGTCGCGGCTACACAAACAAAGTCCGCCTTCGCGGACTAATCAAAATCAAGGGTTTGAAACCCACGGAGGTGGGTTTTGTCTGTATAGCCGCGATTTCTAATCGCCCGGTATATTTGCAAACGTGAAATGCTTACTATTAAGACTCCATCTCTGCCAATTCTAACCAGCGTTCAGTCGCCACATCGATCGCGTGCTTGAGCTTTTCCACATGATCGTACAATTTCTGAACTTGGCTATAATTCCCCGGTGAGACATTCGCTAGGGTTTTCTCGGTTTCTTCTTTCTCAGCCTCTAACTCGGCAATTTTACCTTCCAACTGCTCAAATTCTTTCTTCTCCCAATTGGATAATCTCCGCCGCTTGGTATTCTCTCCATCCTTGGGTGAAGCCACACCATTATTTTGAACTTCGACATTTTTGGGCTTCTCCTTAGCGTTCGCAGCTTGTTGCTGTGCCTCTTCAGCCTTCTTATAGTCCAGATAAATCGAGTAATTACCTGGATATTGCCGGAGATTACCGCCTTCCTCAAAAGAAAATACTGTGTCGATGGTGCGATCGAGAAAGTAGCGATCGTGAGAAACTACAATTACACAACCGACAAAATCTTCTAAATAATCTTCTAGTACTGCTAATGTCTGAACATCTAAATCGTTTGTCGGTTCATCTAAAATCAAGACGTTGGGCGCACTCATCAAAACCCGCAAGAGAAATAAACGGCGTTTTTCACCACCAGAAAGTTTATTAATTGGGGCATATTGTTGATTACCAGGAAACAAAAACCGCTCTAACATTTGCGAAGCAGTAATTTGAGTCCCATCGGTAATTTTGATAAATTCTCCTTCTTCTTTAATGTAGTCAATCACGCGCTGATTTTCGTTTAAGGCTGTGAGCAATTCTTCCGAATGCTGGTCAAAATAACCAATGTGAATTGTAGTCCCAATTTCGGCAACACCTGAGTCTGGCTGAATCTGACCAGTGATAATATCCATTAAAGTGGATTTACCAGCACCGTTAGCGCCGATGATGCCGATGCGGTCTTCTGGACTAAATTCGTAGGTAAAATTATTAATTAGGGTACGCCCATTGTATGCCTTAGAAACGTTCTTTAATTCAATAACCTTTTTGCCAATGCGACGACCAACTGTCGAAATATCAACTTTACCCTGAACTTCTTTAAATTCAGTATCCCGCAGAGCATGGGCGCGGTCAATTCTAGCTTTTTGCTTAGTACTTCTAGCTTTTGGCCCTTTTTTGAGCCATTCTAACTCGCGTCGCAATAAGCCTTGATGTTTCCGTTGACTACTGACGGCAGATTCTTCAGCTAAAGCTTTCTTTTCGAGGTAATATGAATAATTACCTGTATAGGTGTAAATGTCGCCTCGGTCGATTTCCACGATCCGATTGGTGACACGATCCAAAAAATAGCGATCATGGGTGATCAGAAAAAGTGCGCCGCGATAGCGATTTAAATAACTTTGTAACCATTCTACAGAAAGAGCATCCAAATGGTTTGTCGGCTCATCCATGAGCAAAACATCGGGTTCTGCTAGCAAGGCTGATGCTAAAGCAATGCGCTTGCGATAGCCTCCAGATAAAGTGCCTATCTTGGCATCAAAGTCAGAAATTCCTAATTTTGTAAGGATGATTTTAGCATTAGTTTCTAGTTCCCAAGCATCATTTGTATCCATCTTTTGCATCACCGCAGAAAGGCGAGACATCAGTTGGGTATCATCTGGATAGTGAGCTAATTTATCTGATAGTTCTTCATACTCACGCACCAAAGCTGTATGTTCGCCACTGTCAGCAAAAACTTGCTCTAAAACTGTGTGATTTTCATCTAAATCTGGCTGCTGGGGTAAGTAGATGATTTTAGAACCGGAGTTAATTATAATTTGACCGCTATCAATGGATTCTAACCCGGCAATCATTTTTAATAGGGTTGATTTTCCCGAACCGTTAGTACCAATTAAGCCAACTTTATCGGTAGCATCGAGGCTAAAGCTGGCATCTTTTAAAACTTCTTTGATGCCAAAGTCTTTTTTAACCGACTGGAGTGTAATAATACTCATAAAATCTAGTAATTTTTCATTGATCGTTAGTTAGTAGGTAAAGCACATACCCTACCTACATTCGCCGAATTCTATACAAATAAATCCAAGGGTAGATGTCCATAC
The DNA here is from genome assembly GCF_014698035.1 of Desmonostoc muscorum FACHB-395. Lineage (GTDB taxonomy): Bacteria > Cyanobacteriota > Cyanobacteriia > Cyanobacteriales > Nostocaceae > Nostoc > Nostoc muscorum_A. The sequence goes on from NZ_JACJSF010000001.1 coordinate 119,228, forward strand.
ATTTCGTTGATTCCGTCTTCGTGGTAAGACTGACAAGATACTAATACTCCACGATGATGTCCAGCATAAGAATCAAGATAGCACAAGCCATTTTTACCGTTTAATTTGATATAAACTGGCCCTTCAGGTGTCAGCAAATTGTTTGGTGGTTCATAACCCAAAGCCAAAGAGTAGGTCTTCATAGCCAGTATTCCTTCTTCTGCTGTATCGGCACAAATTCCTAAAATTTGATAATCAGCAAGTTTAGTTACCAAAATTAGGGCATCACGAATTACTGCTTTTTCTGATGCCTTGAGAATAGGGGCGATGTCTAGACAGTTAAATTTATTCAGTAATTTTTTCGCTTCTTCGGCGGTGAGATTGTGAGAATTGGGGGTTGACATAAACTTTGATTGATTAGCTTGTTGGTTTTTCTGTTGTGTTTGAGTTGGGACTAGCCCAACTTATACTATTTTGGATTTGAGATTGCAAATCGTCCAAGTATTGCAGAATCTATCTGAAAGTCAGAGCAAATTCCATAATAGAGAGCTTGTTATCTAATGCCAACTCCTTATGGTTGATTTGGGACATTTCCCAGGTTGAATATGAAGGGTACACCGCTTTTTGAGTCTCCACCCATAACGAGGACTTTGGGCATTTGAGCGCCGCCACTTCTCCAAGCTTCAATTGCTTCTTTTTGTAAAACTAACTGTCCTCCTTGCGCTTTGAGTGTCTCTGCTAAAAGCCTTTGAGCTTCTGCCCTACCTTTGGCGCGATTCACATCTGCTTGTGCTTCTTGTTCTGCTTCCCGCGCTACATAAACGGCTCTTTGCGCCCGTTGTTCAGCAATTTGTTTTTCTTCCACTGCTCTGGCAAATTCTGGTGAGAATGCTAAATCAACTACGCTAGTATCTAACACAATTATCCCATATTTGTCTAAGCGATCGCCTAACGCTTGATCGAAGTCTTCTTTTAATTCACTTCTTTTAGTAATTGCTTCTTCTACTGTTCTTCTGGCGGCTGCAATTTTAAATGCTTCTTGCGTCTGAGGTGCAATTATTTTTGATACTATATTTGCTAAGGTTCCTTGTTTTCTTCTAACTTCAACTACCTTAATAGGATCGAGACGAAAGTTGATCGCAAATCTCGCAGATAAATTTTGCAAATCTTTTGTAGAACTCTCGGCTGGCACTTCAAATTTTTGAACAGTCAAATCATACACATCTATCACTGAGATAAAAGGCGGTTTTGCATGAATCCCTTCTAATAATGCCCCATCTCTCGCTTTACCTAAAATGCTGATCACTCCTGCTTGTCCTGGGTTAATAATGATAAAGGAATTTAGTCCCAAAACCACTATTGTTGCTAACACAATTCCTAAAACTGTGCTTTGCCAATTTCCAAATTGCTGATTTTTCAAATTCCTTTCTCCATGTGAGTTAGTCATTAGTTATTAGTCATTTGTCGTTAGTCATGAAGAGTTATTATTTTTCTCCTTGTCTTTTTTTTCTAGTCCCCAGTCCCCAATCCCCAATCCCTAGTGCTAAGTCAGAAGTTTTACTTTAGCTAGCTTGGGTAAACTCAGTTACTAGTTTAAGCTTCTCATTAGTCTGTGTGAATCAACCCTTTAATTTGAAGAATGCGGCACTGGCGGTTTCAGGTAACTCCAAAAAATAAATTATCCAATTTTTGGAATCACAACGACTTTTCCTCCCCCTGCTCCCTGCCCCCTGCCCCCTGCCTTATTAGAGCAGTTTCTGGATGGAGGAGCGAATGATATTATCCAAGTTTCCACAACTGTTTTGATTTATTGTTGCAAACATCAGGGATATGCAAAACACAGATACAGATATAGTTGTTATTGGTAGCGGTATTGGCGGTTTGAGTTGTGCTGCTCTTTTGGCACGATATGGCTTTGATGTGATAGTCTGCGAAAGCCACTCCATTGCTGGGGGCGCTGCTCATGGTTTTGAACGCAATGGTTTCAAGTTCGACTCTGGCCCGTCTCTCTATTCTGGACTATCTTACAGCCCCTCTGCTAACCCTTTGCGACAAGTGTTAGATGCAATTGGTTCTGAATTGCCATGCGTCACCTACGATACTTGGGGTTGTTGTCTACCAGAAGGTGATTTTGACACGGCGGTTGGTGCAGAGCAATTTTGTGAAGTGCTGATGAAATTCTGTGGTGATGATGCTGTTGCTGAATGGCGAGAACTCCAGCGCGTTATGGAACCATTTGCTAGGGCTGCAACTTCCATACCACCGGCCGCATTACGCTTTGATTTTGGTGCAGCTAGAACTGTGGGCCCCTTTGTGCCATCTCTGACAAAAAATGTGGCGAATATAATCAAGCTGACAGGCCCCTTCAGCCGGATTATGGATGGGGTTGTTAAAGACTCGTTTACCCGAAACTGGCTGAATTTGCTGTGTTTTCTCCTTTCTGGATTGCCCGCAGATGGTACTAGTGCCGCAGAGGTAGCATTTATGTTTGCAGACTGGTATCGCCCAGACGCAGTTCTTGAATATCCAATTGGTGGTAGTGGTGCTTTAGTTGACAGCCTTGTACAAGGGTTAGAGCGTCATGGTGGGAAGCTGATGCTAGGCGCTCATGTAGAAGAAGTGCTTGTAGAAGGAAATCGTGCAGTGGGTGTGCGTCTGCGCGATCGCTCCGAAATTCGCGCAAAACGAGCAGTTATTTCTAATGCCTCGGTTTGGGACACGCTGAAGCTCTTACCAGAAAAGGCAATACCCAAACAGTACCGCAGCAAACGACAAGCAACACCTGAGTGTGATAGCTTTATGCACCTGCATTTAGGCATTCATGCTCAAGGATTGCAGTCAAATTTGCGGTGTCATTACATCGTAGTTAATAACTGGGAATTGGGCGTAACAGCACCTCAAAATGTTGTTGTGATCTCCATCCCTTCAGTTCTCGATCCATCTTTAGCGCCAGCAGGTAAACACGTGATTCATGTCTATACACCTGGTAATGAGCCATACTCTATCTGGCAGGGAATGGATAGAAGGAGCCAAGAATATGCCGAACAAAAGCGATCGCGTGCTGAAGTAATGTGGCAAGCGCTAGAGCGGATAATTCCAGATATTCGCTCTCGTTGCGAAGTCACACTTGTTGGTACACCTCTAACTCACGAGCGTTATCTCCGCCGTCACCAAGGTTCTTACGGCCCAGCAATTCAGGCTGGAAGTGGGATGTTTCCTGGCCCCAGCACACCCCTACCAGGATTGATGTGCTGTGGCGACTCAACATTTCCCGGTATTGGTTTACCAGCAGTCGCCGCTAGTGGGCTGATTGCTGCCAATACCCTTGCGCCAGTTAATAAGCATTTAGCTATGCTTCAGGATATCAAGTGTATTTAATTTTATAAAATCTAGTTGCCAAGAGAGCCGCACCCACTGCCAAAACTGCTAGTACACTATCAGGTTCGGGTACGGCAGCAACTTGAGCATCAATTCGTGCAGTTCCAGCAAATAAACCTGTCAAGTCAGGTTTTTGCAGTATTTTTGCAAACTCTGGAGAAACCAGCAATTTAACATCAGGAATGGTTAAATTTTGACCATCAAATACCGCAGGTTCTGGAATACTCAAATCAAACAAAATCGTATCTAAAGAAAAAGTGTCTCTTAAAACAAATCCGCTAGCATCTTGAACGGTACGTCCTGGAGCAAAACCAATTGAAAAGTCACCAACAGTAATTTGATTATTAAAGGTAACAGTACCAGTATGTTCGATTGTCCCTGATAGCGGTGTAAAGCCGCCCTCGTCGCTAAAGGTAAAGTTAGTAGCTGAATCGATGTCAAAGCCGACTAAATAATTGCTGGGAATTGGTGCAATTGTATTATTGTTGCCTGTCAAGGTTAGCCCGATACTTTTAAGAATATCTTCGTGATCGCGATCGATGCTGGTGACTCCTGATATCACTTTAAAAGTTGCAGCATCTACCTGCATGGGTGCAATTGACATAAAAGCTGCGATCGTACAACCAATAACCCCTGTAAACTGAGAAAAACGCATATATATTCCTGATGATATTTATACTTTATTTTATCGAAAAAACTCTCTTGTTTAATCTAAAAACTTAAGCATTACTGTTAAAAAACTACACACAAAGTATAAAAACATAGTTTTTGAAAGTTTATATCAAGTTAATACGTACATTTAAGTTTTATAGTTACAAATACAAATTTAATTAGATGGGTAAAAATAAATATCACTGCTCATAATATGTCAGGAGGTATGAGGTATAAGCCATTAGACATAAAACACGAGAAAAATATAGTTACGTTTAATTATGTCGAATGAATTCCAAAACCTCGTTTCCAGCCGAGGCTGGAAATGCTAATCATTGCAGTTCTGCCGCAAGTCTTGAAGCGGAGCATTACATTAAGCATTCCCAGTCGGAGACTAAGAACGAGATAATTCTGTATAGCTTTCATGTTAATTTGAAACCAATAAACTCAGTGGCTCTTGCAAAACAGATAGTTTAATTTATTTTTGCTGACCTACCTACTGCTTCACAAGCTTGTTCTAATCCACCAGCTTATTTTCTCTAAATTAGAATCTATTTCCTGCCAAAAGCTTGCTGATGAGTCTGCTTCTCTTGTTACTGTAAATATTTTATCTATAACGTCAAAGTTTTTTTGAATTACCTGCTTATCTAATTTAGGAATATCTAATTTAAGATATTTCAGACGGTTGGGTAGCTCTACCTTCTCTTTTGCTGGCAAGTTAGTAATCTGTTCAACTTGTTCTAGAATTTTGTCTATTGATACAATTACTTCTTCAATACTCGGCTTTTTAGTTTGTAATTGTAAATCTTTTTCTTCAAAGTTTTCTTCTTGATTACCTAACTTCACTATTACTATTTTCACAAAGAAAATATTGTAATCAACTCCACTAACTTCCCCTAATTGATTATGATATTTTCCAATTTTATTAATAAGTACTATGTCACCTTTCTCAATTTTGTCTTTCATAATTACTACAGCCTATAAATTAAATTGCTAAATAATCTCCTCTACAGAAAATACTACTCTAAAGCCACAAACTCTTAGCCCACCGTCTGACTCATTCCAGCTACGGCTGGCGCTGCGACACAGTTCGGCATTGAAACTCCAAGAACCACCACGTAGCACCCGGCGATTAATATCACCACCAACTTCCCAGGGTGTTCCATCTGAGGGTGCATCGCTGTAATTGTTATGCCACGAGTCAGCGCACCATTCCCAAACTAGACCGTGCATATCATACAATCCAAAGGCGTTGGCGACTTCAAAACTACCGACGTTTGTTGTTTCTCTACGAAATTTGCTTTTTGTTTCGATAGTACAACTGACTAACTCAGAAGTAATGCTTTCGCCAAAGTGGAAGGATGTTGTAGTTCCAGCCCGACAAGCATATTCCCATTCAGCCTCACTCGGTAAACGATAGTCGCGTCCAGTTTTTTCTGATAGTCTGAGACAGAATTCTACAGCCTCATACCAAGATACATTTTCTACTGGTCTATCTAAACCTTTAAATTTCGACGGATTGGGATTTAAAGCTTGTTTGACTTTGGGTAAAGCTGCTACTACTCTCCACTGTGCTTGAGTTACGGGAAATTTCCCCATAAAAAACGGTTTGACGGTAACTTTATGTCGAGGACGTTCATCAGCATCTCCTTCACATTCCGGTGAACCCATCATGTAAGTACCGCCAGGAATCGATACCATTTCTAATGTGACAGATTTACCCAATTCTTCGGCAAAGAAGTTTGCATTACCACTCATGCGGTTTACTTCTCTACCACCTGTGTCTACTGTCACTACGTCAAATTCAAAGGTTTCTAAGGGAGGTAATGGTACTATTACTTTCTGTGGTAAAGGCGGTAATATGGGTTGAGACATCGAAACAATTTTCAGGGCAACAGGCTCAATGTTCGATGTTGCAAATTTCAAATCGTTGATAACTTCTACTGCTGTTTGATATCTTTCACTGGGTAGATGTTTTAGTAATTTTTCTAAAATTCTCTCTAAGTCTTCGCTGATAGTAATACCTTTTTCTTGTAATCGTTCGCGCCACAACCATTTAGCATTCATGGCATCATAAATAGGGTCATTAACCTGTCCAGAAGCATCTTGCAAAGGCAAACATCGAGTTAAAAGACGCACACAAGTTACACCCAAAGCATACAAATCACTGCCGTGACAAGCAAATCCAGCCATTTGTTCAGTTGGGGCATAACCAAGGGTATAAATTACTGTCGCTTGTCTTCCTAAACTGGTTTGTGTTACTTGTTTAGCACCACCAAAGTCAATTAATACGGGTTTTTCATCACTTGCACGGCGGATAATATTTTCTGGTTTGATATCCCGATGAATGACATTATGGGTATGAATAAATTCCAGAACTGGTAATAAATCAGCTAAAAGTTCCCAAACCTGTTTTTCACCATAGATTTGCTGCTGAACTTCTTGTAAGAGAGTTTTTCCTTGAATGAATTCTTGGACAAGATACAAACTAGCACCTTGCTCAAAATAAGCTAATAATCTAGGAATTTGGGTATGATTTTCTCCCAGTTCATACAACCGAAAAGCCTCTTCTTTAAAAAATTCTGCTGCTTTGGTGCGTTGTCCGGTTCCCTGAAATTGGGGGAAAAATTGCTTGATAACGCAAGGCGCGTTTAGTCTGTCTACATCTTCTGTAGCATAAGTTCGACTAAATCCACCTTCACCTAAGAGTCTTAATACGCGGTAACGGCTTCTTAGAAGTTTGCCAAAGCTGCTTTGTCCGCAACTCACGCAAAATCTATTGCTATCAGAGTTGAATGGATTTGAGCAATTGGGATTTTGGCAGATTTGCATAATGAGGGGGAAAGAGCATTTTCTCCAAAGTTAGCCCCAATATTATCTAATTGAAAACAGTTATGTAGAGAAGCGAACACGGAAGTTTATTCATGTGCTTAAACTTCTTTTAACACGAGAACAAGAAGATGAATAAATTTTATCGAACAGAATTCAGGAGTCAGGAGTCAAAATGGGCTAAACGCCCCGCTACCGCTAACAGAATGAATTCTGAACAAAAAAGTGGATAGCACAGCGTTAGGTTCGCGCAGCGTCTCGTAGAGAGAAACGAGCGTCACGTCTTGATTCTGACTCCTGAATTCTGAATTCTTCTTCAAATATTTATTTATATTGGGACGTTTCTAACTATTGGTAAATACAAATACATAAGTATGAAGAATGTAGAGGTGTTTACATTACAACGTCTCTTTGAATATAGCTTTTTTTGCCATCCGAAAAAGTTCATGGAGAACCAAGTTATCCATAATTTTGATTATTAATTACAAGTTTTATTTTTAGCTTTTATTTTCTCCAGAAGCGCGAATTAATTCAGCTATAAATGCAACGATCGCAGATACTGAAATCAACATGACGCTCAAAGCGTTAATATCAGGCTTGACTCCTGTTCTAATCCGGCTAAAAATTTCCATTGGTAGGGTGTTAGAACCGCTACCGGCAGTAAAACTAGAAATGAGAAAGTCGTCTAGGCTGAGGACAAAGGCTAAGAGACAACCAGCCAAAATACCAGGCATCAGTTGAGGTAATAATACTTGCATGAAAGCTTGGATTGGTGTAGCACCTAAATCTAGTGCTGCTTCTTCTAAGTGGGGATCTAAATTGGTAAGTCGGGAAGCAACTACAAGTCCGACATAAGCTAGACAAAACACGATATGCGCTGCAACTATCGTCCACAAACTCAAGGGTATGGCAAAGGCGGCTAAACAAACTAGGGTTGCCACTGCGATCGCAATATCGGGAATAATCAATGGTAAGTAAGCAACACCCCGATACAATTTCTTGCCAGGAAATTCGTAACGCGCTAACCCAACCGCCATCAAGGTTCCCAGCACGGCTGAAACCCCAACTGCACAACCAGCAACGATCATACTGTTTTGCAAAGCTGATAAGATGCGATCGTCGCTGAACAACTTGCGATACCAATCGAGAGTGAATCCTTGCCAAGTTGCGCTATAGGGCGACTGATTGAAGCTATAAAAGCTAAGTACCAGTATAGGCAGGTACATGAACACAAATATTACTAGTGAGAAAACCGCCTGCCATGAGACACGCGGTTTTTTGAGAGATGGAGAGATATTCACGTTTATATATATGATTTTTATTGATAGCAATACAAAATATCATATTTAATGTAATAAGTCAATGATTTAACTCTGTTTTCTCCCTTTGGACTACTAGGAATCTAACTCATGGAGGTAGAAAAATTAAATTCTCGTGACTTCCTATTGCCTTTAAATAAGGTTAATAGGAACAGAATTGATTGTTACCTTGAAAAACTTGGATAAAACTTCTAACAAAATTGCTGTTTTTGATTTCAAAATACCTAATTTATCAAAATTTGTCTTTTGGACAGCTACAGTTTATCTTTTAGAGTACGGAAAGCCGCCCAAAGAGTACCTACACGTTTTATTATTTAATTAATATTTGTAAATCCGATAGTTGATAACCTAAATTGGATATTTATCGCCTAATATGACTATTTAAAGTGAGTTTTGGCAATTTTATAAAGTTATTATTCATCAAAAAATCTATATTCAAAATTACACTAAACAACTAAAAATTAAGATATAGGAATGTATTTACCTCTTTAGGAGTGGGTAATTTCCGTACTAGGATAGACAAGGAATATAGAAGAAACAGCATAAGATTTGAAGGAAATTGTTAGTAAGTTTAGTATCTGAAGTTACTTTCTGATGCCAAGTGAATCAATTACAAGCACTACGACAACAGAAATAAAAAACTTCTAATTCTAGTTTTATTTTTTAGGAGGTTTGTGATGAGAATTGCTCAAGTAGCTCCATTATGGGAAAGAGTTCCACCTCCAGCTTATGGAGGTATAGAGTTAGTAGTGGGGTTACTGACCGATGAATTAGTCCGACGCGGACACGAAGTAACTCTATTTGCATCGGGAGATTCTATCAGTCTGGCAAAACTTGTATCAGTTCATCCCCGTGCCCTCAGACTCGATCGCACTATCAAAGATTTTGGCATTTACGAAATGCTGAATCTCGCTTCAGTGTATGAACGCGCAGAAGAATTTGATATTATTCACTCCCATATCGGGCATGGGGCACTGGCTTATACAAATCTCGTCACAACCCCTACGGTTCATACGTTGCACGGTATTTTCACGCCTGACAACGAAAAGATGTTTAGTTTTGGTAAAAAACAACCCTACGTCAGTATTTCTGATGCACAACGAGAACCAAGGTTAGGGTTGAACTATCTAGCAACGGTCTACAACGGAATTGATGTCAGCAGTTATAATTTTCACGCCCAACCAGAAGATCCGCCTTACTTAGCGTTTTTGGGTCGAATGTCTCCTGAAAAGGGAGCGCATTTAGCAATAGAAATTGCTAAACAAGCAGGTTGGTGTTTGAAAATGGCAGGTAAGGTAGATGTCGTTGATGTGGAATATTTTGAGAAGGAAATCAAACCGCACATTGACGGAGAGCAAATTCAGTACTTGGGTGAAGCTAATCATGCTCAAAAAAATGCTCTCATGGGAGGTGCAGTAGCAACTCTATTCCCCATCACTTGGCGGGAACCCTTTGGATTAGTGATGGTTGAGTCAATGGCTTCGGGTACGCCAGTGATTGCGATGAACTTGGGGTCTACTCAAGAGGTAATTTCCCACGGTAAGACGGGTTTCCTCTGCAATAATATTCAAGAGTCCATCAGTGCTATTGATCGGGTAATAAAGTTAGACCGTTATACTTGCCGTCAGTATGTCGAAAACAGTTTCAGCGTTGAGAAAATGACTGATGGCTATGAGGCAGTTTATCAAAAAATAATAGCAGAACGATTTTCTAAAAATGGGCATTCACGCAGTTTGATTGGTTTAGCTAGCGATCGCATTTAAAGCGATCGCATTTAATTTGTGTGCCTAAGAATCGATCCCCCCTAACCCCCCTTAAAAAAAGGGGGAGCCTGAGTCAAAGTCCCCCTTTTTAAGGGGGATTTAGGGGGATTTTATTTTTTAGTAAAGGATGTTCAAGAAATAAATTATCCAAGAAAACGAACCACAGAGGCGCAGAGGGCACAGAGAGATGAAGAAGAGAGATGATTGTTGTATGAGATTTTTGAATGTTTTTTAATTTGGCAGTCCTTAAACAAAGACTGCTACCAAATCACGTGATCGCGCCATTTTTCCAATGTCTTCGCCTTAACCCCTGGAACTCTTTCTAAGTCTTGTAAAGATGTAAATTTTTGCTGTTGACGACTAAGAATTATCCGTTGTGCTAACTTCTTACCCACGCTAGGGAGAGTTTCTAATTCTGCCAAATTTGCAGTGTTAATATTTATTTTTTTAATTGCTTGTAGTTCACTTGATGAAGAACTTTTTATTTGGGGACAGCGTGTTTGTTCTAATTTCACCTTTTCTTGAATTGCTGGTGGTAAGCCGGGTTTAACTTTGGCATAAAGACGAGCAAATTCTCGCACATAATGAGCCGCAACTATGGGATTTTCAATTACTACAAGTGTCTCATCATTACCATTATTGGCAGCATCTGACCAATTATGAGAACCTGTAATTACTGTTTGGCTATCTATTACACCAAATTTGTGATGCAATAAATCGCCTTTAGGTAACACAGGTACACCTACAGTAGTAATGGGATTTTGCCAAGGATGGTTATCAACTTCATATTTACATTTATTACTGAGAGCAACTCCCATCATATCTAAGGCTTCGCTGTAGGGACGATATGCAAATTGTGGTTCAATTAAAGCGCGAATTTGCACATTTTGTTGATGGCGATTTTCTAAGATATTGGCAAGTCGCTGATCGGAAAAGACGAATAAGGCCATATCAACAGATTTGGTTGCTGAATCTAAAGTTTTACCAATTAAGCCATTACTACTGTTACTCCAAGATTGAGTTGGAGAAGTTGGCGAAAATTGCACAGTAATTGTGGTTTGATTTAATGTAATTTTCTTAGGCGATCGCATCGGTTTTTGTAAGCCAAATCGACTATCTAGCTTACCTTCTGGCCCATCTCCCCACATAATATTAAACTCTTCTGTAAATAAAGATGCTAATTCTGGGCTGTCAATCTGCAATAAGTTATTGGCATTGCCTAAAGTATTGGAATTTGTAAAATCACCAGATGTATCACTTAGCGTAAAATTCGCTGAAGTGATAATTACAATGCGATTATCTACAATCACAAATTTGTGGTGCATCAAGCTGCTACCTGCTGAACCATCTGCTCGATCGTCTATCCAGGGAATTTTAGCATTCTGCAAAATTATTAAAGCATCTCTTTGATTGATTTCTGCTGGGCTGAGTTGATTATCTTGGTTAATATCGATAAATTTGCGAAATTCGTTGTAGCGTTCTTGTTCCCTTTTCTCTAACTTACTTATTTCAGCAGATGTTAAACTACTCCAAGGTCTGCTGTAGGTATTTTCTAAAATTATCCTGACTTTTACCCCAGCTTTTTGTCTATCAACCAGTGCTTGGGCAACTTTGGGTAAACGTAATTCTTGCACCGCCACATCGATCGTAGATTTAGCGTGCATAATAGCATTGACAATTTCTTTTTCTAAATCATCCCCGAAGCGAGTTTGCTGAAGGTAAGCTTCTTTGTATTCTGAAGACTCAGAATGGTTAAAGTAAACTTGAACTAAAGGGTCTTGTGGTAAAGGTGCTGGACGCTGATTGAAAGACTGGACTCGTTGACAACCAGCGAGGGAGAATATTAGTAAAAAGATATATGAAAAATATCTTTGTCTAGAGATAAGTTGCACTGTAATCTGTTAAAAGTAGATTGGGAGTGGACAGATTTATCATTCCCAAAATTTTGTATTCTAAATTAATTAGAAAAATAACTTTCTAAACAAAGGGAAAAATCCACTCCTAAATGCAGAATTACAAAGATTTTTTTCAGGATTTATCCAGGTAACCTGCATCTTCTGAAAAGATCGCCAGCCTATTACCAAGTGTGTTTTCACCATTATCGGCTATATGCAAATTTATCTAGATTACAGCGCTACTACTCCCACTCGAAAAGAAGCGATCGCAGTTATGCAAACAATCCTGACTCAACAGTGGGGCAATCCCTCCAGCTTACATGAGTGGGGACAACGGGCGGCAACGGTTGTAGAACAAGCTAGAGTTCAAGTTGCTGGTTTAATTAACGCTGCTAGTCCTGAATCGATCGTTTTTACCTCCGGCGGCACTGAAGCAGATAATTTAGCGATTATGGGTGTGGCTCGGTTGTATGCTGTTCCTCAACATCTAATTATCTCTAGCGTCGAGCATTCCGCAATTTCAGAAACAGTAAGGTTGCTAGAAATGTGGGGTTGGGAAGTTACGCGCTTGTCTGTAGATATGAAAGGTAGAGTCAATCCCCTAGATTTAAAGGCGGCCTTGCGACATAACACAGTTTTGGTTTCCATAATTTACGGTCAAAGTGAAGTAGGGACTGTGCAACCGATCGCAACATTGGGTAAGATTGTGCGATCGCATGGTGCTTTGTTCCATACAGATGCGGTGCAAGCTGCGGGACGTTTACCCATAGATGTGCAACAACTCCCAATAGACTTACTTAGCCTTTCTAGTCATAAAATATATGGACCGCAAGGTGTAGGGGCGCTGTATGTGCGTCCTGGTGTAGAATTGATGCCCTTATTGGGTGGTGGTGGGCAAGAAATGGGGCTGCGTTCTGGTACGCAAGCAGTACCAATAATTGCTGGGTTTGGTGTAGCAGCAGAATTAGCAGCGCAAGAATTGGTTACAGAAACACCACGATTAATTGAGTTACGCGATCGCGCCTTTGCCCAATTAGCTGAGATTCCTGGTTTAATTCCTACAGGGGACGACTGCGATCGTTTACCTCACCATGTGAGTATGTGCTTAGAAAACGCCGACGGGAAAAAACTTAGCGGTAAAGCCTTGGTACGACAGCTAAACCTTGCTGGCATCGGCATTAGTGCTGGTGCTGCGTGTCACAGTGGCAAACTTAGCCCAAGCCCGATATTGTTAGCGATGGGTTATTCCGAAAAAGCCGCCTTGGGGGGAATTCGCATCACATTAGGGCGTGATACCACTGAAGCTGATATAGATTGGACGGTAATGGTATTGAAGCAAGTTTTGCAAAGGCTAACACCGGATTTATCTTTAGTTAAGCGTTAAATCAGTTAGTTGTGGGGTGTAATTTTTCAACTCAGATACAATTGCATCCTTACGCTCAGTGGATAGTAACCTCACCACTAAATTCCTATATTCTCCATGATGTAAGTTAAAAAATTTTGATATTTCATTACAAATAGCTTTCTTTTTATAGATAAGAAGTGCTTTTTTATAATCCTTAAATTCTATGACTTCTTTATACATATTTAGGTTATTTTTATATATCTGACTTACGTCAATAGAATTTACAACTGTAGTCAATTGCTGCTTTAAATCCTCTTCAGCTTTTACCTTTGAATTGAATAAACTTAATTTAAATCTGATTTCAGAGGCAGACCTTTTTGAGGTTTCCTCTTCCAACTCTTTTGTAAGAGTATTGATTAAAAAATCCGATACTTTCTGACAAATATCTTGAGAATCTAGTGCTTGATTTTCTGCCACTATCTTTAATATTTCTGGTACGCAAAGAAGGTTTTCAACCAACGCCACATTCAATGGAAAGACACCTGATCTTTGTAAGGAATTGATCTCATTTTGTCCTCTATAGTCCATATCAATAATGCCAAATGCCTCTACATGATGTAATGATGAATTATTTCGCATCGCTTTAGTTGATTCGATTACCTTTTCACATCCACTACGAGGCATGATTAAAAAGTCTGGATATATCGCTTGATAGAGTTTGTAATCCAAACTTCCTCGTTCACCTTCTACAAAGAGGATTTTTTTCTACTACCTAAAATTTCTAAAAGAATTGCTTCTGGTAGCTCTTCGGATTCTGGTACTTCATCCCAGAACCATTGATTTCCACCATCATATTGTTTAATCCATATCTTTCGCGCACCAACTCTAGATGCTGCAAAATCAATATCATGAGTAATATAGACAAATAAGCAGTTAGGTTGTGCTTCCTCAAGTTTAGACCAAAGCTTACTCATAAGTGATTTATGAAGATGGATTTCAGGTTCGTCTATGATGATGATTGACTCGTCTGGCGCACATAAACATTGAGCCATTAAATAAAGAGCTACGCGCTCCCCATCACTCATTTCACGCCCTTGATATATAACTCCATTGGTCATGGAGACAGTAATTTTTCCATCTTTAATAGCAAGTTGCCTGTGGGGTAAGATATCATTCCATATACTAATTAAAGTCTCATCAGGAGAAACAGGCATTTCAGGACGTTCATTCTTACGTTCAGACTCCATTTTTCTAACAAGTTCAGCTACTTGGCTATCTCGTTGAGTTTTTCTAGCAAAAATTACAGAAAGTACCTGATCATAATCATTCAGCATGGGAGTTACGCTGAACGATGAAGGTCTGCCGTTAAGTTTCCAACGATAAAAATTTTTTGCCCCAACTACTCCACCGTATGACTGAATATCATCAGTAGAAATTCCAAATAAAAGCTCTTTTTCGGCTTGCTCAAGACTTTTAAGTTGTACATACTCAGCAAAATCCAGCGCCCTTTGAGCAGAAATCCTGTGAATCTTTTCAGGTTGTGGATGATTTTGTTCTATCCATAAACCAAGTCTGCTCTTTCCAGAACCATTAGCACCTATTATTACGACTGGTTCACGGCAATCTAATATTTCTGATTGTCCTTGCCCATCTTTGGCAGGAAGTGTCAATTGTTGCTGCATTATTCCGCGTTATTACTTTAGAACAAATTTACTAAAAGCATATTCTACCCTGTACTCCTAAAATGCTCAACCAAAAGTGTTTGCATCTATGTAAAATAAATTGTAGACTTTGGCATTTAAGTAAACCAGCATTTATCCTGCCTATTGAGCGTGTTTCTGGTTAATTTTAGTGTTTTATGACTATACTCAAACTCTAATTTATCCGTGTCCTCTGCGCCTCTGCGGTTCGTTATTCCGTAACTCTTGCTTAATCCTATGTTTATCACCATGTAAATATCCCAAAATGGGATAAAATCAGAGTTACTCAAGTTTCAGAGTCGCGTAAACCAATAAATGAGTCTATCTAAGCTAGAACCGAGTTACCTCAAGACTTTAAAACACAAGGCTACCAGCACAGTTGGTCGGGGAAAAGTAGTCAACCTCAACACCAACTTAAATTTTTCTGCGTGGAATGATGAAAGCGTTGCTCTATATCTGGGTGATAGTCTCGAACATTACAACAATTGGGAGCAGCCTACAGTCATTGTTTCAGATGGAGCTTACGGTGTTCTTGGTTTTGAAGGAGACACTTCAGATCATATTGATTTACCTAATTGGTATGAACCTCATATTGAAGCATGGTCAAAAGCAGCCATACCATGCACAACACTCTGGTTTTGGAATTCAGAAATTGGCTGGGCTGTTGTGCATCCAATTTTAGAAAAGTACGGTTGGCGTTATGCTAATTGTAATATTTGGAACAAAGGAAAAGGTCATATAGCAGGAAATGTTAATACAGAGAAAATTCGTAGATTCCCTGTAGTTACAGAAGTGTGTGTTCAATATGTAAGAGAAGTTAAAGTCAACGAACTCACCTTAAAAGAATGGTTGCTAAAAGAGTGGAAACGTTCTGGATTACTACTACGACGGGCAAATGATGCTTGTGGTGTAGCTAATGCAGCAACTAGGAAGTATTTCGATCAAGGACACTTATGGTATTTCCCTCCTCCAGAGATGTTTGAGAGGTTAGTGAACTATGCAAATGAGCATGGTGATCCAGAAGGAAGACCTTATTTTTCTTTGGACGGAAATCAATCTTTAACAAGGCAAGAATGGAGTAAGATGCGCTCTAAATTTAGATGTCCTCATGGTTTTACAAATGTTTGGGATCGCCAAGCTTTAAGGGGCGATGAAAGAGTTAAGATTCCTTCTGGAAAAGCACTACATCTTAATCAGAAGCCTCTTGATTTGATGAGTATTATTATTGAATCATCAAGTGATGAGAGCGATGTTATATGGGAACCTTTCGGAGGACTATTCAGTGCATCTCTAGCAGCACATAAACTGAGACGGAAAGCTTACTCTTGCGAAATTGATCCAGATTATTTTTACTATGGAGTTCAAAGATTTAATCAAGAAGTTCATCAATACTCTCTTCTCTAATCTCTAGATAATCTTGTAGATATTTTTTTATGCTGTCTTCTCGACGGCTTGATAGAAGCTTATTCCATTGACCAACTGTAATACCAGAAACTTCAATGTTATAGACACGCTGCTTAAATTTTTCAATACCTGGATGTACGATTCTGTCCATCTTTGCAAAATTAGTATCCAGTCTGTATCTATACTTTATTAAAAGTTCACGCAGAAGATGCTGATATTCTCTAGTTGGTTGATATATTTTTCCTTCGACCCCCCATGAATCAACTATTTTTTGAGCTTCTAACAACTCTGCAACAGAACCTTGAAATTTATAACCGCTAGTGTTTGTTTGCTGTAAATTTGCTGTTCTTTGAGTTGTATCTTCTGGCTCCAAAACCAGATAATCTGGCGGATTATGATAATGTGTATCTCTAGCTAATGCTACTGACAAACCAGAGACAACACATACATCAAGAATACGAGGTTTGCCGTAGATAATTTTTTCAGGCAACCATGCCAGCATCGCAACATAAGTCTGATCGTACTTAAAATGATTTTGGCTATCTTTAAAGCGTGCTGTTATTTCTGTTGCTAAGGGAAACCATGCTTTAATCTCTAATCCTGGTGTCGGTTGAACTCTTCCCACAAAAATAGTATCTGGAAAGCCCGGATCTTGCCTCTGCCACTTCCCAAACTCAGAAAATTCATTTTGTTTATTTAAAAATTCAACTGTGTTAAATTCGATTAAATTTCCGAGTAAGGGTGAAAGCTTTGAGATAACTTTAGCCAAGTTTACTGCTGCATCTACAGTTACAGGCTTAGATATATTTAAAACATCGAAAGTATGACCTGATAAGTTATCTAAATACTGAGATGCAAGCCTGATTACATCCTGTGTATTCATACCTCTTCCTCACAAGATGCTTCAGATATTCCTTGTTCAACTTTTCTGAGAAGATCGCAAGGATCTACACCGATTAAGCGAGTAACTAACAGAAACTCAATTACATCTAACCGCCGTTCACCGTTTTCATATTTGGCTACGAAAGATTGTGGCTTTTTCAAGGATTTAGCAAGCGTCTCTTGAGTCAGTTTTGCTTCCTTACGAGCCGCAATCATACAGCGACGGAATATTTCATAGTCCTGGCTGAAAACAAATTTCATTGTGCCTTGGCTTTAGCACTATGTATACATTGAACACAATAAACCCATTTTAGGATAATCCCAAAACAGGATATTAAAAGTTATCCCAGCTTCGGTATTGTTAAACGAGTTTTTCCCAAAAGGTAATATTTTGAGTCATAAAGGAGTTCAAGCATGACTTAATTTTTATGACTTTTGAGGCTTTTATTGAATGAATAAATTCATCATTGGGATTGGGATGTTCATTGGCTCTACGATTGGCAGCTACATCCCTGTATTGTGGGGTGGAAGTTTGCTATCGTTCACCTCGATCTTCTTTAGCGTTATCGGTGGTATTGCAGGGATTTTGCTTGCGTATCGCGTATCAAAATATCTAGGTTTTATCTGATCGGCGCTCTATGCGGTTATCGCTGAAAGTTTTAAACGAGTCTTTTTACAACAGGTAAAATTTTAAATGTGTCTTCTATGCGATCGCACTCTAAATTTGGAATGTAAAACAGCTTTGTGTTTACTCCCTCAATCATAGCCAATACTGGAACAATGGAAGTAATGCTAAAGCGACACAAAAAACTATGAGTGAACTTCCTAATACCCTTGAAGATGCGATCGCCCAATCTCGTACAGCCGTCCAAGCTGCCCTTGCAGATGGTTGTACTCGCATACAGGTTGAGTTCCTGTTTCCAGAAATCAAGTTTATGCCGGTGGCGGAACAATTTCTGCCACTGTTTATAGAATATGATTCCCGTTTGAAGATTTTCTTTGCTGACGCGGGGGCTGCGGCTTTAGCCCGCCGCAATTGGATAGATGCACCATTTCAAATTTTGGATATTGGTACGGGAAGGACTGCTTCCTTGCAAACAAAAATTCAGCCAGAGGATGAAATTTTCTTATTCATTGCCCCCACTTCCGTAGAAGTACCGCAGGTGGAAAAGCTATGTCAAGAAATAGGCGATCGCCCTGTAGTCTTTTTAAATCCCCGTTTAGAAGATTCTGGAACTGTGGGCATTGGTTATGCAGCAAGGCAAACTCGCCTGCGTTTCACTAATACCATTGAATCTTGTTATTACCTGCGCCCCATAGATGAGCAAAGCGCCCTATCTCGCTGCTATCCCGGACAGTGGGAAGTTTGGCTGGAAACCGACGGCGAATATCAAAGAATTGCTGAATTACCCACAAAACCATCGGGTGATGATTTGGATCAGATCCTTTTAAAAGGACAACCGCAAACAACAACGGACGCTGCACCTGCGAGAAAGCCCAATGTATTTAAGAGTTTACAACGGTTCTTAAAGGCGTTGAGTAGTTAGGAGAAAGCAGAGGTAGCAGGAGGAAACTCGCTCATCTGCTACCTCATTTTGAGTTTTTTATTTCTAAAACAGAAACTTGATATATTTTGCCAAAGAGACGCGATTAATCGCGTCTCTACAACAACTTTTTTAATTCGCTTGCAACGGTGCATTCAAGACTTTCTCGATGCGATCGCGTGTTTCTAATAAATGCGCTTTGGTGTATTCATCCTCAGAATTAACTCCCTTGAGTTTCTCATCTAGTTGCTTGAGTTTATACCAAGCTAGAGTCCGAGCATCTTCTGGGACATACTCTTTTCGCAACACCATATTAGTCAAAATGTCCAGGTATTGGCGCTGCAAGCCTCGCCGTAAACTGGCAATCTTCATTGGTTTACCTTTTGGTTTGATTACTTCTGTCCAGATACCTGATTGCAAAGTGTCAAATAGTTCCGGTAGAGTCAGTGCATTTTCTGCCTTAGTTTTAAGTTCAATATCCTTGAGGCGAGAGAGGCGATCGCCTGAGAGTAAATCTCGCAATACAGAACCCTGCATGAGTAACACCAAGTCATGAATAGGAAAATCCAAACGACCAACTTGGGGAGAACTACCCCAATGTCGCCAACGGGAAGGTGCTAATTTATTCAGTAGTTCTGGTGAAAAGCTCAGAGCATCTTCTGCAAACAAATACTTTTGCAAGGTTTCTAAAGCTTGTCGTTGTTCTTTAACTGGTACTGGTTCAAATGGTAATCGCTTTTGCCCAACTCCAGAGGGGATTTCGCTAGGGTGAATGCGATAAAAAGACTGTCCCCCGATGTATTTAGTGGTGTAATATATTTGTTGAAAATAGTTACCCAATACTGTGCTAAAACGTTCGCTGACATCGCTGTAACTATCACCAGCTAATGGATAACGCTTATCGAGACGCTCCCACATCACCCGCGAATTATTCAACTGCCACTGAGAATAAAGCAGCACATTACCACTGTTATCCCAAGCATCAGCAGTTGGGTCAAGATCATAGACATCTTCATCCGTAGAATAACTCAACTCTGGCTTATAGGATTGGGCGGCAATTTCTTCCAAAATTGGCTTTTCTGCTATGGGAGTTGATGTCTTAATTGGAATATAGCCGTACTTAATCGCCCATTCATCATAAGGCCCTACCATACTAGGAAAATAATCTCCCTGTTTTGTCCCTTGAGGGGCAATATTTGGGGGGATGTAGTCCATGACGGAAGTTGTCAGACCTTTATTTTTGGTAATTTCCGTATTATTCATCTCCTCTGGTGCTAGCAGAGTACTACCACGAAAGTTATGACGTAAACCAAGAGTATGTCCAACTTCGTGAGCGATGATTAAACGTAAATATTGATTGATATATTCTTTCACCTGCTCTGGAGTGGCCATGGTATCTGGCAATAGTGACATCGCCAGGGAACCAAGGGCAAACTGGTTAGCAGCTTCCATCCCGTAGCATAAATCGTACTCGCCTGCCATTTTAGATAAACGGTTCAACAACTCTTGTTGTCCTGGCATCTGCTTGGGTACAGCATTGTTTTTGCCATCTAAACCATTGGCGCAAAGTAGACGATTTTGCATCAAAGCTGATAAGGTCGTCTGGCTTTGTGTTTGGCTGGGTTGGACAATTTTGCGATACTCATTCTTAAGCGCCCGAACAAAGCTGGCATCTACGAGAATGTCTGCATCTAAAATTTCTCCAGTCAAGGGATTAACGCGGGATGGCCCCATTGCAAAATAACCATCAACTGTGTTAATCCAGCGAATTGTGTTGTAACGAATATCTGCTGGGTCCCATGTTGCATCATCTGGCATTTGGCGGACTTCAATTGCATCCTTGAATCCTGCTTTCAGAAAGGCTTTGTTCCACATTAGGATGCCTTCTTTCATCGCATCGCGGTACTCTAAGGGCACAGCGTTATCAATCCAGAAGACAATCGGTTTTTTGGGACGAGAAATTAATGCTTTTGGGTCTTGTTTTTCTAAATCCCAGCGATTTATGTAACGGACAAAAGAATCGCCCTTATCGTCTTTGGATAAATCTTGGTAGGCGGTGATGAAATAGCCAATGCGATCGTCAGCAAGGCGCGGTCGATAATCTTTTTCAGGTAGTTGGGAGAGACTATAGTGGACGCGCAAGGTATAGCCACGGTTATCAGCTAACGAACCAAAATTTGGGGTTTCACTGTCAGGGGTACCGCCACCAGAGAAATTTAAAACTGACTCAATTTCTAAGTTTTGCGGAAAAGCTTTAGCAGTACCAAAATAGGACTGGTCTGTGGTTGCTGGGACTCCTAAACTTGCGGATAATCCACCTAAATCTGTCAGTAATAAATCGCCCAAATCGATGAGAAGAGTTTTGCGTTGGGGATGAATGCTTTTTATGGAAATGCTGTAGAGTACAGAATCACTAAAAGACCGAGCTAGCGATCGCACTTGAGGATCTCCCTCACGAGTGCGAAAATTGACATTGCGGATGACAAAGTTTAATTTATCATCTACCCGTTGGAAATAGAACAAAAAATCTTGTAGAGGCATACCACTGTAAATGCCCCGTTCGCCAATGCCCGATTCTAGGGTTGCCGTAGCGAGGTAATTTTTATTGAGTTGCTCTGGCTTAATTTCTAAATAAATTTTATTCTTTTCTTTATTGCGATAAAGAGTGAACAGCCCCCCTGACTTTTGGGTGTCTTTCACTACTTCATCAAAAACCTCTAAATCATCCTTTGCTGCTGGTGTTTTGGCAGGCTTAGGCTTTTCTGCGGGTTTTGCAACTTGCAAAAATGGTTGCTGTCCTGCTTTTTTAGAATCTTTTACTACCCAAATAAACGGTTTAGGCTGTGCGTGTTTATTTTGATTAACCACCCAAACTTGCCCTGAAGGTAGCCTCTGTTTCTGAGAAATATTGATATTATTTAGCGATAATGCTGAGATTTTAGTTGAAGAATTTTCTGCCGTTAACTGATTATTGGCTGTAACTACGCCTTTTACGACCCCCACAGCCTTATGGTTCGCTGAAAAATCTGGAGCAATTTCATTGACAAATGGTGATTTGGCGTTAGCTGTTGTTATTCCTAAAAATAAACCATGTAACAAAATCATATAAAAAGTTAATCTGTTGTTCATCGCATCAATCCCCTAATAACGATTCGGTAGTTAATTTTTAACTTTTGCAAAGTTATGTAGCCTGCTTTTTGCTAATTCTTTCAGCTGCTTTATATAAAGCAGTAAAGTTTAGACTTCAATTTTAGTTGCCATTTTTCCGCAATGTTCACGCTGTTGTACAGATGGATTTTTCCTAACAATTGCGTCTCTTACGATGAGTAAGTATTATTTTTACATCAGACTAGTAAATATCTGGGGAAAAAAATATAACAAATCAACCAAAATCGGAAAATTACTTGATTTTTGAAAGAATTTTTCCGATCACACTTATTTACATCAAGAGAAGAAGCTTGATGTGACTAAGGGTTAGCGAGAAGCCACCCTTCAAAAACGCCGTCAGTGTAGCCCATCATCGATATCGACAACACATGATATTTTTCGTGTAGTATTTATTGATACTATTTATTTTTGGCAATGATAAGCAAAGTAACAGAGAAAAAATTTTAGTTCCAGATTATCAAAACAGTAATTTAAATGTAACAACGGACACAGAAATGTCAACATATTTATCTCAAGTTTGGCAACTGCTGAGAAATTATGTGAGGGATATAAGCTTACAAGAGATGCCAAAGACCACATCGGTGGAAACTAAAGTCGGTTTATCTCCAGGAAAAAGTATTAAAGTAAACAAAAGCGTTAAATTTGCTCAAGGTATACAGGAAGATTTATGGTTTCAAAGACTGCAAGAAAGCTTAGAAAAATGGACAATATCAAATAGCAGTTTGACTTCTAAGATAGGCGATCGCATATCAGGCCCGCTACCATCAGAGTTATGCTTAAAAGTGTGCGATCGCCAGATGCATGAAGAGATTTATGATTTACTAGGCACTGGAGCGCTGAAATTAGAAATAGTCAACCAAATAATGGAATTGGTTGCAAATAGTCAAAAGATTGACCCAAAATTGCTGTTCTGGCGGCTAGAAGATTTTTATCGTCGCTGGTGTCAGGGAGAATTTGTTGATGCTACACCAGATGATAACCTGCCTCAGAAAACAAAATTAAAGCTAGCAACTCAAAATATTGCGATCGGGCTGAGACAGATAGACATCTATACAGGGTTGAACGTACTGATTTTACTCTTAGAGTTACACCGCTACGCCCAAGAGCAAGATGAACTCAAAGAAAAAATTACCTTCTATCCATCAGCCCAACCAGATACAGACAATTTTTTCACATCCCAACTGCTGCGGATCATTAACTATAGCGATGCCCTAGACATTGGCAACTTTAGCAGTATAGTCGGGCAATTCCTCAAAGGTGGTAACTTTCGTAGTGCTTACTTAGGAGATGCCAACCTCACCGGGGCAGACTTTAGCGGTGCTGACCTCAGCCTTGCTTATCTCGGCGATGCCAACTTAACTGGCGTAAACTTCATAGGTGCTAACCTTAGCGGTGCCAACTTCGGCGATGCCAACCTCAGTGGGGCTAACCTCAGTGGTGCTAACCTCAGTGGTGCTGACCTCAGCAGCACTAACCTTAGTGGTGCTAACCTTAGCTGTGCCAACCTTAGCCGCGCTGACTTGAATCGCGCCGACCTTAGCAGTACCAACCTCAGCCGCGCCGACCTCAGCCGCGCCGACCTCAGCCGCGCTGACCTCAGCAGCACTAACCTGAATCGCGCCGACCTCAGCAACGCCATCCTTTTTGGTGCGAATTTAAGTGAAGCCAACCTCAGCAATGTCAACCTTAACCATGCTGACCTCTGCCGCGCTGACCTCAGTGGTGCTGATTTGAGTCATGCCATCCTCAACGGTACTAACCTCAGCGACACAATTCTTTTCAGCACCAATCTTAGTGATGCCATCCTCATGGCTGCTGACCTTAGCTATGCCAAACTTAATGGTGCCAAACTAAACAATGCCAGACTTAACGGTGCAATGTTCTTAGGCGCAGACCTTAGCGGTGTAGACCTGAGTCGGGTAAGCCTCAACGAAGCCGACCTCAGTGGGGTAATTCTCAGCGAAGCCGACCTCAGTGGTGCCGATCTCACCGACGCGATCCTTTTCGGTACAGACTTCAGCTATGCCAACCTTAACAGCGCTAACCTCAGTGGCAGTAACCTGAGTGGTGCAATCCTCAATGGCGCGAATCTCAGCCACAGTAACCTAAGTTACGCCATTCTCAGTGGTGCAGACCTCAGTGATGCCAACATGGAAAAAATGACTTGGGGTAAAAAACAGCAATGGGAAGGTGTGCGGGGATTAAAGACAGCAGTTAATGTCCCGGAGGCATTGAAAGAAGAATTGGGGTTGAACTGAGGGAACGTGGTGATATCTTTATCCTTGATTTCTCACTTGTGAGAAATCAAGGAGTGTGGGAGGTGTGGGAGGTGTGGGGGGTGTGGGGGGTGTGGGAGGATGGGGAAGAAATCTTACCCCCCACACTCCCCACACTGCTCTTCTCCCCACACTCCCCTGCCTACAGTATCGTGAGAAATCCGGGTTTATTTATGTCCTTTGCGTCCTCAGCATCTCTGTTTTAAATTATTCAGATGCTACGGGATACTGATATTCAGGGGGCTATTATCCCGCTTGCTAGAGTGTAAGTCATTCACGTAGAATATAATGCCATTGTTGCGGCAGTTCTCATGACTTCATCTGCGTCGTTTGACACATTAGAGTCTTTACAGGCGGATATCGCTGAATTGGTCGTTCGTCTACCGACATTAAAAAATCGGCAATTTATTCAGCAAGCACTTGCTACTATTGTTCGTCTTGCTGATACCGAAATTGAGCGTCTCGATTGGAAAATATTGTCGGCTGCGTTAGCAGATATGGAGCGAGGTTTCCAGCTTTTTTATGATTACCGACACGTTCGCAAAGTCACCATCTTCGGTTCTGCTCGTCTAGCGCCAGATACGCCAGAGTACCAAATGGCCCTTGAGTTTGCTCGCGCTGTTTCTCAATTAGGATTTATGGTGATGACCGGCGGTGGCGGTGGAATCATGCAGGCGGGTCACGAAGGTGCTGGACGAGAAAATTCCTTTGGATTAAATATTCAATTACCCTTTGAACAAGAAGCAAACCCTTTTATAGAGGGCGATCCCAAGCTAATTATTTTCAAATATTTCTTTACTCGCAAGCTTTTTCTCCTCAAAGAAAGTGATGCTGTAGCCTTATTTCCGGGAGGCTTTGGCACTCAAGATGAAGCTTTTGAATGTATGACATTAAGCCAGAATGGTAAGTTTGGCCCAGTACCTCTAGTTTTAATTGACCATCCTGGTGGTGATTACTGGCGGTCTTGGAGCGAATATATTGATAAGCAATTAGTCCAAAATGGTCTTGTCAGTCCTGAAGACCCCAGCCTTTACACGGTGACAGACAACCTGGATGTGGCTTGTGACGCTATTACTCGTTTTTACCAGGTTTATCACTCCTGTCGATATGTAGGCGAGCAATTAGTCATCCGTCTGAAGACAGATATATCAGACTATCTTGTAGAGCAACTCAATGCTGATTTCAGTGACATTATTGTTAAAGGACGGATTGAAAAAACTCAGGCATTACCTCAAGAAGCACAAGATGAAACGGTTGAACTACCCCGCCTCATTTTGTACTTCAATCAACGCGACTTGGGGCGTTTGTATCAGATGATTGCCACAATTAACCAAATGGGTAATGTTTCATCAGAAGATGCAGCACACCCAGAAAGAAAGTAGAGTTTAGGGGTGGATTTCTCCACCCGTATCCCAATATTTTTGACAGCCTTCACAGGCTTATTGCCAGTTTAATATCTTTGGGATCGCTAAAGATTTGACTCTATGAGAGCGACATAATAACGCAGGCGATCGCAACAAACTTCTCACCACTCCAATGTCCTTTTTTCAGTTTATCTCAGGCTAGATAGACGAAAAAAATGTTGGATGATTTTGATGTCTTCATAATTTAACTTACTGATATGTCTGCTTTAGGATGACTTTGAAAGAGGTATTGAAGAGAAATTTCCAATGTATCTAAATTATTATCAATTTTTTAATAAAAAGTGATGAAATATGAAGAGTCAATTCGCTTTGCCTCCTTTATACTGGCTTTCAAGAGACGTGGCTTTTAGAGTCAGTGTTTTTTTGTAAAAAGTATAACGAAAATCATGTGATTCACCTTACTTTCAGATGTCTAATGCACTAGTTATTGTGACTCAATGCTGATCTGCATAAAAAAGCGTGTATATTAGCACAGGAAATAATATAGAACATCCTAAACACATATAGAGGAATAAAATATGCTGGAATTATTGGGTTCAGGTTTGGTGTCACTCTGGCTGGAAATGGCCGGGGTACAAATCAAGCCTCTAGATGCCTTAGATGCTTTAACTTGGCAAAGTAGCCCTGGTTTAGTTCTTGCCCCCGATCCCAATCCAACTGGGGCAACTACGGTGCAAGAATATCTGAAAAAGCTCATCACATCAAAAGTGGTGGCGCAAAATCTGGCTGAAAGTCAAGGCATTTGGATGCAGTCGGGCCCAATGCTGATGGCAAATCACCAAGGTACGACACCTCTCCCTGCTGCCTCTTTAACCAAAATTGCCACTTCACTAGTTGCTTTGAAAACTTGGGGCCCAGATTACCAATTTGATACTTTGGTGAGTATCACTGGGCCAGTGGTAAATGGAGTTGTGCAGGGCGATTTGGTGATTACAGGCGGTGGCGATCCTTTGTTTGTTTGGGAAGAAGCGATCGCTCTTGGTAATACTCTCAATCAAATGGGCATCAAGCAGATAAAGGGAAATTTGATCATTAATGGCACTTTTGCCATGAATTTCCAACGGCAGCCGATGCTGGCAGGTATGATGCTCAAGCAAACACTAAATCGTGCAACTTGGGGCCGCCCCGCTATTTATACACACTCCATCATGGCTAAGGGAACGCCCAAGCCTCAAGTAGTCATTTCGGGTACGGTGAAAGTTGAGGCACAACCAAACCCCCAACAAACTTTGTTACTGCGTCATCGCTCGTTACCCTTGAAGCAACTAATCAAGGAAATGAATGTTTACAGTAACAACGATATGGCAGAGATGCTAGCAGATTCAGTGGGAGGAGCAGCTGTAGTCCAATCCACTGCTGCTAACCTTGCGAGAGTGCCACAAGTGGAAATTCAGTTAATCAATGGTTCTGGACTAGGCCCCGAAAATCGCATTTCCCCCAGGGCTGTTTGTGCGATGTTTATGGCCATTCAAAGTGAGGCATCTGCCCATCAGCTAAATCTGAGTGACTTGTTCCCCATGTCTGGGTTTGATCACCGAGGAACAGTACACAGCAGACACATTCCCCTTGCTACTGTGATCAAAACTGGCACTCTTAGAGATGTAAGTGCTTTAGCAGGAGTTATGCCCACACGCGATCGCGGTTTGGTTTGGTTTGCTATTATCAATCGTGGTACAAATGTTTGGGGTTTGCGGACTGGACAAGACCAACTACTGCAAAGTGTTGTAAAACAGTTACAACTACCTTTAACCGTTCCTACTGCTCTCATTCCCCACTCAGCAATCAACTCTTTACCCCAGCTAGGTGCAATCAGTCGGAATGAAATTTTATTCAAAAGTTAGTTCATCATCCGATCGGGTTTTGAACCAAAAGTGAGTATGGGTGTCCCACATCTCCTTTTATCAGTGTCACTACTTTGAAACTTCTAGTTTTATTAGCAATCCAAAAGTTTTATTGATGGGTAAAAACCGAACTTGTAAAGGGTGAATGTCCATAATAGCTTTTGGGTTAAATTTTCCATTAACTTGATTATAGGTAAATCGTAAAATGCCATAACCACACTATTCCCGAATTTCTCACGTATTGTGTGGTTCGGGTGGGGAGTGTGGGAGGTGTGGGAGGTGTGGGAGGCAATGCAGCGTTCATTGATGTGCAGTTATTCAATTCCTCCTCTTTCTCCCCACACTCACGCTCATTTCTCACTTGTGAGAAATCCAGGAATTGGGAAGGCAGGCGAAACCTGAAGTAAAAATAACTGTAAATAGATTTGTCACGACTAAGCAACAATTAAGCTTATAAATTAGGTTGTGATTATGCGATTTCCCAAATTAACCAGATCCATACGTCAACTCAGTAGTTATGTTTTAGCGATCGCGCTCGGAGTTGTGCTAACGGTTAGCACATTGCAGGTGTTGCCCTCCCAAGCCGAACCCGCACCCCCAATAACAGATGCAGATACTTCACAATTGATTGCCCAACGACAATCACCAGCCACGGGTGCGATCGGTACTAGTAGCTTTGTCACCGCAGCAGTGAATCGTGTCGGTTCAGCAGTTGTTCGCATTGATACTGAGCGAACAATTACTCGTCGCGTTGATCCATTTATGGAAGACCCATTTTTCCGTCGGTTTTTTGGTGACGGTTTCTCCCAACAAATGCCGCCTTCTGAGCAGTTACGCGGTTTAGGCTCAGGTTTCATTATTGACAAGAGCGGCTTAGTTATGACTAACGCTCATGTGGTCGATAAGGCTGACAAGGTAACAGTCCGACTCAAAGATGGCCGCACCTTTGAAGGGAAAGTTCAAGGCATTGATGAAGTTACAGATTTGGCAGTAGTCAAGATTAACGCTGGTAACGATTTACCAGTCGCACCCTTGGGTTCTTCTACTAATGTCCAAGTCGGAGATTGGGCGATCGCAGTTGGTAATCCTTTAGGATTTGATAACACCGTTACTTTGGGAATTGTCAGTACGCTCAAACGTTCCAGTGCCCAAGTTGGCATTAGCGACAAACGCTTAGACTTCATTCAAACTGATGCCGCTATTAACCCAGGTAACTCTGGCGGGCCGCTATTAAATGGCCAAGGTGAAGTAATTGGCATTAACACAGCAATTCGTCCCGACGCGATGGGTATTGGGTTTGCCATTCCTATTGATAAAGCGAAAGCGATCGCAGCGCAACTGCAACGTGATGGCAAAGTTGCTCACCCCTATTTAGGTGTGCAAATGCTAACTTTAACACCCGATCTTGCCAAGCAAAATAACACCGATCCCAACTCTCCGATTCAAATACCAGAAATTAATGGTGTTTTTGTAATGCGAGTAGTTCCCAATTCTCCAGCTGCATCTGCCGGTATCCGGCGCGGGGATGTAATTCTGCAAGTTGATGGTAAAGCTATTACCAGCGCTGAACAATTGCAGAACGTTGTGGAAGACAGTCGTCTTGGTCAAGTATTACAGGTGAAAGTGCAACGGGGCAATCAGACACAGCAGCTTTCAATCCGTACAGCCGAGTTGCAAAATGCTTCGTAGGAGCAATAGTTAAAAGGGCGGTTATAAACCGCGTCTACACAAACAAAACCCACCTCCGTGGGTTTCAAAGCCTTAATTTTTTCTTAGTCCGCGGAGGCGGACTTTGCCTGTGTAGCCAAGCCATTGCGTTGGGCGGCTCTGCCGACTTGTTCGCGCAGCGTCTCCGACAGGAGAAGCAAGTGGCGCGCGAATTCCATTCGCTTAAAGCTTACCAACAGCTAAAACTAGACCTTCATGGGCTAATACTGCTTCAGGAAAGGCAGATTTAATATCGACTTGAACCCGATCAAGAAAATCATCATGGTCATCTGGGTGATGATGAGAAATAGCTAGCCGTTGCACACCAGCATTCAAAGCTGCATTCACCGCAGCTTGCCAGAGTAAATCAGCAGAGTCATGGTTGTGAGACGTAGGGGGAGTGTAAGTGGCATTGGCAATCAGCAAATCAACGCCTTTAATAAACTCTAAAATCCGCTCTCGCTCCACTTGATCGGCATTTTGGTGCAAATCCGTGACGTAGGCAACACTATAATCTTGCCAACTAACTCGGTAGCCAACTGAGCGCTGAGTTTGATTGATTAATGCGGTTGTAATGATGACATCATCTAGCTTTACATCACTGTCTGGAATGAGATTGTAAAACTGCAACTCCGACTGCATTACCTGTAAAGGATAAGGAAAGTGGGGCTGGAGCATCTGATCGTACAGACATTGTTTGATTGAGGCACTATTTGAGGCAGCTGTGCCGTAAATATGAAAGCAATTTTCTCCAATAAATGCAGGAGCAAAAAAGGGAAACCCTTGAATTCGGTTTGATTGGCAGTTGGTAAAAAATAAATGGGCTTGTATTGGCTGTTGTAGTTCTTGCCAAGTTTTACCCAATATGCGTAAACCAGTGCCACCATCAAAAATCAAGCGTTTTCCACCTACAGCCATTTCTACACAAGCAGTATTACCACCATAGCGGTTGGTGCTGGTGTCTGGGGTAGGAATCAAACCCCGTACACCCCAAAATTGCACAATAAACTCACCTGCTGGTCTACTTGGCAGGGTAGCAGACTTTTCAGGTATGTAGCTTTGGGAATCCGACAACTCAAAATTTGACATTTTCCTTCAAATTAGACCTTAACGAGCAGGTCATCGTAGCGCCGAACTTCCAACAGCCTGTTTTTTTCGTCCACAATGACTACCGTAGGAGAGTAATTTTTTAACTCTTCTGGAGTGAACTGCCCGTAAGTCATTATAATCAAGCGATCGCCAATAATGCCTAGACGTGCCGCACCCCCATTTAGCTCAATTACTCCTGAATGGGCTGGAGCCGGGATCGCATAAGTAATAAAACGCTGACCGTTGGCACTATTAACTACTTGCACTTGCTCATAAGGTAAGATCCCAGCTTTTTCCAAAAGGATTTCATCGATGCTGATACTACCCACGTAGTTGATATTCGCCCCCGTAAGGGTGCAATTATGAATTTTTGCCAAAAGGAGAGTACGCTGCATTTTGGTTTAGGATTTGGTGGCAGTTTCGTAACAAATGAAATTTATGAGTAGAGACGCGATTAATCGCGTCTGTAAAGGAGTTAGGATTGAGGAATAAAAATTTATAACTCTTAACTCCTAACTCCTAACTCTTCTATTATCCTCTATAAGCTTTGACGGATTTTTCTACTAAAGCTGCAACCTTGTCCACATCTTGCCAACCGAGAATTTCAGTCACCTTTTTTTCCAAATTTTTATAACTACGGAAAAATTCGGCAATTTCATCTAAGCGGTGTGGCGCTACGTCTTTCAGGGATTTTACCTGAGTGTAGCGGGGATCTTTGTCAGGAACACAAAGGATTTTTTCATCGCGATCGCCACCGTCAATCATCTCCAAGAAGCCAATTGGTCGCGCAGCAATAATACAGCCTGGAAAGGTTGGCTCGTCAATTATGACCATACCATCCAGGGGATCGCCATCTTCAGCCAAAGTATTGGGCACAAAGCCGTAATCATAAGGATATTTTACCGAGGAATAAAGTACTCGGTCTAGAGCAAAAGCTTCTAGTTCCTTGTCGTATTCGTATTTATTTTTACTTCCGCCAGTAATTTCAATCAGAACGTTGATTAAACCGGGTTTCGGTTGGGCAGGAATACGAGATAAATCCACAAAAAAGTCCTCTGATAACAGTGAATCATGGGGGCACTCAGTCAGCTTCGCTCCCCGTGTAGAATTTTAGGGCAATATGGATCTCTGATGGGGAATTGGGAATTGGGAATGGGAAAGAGGACAAGGGGACAAGGAGAATTCGGGACAAGGGGAAAGACTTGTTGTAAGTTCTAAACTTTTGTCCCCTTGTCCCTCTGCTCCCCTGCCTCCCTTGTCCTCCTCATCTAACCACTCCTCTGAAAAATGGAAAAAGCGTTGCGAAGTTACTTCGCAACGCTTTTTCCAAGAGGGTATTATTTTCTCCCGCCCTTGATTGCTGTTAGGGAGATTTCTGCCCCTACTCTGTCAAGACACCCGAAACCTGGAGTCACACGATACAACTTCAGGTTATTCCTGATGAAATACTACTGGAAAACTTTATCAATCTTTACTTCCTTGTAGGTTTTGGATCAGGGGTTGCTGGTTATTTTGAACATTAGTTGAAGAATAGTGGGCGATGACAAATACGGGTAGGGTAAGAGTCAACAGAGCGATCGCAGTTCCCACAATGTCTGCCAAACGTTGGGAATATGTGTCGGTAGAATTGGCAGACTGGCTATTTGAATTCATACAAAGTTGAAGTTATTCGTAACACTGTGTAGGTCTACTCTCTGGTTGAGAGTCTTAATGCTATGTTAGCTATTTTTAAACTGTAAAATGTGTAGCACCTTACAATCTAAACCAGTTAGACAACTGTCATAATAGCCTTTTTATACATGGAGTTCTTAATACAAAGTTACAACTAAACAAATCATGTTTTATTTTGTAATTAATATTTTCAGATGTTTCCCTGTATGGTGTAATGGTTTGCATACGCAAAGCCAACTTTGACAGCATCATAAATTACATTTTTTCGCTGCTTAAAGATTAATTAGCAAAACATATTTGTCTGATACTTCATGATTATAACATCCTAAAATGCCTTTGATAAGGTCATTTTACTGGAATTGTTAATTTGTGATACAGGACACAAAACCGCGAAAGCACTGAATATCTATCAATGGTTTCGATTAGTATCCGGTAGTTATACACACAAATATTTGACACTAAAGAAGAAATGGTAGGAATGTTTTTTATAACCAATCATAATTACCGAATAAATACAGATACATTAACTGTGTTAGGCTGCATAGATTCAGTGATAACACTAAACAAATATTTCAGAATTTAAATTTTCAAATCTGTGTAATATCACTGCATTTTTGTCAATCTATATATAGGTAGAGTAAATAATATTTTAGAAGGTGGCGTATCAGCTAAAAAAACCGCCACTAAATATAATAGGGCGGTCTGGTTAAGCAATCGGAGGGTAATTACAGATTACTCTGCTAATAATTGAAATTGCTGTAACGAAGTTTGCATTAGATTGGGCATTGGGCATGGGAAGAGGCAGAGGGAAATGAAGAAGCAGGGGAGCAGGGGGAAAAGGGGAAACTTTCTCCCCTGCTCCCTTGCTTCTTCCTCAGTTACCAGTTCTTAGTTCCTTCCATAAACACTAATTGGTTCTTTGATAAATCGGGTGTAAAGATGCTTAAAGGTAGACTTAATTACACGAGGCATACCAAAATCAATGGGCATCAACTTGTCTGGTAGCCGCCAATCTTCTATTTTTAATAAGTCAGGATTTAAATGTGGAAACTCGATAGCAGCAAGTTCTGGACAAACTCCTAGCCTTTGAGAAGCTGCAACTGTAGGTACTTGTTCAGGAGGAACATTGAGAATTTCTACCATTGCCCGATCTAAGGCAAATATATCT
The DNA here is from genome assembly GCF_014698035.1 of Desmonostoc muscorum FACHB-395. Classification (GTDB taxonomy): domain Bacteria; phylum Cyanobacteriota; class Cyanobacteriia; order Cyanobacteriales; family Nostocaceae; genus Nostoc; species Nostoc muscorum_A. The sequence goes on from NZ_JACJSF010000001.1 coordinate 152,261, forward strand.
GATGCGGCTGCTAAAATTCCTAGTTGGCGAGGTTCACCATTACTAGGGCCATTTCCTTCATGACCAATGATCCCATCTAATATGGTTAAGTTAGGGTTAATAGCCCTAGCAGTTTCTACTAACATTTCACCAAATCTATTCGCATCTTTTCCGGCTTCCATGTGCCACCAAGCTTTCATTTTGCCAGGGACGCAACCAAACAAGTTTTTTACGCCCAGTGTTAATGTCAACTGGGCATGAGATTTAACTTTAGGTAGATTAATTACTACGTCTGCTTCCATTGCTTCTTTAGACAGTCGCAGATGGTTGAAATTATCACTAATTGTTTGGTAACGCTGACCGTGAAAATCAATGATGGGAAGATTGAGTTCTTCTAAAATAGGCAGATAGCCATTTGCTATTGCTACGCCCTTGGCACTACCAAAAGCAGGACTATCACCCAAAAATGGCTTACCGCCAACCTCAATTACCATCTGAGCAACTTCGTAAACTAGTTCGGCACGGGTGATACACTCTTTACCAGGACGTGACCCTGTAAGTAAATTAGGTTTGAGTAAAACGCGATCGCCTTTTTTTACAAATGCTGCTATTCCTCCAAAAGGTTCCAGCAGTGTAACTAAAGATTCTCGTAAAGCCTCTCGTTCGTAGGATGTAGCCCGAATGAGACTAACAGATGGTTTTTGAGTCTGCATAGTATGGGTAGGGGATAGGGAATAGGGGACAGAGGACAGGGAACAGGCAATAGAGGCTAGTAACCTGTAACCTGTAACCCATAACCTATTATTCTGTTTTGAGCGGTAAGATACCACTCATTTGTTCTAGATTTAACACTGTGGCTAAGTCTGTTTCACTCATTAATCCCCGTTCTAGAACAATTTGCCGCAGGGATTTACCAGTTTCTAAAGATTCTTTGGCGACAGCAGCAGCGTTTAAGTAACCGATGTGGGTATTTAGTGCGGTTACTAAAGCTAAACTGCCTTCGGCATAAGCTAAACAGCGTTCTTGATTTGCAGTAATTCCCTCGATGCAGCGTTCGGTGAGTGCAGCGATGGTATTGCCGAGAATTTCGATGCTGTGAATTAGGTTATAAGCAATCAGTGGCATCATCACATTTAATTCTAATTGTCCGGCTTGTGCGGCTAATGCGATCGCACTGTCGTAACCCATCACCTGAAAACACACCATTGATGTCATCTCTGCCATCACGGGATTATATTTCCCTGGCATAATCGAAGAACCAGGTTGCACTGGAGGGAGTTGAATTTCTTTCAAACCTGTTTTTGGCCCCGAATCCATCAGCCGCAAATCATGAGATATTTTGACTAAATCCTGCGCTAAGTTACGTAATGCACCGGAAACATTTACAAATGGGGCCATACTTTGCATTGCTGCCATAAGATGGGGTGCAGGTTCCAAAGGAGTATCAATCAATTCTGAAAGAACTTCTACCACACGGGCGCGATATAAGGGATGAGTATTTAACCCCGTTCCGGCTGCACTACCTCCCAAACCCAGCACCATCAAATCACCGGAGGCGGTGTAAATTCGGTTTTGGTGTTCTGTAAGAATGTGCGCCCAAGCCCGAAAATTTTCGCCCAAACGCACGGGTACAGCGTCTTGTAAGTGGGTTCTGCCAGATTTGACGATATCTTGAAATTCTACAGCTTTGTTTTCTAAAGATGCGATCGCACTATCTATTGCTGGGTGTAATGTCTTGGATAATGCCAATAATCCACCAATGCGTATTGCCGTCGGAATCACATCATTGGTAGATTGCCCATAATTAACGTGATCGTTAGGACTAACACGTTGATAATTGCCCTTTTCTTCACTAAGAATTTCTAAGGCGCGATTTGCTAAAACTTCGTTGATATTCATGTGGTGGGATGTTCCAGCACCAGCCTGATAAACATCTACGACAAATTGATCCCGGAATTTCCCAGCTAGGATTTCATCAGTTGCTTGCACAATCGCCTGACTAATATCTTGGGGAATGCAATTCAGTTCTCCATTCACAATTGCTGTAGCTTTTTTAATGATTAATCCAGCATCTACGTAAGTAGCTAAAGGCTTAATGCCGCTAATAGGAAAGTTTTCGATTGCCCGTAGCGTTTGAATGCCGTAATAAACGCTACTAGCAATTTGGCGATCGCCCATCGAATCGCGTTCGATGCGGAATTGAGAGTCTGTGTGTTCAGTCATAGTATTGTTTTAAGAGAGCTACAGAAAACAGATTTTCCCATGCAGCCACACTCAGATACACTAATCTGCATAGATTTTGCATATTTGCTTGACTGCTTGTTGCTTTACAGTTGTTAATTTTGAAGTTTGATTTTTGAATTCCCTATGACCATACCCAACTGGATTACCTTCTCTCGCCTATTGGGGATACCATTTCTACTTTATGGTTTATATAATCCCACACCTCAAGCTCAGTGGATATGTTTGGCGATTTTTCTCGTTGCTGCATTGACTGATTGGTTAGACGGCTATTTGGCGCGGAAACTCAACCAAATTAGCGAATTGGGTAAGTTTCTCGATCCCTTAGTGGATAAACTTCTAGTACTTGCGCCGTTGCTGGTTTTTATTGAACTAGGAAAAGTGCCAGCTTGGGGAGTGTTTTTGATTTTAGCGCGGGAATTAGCGATCGCTGGTTGGCGGGTGAATCAAACGACAATTACGGGGGCGAATATTTGGGGTAAACTCAAAACTGTTAGTCAAATAGTTGCGATCACACTTTTGATTGCGCCTCTAGATGAAGTGTGGCAAACTCCCTCTTTGCTTGCCTTTTGGATTTCTGTTGCCCTGACTTTAATCTCTGGGGGTATTTATCTTTTGCCCCAAAAAGCTAGGACTAATGAAACGGCAATATAGTATTGTAATTCAGTGGTCTAATGAAGATAAAAAGTACATTGTCAGCTTACCTGAGTTTGGCCCCTATGCACACACTCATGGAAATACCTACGCGGATGCTCTCAATAATGGTGAGGAAGTGCTGGAACTTTTGATTGAAGATTACCAAGCGCAAGGAAAACCATTACCAGAGCCTTTGACTGCTAATGTTTACTTTCAGTTTGTGCAATCCTCACCGTAATTATAGGAACACTCGGTAATTTCAAAAATGATTTCAATAAAATTTGATCGGAGTTCTAAGGTATAGTCTTTATTCTTAACCCCTTGTACAGACGCGATGAATCGCGTTTCTGCTCACCCCTAGATATTTTCATGCCATCCAAAATCTTACCACCGCCCCTAAAACCTGGAGACTTACTACGAGTAATTGCCCCTAGTGGTGCTTTGCGAGAATTTGAGGCATTTGAACGAGGTATAGAAATTTGGCGATCGCGTGGTTATCGAATAGAAATCAGTCCTCAGATAGATGACAAATGGGGTTATCTCGCCGGAACAGACGAAACCCGCCGTCAGCAATTAGCATCAGCATGGCAAGATCCTGATTGTCGCGGTATTCTCTGTTCTAGAGGCGGTTTTGGCAGCACCCGCATTTTAGAAGATTGGAATTGGCAACAAAATTCAGCCCTTCCCAAGTGGCTTATAGGCTTTTCCGATATCACAGCTTTATTATGGAGTCTTTATATAGCAGGAATTTCCGGCGTTCATGCTCCTGTGCTGACAACTTTGGCAGATGAGCCAGATTGGTCAGTTGAGCGATTATTCGATTTAGTAGAAGGTCGTCCTCTCGCACCTCTCAAGGGTCGCGGGTGGGGTGGCGGCGTAGTAAGTGGTACTTTGCTAGCAGGTAATCTCACCGTTGCCACTAATCTTTTAGCTACACCAATCCTGCCACATCTGGATGGTGTAATACTGGCGTTAGAAGATGTCACAGAAGCACCTTATCGCATCGATAGAATGCTGACACAATGGCGTTTGAGTGGTGTTTTATCTCAAGTCTGCGGTATTGCTTTAGGCGGTTTTACTCGCTGTGAAGCGCCGCCAACTGTGTCTAGCTTTAGTGTAGAAGAAGTATTGCGCGATCGCTTGGGTGATTTAGGTATTCCGATTGTCTCTGACTTACCTTTTGGTCACGATAGTCCCAATGCAGCTTTACCAGTGGGTGTAGAGGTAACTTTAGATGCGGATGCGGGAATATTAGCGATGCCTACGGCGGCAAGCTACGCGCCATAAGTGAACGCTAATATTATCCTTTAAGTTCTCATCCAGATTAATCTACTTCTGTATTACAACTAAATAATCCCGATCCAAATAAAAGTTCTTTCCATTTGGACTGGACTCTTTAATTACTTTAAATTGCGCCTTTTCTATTAACCACTTAATTGCTTCTGGTGAAGTGGGCTGATACAATACCTCATCATTATCGTATGCAGCAAACCTTGCCCAACCATTTGGTGTAGTTATATTAGTGGTATGAATAAAAGCTTTTCCACCTGACTTGAGAGTTGCATAAATACCATTTAAGTATTTCCAAATTGTTTGTAAATCTAAATGTACAAATACATCGAATGAATATACAAAATCAAATTTTTCGCTAAACTCAGGTTCAAATTGAGAATTTTTTATTAAACGAAAGTCTATTTGAGGATATTCCATAAGCGCTGCTTCAGCATTATCTAGCATTTCTTGTGCTATGTCGAAACAGTATAATTTTTTGACGTTTTCAACCACTTTTGCCGCAATCCTACCACCACCAACACCTATTTCTGCAACTGTACTGTCTTGAGAAATAAACGGTGTAATATACTCACTCACAATATTGACTGCATCTTCTACTGTCGCCCATTCATCACCTAAATAATTGACGTAATTATCTCTTTCATCATCTGTAATTTTTTGATTACCTAGAATAACTTGAGATTTATCCCATGTTTTGGCATAATTGTTCCAGAATTCTCTATTAATTTCAACGTTAGATGGCTGCATTGGTAAATCCTGTTAATTGTAACGGTAATATCTAAAGTCATAAGGCTAACCTCACGCATGAGTGAGGTTTGTTCTTGATTTTAGCAAGCATAGACGTAAAGAAATAGCTAAAAAATTACGTATTCTAGCTTATGGGAACCCCTGAAAGCGATCGCTCGCTAAAACACTAGTCTCAAAGTACACGCAGTAAGCTGGGAATGCTTTCAATCGCTTCCAAATCCCGGATTTCTGCCAAAGCTTGCCTAAAATTGCCTTCCCGCACATCATGGGTAACAACCACGATCTCTGCTAGTTCGCCTTGAAAGCCAGTTTGGACAATTGACTCTAAGCTAACGCCATAGTTACCAAAGCAAGTCCCCAATTTCCCGATAACTCCCGGTTGGTCATTGGTAAGGAAACGGGCATAAAACCGAGTTATCAGTTCTGCCATCGGCGCAATTTGGCAGTATTCTTGATGTCCACAAGCGATTAATGGATTTGCAACTGCTGTATTGGTTTTGAGGACAGCAACTAAATTTAAGATATCTGATGTAACAGCACTGGCGGTTGCACCAGCACCAGCACCGGGGCCGAAAAACATTACTTGCCCGATGGGTTCTCCTTCGACGAGAATGGCGTTGTAAACGCCGTTGATGCTAGCCAAAGGGTGAGCTTGGGGCACTAAAGTCGGATGAACTCTGACGGAAAGTGGTGATGAGGGAGTATGACGTTTAGCGATCGCTAACAATTTAATCACAAATCCCAATTTTTCGGCGTAGGCAATATCTGTTTTGCTCACTTGCCGAATGCCTTCGGTATAAACATCTTGTAGGTTAATGCGTCCACCAAAGCTTAATGATGCGAGGATGGCAATTTTATCTGCTGCGTCTAAGCCATCAACATCGGCTGTAGGGTCAGCCTCAGCATAACCCAAACGTTGGGCATCAGCTAACACATCGCTGAAGTTGCTGCCTTCTGTTTGCATCCGCGTCAGGATGTAGTTAGTTGTACCGTTCACAATGCCTGTGACAGTGTGAATGCGGTTAACACTCAAAGACTGCTTTAGGGGTTGAATCACCGGAATCCCGCCACCCACAGCAGCTTCTAGCATGACGTATACGCCGGCTTGATTGGCAGTTGTGAAAATTTCTGCCCCAAAGCGAGCGATCGCTGCTTTGTTGGCGGTGACTACGTGCTTACCATTACTCAAAGCTTTGAGAATTAGCGATCGCGCCGGCTCTAGCCCGCCCATCACCTCGACAACTATATCTACCGCCGGATCGTTGACAATGGATTCTAAATCTGTAGTTAAGACTTCTGTAGATAATTCTACTGCCCGATGTTTATCGAGCGATCGTACTCCCACCCGATAGATTTCTATCTCTTGTAACAACGGGTGCCGTCCAGCCTTATCTTGCAACAACTGCACTGTTCCCGTTCCCACAGTGCCTAATCCGAGTATTCCTAGTTTCACACCCACAATTTTTGCACCCAATTTCACCAAGAACAATTGTAGGTAGAGCGTTTGCCCTACCTACTGATTATCCTGCTTCCTTTGCCATTTGTCCTTCGTCCTTCGTTCTTTGTCTAAAACTAATGACTAATGACTAATGACTAATGACTAAATTAGTAAGTTTCTACGTGCCAGCGACCGGCTTTCTTGAGTTGCTTCTGGTAATCACTCCAGGTTACGCCTTCCTTAGCAGCAGCAGCAGTTAAGGCTGCATCAATACCTTCTTCCATACCCCGCAAACCGCAGATGTAGGTGTGGGTTTTTTCATTTTTAATCAACTGCCACAATTCATCAGCATGTTCTGCTACGCGGTCTTGAATATACATTCTACCGCCTTGGGGATTTTTCTGTTCGCGGCTAATGGCAGCAGTTAGGCGGAAGTTATCAGGATATTTTTGTTGAATTTCTTCCAGTTCTTCCTTATATAAAAGGTTTGGAGTTGTTGGTACACCAAATATCAGCCAAGAGAATCCTTTAAATTGGTATTCTGGGTTAGCGGCTCTTTCCGCATCTTTAAACTGCCGCCACAAGTAAGCCCGCATGGGAGCAATACCTGTTCCGGTTGCCATCATGATGACATTAGCTTCGGGATCTTGGGGTAACAACATTTCCTTACCCACAGGCCCGGTAATTTTTACCTCTTCCCCTGGCTTGAGGAAACACAGGTGCGTAGAGCAAACCCCGTAGACTGTTTCGCTAGTTTCTGGGTGCTTATACTCCAACTGGCGGACGCACAGTGATACTGTCTTATCATCCACATCATCGCCATGACGAGTTGAGGCGATGGAATACAGTCTCAGTTTTTCCGGCTTGCCGTTCTTGTCTACTCCTGGTGGAATAATCCCAATACTTTGACCTTCTATATACTTCAAATCCCCACCAGATAGGTCAAATTTAAGGTGTTGAACAATACCAATACCACCTTCTTTGACTAGCGGTTCATTAGATATTACCTTGCCAATAAACGGAGCATTGGGACGGTAAGTGTTAACAGGAACGTCACCGTGGTCTTTTTTGGCTTTCGCTTGAGTCATGGTGTTGCCTTTCTTGTCCTTGTTCTGTTCTTCAGCACTATGAGCATTTACAGGTGTGGCTTTACCATTCCCTTCACTGTTAGCAGTTTCCCCAGATTTAGCTAATTCGCTGACAACGCTTGTAGCATTCCCAAATGAGGCTTTACCATTAACTGGCTCTAGAGCAGTTATAGGCTGGATGCTAACAATTGTGCCGCCTAGACGAGTGATACGTCGCATTTCTTGATTCATGCGGTTGTAAGGCACTCTGATGAACACACTGCCACTTTTCCGAATTGGGTAGTTAGTTTGATCAGTTTCTTCGCTCTGACGCAAACCCACTACTTCATAAACGAAGATGCGGCTACCTAATTCTGTGTTGGCAGCACCCTCAACAGCACCTTGATTGTACATTCTTTCTACCACTCCGATAATTTACTTAACCGTTTTTCAAAAAAAACTATTCCTATCCCATGCCAGCTTTAGTTTACCGGATTTTCGTTTCACAAAACTGGCTCTCAAGGAAAAACGGCATCATTAAATTAATGCCTTGCTAAGTACACTCACCAAAGACATGCAGGCATAGCAAAAAACACACCTGTTCACCTTTTAAGGTAAATGATAAGTCTTGTGGAGAATGTTAATAATGAGTCAATTTAATCTTTTTTTTGTTAACTACCACCCGCATTAGCGAGATAGTTTTTTACTTGACTACCCAACGAGCAACTCACAATAGCAGATATTGATAGGAGAACTAGTTTGATTGCTGGAAGCTACCACTCAGTTGACCTCCAAAATTTGCCGTTGTGTTTACTTACTTCGAGGACTTAAATCGGGGAATACCAATACCGGAAAGTTTTCTTTTCATTGGTTTTTCTTCACCAAATCTACTGCTCTCTCAAAATGTTGTTAGCTATATTTTATGACCTATCTAAATATAGTTACATCAATATTACAACTTCAGATACAAACATAGCAATAGAGAGAAGCGTGATTTAACCAACTATAATCAGTTTTACTTGATGTGAAAAATCTGTCAACCTCTATTCAGTACTTTGCCATAACCCAAACGCTTGTATTTGACCATATACATAAATTTACAGCCAATAATTTGACTAATGCAAGTTCTTGGCTCATTCGTTGGGTAGATTTTTGCTTTGAATATCTTAAGTATTGTCGAGTAGGAATTACAATCTAAGAACATTAGTAAATTCCCGGCAATAATAAATTATACCTTATAGTCTTAATTATATAGAGTCACAAGTAGCAGTCTAATAAAGTTGCAACGCTGATAAGCGGTACTGATCCCCATTTTTAAATTAACAACTAAATCAGCTAAAAATGATTCATGAACCACGCTAATTCTTCTTGACACTAATCTTGTATGGGATACCCCCTTCTGTTAAAATCAAATATACCACTAGGATTAAATACTTACCGGCACCAACATTCAGGCTAGTCCGACGAGTAGCAACTTAATTACTTTGTTGCCTACCCGCTTGGTGTCTTATAGATGTGCTAGGTAGCAAGAACGCAGGATAAACCAAAGGGGTAAACTCCTGGCTTCAGAATCTGCTGTGTGAAAAAATATTGACACAATTTTAGTATTTTAGAGGGGATTTATGACAAGTAAGCCGGAACGCGTGGTACTGATTGGAGTAGCCGGAGACTCTGGGTGCGGGAAATCTACGTTTTTGCGTCGTTTGATAGATTTGTTTGGTGAAGATTTGATGACAGTCATCTGTTTAGATGATTATCACTCCTTGGATCGCAAACAGCGTAAAGAAACTGGGATAACGGCACTAGACCCCAGAGCGAATAATTTTGACCTAATGTATGAGCAAATTAAAGCGCTCAAAAATGGTCAAGGGATTGATAAGCCGATTTACAACCACGAAACAGGCTTGCTCGATCCGCCAGAGCGGGTAGAGCCGAATCACATTATAGTTGTTGAAGGGCTGCATCCTTTATATGATGAGCGGGTGCGATCGCTAATCGACTTCAGTGTTTATTTTGATATTAGCGATGAAGTCAAAATCGCCTGGAAAATCCAGCGAGATATGGCTGAACGCGGTCATCGCTACGAAGATGTCTTAGCGCAAATCAATTCCCGCAAACCTGACTTTGAAAAGTTTATCGAACCACAAAGAGAATTTGCCGATGTAGTTCTCCAAGTATTACCCACCAACTTGATCAAAAACGACACCGAGCGTCGAGTCCTACGAGTACGTATGCTCCAACGGGAAGGTAAGGAAGGCTTTGATCCAACCTACCTATTTGATGAAGGCTCAACAATTAATTGGACTCCCTGTGGACGCAAGCTGACCTGTTCTTATCCTGGTATGCAACTATACTACGGTTCAGATGTTTACTACGGTCGCTATGTCTCAGTACTAGAGGTAGATGGTCAATTTGACAACTTGGAAGAAGTAATTTATATCGAAACCCATCTCAGCAATACATCCACCAAATATCAGGGTGAATTGACTCATTTATTACTCCAGCACCGTGAGTATCCAGGTTCTAATAATGGTACTGGTTTCTTCCAAGTACTTACAGGTTTAAAAATGCGTGCTGCCTATGAGCGTTTGACAGCTACGGAAGCAAAGCTAGCGGTTCAGGTTTAAAAGCAGCAGTACTTGTGTCAAAGTTTGTGGGGGCGCTTCTGGGTGTCCCCTTTTTTTGTGTTATTAAATACATTTTGCCCACGAAATAATTACCATAAATTTATTTTTTTTACAGATACTTAGCTTATAATGAGTGGTTTTTATCAATATCAACAAGATACTAACTACTGAAGTATAAATATTGTTATGATTTCATAAATTAATGTGAGTTCGACGGCTCCTAGGAAACTAAATTGTTTCTCTCAAGGCATAACGAATGCCGTTCGTTGGAAGCACACGTTAAATTTAGGTAGTTGAACTGAATACCATATTTAGTCAGCAAAAAAACTCAAGTCAGGAGGAATTTGCTTTGTCTCGTCGATATTTATTTACCTCCGAGTCAGTAACCGAAGGTCATCCAGATAAAATCTGCGATCAGATTTCTGATACCATTCTGGATGCCCTACTGACACAAGACCCTAGCAGCCGTGTCGCTGCTGAAGTAGTAGTTAACACTGGTTTGGTGCTAATCACTGGTGAAATAACCACCAAAGCCAATGTGAATTTCGTCAATCTCGCCCGCAAAAAAATTGCCGAAATTGGCTATACCAATGCTGATAATGGCTTTTCTGCTAACAGCACCAGCGTTCTGCTGGCTTTAGACGAACAATCACCTGATATTGCCCAAGGTGTTAACACCGCCCAAGAAACCCGCCAACAAGATAGTGATGAGCTATTCGACAAAATTGGTGCGGGCGATCAAGGTATAATGTTCGGTTTTGCCAGTAACGAAACACCAGAACTGATGCCCTTACCCATCAGTCTCGCCCACCGCATTGCTCGCCGATTGGCAGCAGTTCGTAAAACAGGCGAATTGTCATACCTGCGTCCTGACGGTAAAACCCAAGTAACTGTGGTCTACGAAGATGGGCGGCCAGTAGGTATTGATACTATTCTAATTTCCACCCAGCATACAGCCACTATTGGGGAAATTACGGATGAGGCGGCTGTACAAGCCAAGATTAAACAAGACCTCTGGTCGGCAGTAGTCGAACCTGTTTTTGGCGATATTGACATTAAGCCTAACGATCAGACGCGTTTTTTAGTTAACCCCACTGGCAAATTTGTCGTTGGTGGCCCTCAAGGAGACTCTGGTCTGACAGGACGGAAAATAATTGTTGACACCTACGGTGGTTATTCACGACATGGTGGCGGCGCTTTTTCTGGCAAAGACCCCACGAAGGTAGACCGTTCTGCGGCTTATGCGGCTCGCTATGTGGCGAAAAATATTGTCGCTGCTGGGTTAGCAGAAAAAGTTGAAATCCAGCTATCTTATGCTATTGGTGTAGCGCGACCAACAAGTATTTTGGTAGATACCTTTGGCACTGGCAAAGTTGATGAAGAAACCTTACTGGAATTAATCAACAAACACTTTGAACTGCGTCCAGCAGGGATTATCCATACCTTTAACTTACGCAACTTACCAAGTGAACGAGGCGGACGTTTTTATCAGGACGTCGCGGCTTACGGTCATTTTGGGCGGGCTGATTTAGACTTGCCTTGGGAACAGACCGATAAAGCCGAATTGTTGAAGCAAGCAGCAAACGAATCTCTTTCGGCAGTAGTTGCTAAAGCGCTAACTTAGACTCATACGCGACTACAAAAACTTAGTTTATATATCTGAGGGTATAGGCAATTTATGAAGTTGCCTATACCCTTATTTCTCTTTCAATTGTCGCACGAAAGGCGGGAGTATCCCAACCGTTTTATTTTCAAAGCAGGTTTATTGTGTTGCGTTCAGACAAAAATGAGAGAATGAACAAACGAACCACATTCTCGCAGCGTCTCGTTAGAGAAGAACGCAAAGGTAAGAGGTTTGTAAAGAGTTTTTGCGTCAATTAAGTGGTTTTTGGAAAAATTGGATGCTCTCCGAAATCTGAAATTAATCATGTTAAGGTTTTAAGCTAGCACCTTGGATGCTAACTGGTTTTTGGTCATCTCCTTAGTGTCTATATGCCCGATTCCCCTCAGCGACCGATTTCGACATCTTCGAGGATGCCGAGTGCATCAGGGACAAGGACAGCTGCGGAGTAGTAGTTTGTAACGAGGTAGGAGATAATGGCCTTTTCGCTGATGCCCATGAATCGGACAGACAAACTGGGTTGGTATTCATCCGGGATACCAGTTTGATGTAAGCCAATCACACCCTGATCTTTCTCACCAGTGCGGAGTATAAGGATAGAACTAGTCTGGTTCTTAGTAATCGGGATCTTGTTACAGGGCAGAATCGGTACATTGCGCCACGTGATTATTTTGCTCCCATCCATATCGATGGTGTCTGGATAGATGCCTTGACGGTTGCACTGGCGACCGAAGGCTGCAATAGTCCGGGGATGAGCTAGGAAGAACCTCGACTTCCGGCGACGAGTGACTAATTCATCCAAGTCATCAGGAGTAGGGGGGCCAGTGCGGGTGTAGATGCGCTGTTTGAGGTCGGCGTTGTGCAACAATCCAAATTCGCGGTTGTTGATCAACTCGTATTCTTGACGTTCCCGCAATGCCTCAATCGTCAGCCGCAATTGTTCTTCCGTCTGGTTGTACGGTTGATTGTACAGATCCGCAACACGAGTATTCACTCGCAACATAGTCTGAGCAATGCTTAACTGATATTCGCGGGGTGAGAGTTCGTAGTCAACAAATGTTCCTGGTAATGTCGTCTCTGTGCTATGACTGGTTGATAACGCGATCGCAGCTTCTCCGTATTTGTTTTGTGGAAGTCCTGCGCGAGTCCGAAACTGCTCAACCTGAGCCTGCAACGCCTGCGACTGGTTGAGCAGTTCCCGAAATGCCTGTTGTGGTAGCACTAATACGGTGCATCGGGTCACAGCTTGGACTGTGAACTTCCAATTGCTTTCTGACTCCACCAACACGCGATCGCCAAAATAATCACCGTCAGCTAGCATATCCAATAGAGGCTGCTCGTCATACTTGCCAATACCAATCTTGTTCGCTTTGCCATGTGCGATCAAGAAAAGCTGATTGGCTGGCTGACCTGACTGGACAATGATATCACCAGGTGCGAACTCCTGCTGAACAAACCGACTTGCCAACGCCCTCAGCACCTCGGTGTCGTCAAATCCTCGCAGCAAGGGCAACTCACCAAGTTCCTGGGGAATCACCTGTACCTCGGCTCCGGTGTTAGAGAAACTTAACCGCCCATCACCCACCGTATAGGTCAACCGACGGTTCAGCCGATAAGTGCCACCCTTCGTCTGCACCCACGGCAACATCTTCAACAACCACCGCGAAGTAATTTCCTGCGTCTGCGGTGCAGATTTGGTGGTCGTGGACAAATTACGCGCAGCATCTTTACTCAAACTCAGTTGAGGTTGTCCACTCTCAACATTTAAATTTGATTCAATAAAATCCGTCATCACCCCATCCTCTAGTTACTAATAAAAGTGCCATTCAGTGCTGAGTGCTGAGTTAAAAGACCACCCACTTTTTTGCAGGGTATCAACAGTCAGCCCTAATTTTTACTCACTCAGCACTCAGCACTCAGCACTCCTGATATTTAGCGCCCGATTTCAACATCTTCGAGGATGCCAAGTGCGTCAGGAGTGAGGACGGCTGCGGAGTAATAAGCAGTCACGAGGTAGGAGATGATCGCCTTTTCGCTGATGCCCATGAATCGAACAGACAAACTGGGTTGGTATTCATCGGGGATACCAGTTTGATGTAAGCCGATTACCCCTTGTTTTTCTACACCAGTGCGGAGCAAAAGGATAGAACTGGTACGGTTATTGGTGATGGGGATCTTGTTGGAAGGAAAGATGGGTACGCCTCGCCAAGATGTAACCTGAACCCCGTTCACATCTACACTTTGTGGATAGAGACCCAGGCGGTTGGCCTCACGACCAAAAGCAGCGATCGTCCGGGGGTGAGCCAGGAAGAATCCTGGCTCCTTCCATACTGTCGCCAACAGTTCGTCCAAGTCATCAGGGGTAGGTGCGCCACTACTGCTGTAGATCCGTTGTTTGAGGTCGGCGTTGTGCAGCAACCCGAATTCGCGGTTGTTGAGCAATTCGTGTTCTTGACGTTCCCGCAATGCCTCAATAGTTAGCCGCAGTTGTTCTTCTGTCTGGTTGTACGGTTCGTTGTACAGATCGGCTACCCGCGTACTTACTCGTAATACCGTTTGAGCAATGCTCAACTCATATTCTCTAGGTTTGAGTTCGTAATCGGCGAAGGTTCCCGGCAACTCAGCCTCTTGGGGATGATTAGCTGCTAGCTCAATGGCAGCTTCACCTTGGGGATTCTGTGGCTGGTTCAAGCGGGTGCGGAACTGTTCAACATGGGTTCCCAACGCCTCAGACTGAGCGATCGCCCTTTCAAAGGCCGCTTGAGGTAGTGACAAAACGATGGTTCTAGTAATCGCCTTGAGGGTGTACTGCCAAGTATCCTCCGACTGCACCACAGTTTCATCGCCGAAATGGTCGCCGTCAGCTAGCACATCGAACACGATCTGCTCGCCATACTTGCCAACACCAATCTTGTTTACCTTGCCACGAGCAATCAGAATGACGCGATCGGCAGGCTGGCCAAGTTCGACGATTACATCATCTGGGGCATACTCCTGCTGAACAAACTGGTTTGCTAACCCGGTCAATACGTCAAGGTTGTTAAACCCTCGCAGTAACGGCAACTCAGTCAGTTCTAGGGGAATCACCTGCACCGTTGCTCCAGTATTGGTGAAAGTCACCCGCCCATCACCGACGGAATAACTCAACCGACGGTTGACCCGATAAGCGCCACCTTTTGTCTGCACCCACGGCAATAACTTCAACAACCACCGCGATGTAATTTCCTGGGTTTGCGGTGCAGATTTCGCTGTTGTCGCCAAATTACGCGCCGCAGCTGTACTTAAAGTTAACTGGGGCTGCTGATCTTCTACATTCAAATTGGGGTCGTTAGAATATGTCACAACTTAAATCCTCCACTTTTTAGTTACTAAAAAAACCGATCTCACGCGATCGCATACTGACCTTGAAAACTCTATTCACGGACAAAAAACCTAACTTCATTGACCGAGTAATGACTTTAGATTCCCCTGACCGATCAACGAGCCAATACGCCTAGCTGAAGTACCCAGCCCTCTGGGCCCACTAAGTAGCCGCCCTGCTAACGAATTACGCAATTCAAATTCCTTATAGCGGTCTACCGTTATATGCCACTTGAGGACACCGCACATCCACTGCTCTAGTTTCTTGACGTATCCGAGCAGTTTCTCGCGGGTACTTGCATCCAAGTTGAAATCGTCGAAAAGAACTGGTAATTCGGTAGCGACGATGAGTTGAAACTGGAGCGCCCTAGAGGTCATCAGATTGTTGACAACTTCAACGGCCTGCGGCAAATTGCAGTTGAGGAAATTCTGAACAACCAGCACACAGTTATGGATTTCGCCCTCAAATTCGATTTCTTTCTGATAGGAAAAGATATCGTTGGTTAAACAGGCGAAGTCGGCGGCCGAGTTATCCAGCGATCGCATCGTTCGGGTGCGGTAAATCTCCTGCGGGATCTCGCTCCCCTGAGCTAGTCGTGACAAGCTCATGGTCAGATCCGAGCCAAAGGTCTTACGGCGCATCTCAACATAATCTATCGGGTCGGGAATCCGATTTTGGATCTGGTTGGCGAGTTCCCACACCCAGCTGTCAGTCATATCCTGAATTGCGCGGCGGAACTGAGTCCGCGCGTTGGCAGACATGGGGCCAGCTGTGCGAGACCAAATATCTGCCAAGCCCGCTTCTACCGGATTGGTCGGAACCTCGCTGGGGGTGGAGTCATCCAGAGGCATAAACGTCGACAGTCGGGCGTTGAATACTTTTGCACCAGCCATGTTGCGGTTATTCCCGTAGAGCGCCGGGAAGTAATCGTCAGCGTATGTTCCCCAAACAAGCCAGCACGCGGTCAGATTCAGTTCAGGGCCAGACCCATTCGGATGGATCAATGCACCACAAAGCGCTACGTCAGCAACATCAAACTTGTGGTCATCCCAGATGACGGCATCAGGAATCCCAGGTAATGATTCCAGCATCCCCATCTCGCGCGCCCATTCCTTGGAATGCTTCCGCGCGGCATCTAGATGGGGATTCAAGCTTGTAGTAAAGGGCATGTAAAACTTCGGCAGTGTTACTGGCCCGACAGCCTGGTATGGAACGTGAGTAAAGCTTTTGAACCTTCCTAAACCCAAGGCGGCGTATAGCGATCCAATCCGCGCAGCCGATGTGCCTAGCCCTGTGGGGCCTCCCAGAAATGGCGTGGATGTCTGAGAATTGTCTCCTCCCTTGTTCATGTAACGGCTCGATCGCATGTGCCACTCGTGACCGCCCGACTGCCAGTCCTGAAGTCCTTTGATATAAAGGAGAACGTTCACACGAGCCACTGGGTCTAGTCCATACTCCTCAAAGAGAGGGGGCAACTCGGTGACGGCAGTGTTATCAAACTGGTATAACCGCGAGGTTAGGAGTTCGTTGGTGAGGTTAGCCGCCTCCTGGGTACTCACATTCAAGAAGCGCTCCAAGACCAACACGCAGTTGGCATTTTCGCCTTCATCCTCCACTTCTCTCTGGTAGGAGAACAGGTCGTTGCGAAGATGCACTCCATCGGCAAATGTGTCTTTGAGTACACGCATCGGTCGAGTCGAGGCAATGTCAGCCGGAATCTCTATAAACACGGCGTGTTCGACGAGATCCGCTGACCACGGAGCGCCGCCAACCTTGCGGCGCATCTCAATGTATTCGATGGGGTTGGCGACCCGATCCTGGTTGATATTGGCAAGTTCCCACAGAGACTCTTCCAGGAGGTTCTTGGTACTCTCAAAGAATCGAAGTCGCCAGTCCACAGATTTAGTAAACGCGGTGCGAGACCACAGGTCGGCCAAGCCGCATTCCACGGGGTTGGTAGGTGCTGGGGGGGTTTCGGTGGGGTAAATTGGCATGAACATTGGTAGTCTGCCGAGATACTCCTTCGCCCCAGCCATGTCTTGGGTACGCTTATAGATTTCAAGGAAGTGATCGTCGAAGAAAAACACCCAAACATACCAGTCGGTCACTAGGTCAAGCTCTGTCCCTGGCGCATCTGGATGGGTATAGGAGCAAAGCAAGGCGTAGTCGTGAGCATCAAATGTGCGCTCGTCCCAGATAATCGAGCTTTCCGCTTCCTCTTCTGAGCCAAGTATCCCCATCTGGTAAGCCCAAGCTTTGGAATGCGATCGCGCCGCTTCCAGGTTTGGGTTCAGCCGCGCGGGCCAAGGCATGTAAAATTCTGGCAGTTCAAAGGGTTGCATGATCTGCGCGTAACCTCCTCTGGAGTCTTCTTGCTGTCTTCGTTTCGTGGCTGAGATTGGCAATTGATGAGCATCTTCACCAATCGCGCTATGTCTCCACGTATAGTTTTCTGATGGTGGCTTGTATCAAGGGAATAATTTGAAGAAGAATTCAGAAGTCAGAATTCAGGAGCAAAGCCCAAGATACTCCGCCTTTGGTCATAATCAATCAGTAAGCAATTCAAACCTGCAACTGATAACGTAGTTTCTCGTAGAAAATTCAAAATGAATTCTAACTCCTGAATTCTGTTTCAATAAAATGCTCTTAGTCCAGATAAAGAACTATGTGAGTTTTAGCTCAAGTTCTCTATACCCAAAAATAGGAGATTTGAAAAATCTGTTTTAGTTTTTACTCATTTCAGATGATGGCAAATGAATGTTTAGTAAATTATGGTGTTCTCATAATCTTTCATGGTTATAGAAAAAAAGCAATACGTAGGCTCAAGCATTTAAACAGATAGTTAAATTAAAAATTGAATAATTAGAAGACAGTTAAGACAGTTAAGCAGATAGTTAAATTAAAAATTGAACAATTAGAAGACAGTTAAGACAGTTAAGCGGATAATTAAACTATTTAAGACAGTTATTAAACAATAATTACTGATTGTAAATCTTTGCAACTAAAGCGATAAGGCTCGGTTCATCCCCAAACCAAGTAGAAGCTCTAAACCCAAACCTACATAAGTCAGCCCAATGATGATATAAACCTCATCTATGTTGAAACCTAGAGTTTTTTAAAAGATATATTTATGTAGGTTGGGTGGAGTTAAACGCAACCTAACATTACCACCTTATTTATCTTGGGTTACGCGATCGCTGCACCCAACCTACAAAACTACGGTTCTCAAGGTAGACGAGGTTTATATGAAAAAACTTTGGTTTCGCTAGATGCTTTGGACGTGATGTCTTTCTATTAAATTTTGTTTTTGTTTTAGTACACAGAAAGCAAAGAACTTTAAAAATCACAACTGCGATCGCTGCTAGAATCAAAAAAACATTGTAACCAGAACTTTTAACCACAAACCCAGCTAGCAGATTAGATTTATTACATAATTCAGCAAAATGGGAAAGGGCTTTTTATTAACCCTTTCTCTCTCTTGCAAAAGCTGTAATTGTGTGAAATAAAAATAAGATTCCCCGCTTTTTTAATAAGTTGGGAATCTTAGCCTTTTCAGTTAGTCTGAAGAAATCCTATTTGACAATACGGTTCAGTTAAGGACTTCTTTCTTATCTTTGCGTCCTTCTCTAACGAGACGCTGCGCGAATGCGGTTCGTTAAAAAAATTGACTTGGGCAAAGAGTTTTAGCCTTAACTGAACTGTATTGTCCTATTTGAACTAATACTCGACTGATTTGCGATCGCAATTAACTAATCAAGTATCTTTCTACTTTGTTACCTCTGCTCCCGCTTTGTTTGACTCATTAGATGAAGAAGTAGATTCTGTCTTCTCTGATTGCGTGTCACTCGTTTGTTGCAATTGGTTGAGATGAATGTTGTTCACTTGAACAATAAAGTATTCTAATGCCTGACTTGCCTTTTGTTGCTGTTGGCTTTCATCAGACACATCATAACAACGATAAGGTAGAGTTACACCCAATATAAATTTTTCTTGTTCAGCTTCTAACAATTCAACTGCTGTGTTAGCAGCAAGAGAATTCTTCTGAAAAGGAAAAGAAGTAACTATACTAGCAACTATAGAAGCAATAGCTGGGCAGAGTACAGGGAGCCATTTGAGCCAAGCTTGTCCTGCTTCTAATTTGTCTACCAGAACTAAAATTGGTGTGACTCCTGATAAAATCACTGTCGCAATTTGCAAACTATAGTAAAGGTTCCTTGATACGCCCCTAATTTTTTTATAATCGTCAATCAAGTCTTGGCTGTATTGTAAAGCCTTTCCTCTTGTTAGAGTCAGTGTTTCTTTATCCCAAGAATTAGGGTTAGTTAATAGATAACTACAGCACTTCCGGCGGCTATGAGGTGCAGCCTCAAAGCTGAAAGCTATGATAGGAGAGAGGTAAGAAGAAAATTGTATTGCATAATAGCCGGAAGCGCTGTATACAGTTCAGCTTTCTTGGTGAGTTCTGACTGATAAGCTGACTTCTTATAGTTCTGGAATACTTGTCTATTGATAAGCAACAAAAAAAATAAGAAAGTTAGAGCTACTGCTCCAGAAATGACAACTGTTTTATCTTCGGAAAGAAAAACAACAAAAAGTGCAGAAGAAACAAAAGCTGCAAGTAATAGATACTCAATTACCTTTAAGTTAAATAACTTTTTTTCATCTGATGTCGAGGATAAATTTTCAATCCTATCGGAAACTTTATTTTGGTTTCTTTGATTAAGATTAAGTAATTCAGAAGTAGTCATTGCCTCTTACTCAATTGGTTATTGGGTGACATGTAGCAATAAAATGAATAGCAATAAATAGAATTAATTGTGCTGAGGGTGTAGAAGTCAGGACAACTTCGCAAATATATAGAGTTCTAACTTTTGCTTAGACATCCTTTATATAACTATTCTCAAGTAGCTTCTCCCTTCGCAAAACCTTCTAGTATCTACTATTAGCTCCCATTTTGTGATTGAATAGTTGGCTGAGATGCTTTACAAAAGCCAGAAATGTTTCTTTCTGTTGACGTAAAATTATCTAGATCCAGCAAGTCCAATTAATCCTAACCATATATACATTTGATTGATAATGCAAGGCTTTTTTGACAGTAATTTTACGTAGTTACCAAAATAGTTTTGATACGATTTGCGTACTTTCCTCAAAAAATATATGATTTGTACTTTGCAATATTTGAATTAATTTTTTGAAGAATTTTAAGCCTATGGGGGTGTTAAGCTGTCGTATTGAGATTGGCTGACAACTATTTGGACAGGAAATTATGCAAGATTCTCTGATTTATCAAGATATCCTTCAGAGAGGAAGATAGCAGGAAGCGCTAGCACTGATAAGATGCGAACAATTGCAGAAATTAACGAGAAAATCATCCGCCAACGTGCGGTAGTGTTGACAACTGAAGAGTTAAAAGCACGAGTTGTAGAAATTGGTGTTACTAAAGCGGCTAAAGAAGTTGATGTAATTACCACTGGTACGTTTGAGCCGATGGAATCAAGCGGTGCAATTATCAATCTCGGACACACTGACCCTCCGATCAAAATTCGTCGTTGCTGGTTAGATGGCGTACCAGCATACTCTGGTTTTGGGGCAGTAGATTTATATTTGGGTGCGAGTTGTGCTGTGGAGACGACAGACGGAGAAGAAGTCCGAGAACGTGGCGGCGGTCATGTAATCGAAGATTTGATCGCTGGTAAAGCTATACATGTAAAAGCGCAAGGACAAGTAACAGATTGTTACCCCAGAGCAAGTTTTGAGACTACAGTTACCCGTGAAACGATAAATCAGTTTTATTTATTCAATCCACGTAATCTTTATCAAAATTTTATTGTTGGTGTAAACGGTGGCGATCGCCCCCTGTTCACCTATCTGGGCCCTTTACAACCGCGTTTGGGGAATGCCGTTTACTCTAATCCCGGTGCTATTTCACCCTTACTCAACGATCCCGATTTGCAACTCGTTGGTATAGGGACTCGAATTTTTTTAGGTGGCGGTATTGGATATGTTGCCTGGGAAGGCACTCAGCACTTCCCATTACAAAAACGTTTAGCTAATCGTACACCGATTGGGCCTTCTGCCACTTTAGCTTTAATTGGTGATGCCAAACAAATGGATGCTCATTGGGTGCGGGGTTGTTACTTTAAAAGTTATGGCCCCTCATTGATGTTAGGAGTTGGTGTTCCACTCCCTGTATTAAATGAACAAGTAGTTGAACACTGCGCTGTACAGGATAAAGACTTAGTAGCCCCAATCGTAGATTTTTCCATTCCCCGGCGCGTTCGTCCCACTTTTGGTTTGGTGAGTTATGCCCAACTCAAATCTGGGAGGATCACTATTGAGGGCAAAGCTGTACGCTCTGCCCCCTTAGCGAGTTTGTTTTTTTCTAGGCAAGTCGCCCTAGAGTTGAAAAAGTGGATCGAAGCAGGGACGTTCACCCTCACAGAGCCAGTTTCTCCAATTCCGATGGAGCGATCTTTTCTACCCCAAGACCGTCGAACGGATTTTTGATATTGGGGAATGGGGAATGGGGCAGGGAAGCAGAGGGAGAAGAGGAGTGTGGGGAGTGTGGGGAGTGTGGGGGGTAAGACTTCTTCCCCATCCTCCCACACTTCCCCATCCTCCCACACCCCTTGGATTTCTCACTTGTGAGAAATCCAGGCTAATGCCCAATTCCCAATGCCCAATGCCCAATGCCCCATTCCCTACTCTTGAGTCGGTTTCGGTCGCTTGATGGGTTTAGGAGCAGGCGTTTTTGGTATAGGTTTTGACACCACAGAGGTGTCTCCGCCTGTGCCTGTTTTCTTGATGGGACGTGGAGTTTCGCCGCTGCGTCTGGGGGGGAATGGTCTTCTACCACCAGCACCAGCACCAGCACCACCGCCAGCACGAGGGCCACCTCTGAATGGTGGTTTGCGTTTTTTGGGCAAGTCAGCGATCGCTTCAGCTTTTTCTACAATCAAAACATCAGCTTCTCGCTTGGCTTGGAAATCCCAGAACTTTCCTACCGCTTTAGTGGTCAGGACACCCCTCAATTTCAACTTGAAATACTTGGGTTTGTCAGTTGGTTTGCGTGCAGCCTGCCTAATTTTGACTACCAAACTCTTAGCGTCAAAAGATTGGTATACTACTTCACCACGAACAGAAAAACCACCATCAGCTACTTCTGATGAGGGGATCGTGGGAATTGTGCTTAATTCAGAATTTTCGGATAAGCCATCATCAACTGTCTGTGACTCTTGCAACTCTAAATCTGATTCGTCTTCATCTGTTGAGCTTTTAGCCAGATTTTCTGGCTCCCAAACTCCAACGATTTGGATGTGCAAGGTGTCATTTTCTTGTCTTGTACGTGGATATACTACCCACAAATGTTCTTTTTCTAAGTCTAGATGATTCTTGACTAAGCTCATAATCCGCCCTAGGAGGACGGCATTGAGTTCTACACCATCTGTGGTTAGTAGCGTACCTTGAGTAAATTGTTCGCTGCTAGCATGATAGCGACCCCGGACTAATCCGATCGCTCGGTACTGCATCGGTTCGCTGGGAGGCGGAATCGGTTGCTGTCGATTGACTAAGTTCCCATTTGAGTCAGTCTCGCTGGGGTTGACAGGCGAATTTTCAAGTTTAGAGGGCTTGGGTACTATGTGAACATTAGAGGCAGCCTCTATGTTATTTGAGCCTTGGTTAGAGGCAGAAGAATTGGAGGATTCAGGCAACGGCATCAGGTCGGAATTCATAAAAACTCCTTGCGGCGGAGACACATCCCATTGTGGGATTTTATAAAGGTAGCTGGAAAGAGCATTTGTGCGATTGATGAAAGTATATTTGCTTTTCACAAATCCACACTAGGGTACTCTACACAATCCTAAAGGCGCTAAATTTAGTGTTTGTACATTAAACGTGTAATTTAGCGCCTTTACACTAGTTTCGGAAGCATATCATAGCTACAATTCTGACGGCTCCTCCTAAAGTCATCACTTACTTTAGCAGTGTAAATAGTTAATTGTTATAAAATTCACAGGCAATTGGCGATATTCCGCAAAGTTTTGGAAATTTATAACTTTACGATTTGTGTAAATGATAATGTCATTAGAGTTCAGGAGAAAGACAAAACTGTGTCTCAACCACGCAATCGCTGGATAGTTCAAGTCGTATTGGCGCTGGCAGTTCTTGCTTTTGTGGGTGTTTCGGTGATTCCCATAATTGGAGCATTTAATAATACGCCACCCTCAAACCAGAATACCGCTAGCACCAGAGGCACTTTGCCCTCTGCTGACCAAAAATCAAAATTGGAAGATGAAGTACGGGGTTATGAACTGGTTTTGCAAAGGGAACCAGAAAATCAGACTGCGCTTAAGGGCTTATTGCAGGCGCGTCTACAACTACTGAGTCAAAAAGAAAAAAGTGAGGTTAAACCAGCTGATATCCAAGTTGTCATTGAACCTCTGGAAAAGCTAGCCAAGCTAAATCCCGAACAGTCAGAATATTCAGTGCTACTAGCTCAAGCTAAACAGCAAATAGGCGATCGCGAAGGAGCTGCTCAAGCTTATCGCACAATTTTGTCTACAAAACCTGGCGATTTGAAGGCTTTGCAAGGAATGGTGGCTTTGTTAATCAGTCAGCAACGCCCGGAAGCAGCTATTGGTTTGCTGCAAGAAACCCTCTCGAAAGCAGCCCAAGCAAATACAATTCAGCCTGGAAGTGTAGATACAGTAGCCGTGCAGGTGTTGTTAGGTTCTGTTCATGCTTCCCAGAAACGCTACGCTCAAGCTAGCTCTGTATATGACCAGGCAATTAAGAAAGATCCTAAAGATTTTCGCCCCGTTGTGGCAAAAGCGATGCTCTTGAAACAACAGGGCAAAGACGCAGATGCAAAACCCTTATTTGATAGTGCCGCAGCTTTAGCACCTGCTCAGTACAAAGACGAAATTAAAAAGGCAGGAATGACTTCCCCCATTCCTAATTCGGCCGTATCTCCCACGCCTTCATTGAAAAGTACTCCGAAGTAATGGGCATTGGGCATTGGGCATTAGCCTGGATTTCTCACTTGTGAGAAATCCAAGGGGTGTGGGAGGATGGGGAAGTGTGGGAGGATGGGGAAGAAGTCTTACCCCCCACACTGCCCACACTCCCCACACTCCTCTTCTCCCTCTGCTTCCCCTGCTCCCCTTATGCTCCTTCAATGGCAGCTACGACACCAAAGACTAAAAACAGGCATCCGCCAACAAAGGTGAGTTGACGCTCAGAAATGCGACCGGCAATCATTTTGCCACCAATAACTGCGATCGCAGCACAAATGGCATGTCCTAAAATTGCACCTATTGTCACTCCAATGGGATTATTACCTGCGGCTAGGGCAATAGTGGCAATTTGCGTGCGATCGCCCCACTCTGCCATAAATGTCAATATAAAGGCTTCTATGACAATTGCTAAGGAAGTCTTTTTCTTTGGTAACTCCAAATCTGCTTTTTTCACCGCAGCTTCGGCTTCTTCTATAACTTCCGTATCACAAGCAGCCGAAGACATCTTACTCGCGTCATATAACAGCTTGATACCAAAGGCAAGAAACAAAAATATTTCGGCGTAATGAATATAAGCTTTTGGCAATAAAGATACCGCTTGTCCAAATAGCACCGAAAGGATGGTCATCGCAGCCAAAGCAGCTGTCACACCTATAAATACCAGCCGCCGTGGGTGGTGCATTGCCAAAATCACAGCAATAAAAAATGTTTTATCGCCTAATTCGGAAACTGTAATTAATAATAAACCTGCGGTAAAAGCTGTTAACACTCTCTCAAGCTCCTGAAGAATCCTTTACCGATGTGAAGCTTGATGAGAACCAAAAGACCTCACCAAGTTTACACTTTTCGGTGTGAACTTAGTGAAGGTCTCGCTTTCAAATATTTATTATTCGCCATCTGAACCAGGCTCATCGCCAGTATGTTGACTCAGATGTACTGGCTTTTATTTTTTTGCCAGCAGCTACTCCCCTTCAATGCGAATCTGATTTTACATCTGTTATAGGTAAAAGTCAAGAGTGGGGAATGGAGAGATATAACTTTAGAAAAGCGGCACATACAGCCCGATTCAGGATTACTTTGGTAAAAACCCCTCATCTGTGACTGCTGGACAGATAAGAAGACTCATGCACAAGGATAACGCCCAATTCTATCCCATTATGCAAGTCCAACCAACTTAGCACTTAGTTGCCACATGCGATCGCCTTTGTCGTCATCACGAGCTTGAGGAGAAACCTTTTGAACAAAGGATTTACCATCTTCCTTCTGTCGATTTCCCCAACTCCAATACACACCGGATTGATTGTACTCAGGATCGGCAACCACCGCCGCAACTCGTTCTCCCGCCAATTCCTGAGACACATATCCTTTGGTGATGTACTTCTGGAATAATGGGAAGATTTTCTGAAACAGGGGATAGTGGTTTCTAAATAGTGGCGTTTCTGCAACACATCCTGGATAGAGAGAGTTGAAGACGATACCAGTTGACTCGTGATAGCGCTGATGCAGTTCCCGCATTGTCAGCACGTTACAAACCTTACTGTCTTTGTAAGCTTTGACTGGTTCAAATTTTTTGCCATCAATCATTGAGATCGGCTCTTTAAACCCTTCTGCAAAGCCCTGCAAATCGCCCAAATCTGGACGCGGCGGAATCTTTCCACCCAGTTCGTCTGGATTGTGGGTAACAGTTCCCAAAATTACGAGCCTTGGCTCTGAAGATGACTTCTTTAAATCCTCTAGCATTAGGTTACACAAAAGGAAATGTCCCAGGTGATTTGTGGTGACAGTTAGCTCGTAACCTTCTGGACTGCGTAAAGGCTCTTTTATTAAGGGCATATAAATTGCGGCGTTGCACACCAAAGCGTCTAGGGAGTGTCCGCTTGCTCGAAAGTTATTCACAAATTGTCGAACGCTATCCAAAGAGCCAAGATCGATATGCATGATAGTGTAGCTGCCCTGATGCGGGATTCCCACAGATTGGGCTGCCAGTTGAGCTTTGGCTACATCCCTACAGGCCATTACTACATACCATCCCCTTTCAGCAAGAGCCTTGGCAGCGTACAAACCGACCCCTGAAGAGGCACCTGTGATTACAACCGTTGACTTCCTATCCTGTACCATTGCTATTCAGACTCTGTTAATCACCTTTTTCTCTCTTCAGGATTTTACATCACTGAGTCACCACCTCTGTTATGGTTGGCGATCGCTTCTTACTAAATAACAGGTTATTTCAAATCTATAGCTGTGATTCAAATACAATTAGGCTCTAAATTAATAACTTAACTATTTATATTTTTAATCGAGGTAGACAAACTTTTTGTAGTCCCCTCGATTTCCCATATAAATTTACCTTTAGCTAATACTTCCGCTCTTTTGGCTCAAACATAGTAATCGCCACCGGACGATATTGAATGTCAATTCCGGCTGGTGAATAGTAAGCCATTGTGTGTTTCAGAAAGTTGGCATCATCTCGCTCGGAATAATCTTCGCGGAAATGAGCGCCCCGACTTTCTTGACGATTCAGCGCTGATGCTAAAATTGTCTGTCCCACTATCATCAAACTTCGCAATTCTAAAGCTTCCACAAGTTCTGTATTCCAGCAACTACCTTTATCATCTAAGTAAATTTTTGGATATTGCTGTTGGATTTCTGCTAATTTGTGTAGTCCTTCACTCATTAATGCCTCTGTGCGGAAAACGCCACAGTACTCAGTCATACAATCCTGGAAGGCTTGACGGACTTGGTTAATGCGATACTCTCCTGGTTGTTCTAGCAAAGCTTGGATTTCTTGCTGGGCTTGGGTTACATAGCGTTGCTCATCTACAGAGGGCAACTTACGTTTTTGGACGAATTTGGCGATCGCAGCCCCAGTTCTCTTGCCATAAACGACACATTCCAGCAAAGAGTTACTACCAAGGCGGTTCGCACCATGTACGGAAACACAAGATGTTTCGCCAGCCGCAAAGAAAGCATCAACTAAACCATCACCACTACTGCGGACTTGCCCATCAGTATTAACTGGAATACCACCCATACAATAGTGAATTGTTGGGCGGACTGGCATCGGTTGAGTTACCGCGTCAACACCTACTAAGCGGTGTGCTTCTTCCCAACAGAAGGGGACGCGACTCATAATTTTTTCTTTACCCAAATGGCGGAGATCCAAATAGACAAAGGGGCCACCAGCGCTACCGTCGAGATGAATACCACGACCTGCGCGAATTTCGTAAGCGATCGCGCGTGAGGTAATATCACGAGGAGCTAGTTCCATGCGGCTGGGTGCATAATTCGCCATAAAGCGATCGCCTTCACTATTAATCAGATACGCCCCTTCACCCCGTACCGCTTCTGAAATTAGCACCCCTACGGGATATAAACCAGTGGGATGAAACTGGACAAATTCCATGTCTTCGAGAGGCAAACCTGCGATCGCAGTCATTGCTAAACCATCACCTGAAGAGGCGTAATCATTAGAGGTAGTATTATAAACCCGACCATAGCCTCCAGTGGCAAACATCACCGCCTTGGCTCGCACCACCTCTATATGTCCATCCAAAAGATGGAACATCACCACACCTTTGGCCTCATTTTCTTCCAAGATGAGACGCATCACATACCATTCTTCATAAACTTGCACTCCATAACGCCGCAAATTGTTAACCAATTCGTGCAAAATCGCGTGACCGGTCTTATCGGCAGCATAACAAGTGCGGTTGTGGGAATGTCCGCCAAAAGCTCGTTGGGCAATGCGACCATCGGGTAAGCGAGAGAACAAAACGCCTAGATGTTCCAAATCAATTACCACATCTGGCGCTTCTTGGGTGAGAATTGCTACAGCATCTTGGTCTGCCAAATAATCAGAACCCTTGACAGTATCAAAAGCATGTGCTTCCCAACTATCTTGAGAATCAACATTTTTTAGCGACGCAGCCATACCACCTTGAGCCGCCACCGAATGAGAACGAATTGGGTGTGTTTTCGCAACCACAGCAATATTTAAACTAGGATCAGTGCGAGCAATTTCCACCGCCGCACGACATCCCGCCAATCCACCCCCAACAATAATTACATCGTGTTCCAGCATAATTAGTCCCCTGATTGCAAAGCACTGCTGTTCTATTGTAGAGATGTGATTAATCAGGCAGTGCGTTGCGATCGCTGTGGCATCTCTACAAAAAAATTCCCTGCCTATAGACAGGGATGTTATTACAAATTTTTAAATTAAAAGCGAAGAGTTAGGTCTTCATTCCTAATTTTCTCTTTAGCTAGCTGCTTGCACAGGTTGTTGCTGAGACACATTACCTGGTATGGGTTCCATTTTAGTTCCCGGCCCTACAGGAGTGACTTCAATATGATTTAACAAGGTCGTGACAAACGCAAACAACAAGAAAGGTAGCGATAGCAGAACGACCAAACCCGCAGTTGCTAAAGCGTACACAGGACGCTTCGCACCCATCAGCGCCAAGGCAGATGCCAAACTTAGGGTAATTGTAATTAACCAAACAATTATTTGACCGTAGATATCACCAAAAGTCAGCGTACAGACAAACCGATACTTTTGAATATTATTTCCGCTCATCACATTTGCCTCAAGTCTCTCCTATATAGGTTCTACGTTAGAACCATGTTTGCTTTGTAGACAATTTCTAAATATTTTTGCAAAATTCGTAATATTGCTTCACAATTCACTTTTTTTGTTACAAGCCGCAATTCATAGTCCTGGATGGCGTAAATAGACCAAGCATACTCGACGGTAAGCCTTTTTTTTATATCTCCAAGTTCCCTGTACTACGGTGTGTACATAAGTCCTAAAAACATAGTTTTGTAGGGTGTCTTATCCCGTAGGTTAACGCACTATTCTGGATTTTTGGTGCGTTATGACCATATATAGATCCAGCAAAGTAAGGATGTGAAATCCGATTTTTTGGTGTTAAATTTTGAGTATTGCCGGAATTTGTTGACTTAAATCAACAAAAATCTTTATTTTTCGTGGCAATGTTGTTTTAGGAGTGAACGTGAATACTATTTTTCTTCGTAAAGGTGTTTTTTGGTTGCCAGGTATAGCTGCTCTTGTAGTTCTGAGTAGCGGCTTATCTGCAAGTGCCCAGACAGTAGACAAGGTAAGCAGTCAGGCATTAACTGACTCTCCCGCAACCGTAGCGTCTCCCAATGAGTTTAGTACAGAACTAGACGCTGTAAGCCAAAATCTTTCTACAGAAACAACTGAAACATTTACAGCCACAAATTTAGCTGAGGTACAGCAGAGCCAAAATCCTGTAATACAGGAAAATAGCAGTGCAACGTCTACACCAGTTCCAGGGACAGTGGCAACCTCGTCTGCGACTCTCACCTCTGAGTTTGTCCAACCGACTTCTCAAACGACTGCTCAACCAGCTGCTACCAAAGTGGCACAATCGGATATTGATTTAGGCAGAACAACCCGTGGTGGCAGTAGCTATATTGGCGTTGCTGCTAACATTGGTTTGAGTGGTGATGGTAGCTCGTCTTTGGGCGATGGTAACTTCGCCGTAGTTAGTAAAGTCGGACTGACAAATTCTATATCGGTACGTCCCTCAGCCGTATTTGGCGACAACACGACAATTTTGCTTCCGATCACCTACGATTTTACCTTCAAATCAGCAGATGCTTTTAGCGAACCGTTAGCGATCGCACCTTACGTTGGAGTTGGTGCAGCTTACAAAACTGGTAATGATTCGCAATTTGCCTTTTTGGTATCTGGTGGCATTGATGTGCCTCTAAGTCCTCAATTCACAGCAACAGCCTCTGTCAATGCGGGATTTTTCGATCAAACTGATGTTGGCTTATTGTTAGGAGTTGGTTATAACTTCACTGGATTATAAGAGTTAGGAGTTAAGAGCTATGAATGAAATATTACTAACTCTTAACTCCTAATTCCTAACTTTCTATTTAGGGGTAACTTTGTCAATTACCTTGATTTTTCCATCGTCTCCTACTGTCCAAACGTCATATACACCAACGACATCGCCGTTAGCATCAACATCTACGTTGCCGCTAGCTCCTTGATAGTTAATCTTTTTACCATCTTTCAGTAACTTCAGTCCCTCGCAGACATCGGTAACTTCTGTGCCAGGGCCATCAGCGACTTCACGAATTTTGCCAGCTATTCCAACGCCTGTATTTTCTTTAGCAGCTTGTGCTGCCAATGTCAATAAAGCAGCCGCATCCCAAGCTTGAGGGGCGTATTCCCCTGGTTCATTACCCTTTTTATCCTTCCACAGTTTGTTGAAAGCTGCTAATGCTTTACCATCGGAACCGGGTACTGTACCGATCGCTCCAGTTAAAATATATTTACCATCACTGCCTTTGCCAACTTGTTCTGGGAAAGTAGGTGATTTCACTCCATCTGTGAGCAGAATCTGCACTCCCTTAGCTACACCTTGCTGATACGCAGCTTTTAAAAACAGACTGCCAGTTTCGGCGTAAAGTACAGCTAGAACTGCATCTGGCTTACCAGCAAAGGCAGCCGCCGCTTCTGTATCAAATGTCTGCGCTTTCGGGTCGTAGCGGACAGGCTTATCTTTATTAACGATGGTTCCACCCAATTTTTCAAAAGTTTGCACAAATGCTTTTTCAAAGCCAACGCCATAGTCGTTATTAATCACGACTGTAGAAACTCGCTTGAAACCTTTTTTTCTGGCAAGTTGAGCTAATGCTAGTGCTTGGTAAGTATCAGGGGGAGCAGTACGCGCCCAAAAGCCTTTAAAGTCGCCTTTCTGTGCTTTTTCAGTAAATACGGGACTGGTACTACCAGGGGAAACCAGCATGACTTTATTCGGCGTGGCAATGGAGACTGCGGCACTAGAAACGCTACTGGCAAAGGAACCAACTACACCTGCGACTTTATCTAAAGTTGCTAGCTTGGTCATACCGGCTGCACCAGCTTTCGGATCGGTTTGGTCGTCTACTTGCACCAAGTTAACTGGTTCACCATTCACCCCACCGCAGGCGTTGACCGTATCGACAAGTAAAGGGACAGAACCTAGCATCTGCTGTCCGACAGAAGCCAAATCGCCTGTTGTCGGTAGTAGGGAACCAATTTTTAGCCCTTTATCACTGCTTGTTGTAGTTGAGTTTGCTGCTGGGGTCGCACTACTTCCGGTGGTAGCTGTACCATTGGGGGTACTACTATCACCACAAGCCCCAACTAGGAATCCTGTTGCTATGGCAGCTAGACTCAAGGTTAAGGCGGCACTAATTTTTATCATAAATCACTTTCACTCCTCAAATATCTAGGAGCCTAAAATTAAGATTCAAACTAAGTTTGTAAGTTAGTTGGATCTTATCAAGACTCCAAAGGATAAATCATATCATCCATCTTTGGGAGTAGAAATATTTACGCCTATATTAGTTTACACAGAAAATATTCTGTGTATTAAAAGCTGGAAAACGGAGAGGGAGGGATTCGAACCCTCGGTACGGAGTTGCCTGCCGTACAACAGATTAGCAATCTGCCGCTTTCGACCACTCAGCCACCTCTCCTGACTCACGAATATCAATGTTACCAGACTTGCTCTTAAGAGTCAATAGTCATTTGTCATTTGTCATTAGCCGTTGGTTATTTATAAACCACTAAGGACTAAGGACTAGGGACAAATGACTGATTTTTTAAAGAACTTGCGATCGCATCCAAGCTAAGGGCAAGGTGCGTAACTTTTTCCACTGGGGAACGAAAGCCCGCCGACTGAACACATCGTAATCGTTGCGTTCAATCACCTCCAAAATCTGGCCGTACAGCATTGATGCTGCCCATACAGGCCAACGGGCATCGGATGCTAGATAAGTTATTCCCTGGTTTGACGTGGTATAGAATTGGCGGGCCCGTTCAATTTGAAAGCGCATCAGCGCCCGCCAGCGATCATCTACCACACCTTTGAAGAAGTCTTGCTCGGTGTAGTTGAATTTTTCCAAGTCCTCAAGGGGAATGTAGATTCGCCCCCGTTTGGCATCTTCTCCCACATCCCGCAGGATGTTGGTGAGTTGATTGGCAATTCCCAGAGCGATCGCTTCTTCTGTGGGAAGATATGGTTGTTTGTTCTGATGCCACGGAGCGGTGTATAGGGTGCTATCTACACCCATCACTTCTGTTGACATTAAGCCAACAGTGCCAGCAACGCGGTAACAGTAGAGGTATAAATCCTCAAAGGTTTCATAACGACTGCGATATAAGTCCATACGCTGACCGGCAATCATATCCCGGAAGGGCTGAATGTCCATCGGAAAGCGCTGGAGGGTATCAACTAAAGCGACATCGTAATTTTCTAATGGTCGTCCCGCAAAAATCGATTCCAGCTGCTGTTCCCATAGGTCTAGGGTTTCTGGCGTGGTAATAGCAGATGCGGGCCCATCCACTAATTCATCTGTACGGCGACACCAAGCGTAAATTGACCAAATAGATTGACGTTTTACCGGACTCATGAGCAAAGTACCCAGGTAAAAAGTCTTGGCATACTTTGCTGTGAGATGTCGGCAAAGTTTGTATGACTCGTCTACAGAGACCAGCGTTTTCATGCGCGGGGGGGAATCAGGCAGTTGCAGCATTCGTTGCGGGCGGTCGGGTGAGCGTTTGCAGGTTTGAGGAATTTGCTACCGGGAGAGCCTCAGAAATTGCCTGCGCTG
The DNA here is from genome assembly GCF_014698035.1 of Desmonostoc muscorum FACHB-395. Lineage (GTDB taxonomy): Bacteria > Cyanobacteriota > Cyanobacteriia > Cyanobacteriales > Nostocaceae > Nostoc > Nostoc muscorum_A. The sequence continues at coordinate 184,943 of NZ_JACJSF010000001.1, forward strand.
TCAGCTTACCAGAAAGTACGGCACCTTCCATACTGCCTAAGTAGCGTTGCATGGTATAACTTCCGGCGAGATAGAAGTTGGCAATGGGCGTAACTTGTGCGGGACGGTACTGTTGACGACCAGGGGTCGCTTTGTAAACTGAACGCGGCGTTTTCACCACATGAGATTTTAGCAATGTTGCTGGATTGTCTCCCCCAAAGTGGTCTGGGAAAAGTTTTTCCAATTCAGCAAGCGTTGCAGCCACAATCTCCTCATCGGATTTGGCAATCCAATCTTTTGCCGGAGCTAGAACTAATTCCAGCATTGAGCGATTGGGGTTGGCGTATTCACGGCAGGTATTGCTCATATCAGCATAAACGCTTAGGAGGGGCGATCGCGAAAAAAGTAGGTGATCAATTTCTGTAAGTTTCCGGTCAAACCACAGATGGAGGTTAATCACTGGTACTCCTTCTAAACCTTCTAGCTTTTGAAAAAACTCCATCAGCTTCCAAGGTTTAGGCAACATGACCTTCAAAGGGTCAACTGAGATGGCAGATACATACGAATCAGCTGTAATAACTTCATCTTCTGCCCCATTTAACCCTCGAATCAAGTATCCCTTCACCGTGCCATCGGCGTTGAGCAAAATTTCTTTCAAGGGGGCATTTAGCCGCACTTCTCCACCGCGTTCTGTAATGTAATCTACAATCGGGCTGCATAGACGTTCTGTGGGAGAACCATCTAAAAATGCAATCTTGGAGCCATATCGTTCTTGCAGAAAACGATTTAGTGCAGTTAAGAGAATTGTTGCGGAAACTTCATCAGGATTGATAAAGGTGAGTGCTTTACATGCGGCGATAAAAACGTCACTAGTTACCCGCTCATCAACACCTTGCCTTTTCAACCACTCTAAGAAGCTATATTTGTCCATCTCTTCGACATACTTCTGTCCCCGAACCACTGCGGGAAGTAGACCAACGGCAAATCGAATCTTCTGCTCCCAAGTCAACATGTCTTTGTTGCGAAGAATCGATGCTATGACGTTGAAAGGAGATGGAATATCTGGAACATCAAAACGTGAGAGTGTTCCAGGCTTGTCTGGTTGATTAAAAATCAGTGTATGCTCTTTCCACTGGAGTCTATCTTCAATGCCCAACTCCTTGAGCAATTGGAGCATATTAGGATATGCCCCAAAGAAGGCGTGTAACCCGGTTTCGTACCAGTCGCCGTCAGAGTCTTTCCACGCCGCAACCAGACCACCCAGTACGTCCCGGCTTTCCAAGACAATGGGTGTGTGACCTGCGTCCGTGAGATATTTCGCGCAGGAAAGTCCTGCTAGTCCCGCTCCCGCGATCGCTACTCGCATTTAACCCTAATGCCCTTCAATATTTCTTAACGGTTTTATCGTTCTCATTATACGTTGCAATCTGTTACATTTGACGGTTATTGTGCGATCGCTTCCCCAAAAAACTTTGATCAAAGGGAATTTTACCTACGCACAACTGCCCAACAAAATTACTAATACCATTGTTGGCAATAGGTTTTAGCAAGTATTTTATCTAGATTTAGGTACAGAAAATTTAACGAGACAAAAGTAATTCCTTTGACAGGAAATAGGTAATCTCAAAAGTAGTTGATTTCTTTGGGAATCCGTGCATCTAAATCTGAGAAAATATCTAGGGTACTGGTTATAGATTGCTATTAAACACCTCAGTTAGGTAAAAGATTATGAGTGGTTCACAGGAGCTAAAACACTTTGGAAATCACCTGATTTTAGGTATTTCCGGCACTACACTAAGCGATGACGATAAACGCGTACTCAGTGAATTAAAGCCGATTGGGGTAATATTTTTTGCTAAAAACTTTTTGGATGGCGCTCCATATCAAGTTTGGCTAGAAAGCTTCAAGGATTTAAACAGCCAGATACGAGAATATGCTGAACGTGATTCAATGTTTATGACTGTGGATCATGAAGGAGGTCGTGTCATTCGCACACCAATGCCAATTACGCGATTTCCTCATGCATTGTTGTTGCGATCGCACGCCCGCGAAGTAGCAAAAGCCACAGCTACAGAACTAAAATCATTGGGAATAAATTTATCCTGGGCTCCTGTAGCAGATGTTTTTTCCCATCCCCACAACCCTGTTATAGGGCCTCGCGCCTTCGGTAACACTCCCGAAATAGCCGCAAAAGATGCCCGTGACTACTACCTTGGACTTCAAGAATCAGGAATTTTGGGATGCGCTAAACACTTCCCCGGACATGGAGACACTAGCAAAGACTCTCACATTGAGCTACCAATACTGGATTTAACTTTAGAAGACCTGCGACTTCGAGAACTCATACCTTTCAAAGCCCTAATCGAAGTACAGATTCCTTTAATCATGACTGCCCATATTTTGTTTCCTAGGATAGATGCAGATTTACCAGCAACACTATCCCAGCCTATTCTCAAAACCATACTTAGGGAAGAACTTGGCTTTCAGGGAGTGGTTGTATCTGACGACTTGGATATGAAAGCGATCTCAGATATGTTTATGAAAGCTGGTACTGTGGCGCGATCGTTTAATGCAGGCTGCGATCTATTTATTGTCTCGCGCAATATCAACTCTTCATCTATAGAAAGAACTTATCAGATTACTGAAGATTTCGTAGATTCCCTCAGTAAAGGCAGCTTAGACGAATCAGTAGTGGAAGCAGCCAGAGAAAGAATTGAGAAACTACTAGCAGTGACACCGCAATATCCCGTAGAAATTTTGGATAGAGATATACTATTGCAACATGCTCAATTAGCGATCGCTAGTTGCTATTCATAACCCAAAACGCATTCAAGTTGCATATTAGCGATTGCCAAAAGGCTAACTAAGATTGCATTTCTTAATTTTGAATTTTAAATTTTTAATTGTTTTAGTGGGTGGTATAGGGGTCGAACCTATTTCTGCGAGTTAAAAGCTCGCTGCACAGCCGATATGCCAACCACCCTAGTTAATTTAAGAAATGAGCAAGTGCGATCGTATATTTTTTACATCGCAAGCCCTACACCAACACTAGATATAAATCCACCAGGGAGGTACTGCCCCTCCTATTTCTGTGTTATCAGCACAGCGCCTCGCTTTTCGGCTCCAGGTGGAAAAAGAGGAAGATGGAGGAATCGAACCCCTACAGTTGCCTGTACTCCAAGGTTCAAGCTTGGTTGCCGTCCATTCAGCAGCATCTTCCATTGAGGGGTATCTGACGGGGCTTGAACCCGCTTTGACTGGTTCCACAAACCAGCGCCTTGACCACTTTGGCTTCAGATACCATCAGTGGAATCAATGGGAATTGAACCCATAACCTCCTGCTTGCAAGGCAGGCGCTCTATCCATTTGAGCTATGACCCCATATTTGGTGGATACTGGTCGGAATCGAACCGACATTTTTCTAACAGCCAGTTAGACGCTTTACCAATTAAGCTACAGACCCATAGACGGGAGTGGTAGGACTTGAACCCGCAACTTTCGAGGTAGAAGCTCGAAGCTCTATTCCATTGAGCTACACTCCCAAGATTTGGTAGTCCTGGCAGGATTTGAACCTGCAACCTCTTGCTTGTAAGGCACTTGCTCTACCGTTGAAGCTACAGGACTACGCAAGCGAGTGGAGGGGCTTGAACCCACGCGCTGAGTATGGCGCACTCAGATGCTACCGATTACATCACACCCGCAAGTTCAGAGCGGACGGCGAGATTTGTAGCTTGCTTCCCGCAGGATACTCGCACGAAGACGGTGGAAACGTCTCATGCTGCCGTTACATCACACCCGCATCAAGCTGGTAAAAGGAATTGAACCTGCAACCTACTGATTACAAGTCAGTTGCTCTGCCAATTGAGCTACACCAGCACTAATTTTGGTGACGGGGGCAGGAGTCGAACCTGCCGATATTCAGGTTATGAGCCTGACGAGCCACCGTTGCTCCATCCCCGCATATTCACCAATACCCCTGACTGGATTTGAACCAGCAACCTCTTCGTTCTAAGCGAAGCGCCTCTTCCGTTGGGCTACAAGGGCAAAGTCTGAGTGGTAGGGATTGAACCTACGACCTGGAGTTCCCGAAACTCCCGCGCTCCCATCTGCGCCACACCCAGATATTTTGGTACTCTCGACAGGATTTGAACCTGCAAAAAACTAGATCCTCGGTCTAGTGCGTTTTCCGTTCCGCCACGAGAGCTTAGTACCCCTGACAGGATTTGTAGACGCGTTCGCGAAGCGTCTCGTAGAGAAGCGGCTTCCCGTTCGCCGTTAGGCGTTCCCGAAGGGTAGGGTAGCTGCAAAATCTGGACTCTGATTCCAGCACGTATGCCAAGGGGTATATCGGGATGGCAGGATTTGAACCTGCGACTCCATGCTCCCAAAGCATGGCTTCTGGCCACTGAATTACATCCCGTTGGTACTCCTGGTGGGAGTCGAACCCACAACCAAACAGATTTTAAGTCTGTCACCTCTTCCAATTGGGCTACAGGAGCAAATTTTGGTACTCTTGGTGGGAATCGTAGACGCAAAGCGGCTTCCCGCAGGGTACCCACAACATACCGTTTTTGAGACGGCAGCCTCTTCCAATTGGGCTACAAGAGCAGAGTTTGGCAGCCCCACCAGGACTCGAACCTGGAATCTTCGCCTTCAAAGGGCGCTATGTTGCCAATTACACCACAGGGCTTTATTGCCAGGGCAGGGTTTGAACCTGCAACCTCATCGTTCAGAGCGATGCGACTTACCAATTCGTCCACCCGGCAATGAATGGCTGCCTCAGTAGGACTCGAACCTACAACCGCGCGGTTAACAGCCGCTTGCTCTACCATTGAGCTATGAGGCAACGAAGCCCCCCAGGTCGGAATCGAACCGACGACCTCCTGTTCTTCAGACAGGCGCTACTACCAACTGAGCTACCAGGGGATAAGGAGAAGAGATGATGACGAGAGCGGAGGGAATCGAACCCTCAAGTCTTCAGTTTCGTAGACTGAGATGTTATCCAGTTACACCACACTCTCAAAATGGAGAGAACAGGATTTGAACCTGCGACGGGTATTAATTACCCGCTTCCTCTTAGCAGGAGGACGCTTTGGGCCACTCAGCCACCTCTCCATAGTGGGTCGAGCAGGATTTGTAGCTTGCTTCCCGCAGGGTACCTGCGTGCAAATAAGAACAGTTTTACAGACTGTCGCCTTCAACCAGACTCGGCCATCGACCCATAATGATTCCCCTGACGGGATTTGAACCCGCAATCTCTGCTTTGAAAGAACAGCGACTTAACCGTTCGTCCACAGGGGCATGATTAACCAAACAATTTGCAGTTTAATTGCGAATTGATTTGACACAGGGACTAGGATTTGAACCTAGAACATCGGATTTGGAGTCACGATGTGTTGCCGTTACACCATCCCTGCATTTGGTGGCAGTGGCGGGATTTGCACCCGCATATACCAGGGTATGAACCTGGGGCTTTGCTGGTTAAGCTACACTGCACCAGAGGTCAGAGCGGGATTTGAACCCGCGCTAATCGGTTTTGCAAACCAACGCCTTCGACCACTTGGCTACCTGACCATTTGGAAGTCCCGACGAGATTTGCACTCGCAATCTTCAGTTTGAGAAACTGACGGCTTAAACTATTCGCCTACAGGACTACAACCAGGGTGACGGGATTTGAACCCGCAACATTTCCGCAGACAACGGAACGCTCTAGCCAATTGAGCTACACCCCGATTTTTTGAATCTGTGCTTAAACTTTGAGGTTTTTAGGCACAGATTTTGTTGGTGAACTTGCCCATTTCTTATTTAGTTTTCAAGGTTCAGAAAATTGACTTTTTACTGTTAAAAACTGTTAGGAAAACATCCGAAACTCTAGGTAGCAAGCCTGTTATGTATTACGGATGTATTCAGTGGTTTTGATGAGTGCAAACTTAAAACTTTTTTCGTTTATTGCCTCTACTACCGATGGTTTGCAAGTAGGAGTAGTTTTGTTGGCTGAGGACTTTGGTTTATTCCAACGCCTGTCCCTTAGTTGAATGTAGAACATAAATTTGACTCTTGAGAAGCTTTGTTTTTCGCCTCACTACAAATATACTACAAAATACTACAAGAGGTGTCAAGGGGTTTCAGAAAGTTTTTTTAAAATTGTCTATAAAAGCTGCTGCACTTATATTTGAGCTTGCTAAACCCTCTGAAAAATCAAACTACAGCTTATGATTGTGTGAATCTTTAAAAGCCTGACGTGACAGACAACTACCTCAAGCGACAACAGATAATTAGTTTTATAGCGATCGCCTCTAGTATTACAGCTTGTAGTATTGCTCCAGGCACTTCCCCACAATTGGGGTTGAACCAGCCAGTGAGCAAAAGCCACACTGCACAAGTTCAAGATCCAGCAAAGGGCCTAGTTAATGTCCAACTACCGCCATCAACCAAAGTAGAAAACCCTACATTTACAGTCCCAGCTAAATTTCAAGGAAAAACAGTTTATAAAGTTCAACTCAGCAGCAACGAAAAGGTTATTGCTCTGAGCATTGATGATGGGCCTTGGCCAAAAACAACCCTAGAAATGCTAGATATCCTCAAGCAAAATGATGTTAAAGCAACATTCTTTTGGGTAGGACAAGCTTTGCAAGCAAATCCCGACCTAGCCAAACAAGTAGTGGCCGAGGGACACGCCATTGGCAACCATACTTGGCATCATTGGTATCGGCGAATGGATGAAGCCACAGCCAAAAGTGAAATTGATCGCACATCTGACGTGATATACAAAACTACAGGGGTGAAAACTGCTCTGTTTCGTCCTCCTGGAGGCTTTTTAAATAACGGACTAGCTGCTTATGCGAAAAGCCAGAAAAATGCTGTCATTATGTGGTCGTTAACTTCAGCTGATACTGATCCTCATGCTAAACCGCAAGCATTTGTAAATAATGTCTTGAAAGGCGCGAAACCAGGTTCTATTGTTTTGATGCATGACGGTGGTGGCGATCGCCGAAGAACAGTAGAAGCTTTGCCACAAATCATCAGTGGACTCAAACAGCAAGGCTATCGATTTGTGACAATTCCCGAACTGCTACAAATGGCGCAATAAAGGGTGAGAATTTCTCACCCTACTATTTCGTTTATTCACTCATGACAGAAGCACAAGCTTGAGCTTCCTGCCAAAGTTTGTGCAAAAAGAACTCAGCGCGATCGCTCATAGTGGTGAAAAACACACCTACAGCATCCTTAGAACTATCTGATAGCCAAGAACCTTGCAGAGTGACTTCCATATATTGGGTATCAGAGGCACAGAGAGCAATGATTTCTCTGTCATCTCTTTTTACCTCAGCCTTAAGCACTTCTACTCCTGGCAAATCCACAGGCAGCAAAAAGGAAGCAGTACTGGGTTCAATGCACAAACTTTGCCCAACTCGCAGGGCCAAAATCACTCGCTGCGCTACCCATTCTTCTAGCGACAGAGTGAGACATTCCAAATCAAAACTGCTTTCAGTGTAAGTTAATTTCAGCATTCCTTATGCTCTCCTGCTATTCCAGGCTTCCTTGCATATCTATCCAAAACTGTTCGGCAAAAGAAATCGCGGGGTGAATTGGCGCTTTTGGTTTGGTACGTAATTGCATACCAGACTCAAACAGGGTGCGATCGCCTTTACGGGAGTTACATCTCTCACAAGCTGCGACTACGTTATCCCAAGTGTGAGAACCGCCTCTTGAGCGCGGCATCACATGATCTAGTGTTAGATGCTTGCCGCTACCGCAATATTGGCAACTGTGATGATCTCGCCGTAAAACTTCCCGCCGATTCACTGGCGGAACTTTCCACATCCGCTCATTAGAAGTGATTGTTAAGCGAATATGTTTTGGTACATCAATTACCAAGTTGGGTGAGTGAACTCGCCATCCGCTTTCTGTGGTAAAACCTAACGGTTGAGCTTTGTTGGTTACTAACAGCACAATCGCCCGCTTGATATTGATCCGACACAGTGGCAAGTAATTTTGAGAAAACACCACCACAGATTGCTCTAACACTTGCATTGCGTTCGCGCCGCGCAGAGAAGATATCGTCACAGCTTCACTCCTTATAAAAAAACCCCCGCTTCCTGTTTGGGTGAAGCGGGGGTTAGAATTGACCGGAAAACTCTCTGGTCTCATATTGGTACAGCATTCCTTTGCCTGTACCCCCCGCTTTCTTCATCTAGTTGTGGTTTCGCAATCAACCCACTTATGCTGAGATGTCTAAAATCATAATTACCCTCTGTGATTTGCCCATAATTTCGGCTACCATCGCCCATAAATAAATACTCCACTTCCATAGCAGCTGATTCCCAACTGGCTCGGCAATTGGTAGGGCACAAAATTGAAGTAAATATGGGGAAAATGGATTTCACAGAAAATTTCACCTATTGAACATTCCTTTAAACATACTACACTTGTATTACTATCCTGTCTATAGTTTCAAGGAGAAATAGTGATGCATACGATCGCCCGCACCCCAACCACCGATATGGAAGTTACCAGCATCCGCCTAGAGCGAGAACTCAAAGATAAGCTCAAAGAAATAGCTGGAAATCAGGGATATCAAGCTCTGATTCGAGATATTCTTTGGAATTATGTCCAACAAAAATCAGGTGAATGGAAGCCTCGATTTTCCCGAGCGGACATTCGAGCTAGCATAGCAGCCACAGCCCAGCAAGAAGAACGTTGTGTACTAACAGGTCAACTAATTCAACCCCAAGAACCAATGCTGTTAGGGCTGACGAGAAATGGCGATATGGTTCCTCTGAGTGTCGAGAGTTTGGCTGGATAGTCTTAATTCAGGCAATGCAGCCTAGTTATTTTATTTAAGGCTGACGTACAAGAGATGCTGCAACCCCCTTAAAAAGGGGGCTTTTAAGATACCCCCTGTTTAAGGGAAGCCAATTGCTCAACTTAGGATACCCAAGTTGAGCAATTGGTGTTTGTTAGGGGGTAGTGGGGCTACGCAAACGAAGTTTCAGCTTTTCAGTACGTAAGTCTTATTACTGAATAATTGGGCTGCATTCAGAATTTAGCTTTATTTTCTCTAACGCTCTTTTATGACTCTGATGAAAGAAAAAAAATGTAGGTTGGGTTGAACTTTAGTGAAACCCAACAAAACCAAGGATTTTTCGTGTTGGGTTTCGTTCCTCAACCCAACCTACTCGTAAATTTATCAAAGCCTTAACAATCAAGGGTTATGAATTTTTATTTAACGAGAGTAATAGAAGAGCGCTAATCAGTAAAACTTATTGTTAAGATTTGTAGCTTATTGAAGAAGAATTCAGAAGTCAGAATTCAGGAGTCAGAATAAATCAGTCGGGGATTCAGACCCGCGACTGATTAAAGACCACCAAATCGTAGATTTAGTGGGGGTCTTAAACCCAGCTATTCAGACGCTCGTGGACTCGCTTTAAGCGAAGCCATGCCGTTGGCTTTACGCTGCGCTATCCGCCACTCGCACAGAATTCATTCTGAATTCTGACTCCTGACTCCTGAATTCTGTTCGATAAAAGGAAATTCTGAGGGAATACGAATTTTATATTTAAGATTTTTTGGTTCATTCCCCGCTCTGAGCTAAGAGATTAGCCTGTCTCAATCCAAAATCCAAAATCCAAAATTGGTTTGACGCTCTGGCTTAGTTATATTTGATTGAAAGCAACACAGAGCAAAGGATAGCTGCTTAAAGGACTAAAATAAAAACAAAATTTTACAAAAATCTTAAAATCAATCCAGTGTTTTTACGGTCATGACTGGGGGATTTTCTTGAGATTCCAGAGAATTTACGGTTTATGTATACTTACAGACAGGATATTCTAAATCAAAGTTAGTTAATTATCTCAATATAAAGAAGATAAAGCAGCCAAAAATAATCAGGCTGGGTCATTTTAGAATATCCTAAGTATCTCACTACCTATGTAGCAATTTGCTTTATATAGCAGCAACTTGGCCATCTGCCATAGAAAAGGGCTATAACAGGTGAGAGAAAGTATTCATATAAGATTTGTCAATTATCAAGGTGTCGCAACACAACTAACGGTGAAGAATATGCCAATGGGTTGGGTGCAAAAACAATGGATTTATTATCCAAGGGCGTGCCAAGAATGAAAAAGCCTTTATGGTCGCCGACACAGTACGTAGATGACATAGATCGACTACAAACTTACAAAGTCAAGCTGATGCAGCATCAGGAAGAAACTGCCCACCAGTTGGTACAAAAGATTAACCAAATCATTGCCAATACCTCAACTACGGCTTTGATGTTGCAAGATATTGCCCAATTGCTAGGAACTGCTTTTGAAGTAGATTGTTGCTGCTTAGTTTCAGTAACGAGTGAAACATCTGACGAAGCAAGTACTATGAATTGGTGTGCCGATCAATATATGGGGTTGCCACATCCAGAAGAAATGTTTTCGATGGAACAATTGCTTATGCACTCGCCAGTGCTGCAATGTGCTGCTGAACCATTGACTATTGAAGATATTTCCATCATTCAGAAGAGTTTGGTAATTGGCTGTCAGTATTTACCCCTACCCATAAAAGCTGTTTTGGCAATTCCCACCAGATTTGGTGGAAATAATAATGGGGTGATTAATCTGATTAAATTCCAACCTTATGATTGGAGTGAATCAGAAAAACAACTGCTAAAAGAAGTAGAGTCTGCTTGTGCGATCGCTTTTTCTCAAGTGGCGCAAGCTAAACTAATTACTCATCAACAACAATATCTTCAAAAAGGCGATCAGTATCAAAGCTTGATCAAGCAATTAACATTACTGAGTCGCAGTAACTTAGAGCTTAATCAAATGCTCCAGTTAGTTATCGCCTCTACTGCCGAATCTCTACAGGCAGATCGAGGTTTACTTATACTACTAAAATATACTGATCCACTATTTAGGACTCAAGCTAAAAAACAAATTCCGAAAGCGAAAGCTAGAGTGGTTGGTGAATGGGCGAAGGCAACACAAATTTGTCGCACTACTAAACCAGAAACCTTAGAACAGCAGTCTTTTTTGCTTTCGGAATGTGGTTTGTGCCAGCGTCCCTTCATAGATACTGGAAAAGCAGTAATCTTTGATAACTATACAGAGCAAAATGATACCTCGGTAGCTGCTCCATTATTTGCAATCGAGCAATTGCCTGCCGTCTTATTAGTGCCGTTAGAAAGTCAAGGTAAAATCTTAGGATTTTTGGTGCTACAGCAAGCTACTACTCGCAGTTGGCAAGCAGCCGAATTAAATCTTGTGGAAATGGTTTGCGCTCAAGTAAGCAACGCCATAATTCAGTCACAGACATTGCGTCAAGTACAAACTTTGGTAGATGAGCGGACAGCGAAACTCCAGAGTAGTCTGGAACTCCAGGCAAAGTTGCATGAAAGAACCCGGCAATATGTTGAGCAACTGCGGAAACTCAATGAACTCAAAGATGAATTTTTGAGCAACATGAGCGATCGCTTGCGCTATCCTTTGACAAATATGCTGATGTCCATTCGGAACTTACGTTTGCCAGGAATTGCACCAGAGCGTCAAATTAGATACATGGATATCCTAGAGCAGGAATGCACAAAGGAAATCAACTTGATTAATGACTTGTTAACACTCCAGAAACTAGAGTCGCCTCACGAAGCTCCACAATTAGAATCTATAGATTTAAATACTAGAATTCAGGATATAACAATAGCTTTTGAGAAGAAACTCGCAGAGAAGGGATTAAAGATTTCTGTAGATTTACCAGAAGAATCGCTAAAACTGCAAACGGAACTGGAGAGTTTTGACCGCATCCTGCAAGAGTTGTTAACTAATGCCTGTAAATACTCGCAGCATGATACCACCGTCCATTTAGAAGCTGTTCACCGAGTCGATCAACAAATCGATCAAGTTATCATAAAGGTGACGAATACAGGACATGCCATCTCCCAAGAAGAAGCAACCTACATTTTTGACAAATTCCGTCGCGGAAAAGGGCGCTGGACTCCAGGGACTGGCTTGGGACTTGCTCTAGTCAAGTCTTTAGTGCAGCATTTGAATGGAGCGATCGCAGTTGAGAGTCTCCCAATCTCGGATTCTGAACAGAGCGAAATTTGCTTCACCCTGACTCTGCCCCAATTTTCTGACGAAAGCAAACCATAATTCTTAATGTGACTAAAGAACAGAACCCAACAGAGAACCTTGATTTCCAGTCTCCTAGTGATGACACCAATCTTGAAGGAGATTTGAGCGCTGATCTAGTCGCTTTGGCAGCTAAGGTAGAAGTTCAAATTCAGAAAATAGCAGAGCGACAGCGACAAATCAGCGCCAAAGTCCAAATCCCCCAACCGGTGGAAAAAATTTGGAAGGTTTTGACAGATTATGAAGCCTTACCTGACTTTCTCCCCAACCTCGCCAAGAGTCGTCTAATCGAGCATCCCAACGGTGGAATTAGACTGGAGCAAGTAGGCTCCCAGCGCTTACTAAATTTCAACTTTTCGGCGCGGGTGGTTCTGGATTTGGAAGAATGCTTCCCCAAAGAAATTAATTTTCGGATGGTAGAGGGAGATTTTAAAGGTTTTTCTGGTAGCTGGTGTTTAGAGCCTTATTCCCTTGGTGAGTATATAGGAACAAATCTTTGCTACACAATTCAAGTTTGGCCTAAACTCACCATGCCAGTGGGAATCATTGAAAACCGCCTGAGTAAAGACCTACGGTTGAATCTTGTGGCTATTCACCAACGTGTAGAAGAGTTAGCCACCAAAAAACCGTATATATAATTAAACGCTCGTTCAGAAATAATCCTGAACGAGCGTTTTAATTTATCAACTTGTAGAAAGACACGCTTCTACTTTTTTAAGTACCCCCAGGGGAATTCGAATCCCCGTTACCTCCGTGAAAGGGAGGTGTCCTAGGCCTCTAGACGATGGGGGCATCGGACTCAGACCTTTTATAAAATAACTAATTTCCTAGCTGTTGTCAACAGCTTTTGCGAAAAAAAGTTTTTGGCAGCTAAACTGGGTGGTGGCTAAAGCTTGAAAAGGATACAAAGAGATGGAGAAACAAAAAGGATTTCGTAGAAGCTCCTGTGGGAAGCCGCAGGGTGCATCAACGTCTGGTGCTGGTAACTTCGAGAGAAGCTCAGATAGAAAAAACGGTAAATTCTGCCAAGGACAAAAGGGTATGATGTTGTACCCTGTAGAGTTAATATCTACGATTTTTTACCAAAGATTTTGAAATAAATCGCTCAAAATCTACAACATGGAAGCATCTTTTGAAATTACCCTACAGATGGCGATCGCTGTTTTTGCAGGCATTAGCGCTCAAGTGCTGGCTGCATACTTTCGCATACCCAGCATCGTCTTGTTATTGCTGTTAGGCATATTGTTCGGCTCTGATGGCATAGGGCTATTGCATCCCCATTTGCTAGGCACTGGAGTAGAAGTTATTGTCGCTCTAGCAACTGCAATAATTTTGTTTGAAGGCGGACTTAATTTGGATCTGCGAGAGTTAGGCAGGGTTTCAGTCAGCTTACAATTGCTCGTCACTCTCGGAACGCTAATCACACTACTTGGTGGCAGTATGGCTGCTCACTGGCTGGGTGAATTTCCTTGGAATATAGCTTTTCTCTATGCTTCCATCATTGTGGTGACAGGCCCAACCGTCGTTGGCCCTTTGCTTAAACAAATCAATGTAGATCGGCAAGTAGCAACACTTTTGGAAGGTGAAGGGGTTTTAATTGACCCTGTAGGAGCGATTCTCGCCTTCGTTGTCCTCGATACCATTGTGAACGGAGATGCCGATCCAATTAATGCGATCGTTGGTTTATTAATACGCCTGGGTGTTGGTGCAGCAATTGGTGGTGCTGGCGGTTATCTGATGAGCTTGATTTTCAAACGCGCCAGTTTTCTGTCATTCGAGCTAAAAAACTTAGTGGTGTTGGCGATACTTTGGGGTTTGTTTGCCTTATCGCAAATGATCCGCAGTGAATCGGGAGTCATGACAACAGTTGTTGCAGGAGCAGTCTTTGCTAACTCCTCAGTTCCAGAAGAACGTCTGTTACGGAGCTTTAAGGGTCAGCTAACAATTCTCAGCGTCTCGGTGCTATTTATCTTATTAGCTGCCGATCTATCTATTGCCAGTGTGTTTGCTTTGGGCTGGGGTAGCTTATTCACTGTTTTGGTATTAATGTTTGTCGTTCGCCCGATTAATATTTTGTTGTGTACCTGGAACAGTGATTTAAATTGGCGACAGAAACTATTTTTAAGCTGGGTTGCTCCTAGAGGAATTGTTGCGGCTTCTGTAGCTTCTTTTTTTGCAATCTCCCTTACCCAGCGTGGCATTAACGGCGGTGATTCCATTAAAGCTTTAGTTTTCCTGACAATTATCATGACTGTTGTCTGCCAAGGGCTAACAGCTGGCTGGGTTGCCAAATGGCTGCAAATTACCTCCAAGGACGTAACTGGGGTAGTGATTGTGGGTTGTAACCCATTGAGTCTTTTGATTGCCCGGTTCTTTCAAGAACGGGGAGAAAATGTGGTCATGATTGATACTGACCCGGAATGTCTTGTTCAAGCTGAGGCGCAAAATCTGCGAGTGATTGCCAGCAGTGGACTGGATGCTGCTGTTTTGGAAGAGGCGGGACTTGCCTCAATGGGGACTTTTTTGGCGATGACAAGTAACGGCGAGGTGAATTTTGTTTTGGCTCAACGAGCAGCCGAGGAATTTAAGCCGCCGCGCGTTTTAGCTGTTTTCCCCCGCGATCCGCAAGCGAGTATTTCGGTTAGTAATAAAGTTAATCAAGCTTTTATCCCAGACTTAGCGATTAAAACTTGGAATGAATATTTAAATGATGGGCGAGTCAAACTGGGGACAACTACGCTAAATGAGCTAGAATTTTCCACTCAGTGCGATCGCATTCAAGAAAAAATTCGGACTGGAGTGTTGATACCGTTATTGGTAGAACGAGAAGAACGCTTACAGGTAATGCCAGTTAACCAAGATTGGGAAATTGGCGATCGCATTATTTATCTATTGCATGACCCCAGACCTAGCCTTTTAAAACGTTTATCTGGTGCTACCCAATCCACTCCCCTCTCTCTAGAAAAGTTAGCGGAGGTTGAAGACCTATCCCTCGTCCAATTGTCCGCTAGTGAGGCTCCTGGGGGATGAGGTAGGGGGGAAGGGGGACAAGGGGACAAGGGGACAAGGGGTGAGAACTTGAAACAAGTCTTTCCCTTTGTCCCCAATTCTCCTTGTCCCTAAGTCCTCTTCCCAATGCCCCTCTTCTTTGACCCTTTATTAACTTTGGGAAGGAATAAATTCGCCTTCTGGTGGTTGTTGCAAATTACCAATTTCTGGTCTTGGCGCTTCTTGATACATTTGCCATTCCTGCCACAGTAAAGCAGATAAATGCACGATCGCAAGAATTAGCGTCGCCACCGAAATGAGATAACTATGTATTGTGTAAAGATGTTCGACAGTAACTGTATTAATCGCTCCACCGCCAGTTAGGATTTCGCGCAGTTGTCCACCAATAAAAGGAATAGCTTCGATGGTTCCCAATTCAATGTTAAAACGCCAGTATCCTACTTGAGTCCAATCTAGAATCATCGCTGTCCAGTCCAGCCCGATCGCACTTAAGGTTAACAAAATCCCGCTAATCCAAGCAGTAAGCCAACTCTTGCGGAATTGACGACTTAAAAACATCACCACAATTTGAATCAGAGCGATCGCAATTACCGCGTTACCAGCGATGTTATGCGCTCTCCAAAATAACCACCCGTATGGCACTTGTGTATTAATCATCTTTAAGGAGTTATAAGCACCGCCTGCTGTCGGTTCATAGTAAAAAGACAGCAAAACTCCCGTAGAAACATAAATTAAGCACAAAGTCAAAATCACGACTGACAATATCGTCGCTATCCGTCGCACAATCCTATCGAACTGGGTGCTTTGCATGGCTCACCCCTCCTGTTCTTAACTAGGTATTTATTACTTTCTAATTTTAACTACGAAATATTAATATATGTTGCACTTTTCAAAGAAAAATAAATTTTTTTAATATTTCCGATAAGTTAACTAGCTCAATACCTTTTATGAGTAAGGAGTGTGAAGGGATAAACCAATTCCCAATTCCCAATTCCCAATTCCCAATTCCCAATTCCCAATTCCCAATTCCCAATTCCCAATTCCCAATTCCCAATTCCCAATTCCCAATTCCCAATACCTAATGACTTAAATATTGCACCCAAGCTTTTAAGGGTTCTGGTGAACCATACCAAATTCCAGGACTTCTCGGAGAATGTCTCACACCTTCAATTACCAGATTTTCTGCGCCTTCCAGGTGAGCAGCTTCAATTGGTGTGATGCCATCTCCCCAAGTGTTGCCCTTACCACAGGTTAATTGGTAACTACTGTAAGCTAACCAGCTACCACGCCGCCTTTCCCCAAAGATAGTTTTGCCAGCCACACAAACGTAACGAACGTTTTTATAGAAAGCTCCTGGGTAGTTATTGGTGACAAAATCTAGATTTGAGCGTGTCCAGCGTTCTTGGCTAATATGGGGTGTACCCAAGGTGATGAGAGTTGCAACCAAAGGATGCGCTTTCCAAAGCGAGGGTTTAGCGTTACTGCCTACCATATAAGGCTTTTCTCCCATGTAGATGCGGGATATCCAACCTCCGGCTGAGTGACCAATTAAGTTAACTTGGGTAGCATTATATTGCTGCAATATATGCTTGATTGTCAGATCGAGTTTTTGTAGAATCGGTGTTACAGGTCTTCCGCCAATAGTTGGTAGCCAGTCGCGCCGTCGCAGTGGAACTGTAACCGTGGGAAAATCTAACTGTTGTAAGGATTGTTCTAGTTGGCGGTAAGCGATCGCGCTTTCTAGATATCCCGGTACAATAACTGTCGGTAACGGCATTTTAAATTTTTGAGGCAATGATTGAAGGTTTGAAACTTTTTTACAAAGAAGTAGTCAAAAATCAAAAGCTATAATTGCGATCGCACAGCTGAACTCCTTTTATAAAAACCCAAATAGCTTTGGTGGGGTTTAGGACTAGAATGTCAATAAAATTGTACAATTTACAACAGTTTTCGGGGTTGCTGATGTGGTAGTATTCTCACATAGGCACTAGTCTCGGACAAGCAAATGTGCCATCTGTTACAGAAGCCTAGTTGACTGGAAAAGCGTAAAAAAACAAGGCGACTTCAGCAGATGTTTTGATGTACTCAGACTTGGATCTTGACTTAAACTTTAATAAATATCCCAGATATTAATTTTAATTGTGTGCGTCATAAAAATAACAAATCAAAAGTAGTAATTTTTCAAATATCTCTTTAGCAAGCTCAAATTTGAAGATATGAAACAGCGTTATTAAACAATTACAAACCTGAAGAAATGGCAATTTTGGCGTTTTCATTGCCATGAGAGGAAATTATTATTTCCTTAGAGGGACGCATATATTGCGATATTTTGCAATATAGTCGGGAAGAGAAAATCGTTAGTCAACTGCAACTGAGCCGAGTGAACGATAACAACTATGTCTTACGTCTCCTTGTTTAAAAATATACCAGAACTATTAAGCCAGCCAATTGGGATAGCAGCTATTGCTTCTCTTGGGATTCACGGTGCGATCGCGATGATTGTGCCATTGATGCCTATGGATTCTAGCAAACCCAAAGATACAGCATCATCAAAAAGCGTCGGGCTTTTGGAATTGAGCCAAGCGGATCAAAGTCGTTTGCCAGAAAGCACCCCCAAAATTGGTTTACAACAACTTCCTCCAATAGCGCCGCTTTCTGCGCCTAACTTTAGCACCCAAGCTGGATTGTCCCCATTGGTAGCACCGCCATCCGGCAGCCAGCTAGTACTGCCTCCGCTACCCCCATCATCGAATAACTATCGAGTCTCCTCATTGCCGACAAGACAGTCTTTGCGGATGATTCCTAGTGATAATTTGCGATTTGATGCTTCTAAATTTGACAACTCTAAATTCAATAGCAGCCCCAAATTTACTCCATCAGTTCCTCGTGTAAATGTGACTGATACCAAATACGAGGCATCTAAGCCGTTAGATGTAAATAGGTTGCCGATATTGCAGTCGCAGCAAATAC
The DNA here is from genome assembly GCF_014698035.1 of Desmonostoc muscorum FACHB-395. Classification (GTDB taxonomy): domain Bacteria; phylum Cyanobacteriota; class Cyanobacteriia; order Cyanobacteriales; family Nostocaceae; genus Nostoc; species Nostoc muscorum_A. The sequence continues at coordinate 203,020 of NZ_JACJSF010000001.1, forward strand.
CTAATGATATTCTGCAAAATGCCCAATCTCAGAACCTATCTAACACTAACCCTATTACACCAGTACAGGAAAATATCGCTCCACAAATAACGCAGCCGGTTAATAACGCGTCTAAGCCTATGGCTCAAAACCAGCTCATAAATTCTTTAAAACAAGCTCCAAGGGCTGGGGATAGCTTAACCCTAATTAGGGGAACCACGTCACAAGCACCTGATTTATCTCGAAAAGGGACTGAGTTGGCGATCGCACAGCTAGATTCTTATGCAAACCTGAGAAAAGAAGTTCAGCAACAATACCCCAACGCAGAACAAAAACCAGTCATTCGCCAAACGTTACCCACAGATAAGCCAAATCTTCAAGGCTCTGTTTTGGGTGTATTAGTGGTAGACCCTGATGGTAAGGTTCTAGATATCAAGTTTCAAGACAAGCTAGTTTCCCCGGAATTGCAATTAAAAGCTAGGGAATACTTCAACAAGCAATCCCCCAAGGGAGATAAACGGATCAGTTCCTATCCCTTTAACCTAGATTTCCAAAACAGTACTAGCAACAGCACTGGGACTACTCCATTATCTACACCTGGCATCAATAACAATCAGCTTACCCCTTTACCAGCAGCTACTTCTAAACCATTTCCCGATCTGCGAATCAGAAATAACCAGATATCGCCTTCATCAACAAGTATTCTTAAACCATTAGCTGCACCGGGAGTAAATGGCAATCAGCCTGTCTTAACACCCGCAGCTACCCCCAAACCATTATCTGAATTGCAAATCAGAAATAACCTCACACCTTCATCGGCAGCTAATACTTCGAAACCCTTAGTGCTACCGAGAGTCAATAAGGTTCAGGCTACACCCTCTACTGAATCCGATAAAAAACTAGTAGAACGGTTGCGTGAAGTCAAGGAAAACAGAGACAAGTCTAATCCAGAAAAATAATCACTTGCTGGTGATTTGGGATTAAAAACTAGGTAAAGGGGTAGTTATAAACCGCATCTATACAAATAAAACCCACTTCCGTGGGTTTCAAATTTTCTTTAGTCTGCTTCCTGTGGCTAAGTTTGTGTAGCCGTGAGTTTTATTCACTTTGGCTCTAAGTTGACACCTATGAGTATTGCTGCGCTCGTAAGAGCGATCTATATTCCATACAATTGAGAGCTAGTTTACCAGCCTTGTTCTGCATTCTGAAAAACGTAGGCAGCTACCTCTAGAATCTCTTCAGCACTTAACTTTCCTTTAAAGGCAGGCATAGCATTTTTACCATTTTGGACTTGGTGGATAATCGCCTCGATTGAGTCGCTATCATAATTTTCTAGGTATTTTGACAATGCTTCCTTTTTCAAGGTTTTCTGGCTAATAAGGATATTACCGCCACCTATATGGCAAGAAGCGCAGTTAGCCTCGAAAACTTTAGCACCGTTGGATATTTCGGCAGCTAGTGCTGGACTAATGAATGTAAATTTGAATAGAGCGATCGCTATCATTAAGATTAATAAAAGTATTCTCAAGAGAATTTCCTCGCAACAAGCCTCCAGCAAGAGTATAAACGTGATTAATCCCTGATTAAGTCAAATTTGATCAAAATTGGCGGTAACGAATTCATCCCTCAATCGCTACAGATTGTTTAGCGTTTTAGGGGACGATAAGACTCGTTACCGCCATTTATCCATTGTGTGCGTCACTCTAGGAGCGTGGCGTGTTGCTATGAGGTAATTTCACAGAGAGAAATCATCTTCTGTCAACGAGGATGTTTCTAGCCTTGGACAGTAATTTTACCAACCATGCCAGCACCACGGTGAGGTTCGCAATAGAAGGTGTAGTCACCAGCGGGTGCGTCTGCGGGGAAAGTGGTTGTTTCCTTTTTACCAGCACTCATCAGCAAAGTCTTATGAGAAAGAGATTTTGCTAAAGCGGCATCCTTTGCAGGGTTTTTGGCAGGGTCAAACACAACGTTGTGGGGAGGAACTTTATTGTTCACCCATTCAATTGTGTCACCTGGTTTAATGGTCAAGTTTTTCGGTTCAAATGCTAGCAGTCCTTTATCGCTACCCAATTTAACCTGGTAGGTTTCAGCAGAAGCACTGGGAGTAAAAACTGCAAAACTACTAACAACTAAAATGATTGTCAACACAGCTAAACTAAAGCGTCGCAAGCTTGCCGAAATCAATTTCATGGCTCTCTCCTAACAAACAATTTTTTTTCCTTTCTCATTTTAAATAAAATCAACACCAAATATGACAATCTGTCATAGATACAATTTTTTTTTAAGAAATGGGGAGTAATTTATTGCAAAAAGCTGTGAAATCAGTAGGGAATGGGGAATGGGGAATGGGGAATGGGGAGTAGGGAGCAGATGGGAAAGAGGTAATTCTTATCTCCCCCTTGCCCCCTGCCCCTCTGCTTTTTGTGCCCTATTCCCAATGCCCTATTCCCAATGACTCAGTTCCAGGATTTAGTAATAGATTTTTCCGCCTCCCCACTTAGTGCCAACGATTTTGGGTTGTATGAGAATATGACCAGCGATCGCTTCCAAGTCTTCATCCGTCAGATTTCGCATTGCTGTGAAAATATCTGCACTCTTGATACTGGGGTGGATTTCGGAAATCTCTTCTTCCCCATCGTAAGTAGTAGGATTTTTGAGATAATCCACCAAGCCTTCAATGTTATTACGGTTGGGTGTTGCCAGTGCCAGATCGTCTGGAGTAAGTCCAACGTTCTGGTTTGTCTTGGTAACTCCCCCAGCATGACATTGGGCACAAGCGTAATTAAATAAGCGTTTGCCTTCTTTTACTTGTTTCAGGCTAAGTACGGTGGTCTCACCCTGAGCATTTAATGGCACTGTTCGGGTAGCTTTGTCTAGTTCCACTGCTGTCGCGCTACCGACAAGCAACTGAAACGAGAGTAAAACAGTGGCCACAACAACGCCAATTAGTCTTCTAAACATGTTTCCCCTTAAAATTTTTGACGCTCAACACAGCTAAGAAAGCGGTTCTCAATCTCCAAGCTGCTAATTGCTAATGACTCATTGTTTTTTGTCATTAGCTATCAATGATTAGCTAAAGCCCAAGATCACCCGTTAGGTGTCCTCGTCATCACCCACCAAGTCGCTAGTACCTTTTGGGTGTGTTTCAAACGATATTTGGGAAATAATTGCCTTTGCATCTTCTAACGCCAAACGGGTCTTTTGGTGTTTGTAGGCGATTCCCAGTTGGTTGCACAGAGAAAACACTTTTTCTACAGGTATACTGTAGTCGGCTGCTATCTCTGCGATCGATAGGTCTGCAAAACCCATAATGCTTGTTAACTGATAGATAGAGATTGAGTCGCTGTAATACCAATATCACGTTAGGAGTGCAATTTGTTGCCCAAAATACTGTTTGGGGAATGGGGAATGGGGCAAAACAGTTCCGAGTTCCGAGTTTCGAGTTCTGAGTAAATCTCAGTAAACAAGTAAGATTCCCCACTCAGCACTCAGCACTAACTACTCAGCACTCCTGAAGGGCATTGGGAATGGGGTTTAACCTTTTCCCCCAGTGAAGGTAACGCTTTGAATAAAGTAACGATTAAAAAAGGCGTAAATACCTAAAGCTGGCAGGGTAAAAACCATAGAAGCTGCCATAATGTAGTTCCAATAGCTAATGTATTGGCCTTTGAAGGTATTCAGCCCCAAAGGGAGGGTAAACATTTCTGGGTCAAACAGGATAACTATCGGCAGTAAAAAATTATTCCAACTTCCCATAAATACAAAAACTGCTTGTGCTGCTAGTGCTGGTTTTGCTAGAGGTAAGACAATATGTCGGAAAATTCCAAAGGTATTTAAGCCATCGAGTTGAGCCGCTTCTTCTAGTTCTTTAGGAAAATTAACAAAAAATTGCCGCATCATAAAGATAAAAGTGGCATTCACCATGCTAGGCACAATCATGCCTTGATAAGAATTCAGCCAGCCGATCGCTTTTAAAATCAAAAATGTCGGAATTAGGGTGATTTGCGCTGGTACTGCCAGCACAGCCAAGATTAGAAAGAACCAAAAGCGCTTACCCACAAAACGCAGTCTTGCCAAGGCATAACCAGCCATTGAATTTAACAACAAGTTTAAAAGCGTAACGCTGACGGCGATCGCCACACTATTGAACAACCAGCGCCAAAATAACGGTTCTTGGAGAAAGATTTGTCTGTAGTTGTCAAGAGTAAAATTCTTGGGGAAAAAGTTGGGTTCACCACCGACAATCTCTGTTAGCGGCTTAAATGATGCTGAAAGCGCCCAGAGAAAGGGAATTAGGGTAACGATCGCATAGAGTGTCAGCAAGACGTATAGCAAGACTTTTAAGCCAGAGATTTTAGTCAAATTCGTTCGCCTCCAAAAAGTCGCCGTTGAATCAAAGTGATGGCAACGATCACTGCTGCTAACAAAAATGCGATCGCAGCTGCATATCCCATTTGTAAATTGCGAAACACAGCTTGGTAAATTAGCAGCACCACAGTTAAGGTAGCGTTATTTGGGCCGCCAGTACCCCCAGAAAAGATGTAAGACTGGTCAAAAAGTTGAAAAGTCCCAATCACCCCCACTGCTACCACAAAGAAGGTTACAGGCTTAAGCAAGGGAAGGGTAACGTGGATAAATTGCTGCCACCCATTTGCGCCATCGAGTTCCGCCGCCTCATAAAGTGTTTGGGGTATATCTTGCAAGGCGGCCAGATAAATCACCATGAAAAACGGCGCAGTTGACCAAATGTTCATGATCATAATGCCTTTGAGTGCAACAGCTGGATCGCCCAACCAGTTATAAGTAGGTAGCCCTACAAAAGCAAGAAAATCATTTAGTAGCCCATCAGTGTTATAAATCCACATAAAGATCAGCGTCAGCACTGCCGAAGAGGTGACTGTGGGCAAAAAGTAGAGGATGCGCCACCAGTTTTTACCGCGAATCCCAGAATTCAGAGTTACCGCCAGAATTAAAGCTAAGACTGTTTGAGTTGGCACAACAATAGCTACGTATTGTGCTGTGTTTCTTAAAGCAATCCAAACCCTTTCATCTTCAGCTAATCGTGTGAAGTTCCGAAAACCGATGAACTCGTACTCAATACCGCCGAGAAGTCGGACTTTTTGCAAGGAAAGAAAAACGGCGTAGAGAATGGGTAAGACTACAAAAGTCCCCAAAACTAGAATGGTGGGCATCATGAACATATACCCAGCCAAGTTTTCTGTGATATTCCACCTGGGGTTACTCCGCCGCCTGTTGATTGCAAACACTACAGTACCTCCGTTTAATCCAGCACTACCCGGATTTCTCACGAAGGGGAGTGTGGGGAGTGTGGGAGGTCAGATTTCTTCCCCATCCTCCCACACCTCCCACACCTCCCACACTCCTTGATTTCTCACAAGTGAGAAATCAAGGACTAACCCGGCTGTAGAGATGGGTTATGCATAATTATTGATCCTACTCCTGTAATTAAATTAAGTTTCTATTTTTGGAAAGCCTAGACGCAAAACGACGATTTACGAGATATCAGTTGTATGAGTTAGCTGCTTATGTAATTTAGGGAACTATATATTTAGCTTCCTTGGGGATGCTAATTAACCCGACTCAAGCAAGAGGACACAAAATGTCATATACAGCCTACTTACGTTCGATTAAAAGTGAACTTCAGAGAACTGATAAAACTCAAAAAAGTCTACGGGTAAAAACTATCATAGAACAGTTTGGCTACCAGCGTAGAAGTCAATCATTTATAGATAATTTTAATACTGCTCTTGATGAATTGGGACTTTGTGCAAATCCTTGCTTGGATTTGTATATTCCGCTAGATACAAAAATCGCTATTTCTATTAAAGGTGTAGAAGCAATCGATAAAGTAGCTGAATTTGAATCAATTTCAGTCAAACTACAAGAGGCAATCTCAGTCAAACATGATTTTTTCTACTACTTATTTGATTTTGGATCTGAACAAGAATATGAACGATTCCAAGCATGTTTAGATTCTCATCAGCCAGTGGGTATTTTTTTGATTCCACAAGTAGAAGATTTTTTCTCTGATATTGTTGTCAAAATTTTTAATTATGAATTAATTAGAAAATATCAATACGGAGGATATACTACTACTCCAAAATCTGCTACTAGAAAAATTCCTACAAGTCTTGCCTCAGATAAAGATTGTGACGATGAACAAGAAAATCCCATATCTGATGCTAACATTTTTCAATTTCATCGCTCAACCATGACCAGTATTATACTTGGGAATACTGGTTTAGAGTTGCTTGATTCGGAAAAATTTGATCAGCAGTTTGAACAAATATCTTTATCTGCCAATAAATATAATTCTGAACAGTTTTTTATTTTATTTCATTGTCCATCAGTATTAGAAATCCAAGCTCATCAGCAAGAAGATGCTTTAGGATACTTGGTAGATAGAGTTGCCAGTAAAATTCCTTTTACTTTTACTCTCAGATGTAAATACCCAAATGAAGCCTCTCTTGAGCATAAAGAAGAAGTATATGCTCATTTTCGCCTACTGCTAGAACTTCCATATTATCAAATAGAGGAAGATGATGCATCTTTGCGAGATTATTTTGTAGATTTGCAAAAGGCTCAGATACAGGCTGAATCACAGTTATTTTTAAAGATAAAACCCGAACATTTTTACAGTCTGAAATGGCAACAAGAAAGTAAAGAATATATCTATCTCAAGTATTTTGCTATTAAAACCTTAGAAAATCTAGGATATGAATTGTCTAATATTGGCTGTGAAGTTGAGTTGACCTCTAAGGATGAGGAAACACCAGATGAAGATACATCAGATGATTATGAAGAGTATCAAAGTGAAATTATAGAAGTCTATGTAAAAAATCAGGTAGTGGTTGAAATAGAAACTCTCAAATACCAAGAATTTCAGGATAATAATCTCTTTTTAGATCCTCTTAAAAGAGTTTTGAGGAAATCAAAAGTATGGCCAAATAAGCTAGAAAGTCTTTGGTTGGTAATTCCCGGCTTTGAGATTGCCCGCAACTATTACCAACTAAAAAAAGCTAAGGAAATCTTAGAATATAAGTTATCTGGATATTATGGCGATCGCTTCCAGGTTGTAATCATGGCTCCTGATTATGAAAAACACCAATTAGTCCCAGTATTATTTGATTCTATTGAATATCCATCTTTTGAGTATGGGGTTAAAAAACCTAGTTTATTACAGGCATATCCAGTTACTAACCACGTTAAAGAATTTAAGCTGGACTTTAGCCAAGTAAAAGGACTAAACGAAGAAAAAGACAAACTAGATAAACTTCTCAAGCTGCAATCTAAGGGACACAATGGTTCAATTGGTGGAATTCTTTTCTATGGATTACCTGGATGTGGTAAAACTCTACTGGCAAATGCTTTTGCTAATGAGTCTGGCAGATATTTCTTTAAATTCTCTCCTGCTGATATTGTCAGTGTTTGGATAGGTCAAAGTCAAAAAAATATTCGAGATATCTTTGCTCAAGCTAAGAAAAAAGCTCCTTCAGTTTTATTTATTGATGAGTTAGACAGTATTGGGTTTAATCGTAACGAAGACAACGCCCACACAGACCAAAAAGCAACTATTAATCAATTACTCATAGAACTAAATAATCTTCAAAATAGTGACGTGATTGTAATAGCTGCTACTAATTATTTGAGTGGTATAGATAGTGCTTTGAAACGTTCTGGTAGATTGGATTGGAAGATTCCTATCTTTCCACCATCTCAAACAGAAAGAATAGAACTATTCATACACTACCTGTCAAAAATTGATATGAATCAGCTAGTTAACTTTGAAATGCTGGCAGAGAAAAGTATGAAGTTTACGTCATCAGATATCGAGTTAGTTTGTCGAGAAGTTAGAAATGCTATTCTTCTAGAAGAAATAAGTTCAGCTTTAACAACTTCAGATGTAATTACTTACATCAATAATCTGCAAGATGGCGGCTTAAGTCTTAACCAAGAACAAGTGAATGAATTTATCGAAGAATGTAAAAGAATGAGTGTGAAGAATCCTAAATTAGAAACTCTGAAATTAGAATGGGATTTGTATTAGCAATAGCTCAATAAAAATGGCGTAGGCGTAGCCCTTCGTAGACATCGCTCTTTTGGTAGTGTTGGAAAAATAACTTTAGGAATATGCGATATTTTACTAAAAAACTGCTACTAAGAAGCATCGGAGTTGTGGCGATCGCCTACATTTCAAGTTGTCTATTTTTGTTTGTTCGGCAGCGTTATTTGATATTTAGCCCCACTCCACAAATCTTAACGCTACCTAGTTCGCCCGACTTTTTTATTCCTTACAAAGATGTGCGTTTACCTATTACTGGCTCTAATGAATATATACATGGTTGGTGGATTCCAGCACCATTACCAAAAGAGAAAGTTTCTTTAATTCCAAATGAGCCTGTAAAAATTTTAAAATCACCTAAAATATTTTTATACTTTTGTGGTGCTGCTAATAATAAAGGTTACTACAATTATATAGGCAGACTTCAAGCAATGCGACAGTTGGGGTTTTCTGTATTAGTGATTGACTACCGAGGTTATGGTAGTAGCAAAGGGAATTTTCCTAGTGAGTCTCAGCTTTATCAAGATAGTCAAATAGCCTGGAATTATTTAGTAAAAGTCCGCCAAATTCCCCCAGAGCAAATTGTCATTTACGGTGAATCAATGGGGGGAGCAGTTGCTATAAATTTGGCAGTAAAACATCCAGAAGCTAGCGGATTAATTGTGCAAAGCTCCTTTACATCAATGGCAGAGCAAATCAAATATAGAGATTGGTTACGGATGTTTCCCATCGAGTTGCTGCTAACACAAAAGTTTGATTCTATTTCTAAAGTTCGTTCTCTACGTCTTCCCGTTTTATTTATTCATGGAACTGATGACAGCATTGTTCCATCCTACATGAGTCAGCAGTTATATGATGCTGCCCCTGAACCCAAACAACTTTTATTAATTCCCAAAGGAAAACATGTCCAAATTTATCAACCTGGAAGTAAATCGTATTTACAAGCAATTCAAAAGTTTATCCAAAAGATAGAGTCTCAAGAGTAAGAAATAGATCCATCGGTATGGGCTTAAATCATTGCTGCTGACTCAGAAGGCTACCAATTAATTACCGTTAAAATTGTTACCTTCGCAAACTCTTGATCGGCAGTCACTAAGGTAGCTAAATTTTGGATCGCCATTGCTGCAATAATTGCATCTGGTAGTTTCACCCGATATTGCTGGCGAATTTCAATGATTTTGTTAATCAAAACAGCATCACTCGCCACCAAACAGATAACCTCAACTCGTTGCAAAAACTGCTCAAAAAGTTGACGATCTTCTTGACTCAGCCCAGAAAACGCCAGAAATTCAATTTGGCTAATAACTGAAACTCCAATCCAATCAGCATCTTGAAGTAATTGAATAAGTTGAGAATTTCCTTGAAGCAGAGCCACTATCGCATTCGTATCCAACATGTAGCGATTACCATTCATCGCGTAGATTTCTCTGCATTGCTACCTCATCTCCCTGCCAAGTTAATCGCCCCACTAAATCGGAGAAATCATAACTAGGTTGCTGTTTTTTCTCTGACGAAACTGGATTTAAAATAACTACAACGTTCACTTCCATCGCCGCTAACTGCGTTGGAATATTAAGATTTAAATATCCTGATTCATCGATTTTAGTTGTAAGTTTTAAAACTTCCATTGCCAAATAATTAGTAAACCTTATCTTTATATTGTCGCATTTTGCTGGGATGTAGACAAAGAATTGCTTATAAGCTAATGAGCATTTAAGTTGCATAACACCAGGGCTAAAGCCCTTACTACAAGCGAATCAGTCTGGAAAAATGACTGACGATTAGCTTAGTTGTTTAATATCTACTATAAAGAGCGATGTCTACGACGGGCTACGCCTACGCTTCCCACTCTCCATTTAAACTCAGTTTCGTAATCGGCGATCGCATTTCATACGTGTCTATTTAAGCCTTAGCGAATGGAATGAGACTGTTGGCGAATTGATAAGGGGTCTAACCCCTCGCCCCAAATCCATCTTAAATTTCTTTAATTTCAGTGCGTTTCAACGCACTTTAGCTATGGGCAATCAATTTATTGCAGGGCGGGAAAGCAACGTAAAACCAAAGGTTTAGGGGTGAGGGGTTTAACCCATCGTGAACTGACCAACAGTCTCATAGAATTCGCTACTACACAAACGAAGTCCACCTCCGTGGACTAAGAAAAAATCAATGGTTTTAACCCACGGAGGTGGGTTTTGACTGTGTAGCCGCGACTTCCAGTCGCCCAGTGAGTAATAAATTAGACTTTTCAAACACCCTCTTAGAACTGCTATATGTCCGATTAAAATATGACTATAGTCATGACTATGGTTATTATGAAATCAATTTCCAAAAGTAAACTCAAATCTCAACTTCTTGAGTTCTTACGACTTGTAGAGTCAGAGGGAGAAGAAATTATAGTTACCGATCGCGGTAAGCCAGTCGTGAAAATTTCCAAATACGCACAAACACCTTCAACAGAGGAGTTATTTGGGGAGATGCGCGGTAAAGTAAAGTACTTTGAGGATTTAACTACACCAACCACTGCGGAATGGACACAATTGTGAAGATAGTCCTTGACACTTGTGCCCTAATCTGGTGGAGTTTAGATCCAGCCAAACTTTCTGAACAAGCTAAAGAAGCGTGCAACCAGATGGAAAGGGATAAAAATGGTCTTGTTCCGTCTATAGCTATATGGGAAATTGCTTTAAAAATCAAAAATAAAAAACTGTCAATCTTAACGAGTATGTAGTAACGCTGAAAAAGTCTAGTACTGTTCAGATTGTACCTATTGATGAAAATATTTGGATGGAAAGTGCCAATTTAGAATGGGGTCATCGAGATCCAGTAGATCGAGTTGTCGTCGCACTAGCCAGAAGTAATCAAGCTGCAATAATTACATCTGATAAAGAGATAGCAAACTTCTACCCAGAAGTAATTTGGTGAAGGTAAGAAAGATTGTTTAATCCATCGCCTTAATTTGCTGATTAGCTTCATTCTGTGCCTTAATCATCGCCTGCTTTAATGGTTGCTGCCCCAACAAGGCGCTGATAAACTGATTCTCAAAGTTATTGACGATCGCACCTGGATATTTTCCCACCTGCCACGGTGTAGCATAATCTACTCCCGCCACTAATGGCGATCGCAGTGCATCTTGGTCATAGCCCAAATTCTTTGCCACTGATTTACGTGTTGGCAAAGCAAACCCTGTTCCTGTCCACTTCTGCATTCCTTCTTTACCTGTGAGATAAGAAATCAACTCCCAGGCTTCGGCTTTGTGCTGTGCAAGATTATTCATCACGTAAGCAACTGTAAAAACCATCGTGCCTTTTTTGCCATTAATCGTAGGCACTGGTGCGGTAGCAAACTCTACTTGGGGAAAGGTTTCAGTTAAGTAAGGAATTGCCCAGTTACCCTCAATCACCATTGCCACTTTACTCTGACCAAACATTTCACTACCTGAGTTTGTCCCTACATCAGATTTTTGGGCAGAGGAACGGTCTTTTTGATACTGGTCTACTACTAACTCTAAACCTTTTAAACCTGCTTCACTGGCAAAGGTAGCATAACCATTTTGATCGATGAGTTGCCCACCAAAGGCTTTGATTTTATAAGCCTGACGTGCCAATTCGGGAATTTCCCCAAAGCCGTATTTGTTAAGTTTGCCTGTCAATTGTTTCGAGTAGTTACGTAATTCATCCCAAGTAGCTGGCGGATTACTCAACCCGGCGGCAGCAAATGCTTTTTTATTATAAAACAGGGCAAGGGTGGAATAGTCTTTGGGAAGACCATAAATATGATTTTGATATTTGAAACTATCGAGTAGGGTATCTTCAAAATCCGTTAGGTCAAATTCGGGGGTAATGTAACTTTCTAATGGTTCTAGGACATTCTGACTCATCAAGAAAGGAGCTTCTAGCGCATCGAGGTAAAAGACATCTGGCGCAGCTTCCCCAACTAAACGAGTTTTAATTACATCCATGTATTGGTCGGAAATTACCTCATATTTGACCTTAATAGTTGGATGTTGTACCTCAAACTCTCGCAATACTTGTCTCAAGAGTTTTTGCTCAACAGGAGAACCTCCCCAGCCACTAAGTTTGATACTAACTGCGTTAGATGCTAAGGGTTTGCTTGGTAATTGTAGACTTTGACAAGCAATAATAGCGATCGCGATCGCCATTACCAATCCCAAAAAATTAAATAGTCTTTTTTTGATCACTTGTACCTTCTGTTGTTAAGGAGTGATATTTTACTTATCTAAAATTTTTGTTGAAAATTGCAAGCTAGAATAACGAAAACTTATTAAAAATGCTATTAAAGAAGAATTCAGATGTCAGAATTCAGAAGTCAGAATGGGCTAAATGCCCCGCTCGCTAATGCTGCGCTATCCACTCTTTCGTGACGCTCGTAGACTCGCTATCGCTGCGCTATCAAAATTCATTCTGTTAGCGGAAGCGGGGCGTTTAGCCCATTCTGGCTCCTGACTCCTGAATTCTATTTCTATAAAAGCATACTGAGTTCTTCGACAACCTGATTTATGTCAGGATGCTTTACTCATAAACATACATTATGGATTTTGTTCAGGTTGAAACAACTGCACCACTGGCTCTGGAAATTCCCCAGATTTCTTTACCACCAACAGCACTTTCTCCAACCTCTCGAATTCCCAAGGATGCAATTCGCACAAGTTTAAAAGCCTCCACTGCGGATTCTGTCTTAGCAGCAGTTTACTCTCTTGGAACTGGCGGAATTTTACTCAGCAATTTCTTGGTGGAACTGGGTGCTAGTCCAGTAGTATTTGGGATGCTTTGCTCTATCCCCATGTTGGTCAATCTGATTCAGCCGTTGGGTGCTTACTTGTCTGAACGTAGCACGAGCCGCTTTCAATATTCTCTTCGGACACACGGAATTGGTCGGCTGCTATGGCTGGCTCTAGTAATTGGTATTGTAGGCGTAAGCTTGGAAGTGATTAATACTCACCAGCTAGTGATATTGACACTCGTGATTGTCCTATTCAGCAATCTTTTGGGAGGACTAGGAACCGCATCGTGGCTAAGTTGGGTTGCAATGATAGTTCCCCGGCGATTGCGAGGCAGGTATTTTGGGACACGCAATAGTGCTGCTAACCTCACTAATTTGGTTTGCGTACCAATGGCTGGTCTAGCTGTATCACATTGGTATGGTGGAACACTGCAAGGCTATGGGGTGATTCTGCTAATAAGCATTGTGTTGGGAATTGCGGGATTGGGGTGTCAGTATTTCCAAGTGGATATGAATCCGCGATCGCAAAATAGTTATTATGGCAATTCAACTCAAACAAGTGAGATTCAGCCAGAGGTTGCAAAAGATGAATCTTCTGAAGTCACTCAATCAATTCATCCACTACAAAACCAATTAACTAATAGTGTTTGGAAAAACTCTAACTTTTTAAGATTTTTGCTGTATTTCAGCTTCTGGAATCTTGCTGTGAACCTCAGCGCTCCTTTTTTCAACCTCTATATGCTAGACACGCTGGATTTGGATGTCAGTTACGTGACTATCTACAACAGCCTTCAGGCCGGGGCAACTTTGTTAATGCTTATTTTGTGGGGAAAATTAGCGGACAAGATAGGCAATCGTCCCATCCTCATCTGTATTGGAATTTTGGTTGCAGCTACACCACTATTATGGCTAGGGATTGGTGCTAATCGCTTTGATATTTGGTTGTGGCTACCTCTGTTACACATCTTGGCTGGAGGTACTTGGGCGGCGATTGACTTGTGCAGCAACAATATACAATTGGCGATCGCACCAATTAAAAATCAGTCTATCTATTTTGCGATCGCAGCTGCCGTCGCTGGAGGGAGTGGTGCTTTAGGCGCAACTATAGGCAGCTTCATCGTCCAATTTGCTCAATTTGGAGGCTTGGTAGGGTTGTTTGCCCTCTCTAGTCTATTTCGACTAGCAGCACTTGTTCCACTCGTTTTTGTCAAAGAGCCGATGAGAGGATAAGGGAGCAGGGGGCAGGGGAGCAGGGAGCAGGGGACAAGGGGACAAGAGGTGAGAACTTGAAACAAGTCTTTCCCCTTGTCCCCAATTCTCCTTGTCCCCTTGTCCTCTTCCCAATATCCCCATTCCCCACGTTCTATTCTGCGGCGGTAGAAGTTAAGGACATTGTTTCCCACAACACCATGTGAGGTGGTGTTAGTACAGGCTGGTGTAGAGCAATTAGCTGGGCTAGGGTGGTCTTTAATTGAGTACGGGGTACGATATCATCAACAAAACCATGCTGGAGCAAATCTTCAGCAGTCTGAAAATTTTCGGGGAGTTTTTCTCGTAGGGTTTGCTCAATCACTCGCCGACCGGCAAAACCAATGGTTGCCTTGGGTTCTGCCAAAATAATATCGCCCAACATTGCAAAACTTGCGGTAACGCCGCCCGTTGTGGGATTGGTCAAAACGGGAATATATAATAGTCGCGCGTCTTTATGACGTTGTAGGGCTGCGGAGATTTTCGCCATCTGCATCAAGGAAAGCATTCCTTCTTGCATTCTCGCGCCGCCGGAGGTGCAAACGATCACTACAGGATACCGCCGTTGAGTTGCTTGCTCAATCATCCGGGTGAGTTTTTCTCCCACAACCGAACCCATACTACCACCCATAAAACGGAAATCCATAACCCCAAGGGCAATGGGCAAACCATTGATTTGACCTAAACCAGTGTGAACTGCGTCTATTAAGCCAATTTTATCTTGTGTTTCCCGCAGGCGATCGCTGTAGAGTTTGCGATCGCGAAATTCTAGCGGATCGGTTGGACGCAAATGCTCGTCTAGAGGTTTCCAGGTATTATTATCTATCAATTGGCGAATGCGCTCATCGCTGTCTACCCGATTGTGATGACCGCATTCGGCACAAACCATCTGATTAGCTTTCAGGTCTTTTGTATATGCCAAGACACTGCACTTAGAACATTTATGCCATAAACCATCAGCAATTTCACGTTCTTGTCGTTCAAGGCTGGTAGATCCTGATTTCCGTCGATTTGCAAACCAATCAAATAGAGACTTTAAACCACGTGATTCTTCGTTGTTAGCCATTTTTTATTTTATTTTAAGTGGGTATGAGGTCGAAAACATATCAAACCGTATTGGGTTGTCCTTAGTCACGAGTCATTTTTTTTTACTAATGACTAATTACTACATCGTCAAACTACGCTTTTAAGCAATTCAGACCTTAATTTTCATCTTTGGTTGCCAGCTTAACGAAAATACTTATACCAATACAAGTCTCCTGCTCTTTATTTTCAGCAGACTTAATTATATTGACGTACTGACAAAGCCATGAGAATACCAACCTCCAAATAAGATGCTCTCCCTCTCCCACCCAAATCAGTGATTCGTATTGCTAGGTTATGAACGATCGGCATCTGTTGCAATAGTTGTGCTTGCTAACGGTTAATCGTCATCAAGAGGGTAATACAAGTCACAAGCAGAATATTATCAAAATATGAAGGGGCGATGGGGTAATGTTGGTTACAGTCACGAATTATAAATTTTTCTTATGAAAGGGCATTCGATATGGGTTACTCCCCTTATCCCCCTTCTCTCCATACTCGCGACTGCAATTCAAGACGCTGGAAAAAATAACCGCAGATAGGTAGACAAAATTGCTTCGCCACTAAACAGGGTAATCAGAGATCCTAAAGCGAGAAAAGGGCCAAAAGGCATCTTTTGTCCTAACCTGTGTGTCAATGTCTCTTCATTAGCGGCTCCTCTACCAGACGCTGCGCGTAGCTTGCTTCGACCTAAGAGTATCCGTTTATGCATAATAAGACCACTGCCAATTAAGGCTCCCAGCGCACAGGCAATAAAACTAGCTAAGAGCAAATATTTCCAGCCTAACCAGGCTCCCATCATGGCTGCTAACTTGGCATCACCCGCGCCCATTGCAGTTTTCCCAAAGGCAATTGAACCCAATAGGGTGATCGCATCAAATAGCCATAAGCCCAAGACTGCACCTACTATGGCCATCATAAGGTGATTTACCAATGCCACAGAACTTCCTTCTGGTAGATAACCAACCACCATTTGGAATAAAATTCCTACCACTAAACCAGACTGAGTAAGTGGATTAGGTAAGGTCATTGTATCCAGGTCAATCAGCGATAGTGCCAATAACCAACTACAAAAAGCCCAATAGCCTATTGTGAAAGTCGAAACTTGAAATACTAAAAAAACCGCTAAAAAAATTATGCCCGTCACCCCTTCTACCACGGGATAACGGACAGAAATTTTGCTTTTGCAATATCGACACCGCCCTCTTAATGAAATCCAGCCAAATACTGGTACATTGTCGTAAGCTTTTAGCTGGTTTAAGCATTTAGGACAACGAGAAGGCGGCCAAAGAATTGACAACCCAGCAGGTAGCCGATAAACAATAACGTTGAGAAAACTGCCAATAGATGCACCCAAAGCAAAGACCATTACACTCGCTGAAATAGCGAACAAAATGTCCATATAGTCATTAGTCCTTTGTCATTAGTTCTGTGTCATTTGTCGTTTATCTTTTGTCTTTTGTCATTAGTCCTTTGTCGAGAACTAATGACTAATGACCAATGACTAATGACCAATGACTAATGACTAATAACTAATGACCAATGACTAATAGATGTGTGATTCAATTTGACTTAAGGGTACAAAACACTCTTGAGGTAAAAGAACTGGTTGGTTAGTAAAAATAACCTTACCTCGATGATTAACACGATTAATTGCTACACCGGAAGGTTGCCCAGCGATTTCGGGATGAACTTCACAGTGAGTATAGTATATCTGCCCAGCAGCTCTGATTACAGCAGGATCAATCAAAGGCGATTGGTTCTTTGGGGCGGTGAAATTTACTGGATTCTGTCGTAATGCGTACACTATCGACTGTTATTTGATTGCTAGATTTCCCTTTAGTCTACCCGAAACTTATAGCAAAGGTTGCCAAATTGGCCAGGTTGCACTTTAAAATTATTTTTGTTCGAGAGCCTTAATGAGTGAGTCTCCCATAGCGCGGCAACCAAGGAGGTTTTTTCCTGGAGAAATTATATCCCCAGTGCGATCGCCTTGCTCTAAAACTTGGAATACAGCTTGTTCGATATGATCTGCCGCTTTTGGTTGATCTAAGGCGTAGCGTAGCATCATCGCCGCACTCAAAACCTGTGCTAGAGGATTGGCCTTATCCTGTCCAGCAATATCTGGGGCGGAACCATGAACTGGTTCAAATACACCAGGCCCAGAAGCACCCAAACTCGCTGAGGGTAACATCCCAATACTACCGGTAAGCATGGCAGCAGCATCAGAGAGAATATCGCCAAACAAATTGCCTGTAACAATGGTGTCGAACTGCTTGGGAGCGCGTACTAACTGCATAGCAGCATTATCTACATATAAATGAGAGAGTTCGATATCTGGATATTCTTGTGAAAGTTGGGTGATGCGATCGCGCCACAACTGAGATACTTCTAATACGTTCGCCTTATCCACCGAACAAAGTTTCCCACCGCGTTTTCTAGCCGCTTCAAACGCCACCCGCCCAATGCGCTCAATTTCTGATTCGGTGTAAACCATTGTATTTACACCGCGTTTCTCACCAGTTTCTGTGGCAAAAATCCCTTTAGGTTTACCGAAGTAAATCCCACCAGTGAGTTCGCGCACCACCATAATATCCACGCCTTCCACAACTTCGCGTTTCAAAGTCGAGGCATCGATTAGCTGGGGCAAAATTTTCGCTGGACGCAAATTGGCAAATAAGCCCAAACCTGCGCGTAGCCCTAACAAACCTGCTTCTGGGCGTAAATTGGATGGCAGAGAATCCCACTTATAGCCACCAATTGCTGCAAGTAACACAGCATCACTGTTACGACAAGTTTCTAGAGTGGCAGATGGTAAGGGTTCGCCTGTAGCGTCAATTGCTGCACCACCAATGAGGGCTTCTTGGAATTCAAACTTCAGATCAAATTGCTTCCCTACGACTTTCAGCACATCTACCGCCACTGCCATAATTTCAGGGCCAATGCCATCGCCGGGGAGTAGAGTAATGCGGTAGTTCTGGGTCATAGCTGATGATTACTAGGTAAATGCTTACAGATTAAATATCATACCGAGCAAGTGTACCAATGGAGTTTTTAATTTATTTCTGAGTCGGGGAAGTAATCTGACAAATATTTCGATACTCAGCAAGTATGAGAACTTCTCTCAAAAACTCAGCTATAGAATCTAAAAATTAAAAAAAACTATCTATAGGAATTTTTTGTTGCAATTAGTTGTATGTTTTTATGTTAATAAACGCAAACACAAAAATGGTTTATGAATTTTAATCAAATAGGTCAAGTTGCCCTTCAACTGCTAACTCTGTTTGGACTTAAAGTTTTAGGCGCAATTCTTATATGGCTGATTGCTCAACGCTTGATTGATTTTGCATTGAAGCTAGTACGACGTGCTTTCCGAAGCCAACAAATTGACCCGACACTAATTAACTATCTTCTGAATATCATTGGTGTAACGCTGAAAATTGTTCTAATTGTGGCAATTCTCGGCTTCTTTGGGGTTGAAACAACTTCCTTTGCCGCATTGTTAGCAGCAGCTGGCATTGCAATTGGTGCAGCATGGGGAGGACTACTAGCAAACTTTGCAGCAGGCGCATTTTTAATTGTTTTTCGACCCTTCAAAGTTGGTGATTTCATCACAGCTGGAGGTGTCACAGGCACTGTTACAGAACTTGGACTGTTCACAACTGGTATTAATACACCTGATAACGTCTTGACGATTGTTGCCAATAATAAAATCTTTGCTGATAATATCCAGAATTATTCTGCCAATCCTTACCGTCGGGTTGATTTGGTGGCTCAAATCCATCATGATGTGAAACATAACGAAGCGATCGCACTTTTGAAAGCGAAAATTAGCCAAATTCCTAATGTCCTTCAAAATCCAGCGCCGGATGTAGAAATTCAGGATTTCAACTTTGCAGGGCCTGTATTAGCAGTACGTCCTTATTGCAATAATGATCATTACTGGCAGGTTTATTTCGACACTAATAAAGCTATCCGTGAAACCTTTAGCGAAGCTGGGTATCCAGTTCCCGAATACCGTTATACAGTTAACGGTTCATCTCCTCATGCAATTAATAATGTCATCCCACCACTATCAGAAATAACTTGATAGTAGAGCAATAAGTCAAGGTTTTATTTGCAAAGTTTTCTAAATAGCAGAATAAGAATTAATAAGTAGGTAGGGCATAAGCCTTACTTACTTTTTTATGTAGCCAATTTCCTGAGAGTCAGTTTCAATTTCCGAAACAAGGCTGACAGAAGTTGTAGAAAGAGGTTACGTTAAGTGTTAATCACAAGCCGCACCCCAGCAGCGATGGTAAAAGAATTAGCAATTTGCACCCGTGGACTAACTAAGCAATTTGACAGACACGTTGCTGTTAATGATGTGGATTTAGAAATCCAGGCGGGGGAAGTATATGGACTGATTGGGCCCAATGGCGCGGGTAAAACAACTCTCATCCGCATGTTGGCAACTGCTGAAGAACCAACTACGGGTGAAATTTATATTAATGGCGATCGCCTACTCCGTGACAAGAGTAATCCCAAACTGAAGCGTCGTCTAGGCTACTTACCCGATGACTACCCACTATATGAAGATTTGACTGTCTGGGATTACCTAGATTATTTTGCGCGTCTCTATCGCTTGCGAGAACCGCGCCGCACTCAACGTCTACATGAAGTTTTAGAACTTATTCAACTTGGAAATAAACGCCACAGCCAGATTTCTACTCTGTCACGGGGGATGAAACAGCGCTTAAGTTTAGCGCGAACCATTATCCACGAACCGATTTTACTACTACTAGATGAGCCTGTTTCTGGGCTTGACCCCATCGCCAGGATGCACTTTCGCGAAATCATCAAGGCTTTGCAAGAAGCTGGGATGACTGTAATCATTTCTTCCCATGTTCTCAGTGATTTAGCGGAACTGTGTACATCTGTGGGAATTATGGAACTTGGCTTCTTGGTAGAAAGTACTTCCCTACAGCAACTTTACCAACGTCTTTCCCACCAGCAAATTGTGATATCCACTTTAGGGAACCTGGAGACACTTTTAAGGGAATTGAAACATCACCATTTAGTAGAAGAGTGGGAGGTGATATCAGGAAAAAATAGCGTGCGGGTGAATTTTTCGGGTAAAGAAGAAGATAGTGCTGAGTTGTTGCGATCGCTGATCAAAGCAGATATTCCTCTGACTGATTTTCACTGCACCCAAGAAGACTTAGAAACTATTTTCTTAAAATTAGGTCACAAACAAGCATCTTAATTTGCCAACAAATATAACTCCCCATTTTTGGAGAATTTTTTCTTATGATGCCCAATTTTATAGACAAAATCGGCGATTGGAATCCGCAACTATTGCGGGAACTCAAAGGTAGGCTGAAATTTTTTAATGTTGCGATCGCAGTTGCAACATCGTTACTGCTGCAACTGGTAGTTTTTTTATATCAGTTACGCGAGTTTCCTGACGATCAATACTCGCTAACAAACACATATTGTCGTTTAAGTCAAGTATATCAACGGCAACAAAACCAAACTTACCAGCAATCAGATCAATATCAAATTCCTGGCCTCAATGATTTACTCACAAAGAATATTTGTCCCCAAAATCAAATTGATTGGCAGTTGTGGTGGCGAGATCATTGGGAATATATATTCCTGACATTGAGTGTAATTTTTGTATTTACACTATTAGTTGCAGGAACTTATTTATTAATCAACGATTTAGCCAAAGAAGAAATTCGCGGTACATTGAATTTCATCCGTCTTAGCCCCCAATCAGAAACTAGTATATTAACTGGTAAATTACTAGGAGTTCCGAGTTTAGTTTATCTCGTCATCTTAGTTGCAGTTCCTTTACATCTGTTGGCTGGACGTTCTGCTGAAATTGCCTTTAGTTACATTTTTAGTTACTACGCAATTCTTGCCACTAGCTGTATTTTCTTCTACAGTGCCGCATTGCTATTTGGTTTAATTAGTCGTTTATTTAGCGGTTTTCAGCCTTGGTTAGGTAGTGGTGCAGTATTGCTTTTCTTGTTCACAGTAATGGGGTTTGCATCATCGTCTTCTAGCAACATTTTAAATAATTCAACTGCTTGGATAAGGCTTTTCGCTCCTTGGGATACAATAAATTATCTGTTTCCTAACTTGTTACGTGTATACAATGGTTCTCAACTGAAAAACCTAGAGTTTTTCTATTTACCATTAGGGACAAATGTTATTAGTATTGTTGGTTTCCATTTATTAAATTTGGGATTGTGCAGTTACGGAATCTTACAAGCTCTAAAACGTTCTTTCCGTAATCCTCAAGCCTCAATTATAAGCAAGGGACAAAGTTATGTATTAGTAGCTTTTTGCCAGATCATGATGTGGGGCTTTACCTTACAATCGTGGGACAATGATTCCAACTTTTATGAACAGGTTGGGCAAAATTTAGTTTTTCTGGCAATATACAACTTGGGGTTACTTTTGAGTTTGATTGCCATTCTTTCCCCTCATCGTCAAGATGTACAAGATTGGGCAAGATATCGACATCAAGAAGTTTCTAACCGCAAGAGTGTTTGGCGGGATCTAATTTGGTCAGAAAAAAGCCCTGCACTTGTGGCGATCGCTATTAATCTGGCAATTGTTACTATCCCTTTGCTAGTCTGGATTTCAATTACATCTGTTTTCGATACGGACTATAGCCATAATGGGGCAGGTGACGATTTTAACAGGTTAAAAGTACTCTCATCTGTAGCTTTGTCTATCAGCATAATCATGATTTATGCTACCATTGCCCAATTAATACTTTTGCTGAAAACTCCCAAACGTTCTTTCTGGGCAATAGGTACTATAGGTACGGTAACGTTCTTACCACCAATGATTCTAGAATTTCTTGGTATCTCCGCGTGGAAACATCCTACTGTATGGCTGTTTTCAACCTTTCCTTGGTCAGCGATCCAATATTCTGGAGTGACAACAATTTTTATGGCATTCCTGGCTCAGTTGAGTGTTTTAGCATTGTTAAATTTCCAGTTGACAAAGCAGGTGAGATTAGCAGGTGAATCTGCTACGAAAGCATTGTTAGCCGGACGGTAAGTAAGTTTTTATACATAAGAACCCTGATTTCTCTGAGAAGTCGGGGTTCTTGTATTAAGGTTAAACTTTTAATTAGCACAAGTATAGTAATAACCTGACAATCATGCTAAATCTGCCGGCTCAAGACCTACGCCATACAGCCATCCAGTTTTTAGAACAAAATCCCCTACAGCGTCTACAAATTCTTAAGCAACTGGGAATTGGTCGTTATGAGTTTTTAACTAAAATCCGCCTAAATGAAGCAAATATCATCTGTATGATGCGGTTTTTTAAATATCCAAGTCAGCTAAAATTTCCAAATCTAATAGGAGCAGATTTATCTGGCTTAATTTTAGATGATGTAAACTTCATCCGAGGCAATTTGTCTGGAGCAAATCTACAAGGTAGTAGTTTAGTCAATGCAGACCTCTTATTTGCAAATTTAATGAAAGCCGATTTGAGAAATGCAGATTTGCGAGGTGCAACTTTGGATGAGACTATTTGGTTAGAGACTCTAGTAGATAAGTGTCACCTGGGTCTAGGTACTGGTTTAACTCTGCTACAACGTCAAGATTTACAACTGCGCGGGGCTAGATTTAACTCTTGAAAAGACGTTAATTGAAACACAAAAAATTATAAGATGATTGGATCGAGATTGGTCTGGATAAGTTGATGAATATTAAGTTGCCCCAAAAATTGATGCTGCTAGGTTCAGGAGAATTAGGGAAAGAATTGGCGATCGCGGCTCAACGTCTTGGTAATTATGTGATTGCCGTTGACCGCTATCCCAATGCTCCCGCTATGCAAGTTGCTGATGTATCTGAAGTGATTTCTATGCTCAGTGCTGATGATTTAGAAGCTGTAGTGACAAAACATCAGCCAGATATTATCATACCAGAAATTGAAGCTATTAGAACAGAAAAACTGATCGAATTTGAGCAGCGAGGGATTACAGTTATACCAACTGCGGCTGCCACTAACTATACAATGAACCGCGATAGAATTAGGGAACTGGCGCATCAACAATTGGGCATCAGAACGGCTAAATATGGTTATGCAACAACCCTAGAAGAATTGATTACAATTTCTGATGAAATTGGGTTTAGTAATGTTGTTAAACCTGTGATGTCATCCTCTGGTAAAGGTCAGTCTGTAGTGCAGGATAAGAGTGAAGTTGAGAAAGCATGGAATTATGCGATCGCAAATTCTAGAGGAGACAGTCAAAAGGTCATCGTAGAAGAATTTATTAATTTTGAAATCGAGATAACATTATTAACAATTAAACAGTGGAATGCACCGACTATTTTCTGTCCTCCTATTGGTCATCGCCAAGAACGAGGAGATTATCAAGAATCGTGGCAACCCGCACTAATTTCTGAAGATAAGATATTAAAATCTCAAGAAATAGCGAGAAAAGTTACTGATGCTTTAGGAGGAGCCGGAATTTTTGGCGTTGAATTTTTCATTACTAAAGATGAAGTGATTTTTTCCGAACTTTCTCCCAGACCGCACGATACGGGAATGGTGACATTAATTTCACAAAATCTCAATGAATTTGAACTACATCTAAGAGCAATTTTAGGCTTGCCAATTCCTCATATAGAACAGCTAGGAGCCTCAGCTAGTGCGGTAATTTTAGCTTCGGAAAAATCTGATTCTATTGGTTTTACAGGTGTAGCCGATGCTTTGTCAGAAAAAGATGTCGATATTAGATTATTTGGTAAACCTAATGCTCATCCATATCGACGAATGGGAGTAGCTTTAGCCAAGGGTCTGAATATCGAAGAGGCTAGGGAAAAAGCTACTAAAGCTGCAAGTAAAATCAAAATTATTTAATCAAAAGCTGATGAGTGCCTAAATCAAAGGTAAGGTGATGCTCTGCTTCCGAAGCTAGTTCCGACGCAATAAAAAATGACAAATGACAAATGACAAAGGACTATAATTATGCGAATTGCTCGTAACATTACAGAACTTGTTGGTCGTACCCCCCTAGTTCGGTTGAACCGCATTCCTCAAACAGAAGGATGTGTTGCGGAAATTGTGGTGAAACTCGAAAGTCTAAACCCATCGGCATCAGTCAAAGACCGGATTGGGGTGAGTATGATTAACGCCGCCGAAGAGGAGGGGCTGATTACTCCTGAGAAGACAATATTAGTAGAACCCACTTCTGGAAATACAGGAATTGCCCTAGCAATGACAGCAGCAGCTAAGGGTTATCGATTAATTTTGACAATGCCAGAAACCATGAGTGGGGAGCGTCGGGCAATGTTGCGGGCTTATGGAGCAGAACTGGAACTAACGCCAGGTATGGAAGGCATGAGTGGGGCAATTAGACGAGCGCAGCAAATAGTTAATAGTACGCCAAATACCTATATGTTGCAGCAGTTCCGCAATCCAGCTAATGCAAAAGTGCATCGAGAAACTACAGCTCTTGAAATTTGGGAAGATACTGATGGACAAGTAGATATAGTTGTGGCGGGTGTGGGCACTGGTGGTACGATCACTGGGGTAGCAGAAGTGATTAAAGCACGCAAACCTAGTTCTAAAGCGATCGCAGTTGAACCAGCCAATAGCCCAGTTTTATCTGGGGGACAGCCAGGGCCACACAAAATCCAAGGAATTGGCGCTGGGTTTATTCCCCAAGTTCTCAAGATAAAATTGATAGATGAAGTGATTACCATCACCGATGACGAAGCGATCGCTTATAGTCGGCGTTTGGCAAAAGAAGAAGGGCTACTATCTGGCATTTCCAGTGGAGCCGCTTTATGTGCAGCAATTCGCGTTGCTCAACGTGAAGAAAACAAAGGGCGTTTAATTGTGATGATTCAGCCCAGCTTTGGTGAGAGGTATCTGAGTACACCGTTGTTCCAAGACCTGGAGGCAAGGTTGCCCGCTAGCGTTGGTTAACGATACATTGAATTAATGGTCAATTCTAAGCACGTTTCTAACCATTACGAAACTCTCAAAGTTAGTCCAAGTGCCAGCCTTGCGGAGATTAAGCAAGCTTATCGCCGCTTGGTTAAGTTATTTCATCCTGACAGTAATCAGGACACTGCCGATCGCGATCAGATTATTCTCATCAATGCAGCTTATGAAATCTTAGGTGACAACCATAATCGCCGCAATTATGACCAACAACTGCAAAATGGTTCTCAAAAATTAAATAGCGATCGCCAACAGCGTACAGCATCGGCGCAAAAGCATTACCAGACAAAACGAAAAACCGGACGGGAAGCTGACGAGCAAGTTGAAGAATGGCTGCATCGAGTTTATCAACCAGTCAATCATCTACTTGATGGTATTCTCTATTCTCTAGAGGAGCAAATAGAGCAATTAGCTGCCGATCCTTTTGATGATGAGTTGTTAGATGAATTTCAGGAATACTTACAAGCCTGTCGAGATGACCTCAAACAGGCACAAATTATTTTTCGCTCTCTGCCGAATCCCTCTACTTTAGCAGGAACTGCGGCTAACCTCTATTACAGCCTCAATCAAGTAGCAGATGGACTTGACGAGTTGGCTTATTTTCCTTTGAGCTACGATGAGCGTTATTTACACACAGGCCAAGAACTATTCCGCATAGCGACAAGATTACACTGTGAAGCGCAAGCATCTGTTATATAGTCATTGGGCATTAGGCATGGTCAAATAACAAATGACTAATGACGAATGACTACTGACAAACAAATTAGTTTATGCTGGAAACAGAAAAAGATTAAGAAATTTTAAATTCTGCTCATAGTGTACTCATGCAATGTATTGTGAATCGCCGCGCCCAGTTTTCGGCAAGTCATCGCTATTGGTTGCCAGAACTGAGTGAAGCCGAAAATATTGAAAAATTTGGTGCTTGCTCTAAATTTCCTGGACACGGACATAACTATGTCTTATTTATCTCCCTTGCGGGGGAATTGGATAAGTATGGTATGGTGCTGAACTTGTCTGATGTCAAACACGTAATCAAACGAGAAGTTACCAGTCAATTGGATTTCTCTTATCTCAACGATGCGTGGACAGAATTTCAACAAACTTTACCCACCACTGAGAATATTGCCCGAATTATCTGGCAGAGGTTAGCACCGCATTTGCCTTTAGTCCGTGTGCAGTTATTTGAACATCCTGAACTTTGGGCAGATTATCTAGGAAACGCAATGGAAGCATACCTTACTATCAGTACTCACTTTAGCGCCGCCCATCGGCTAGCTCATCCTCATCTCAGTAACGAAGAAAACACTGAGATTTATGGTAAGTGCGCCCGTCCCCACGGCCATGGACACAACTATCATCTAGAAGTCACCGTCAAAGGGGAAATTGACCCACGCACTGGCATGATTGTCGATTTAGGGGGTTTGAATCAAGTCATAGAAGATTATGTGGTTGAACCATTCGATCACACTTTTTTAAATAAAGACATTCCCTACTTTGCCGAAATTGTGCCCACTGCTGAGAATATCGCACTTTACATTAGTAATTTATTGCGATCGCCCATTCAAGAATTGGGAGCTAAACTTCACAAAGTGAAACTGATTGAAAGTCCTAATAACTCCTGCGAAATTTACTGTACGGAGTCAGAATCAGATTCAGTCAGCGCAGATGTGAATCAGCCAGTATTAGCACGAGTTTAGGTAATTGAAAATCCCGGCATAGGACATTTTTAATAATTCGTAATTCGTAATTATTAAAATTTATTTTATTCTCTTCGGTTCTCTGCGGTTTAAAAGTGATTTATTTAACCGCAGAGGCACAGAGAACACAGAGTAAAGAGGATAATCGAAAAGAATCCAAGTCTAGAAAAGTTTACTCACTAAGCAGGTGAAACCATTTAGCAAAGGACTTGTCAATTCATCTTGACTAAATAAAGTAACTGCTAACTTTAATGCAGCCTGTTCACGACGATAAACTTCAACTTTCTTCTGTATAGAATCGCAAATCCAATATTCCTGAACTCCTTGCACTGAGTACAGCTTTAACTTTGTTTCCTTGTCGCGTTTCTCGTTTTTTTCACCAGGTGAGAGAACCTCTACTACTAACTCTGGTGCGCCCGTGAGGTGTCCAGCTTCATCTAGTAAGTATTTCAACCGTTCATGACTTGCCCACACCACATCAGGGATCACATTGTCAGAATCTGAGAAAATAATTCCAGGTGCAATCGCAGCTTTACCTAAACCAGTTTCATCTGACCAATTGTTAAGAACTGTAACAATATTGCCACAGCTTGATTGATGATCCCAACTAGGTGATTTAGTCACAAATAGTTCTCCATCAATAATCTCATAACGATTTCTGCGATCGCCAGCGAATAACTCTAGGTCATCTGTCGTCCAACGCACTGGAGTTGTTTGCATAGAAACCCCCTAGCATTTTCTTAAATCATATTTTAAAAATACCGACGACGGGCGGAATGTCGCAAATAGCGATAAATGCCCCAAGCTAAAATTCCAAAAAAGAGATTTAGCAAAAAGCGACTAAATATAAACCACAAAATATAACTGTCCAAAAGCTTTGACGGACTCAAAGGAATAATTTTATTGGCTAAGAGAAACAGCCCAAAAATAGCATTTCCACCCAGCACGAGGGCAAAAAGCACTAAACCCCTCTGCCAGTAACGGCGTTGGGGTGTACGTTCTGAAATTAGGGTAATTACAGGTTTACCTTGCACTTTTCGCAGTAATTGTTCTAGTCGCCAAAACATCCACAATAAAAACGGAAATAAACCATAATTAAGGAAACATAGCGCTCGTGAGTAACTGCAAGCACTAGATAGAATATTAACTAAGGCATGACAGATTACAGAATTCAGCCAAGCCCAAAGAATGAACTTCCTGTCTTGATGTAACCGATTCTTAGACGAAATATACATTGCCAAGGCATATCCCCAAGGCGCAGAGAACATGGCATGGACTGGCGTGCTAATAGTACGCCCAAGAATTGATCCTGTATTGTGAAAAAGATAAATCCAGTTCTCTTCGGCGGTAAATCCAAGGGCAACGGCTATGGTGAAGAGGAAAACGGTTGAGGGAAGTAATCGATACGTGCGTTGCAAATAGTAGGTTGGCACAACAACCCCTGCTAACTTGCAGCCTTCTTCAATTGAACCTACTTCTACAAGCTGCCGTAAGATTGCACCAGGGAGCGATCGCTTGATCCGTTCCCAGTCTACAACCCAATTGACTACAGTTTCAAAATTCCATTCAAGTCTAAGGGCTAAAAGACCAGATATTGCCCCGATGCCAAAGAACATCAGTAACTTTAACAGAGGTGGGGCAAATGGTACTCGATAGTAGTAGTAGCCTAGCAGCAGCAAGGGTGGTATTGCTGACCACAGCAGTAGAGAAAAATCAACCACTCACCTGAGCAATTACTGTGCGGTGACGGTGGGTATTGTTGGTAATAGTGGGAGTTTGGAAACCTGCCTCAACAAAAGCTTGCTCAATATCCAAAGCAAAATATTCATCTAAATACGGTTCAGTACTTTTGAGCAACGTCAAAATATAGGCTGGCATTTTCTGGTAAACTTCAGACTTGGGATTCATATCCATGATTGCCAAGTAGCCACCTGGACGCAGCACGCGCCGCATTTCAGCTAAAATCTGTCGGGTTGCTGACTGGGGTAATTCGTGACACATCAAGAAAATTGAGACTAAATCAAATGAGGCATCTGGTAGCCCAGTAGATTCTGCTTGGGCATGAAGCCAGTTAATTTTAGCTTGGCGTTGTTGGGCGCGGTAATTGGCAATAGCTAAGAAGTAGGGAGATAAATCCAAGCCTGTAATTTTGGCATGGGGATAAATTTCTTGCATGGTAAATGTACTCAAACCCACACCACAGGCCAAATCTAGGATTTCTTGGGGTTGATTGGGGATTTGCGCTTTGAGGATATCGTGGTAACTTTGGCGCAGTCTAGCATCTCCTTCTGCTCCAGCATCTTGCCAAATTCCAGCATGGACAGTACGAGCAGCAACTTCTAACTCGCAAGCAGCTTTCCAACTGAGGTTTCCACCTTCGTAGGCATGGAATGACCGCAAATAGTATTCTGGGTAGGAAAGCTCAGGATTTTGTACTTGAGCTAGATCAGCCTTCCAATCATGCGCTTGTAGTGTTTCGACTTCTTGCGTCCAAGGCACACCAATTCTCTCGGCACGTTTAATCATCATTTGACGGGCTTGATGTTTGGCTAGGTTGGCTAAAGGCTTGATTGCCAGTACGCCATTTACCAAGCGGGAAGCGAAGCCAGGAGTCGTTTTTACAGTAGCAGTCATAAATTAATTTGCGTTCACAGCTTTTTTACTTATGACATAATTGCTGGACGGCAGTCTAGAAATGAATTGAATTATATAATGATGTCATGGAATTTTGATATGGAAAATTTTGGTGTGATTTGTTTTTCCAGAGAATCACACTGTTCTCTAATTTATACACTTCATTGAAGATTGACAAAATCTATCTCAACAGAGAGGGAAAAAAGTTGAGCGCCATATAAAAAAAGACTACAACTAACTTATTGAGTCTCAAGTATGGCAAGAGCAAGAAGAACAAGTGGCTTTTTAAGGGATTTTCAAGAATTTGCTTTCAAAGGTAATGTGATTGACTTAGCGATCGCAGTCATCATCGGTACTGCCTTCAGCCGGGTTATCACCTCCTTTGTTGAGGATGTGATTATGCCATTGATTAACCCTTTGATTAGCGTGAGTGGCAAAGAATGGAGAACAATCGCCATAGGCCCAGGAATTGCGATCGGTCAATTTCTTGGCGCAATCATTGACTTTTTAACCATTGCCTTAATTTTATTTGTAGCAATTCGCGCCTTACAAAAATTGAAGAGGCAAGAGGATGTTCCCGTAGAATCCCCAGCATCAGACGCTAATGTCATAGCTCAGGAAAGGCTGACTGGGGCGTTGGATAGACTGAGCCAGACATTGGAATCTCGGAATAATCAAGTTTTGTAAGTGAGGGCAAGGGGAGCAATGGGAGCAGGGAGTAGAAGGGAAAGAGGTAATTTTTAATTCTCCCCCTTGCTCCCTGCCCCTCTGCCCCTTGTGCCCAATCCCCTATTTTGCAGAAGGCTTGAGAGCTAACAACATCTCTAATTCACTGGTGGATTTATCGGGGCTATTAGCAGTAAAACCAAGACCACGAATGGAATTAAGGATGGTGATGGTATTGGCATCAGATGAAATTAAACTATTAACCAGGGGTACAGTTTTAGTTTTATCCATATCCAGGTATAAATAGCCGCCGTTGGGCTTTTGCAAAGAACCAGTAACGGCTTTGAAAGCGTCGCTATTATTAAGAGATTGATTCTTGCGATCGCTGATTGCGTCAGCAATTGGGCCACCAAGAGCCACAAATACAGTATCTTGATCCAGCCAACCATGCGCCAATAAAGCTCCCTGTTTAGGGATTTGCCATTCAGTTACATCTTTACCACCAATATTTCTATTGGCGATGTTGATTTGTTGTACTTTGGCCAAAGTATCCAATTTTGTCAAGGTGGCTTCGGCTGTTTTGCGATCGCTAGTGTCAAATACTAAAGCACCCCCAAAACCAACACTGGCTAACACTCCTTGATTGGATGGAATAGCACCAAAGGCAAATTCCCCATTCATCCAACCAAAAATATCCTTATCTAGGTCAATATTGGCAATTTTCACTTGCCCTCGCGCTTGTTCCAGGGCCTGCTTCATTTCTGGATAATCTTTTGACTGTTCTACTAAGGTTTCCCAGCCACGGCTGATGCCATTTCCGCTAATCAGAGCAAAGGTATCAGTAGGAAATTGCCCGACTATATTTCCCGGACTTGATTGATACTGGAATTTATTCAGCTGCGGATCTAAATTAGCGATCGCTTTTACTCGCACTCCCGCATCATCAACACCAACACCCGCTACCACAGATTTTATCTGCTTCAGTTGCGCCAAGGCTTGTGGAGGTAACTGCTTTGCTTGCTGATTTCCGGCAGTTAACTGCTGTACCATACCTGCATAGTCTGGTACATAAATTTGGGCGAGGCTATTTTTAACATCCACTCCTTTACTGAGAATGCTACTTGCACCTTCTTTACTGGCAAAAGAAGACTGTCCCTTAAAGGTGTCAATTGCTTTTTCTACAGCTTGCTTTTCGGGGGCTAATATCAAGTGACTATTATTTAAAACTACGCTATATGTCGGCTTGCCATTTTCTGTAGTTTCAAGAATTTTTTGACCTTGGTAATCAGATTCTTGGGATTTCACCCCTTTTTGTGACTTCAATTTGTTAGCAAAATTCAAGGCACTGATTTTATCCTTTATTCCCACTACTATCAGGATATTTGATTCCTGCTGTAAATTTGTTGGTACATTAGGTGCGCTGGAGGGCACTTTTAGCTGTGCAGGTTTCACAGAATTTGGTGGTAGTACAGCAATCATCACACCACCAACCCAAGGCTTTATGTCTTTTTCATAAGAAACGTTACCGTCACTGAACATTTGCTTATTGAAATCTTCCAGACCTTTTGCCACTAACTTTTGTGCTTCTGGAGTGCCAAATTGATGTAACTTTGCCCAAGCTTGAGGGTCAGTAGTAATATAAGTTGCCATCAATGCTGTTGAAGGTACTAATTTAGCACTGCCGAGAGCGTCTGAGCTACCTCCTGATGGGCCTTTCAAATACATATAAGCCGCGATACTTCCTGCTACAACGAGAGCAGCACCAACCGCAGGAATGAAAAACTTTGATTTACTTTCGGGCATTTTATTATCCTCTTTTGCTCAGATTGTCACCGAGATTTATACAAGTGTCACTGTAGAGTTTTCGGATTTATTAATAATTTCCGCTCATCGATCGGTATTTACTGATAAAATTAGTAGTCCTATAAGCTAGCAGTCTCAAATAATTACCCTAAAAAAGACTCCCAGGGAATGAGGAGCGAATTAGCAAATGATATGCTGTTCATCTCAAATAAAATAGCCTGCTCAACAGCAGCAAGTTATCCTAAGTTATAAGAACAATTAGGAGTATTTGTACTTAATGAGAATCTATCGAGGTGCAAGAGACACTTGACTCGATGACAAAAAAGTGCAAAACATCAGTAAAAGGAAATGCGGGAGGGATATGGAAAAAAGTCCCAGGATCGATAGTCGATCTTCGGAAACTTGGGTGAGATTAAGTTCAATCCTCCAATCCCCAATGGGAATCTTAACCCCCATACTGCCCTATTGATTTGGGAAATACAGATACCGCTATTTTGCTTAATTACATCTAGCCAAGCCAGACTTTTCAGGATTACAAGGTCAGTAAGGATCAATGTCGAAGTCTTATTTTGATACAGATAATAACGGACACAAACCTTTTGAGTTACCGGGAGCAAGACCACACTACAATCCCGATCGCCCCGGACAGGTGGAGCATATTTTTCTCGATCTCAGCTTAGATATCCCTAAAAAAAGCTATCAGGGCATTTGTAGCATTCGCCTCTTGCCAATCCGTAATGGCATTGACCGTTTGACTTTGGATGCTGTCAACCTGAATATCGAGTCTGTGCAGGTGGACGATGTGCCACAAAATTTTGACTACGACGGGGAACAGCTTTCTATCCAACTTTCTGAGACGACTCAGATTGGTAAACGCTTGCTGATTGCGATCGCCTACTCGGTGGAAAAACCGCAACGCGGCATTTATTTTATCCAACCAGATAAGCACTATCCAAACAAGCCCACTCAGGTTTGGACTCAGGGAGAAGACGAAGACTCCCGGTTTTGGTTCCCCTGTTTTGACTATCCAGGACAATTGTCTACTTCCGAAATTCGCGTTCGTGTCCCCAACCCCCTCGTGGCGATTTCCAACGGCGAACTGATTGACACCACAGAAGATGGTGATTATAAAATCTACCATTGGTTACAGCAACAAGTTCATCCTACCTACTTGATGACTTTGGCAGTAGGTGACTTTGCCGAAATTCAGGATGAGTGGAAGGGTAAACCAGTCACCTACTATGTAGAAAAGGGGCGGGAGGAAGATGCTAAACGTAGCATGGGCAAAACTCCCCGGATGATCGAATTTTTGAGCCAAAAGTATGGTTATCCATATCCTTTCCCGAAATATGCCCAGGTTTGTGTAGATGACTTCATCTTTGGCGGGATGGAAAACACCTCCACAACCTTGTTAACAGATAGATGTTTGCTGGATGAACGCGCCGCTTTAGATAACCGCAACACCGAAAGTTTAGTTGTCCACGAACTCGCCCACCAGTGGTTTGGTGATTTGGTGGTGATTAAGCATTGGTCTCATGCTTGGATTAAGGAAGGAATGGCTTCCTATTCTGAGGTGATGTGGACAGAACAGGAATATAGTCTAGAAGAAGCAGCTTACTATCGGTTTTTAGAAGCTCGTCGTTACATTAGTGAAGATAGCAGCCGCTACCGTCGCCCGATGGTAACACATGTTTACCGCGAAGCTATTGAACTTTACGATCGCCATATCTACGAAAAAGGGTCTTGTGTTTATCACATGATTCGGGCCCAATTGGGAGATGAATTATTTTGGCAGGCTATTCAAACATTTGTTCAAGATAATGCCCACAAAACTGTAGAAACGATAGATTTACTCAGGGCAATTGAAAAGGCTACTGGACATAATCTTTTGTTCCTCTTTGACCAATACGTTTATCGTGGTGGCCATCCCGATTTTAAGGTAGCTTACTCTTGGGATGGAGATGCTAAGTTGGCAAAAATTACGGTAACTCAAACCCAAGCTGCTGAAGATAAAAATGGCAGTAAGGATTTGTTTGATTTAAAAATACCTATTGGTTTTGGCTATACCCAACAAGAAGTGAGAAGTGAGGAGTTAGGAGTTAAAAATAATTCCAAACTCACAACTCCTAACTCACAACTCAAAGTTTTTGTAGTACGGATAAATGAACGAGAACAAAGTTTCTACTTTCCCTTAGAAAATAAGCCCCAATATATCAGCTTTGATGTTGAGAATAATTACCTAAAAACAGTAGCTTTAGAGTATCCAATAGCAGAGTTAAAAGCACAATTAGAATCTGATCCCAACCCAATTTCGCGCATCTATGCAGCAGAAGCTTTAACGAAAAAAGGCGGGTTAGAAGCAACAAAAGCACTATCTGCGTCCCTCAAAAATGACCCATTGTGGGGTGTGCGTGTGGAAGTGGCAAAACAACTAGCCAAAATTAATTTAGACCAAGCTTTTGATGGCTTGGTTCTGGGATTAAAAGATAAAAATGCTTACGTGCGACGATCTGTAGTGGAAGCACTTGCTCAAATCAAAACTGCTGAAAGCTATAAAGTTGTAAGAGGGTTGTTGCAAAAGGGCGATCCTAGCTACTACGTGGAAGCAGCAGCCTCTCGTGTGATTGGCGCGATCGCATCTGCAAACTTGGAAGAAAAACCCAAGGAAGATAAGGTACTAAAGCAACTCAAGGGCATTTTAGAAGAAAAGGCGGGTTGGAATGAAGTAGTGCGGAGTGGTGCGATCGCTGGTTTAGCTGAATTCAAAACCTCGGAAGCAGCTTTAAATCTACTACTCGAATACACCAAAATCGGTGTACCACAACCTCTACGTTTAGCCACAATTCGCGCTTTAGGAAAGATTTCTGTAGGTCAAAGTCCGGTTAATTTGGAACGGATTTTAGAAAAACTAGCAGAACTAGCCAAAGAAACCTTCTTTTTAACGCAAGTGGCGGTAGCAGCAGCATTGGGACAAATGGAAACACCTAAAGCAGTCGGAATTTTGCGATCGCTAGCTGAACAAACAGCCGATGGGCGTGTCCGTCGCAATGCTGAAGAAGAAATTTCCAAGGTGCAAAAGAACATCGGTTCAGAAAAAACCCTCCGTCAATTGCGTGAAGATTTCGACCAACTCAAACAACAAAACCAGGAATTGAGAAGCCGTTTAGAAAACTTGGAGGCCAAATCTAAATAGCAGCAGATGATAATTAAAAGTTGGTAATTGGTAATTGTGGTAAAACCACTACCAATTACCAAAGTTGTATTTAACGTTCTAATTTTTATTATTCAAAAAGCTTCTTAATATACACTCTCTTACAAAAATCGATTTTACTTAAACAGTTATTTTTTACACATATAACCTGATAATTTTCACTTAATTCGATAGGTATAAATAAACATAATATCAAGATTCATGACTTTCCCACATAAGTCGTGAATCCTTATCCTGAGAGGTTTATGTTTAATTTAAGTTTATCTACTTACTACTGTGATGTGTAGCTGAAAGCAAACATGGTTACGGATTTCTCATATCCTAACCAAATTTACAGATACAGGTAGATATTTATATTTATATAAAATAAGGTTAAGAAAAGATAAAATCATCGAAAAGATGGATAAGTAGTTGTAGTTTTATAAAGTATAATTAAGAAAAAGATAAACAAATCTAGGAAGTAATTTAGGCTAAAACTGTCTCGAACAGTACCCCAGAAAGGCAGAGTTCGAGTTGTTTCAGATAAAAAACTACCGCTATCTTTTGCCTACAACTAACTTGTGGGTTTAGTAGAGAAACAATCATTGTAAATTTTTCAGTTGAAGAGGCAAATAAAGGCGTGGGTCAGTATCAACCTACTCAGCTAAAGCTCTATAATCCAGATGCGATCGCTCGCTATTATAGTTACCGTCCTTGGCTAGCCTGGGGGCGACTGCTGAGAATTATCTCCTCTTTTGCAGTATTTATAATCAGTCTCAAGTGGGACGAATGGCAAGACAAAGTTGAGCAGAACAAGGGTAAACGAGCTATCCAGTTGCGAGAACTGCTCACCCGCCTCGGCCCGACTTTTATTAAAGTTGGTCAAGCCCTCTCCACCAGACCTGACTTAATACGTAAAGATTTTCTAGAAGAACTGATCAAGTTACAAGATCAGTTACCACCTTTCGATAATGCGATCGCTTACAAAATTATCGAAACCGAGCTAGATCGTCCAATTGATGAATGTTTTAGCGAACTCTCACCTCACCCAGTCGCAGCAGCTAGCTTGGGTCAAGTATACCGTGGTCGTCTAATCAGTGGCGAAGAAGTCGCAGTGAAGGTGCAACGCCCAAACTTACGCCCAACTCTTACCCGCGACCTCTATTTATTGCGCTGGGGTGCGAGTTGGGTAGCTCCTTGGTTGCCTCTGAATCTCGGTCACGACCTCACTTTAATCGTGGACGAGTTTGGCACGAAGCTATTTGAAGAAATCGACTATATAAATGAAGGCCGCAACGCCGAAAAATTTGCCAGCAATTTCCGTAACGACCCACAAGTTAAAGTTCCAGGAATTTACTGGCGTTATACCAATACCCACGTTTTAACCCTGGAATGGATTAACGGCTTCAAGCTGACGGATACTAAAAGCATCCGCGAAGCAGGTTTAGACCCAGAAGCGATTATCCAAATTGGCGTTACTTCAGGATTGCAACAGCTTTTAGAACACGGCTTCTTTCATGCTGACCCCCATCCCGGTAATCTATTTGCTGTACCCGATGGCCGGATGGCTTATATCGACTTCGGCATGATGGATCAGTTGGAAGAAAACACCAAAGAAACACTGGTAGATGCGCTAGTGCATTTGGTGAATAAAGACTATACCGATTTAGCCGAAGACTTTGTAAAATTAGGATTTCTGACTCCAGACACAAATATTTGCCCGATAGTGCCAGCATTAGAAGCGGTGCTAGGAAACGCCATTGGCAAAAATGTCAAGGATTTTAACTTCAAAACTATTACTGATGAATTTTCGGAACTGATGTACGAATATCCTTTCCGAGTTCCGGCGAAGTTTGCTTTGATTATTCGTTCCTTGGTGACTCAAGAAGGTATTGCCCTGAGCCTCAACCCAGATTTCAAAATTGTGGAAGTGGGTTATCCCTACATAGCACGGCGGTTACTGACAGGGGAATCGCCTGAGTTACGGCGGCGATTATTGAATGTGTTATTCAAAGATGGTAAATTTCAGTGGCAGCGTTTAGAGAATTTAATTGCGATCGCTCGTAGCGATAACAACTTTGATGTATTGCCCACAGCCCAAATGGGTTTCCAATTTTTAATGTCGGAAGAAGGCAAGTTTCTGCGGCGACAGCTGGTGCTGGCTCTCACTGAAGATGACCGCCTCCACACCGAAGATGTCCAACGCCTGTGGAACCTAGTTAAAGATGACTTAAAACCGGATCGTTTATTAAATGTAGCGATCGGCATTTTAACAAATTTATCTAGAGAAGGCGCGGCGGCTATTTTGCCAAAAGCTACATTTCTAGTGCCTTTTACTGGAAACCAGTCAGCAATTAAAAACTAAAAAACTATAAATCAGGAGTTTTAATAATGTACTATTTTCCTCTACAACCACCCTATTTCCTCTTACTCGTTGGCTTTTTGACAGCATTAACATCTGGTTTGGCATTATCTGGCACTTTGAAAGTAATTGTGCAGAATTGGCCAAGCGAAAAAGCAGAAAATACTGAACCACGTTCCTCTCTAAAACAATTACTTGTGCCATTTATCGGTATTACTGGCGGGACTTGTCTATTTCTATCTTCAGGCTTAGAGATATTTGGCTTTCCCTCCACGTTGGCTTTAGGAGTCGGTCTACCAATTAGTTTGTTTACTTGTTTATTAGTTTGGTTGCAGCTGGGAAGTATGATGACCTTTATAGAACGAGAAGGGATGCAATCTTTAGATTTAGATTCTTTTTCTTAGATTGATAAAATATGTTTAAGTTATTGTTAACTGAACTGTCTTGAGATTGAGGATACCTCACTTATATAGGAATAAATTTAAATGCTCACCAACTGCGGTGAGCATTCATACTTTTCTAGTAAGATTTTTTCAAGGCTTTGTATAGATCCAATTAATTTATGTCTTAATATCTTTTAAGAATTGCATAAAATTTTAGCAATTAGATGAAAATAGGTACTATTACAGTAGTCAGTTCCCACGTTATATATGTGATCATAGTGTTTGATTTAAATCAAAATAATTTGCATGATTATTTTTAATATAAGTCTCAGCTAAATTTTATTTCATCAATAAAATCTTATGAACCAAGAAAAATCAGACATTTGTTTTTGCACTTTAGCTTTAGGGAAAAGATATCGCTCTCATGCTTTCCTATTAGCTCAAGATATTGAAAAACATTTGCCAGGAGTATATTTAATTGTCCTAACAGATAAGCCAGAAGATTTTAAAATATATCCTAATGTTTTAGCATTTTACCATGAACAACAGAGCATTGGTTGTTACCACGATAAAAGGTTTGTAATTGCCAAAGCAATATCACTGTTTAATACTTGTATATTTGTCGATGCAGATATCAGAATATTAGAGAAGTTACAACCAGATATAAAATGGCTTCCTGGCATAACAGCAAGAAGTTGTACCAGTATTGTCAAACACAATCAAGAATATATTAATTCAGCAAATGATGATTTCAAGGCAAATAGAGTTAGAGATTTGACCATTCTGAGCAAACTAGCACAAAAACTAGACCTGGATTTAGAAGATACTAATATTCAGTTTGTCATGGAAATGTTATTTGTAGTTACAAGGCAAGATGGGCGGGAAATCGAATTTATTAAGCAATGGGAAACTATTGCACTTTACTGTGAGTTAAATGGTTTTTATAGTGCTGAGGGTTATGCAATAGGATTAGCTGCTGCTAAGGCTGGATTACCAGTTCGATGGGATGCTATGGACGGTATTGTTTATTTCAAGGATTGGGTAGAACGGCAGAAAATCAAAAAGGGACAAGCAAATCCAGATGAAACGCTGATATATTTTCAACAGCATGAAGCAATTGAATACCACAAAAATTCACTTTACCAAAAGCTATTGCATAAGCTAAATAAATTTATTGGTTATTACTATCGGTACTTGCGTTTAAGACTTGCAGCATTGAGTAATTTTAATTTTTATCACCGATGAAAATTTGAAAAAAATCAACAAGCTGATTTAATTGGCATATCTTTGCTGAGTTATTTAGTAACCACTAATTCTATCCTTGAAGTTACGATACTTTAATTTGATATTGTTTACTCTTTGCTGAATAAAACTACTAGTAGATTTTTGCAAAAGCGTTATCTGGCTTGGGCGGGTAAAACTTTGAGGCCGTTTTTCAGGTGATTTTAAATAGCGATAATATAAGAAAACATCACGGTAAGGAATATCTACATCTTCACCTCCACAAAGCCGCACAAAAGCTGAAGAAGAAACACTCATATAGTGTAAGTAGGTCAATCTCCGCCCTTGGTCATAGAGGATATTATCTACCACATCAAATTTAGAACTCCAGTGATTACCAGTTGCCTGCTCGCAGTCATCAAAAGCAAAGTTATAATAGGAAATACCACTTCTCAACACCATGTAGTTAAATAAAGATTGGTCAGGTGCTAAAAAAGCCATGACATCTGCCTCACCCGATATTAATTTGCCTATTAAATCGGCTCTTATCGCTGGAGAAAAAATATTTTTCTTGGTTGCAAACCAACCAGCACAAAATACTTTATCTTGCAAGTTTTCTGAATTGAAAATTTGCTGTATTTGCTCTGGTGAACCATCAAAAATAAATTTTAAGTCAGATTTATATTGAAAATCATTGACTACCCAATCAGATGTATCTAATTTTTCATATACATAATCTACTGGCCCCATTAACAAGGTATCTGCATCAAAATAAATAAACCTATCAAAGGGTCCATCCACAGCACAAAATTTGCGGTGCATTGGTAACTCATAGAGTTCTGAAAAACCCCACTCTCGCCAAGTTTTTTGCGCTCTAGGATAATTTTTCCATATCTGAGTTGCAAAGTTATCCCAATAAGCTATGGAATCAGAATTTTCAAATAAAGTGACATTATCTCTAGATGCAATCTCTGCTTTTACTTTGTCTAAGCGTTGATTATATGGAAGTATACAAATAGGAATTTTCCTACCAGCATTAGCTTCTATACTGTTGAGCAATGCTACTAGTTGGTCATAGACAACATCATTGGCTAGGATGTAAATACCATCAATCATTGGGATACTCCTAATATTAAGTGCGGGCAGCAACAAAAGGAAATAAACGGCGAGTCAGTTTAGAGATGAAAGCAAATTTACCCTCATGGAGATAGCGATAGTGTTCCCACAATTGCCAATAGGGACTACCAGTTTTCATCCGTGTACCAGCCCAGTGGAGATATTTTAGTCGTTGTCCTCGATCATAGAGGGCATAATCTTGCTGTTGGAAACTTTGTGAACCCGCCCAGCTACCAGGCCCACCACCAGGAATTTTGACGAGATTTCCTCGTTTGGTAATCAGTTTGAGAACAAGATAATTTAAAATTGGTTGGTCTGTAACTCCTTCAGAAAAATCGAAATATTCACGATGCGCTGCACACTCGCGCAAAGCTTCATCCATTTGTTCTTCGGTAATAACTCCTTTTCTCGAAGCCCAAAAGCCACTATTAAAAACATCTTGAAGTTGAGCATCAGAAAAAATTTGCTGCTCTTTCACAAATGGGGAAAAGATATTTCGTAGTTTGTCATTGGCATGATGGTAATCACAACAGAAGAAATCGACTTCTGAAAGTTTGTCTAAATTGTCGGCGATTTTTTCAAAAACGACAATATCTGTATCAATATAAATAAATTCATCTAAAGGGCCAAACCACGCCACCAGTTTACGCATTTTGTTTGGTAAGGCGAGGAAATCTCGATCAAAAATTTCTCCGATGCGTTTGGTAAATTTATCAATAAGTTCCAAATCGGGGAAAATTTGCACTTTGTGTAAGGTAGAAAGCTGTTCTGCTACCTTGTGATAATTTTCGTTAAATGGTATCAGATAAATGGTTACTTCTGGATCATAGTAACGAATACTATTTAGTAAAGCGATCGCATTATCAATAACACGATCGTTGGCAACAATATAAATTCCCCTACTCATAAATTATCCTTGGTTAATTAACTTAAGTTTTCGCAAAGCTCTTGTAAGTAAATTTGGTACTGGAGCGTCATTATAATTCTTAGGAGGGTTTTGAAAGATGGGACGCTTATCTGGTTCGTTTAAGTAACGATAGTAGAGAAATAAATCTCGATAGGGAAAATCAATATTTTCTCCAGCACAGACTGCTTGATTAATATTAGGAGGGATACCAATATAATGAAGGTAGGTTAGCCGATTCCCTTTGTCATAAAGAAGGTGTTCTCGTTCCTCGAAGTGCTTAGATGTGGCAGAACATCCTGTCTTTTCATTATCTGGCAGTTGACGAGCAAAGTTATAAATAGAAAGATTAGACCTCATTACCATGTAGTTTATTAGTGGTTGTTCTCCAGCACCACCATACAAAATTTCTGCCTCACCATTTTTTAAATGCGATATCAGTAGATATCTTTGTTCTGAGTTAAATATTCCCCGTTTTGCGCCATAGAAACCGGAGCAAAAGATTTCAGAATCAATCCGCTTTTTCTCGAAAACTTCTAGTAATTTTGGCGAGTTAACATTATATATCTTACTAACGTCTTTAAATTGGAAATCGTAGACAACAAAATCATAAGTATCTAGCTTTTCAAACACTGATGCCAGAGAATTCATCACCAAGGTGTCTGCATCTAAATAGATAAATTTATCGAATGGCCCATCAAAGGCGCAAAAACGGCGGTGAGCGCCATACAACCGTGATTTACTCCGATTCAATCGCTCTGGTGCTGCTGAGAGCATAAATTGATCCCAACGGTTGATTGATTCTTGATTCTCGTAAAGAAATACATTAGGGCGTTTAGCTATTTCATCAGAAATTCGCTGTGTCTGATCGTCGAAAGGATAGATACAAACAGGAGTTTCGGGGCCCAAAATAACATCAATACTGTTGAGCAAAGCCACCAGTTGATCGAAAACATAATCATTGCCAAGGGTACAAATACCATTCATAATTTATGAGTGTTGATCAACAAAGTTCGATAACCAGTTAAGTAAGTTTAATTTATGTAAAATGATTTGACGTGCTTCTGCGATCGCATCTTTGGCAGCATACCAAGCATCAGGTGTAGCTGTCACTTCTTTGATGTAGGCAATGCCTTTTTCATCTAAACTGGGCAACCGCAAAAAACTACCAGGTGGCAATAATTTATCAGCAGCCGGGCCACCATAGTAAATTGGTAGACACCAGGAAAGTAAACTATCCCAAAGTTTCTCACTGACATACCAATTATTATCAGCATAATTTTCAATTGCCAAATTGTAATAGTATGGTGCCATCCCATACCATTTATTACCTAGTTCTCCCGATTTTTTAGCCGATTCTGGTAAGTTACGCCCATATAAATCAAATTTTATGCCACTAGATTGTAGCGACTGCAAAAAGTCTAAACGCTGGCGATGTTTGGCTGTACGACTTATTCCCGAAGTAATCCAACTACATGGGGCAACCTTTTGAGGTGGTGGCATTTCATTTAAATCTTGAAATGAATTTGAATGATACCAAATAGCAGGCATATAGTCAGGAGTTGGGGCAAAATCATCGGGGCCAGAAATGTAGCCGCAATACTTCTGGGCTTGTTGATAATTATGATTAG
This sequence comes from Desmonostoc muscorum FACHB-395, assembly GCF_014698035.1. Classification (GTDB taxonomy): domain Bacteria; phylum Cyanobacteriota; class Cyanobacteriia; order Cyanobacteriales; family Nostocaceae; genus Nostoc; species Nostoc muscorum_A. The sequence goes on from NZ_JACJSF010000001.1 coordinate 245,726, forward strand.
TTATTTCGACAATTTCATCTAAAGGTGGTTCTCTTAACAAATAAATAATCCGCTCTTTGTTGACACCACGCAGTAGAGAATCAACATTTACTACTGATTTTTGCTGCCGTTTGCGAAAGCTATCTAACCAAGATTTTTGTGGCGCTGCTTGGGGAAAATCAAATTGATACATCAGTAGAAAATCTGGTTTGGTTGCTAGTGCCTGCATTTGCATATTGCCCCAAACTCCAAATTGATGCGGGGTTTGTTGCCACAGCCAATCGGCTCTAGTTTCTAAACCTCGATAGCCACTAATCATACCTACAGTTTTTATAGTCATTTTAGTTATTTGTCATTTGTCATTTATCATTTGTCTTCTAGATTCTTTTTATGCGATAAATAGGGGTAGCAGAGATTCATCAACATAACTAAGAATTTTTGCGGCTCGATTTTCCCAAGAAAACTGCTTGACAAATTCGATACTATCTGGATAACCTTCTATTTTTCTAGGATGAGTTTCTAAAACCTGCTTCAGACTTTCGGCAAATTTGCTTGGGTTATCTGGTTCACACCAAGCAGCGATTGCTTTTGTATCTTGAAACTCAACTAATGAAGGAATTTCCGTCGAGACAATTGGAGTTCCAGAGGCGAAGTAATCAAACAGCTTTAAAGGAGATGTGAAAGTTGCTGCTTTTCCCGAACAATGAGGGTGAGCTAAAACATCTGCTGCTTGTAGCAAAGATGCTAACTCATTATGCAAGACATAGCCCAAAAATTGAATATTATAAACCTGTTTTTCTTTCACCAATTGCTGATAATATTCTACTTCTGCTGGCTTACCTCCTGCACAGGCAAATTGTACATTAGGCATTTCATTAGCCACATCAATTAGTACATCAATACCTTTAAATTGCTGTAACGCTCCCGCATAAACTACCAATTTTTGGTTTGCATCTCGCAATAGTTTTTGTCGCCATTCTGCGGCTTTTTCTGGTTGTCTCTGCATAAACAAACGATTGAAACCATTGTGCAGCTTAATTACTTTTTCTGGCGGCATTCCATTTTTAATCATGCTTTCACGGATTGTTTCTACAACGGTGACAGCTATTTGTAACAGTGGATTTGTAACAATTTCTTGCTCAAATGGTTTCTCTTCATGGTGGTGGTGTTCATAAATTGCCGGAATGCCATTTTTGATGGCAGCTTTGACAAAATTCCAGTTGCGACTATGGACAAGTTTAGTAGTTGGAAGTATATGAAATGGTAAATAGTACTTGCTTGCAATGGTGTTGGAGTCAGTAAATTTGCTCGAAAAATGGTCAATCGGCCAAGGCATCGGTAATGGAGCAACTTTTAATTTGTCATGAAGATTGTAATATTCAATAAGTTCTGTTGGGGTTTTTCTCGGTTGAAAAGGACGCAATAAATTAATTGGGTTATTAGCTTTTGCTCCTTTCTCAGGGTATACCAAAACTGTTGAGTATCCCAAGTTAGCGGCGGCATTAGCTGCATTTGTAGACTGCACTAGATGAGCCTCTGGCTGGGGTAATTCTTCACCGATGAAAAAAATGTAGTGTTTTTTTAAAGTATTATTTTTCATAATTTTAGACATTAATACTATCCTCAAATTTTTCTAAATTATTCAGAAGACATATAGTAGATTCATAAGTTTCACTAATTAATTCATTTGGCTCTTGGGGAGTGTCTATCAAATTATCTGCTAGAGAGCGGAGAGAGCTAAGTATGAGATTAAGAGAAGTTCTAAACTCAACGGAAAGATGATTAAAGTTTTGATAATAGTCGCTGATGATATTTTGATTTTGGTCAGAAATTGAGAGAATCTGCCCCCTTATTTGTAAGTTAATCACATCCTCAAAAATATCAATGGTGTTGAGAATTCGCCAGGCTGATTTGTAAGAGTCTTCAATTAATTTGTGCCGTTCTTGAGAATCGTTTTCCAGATCATCAAGCAATAAGCGCAGTAATCCAATCATTGAGTTCAACTGTGTCCGAATTTCGTGAGAGATACGGAGCAAGCTTTGATTGTGTTTAGTAGCGGCTTCAGGACGATCGACAAATTTCTTTGAGTTTAGGCGCATTGCCTTAATAATTTTTGTCTGAATCAAATTTTTATTAGGGCGATCGCTAAATTGCATGGAGTACAAGCGTGAATAGTAAGCACCTTTTTGCAAAAGTTCTTCATGGGTTCCTACTTCTACCACCTGTCCTTGATCTAACACAGCTATTTGATCGGCTTTTTGGACTGTAGAAAGGCGGTGAGCAATTACTAAGGTGGTGCGATCGCGACTAAGATCGTCAAGTGCAGATTGTACTAATCGTTCGGAAACGGTATCTAAAGCGCTGGTGGCTTCATCTAAAATCAGAATTTCGGGATTTTGGAGGAGGGCACGGGCGATCGCTAATCTTTGCCTTTGTCCACCAGACAACATTACGCCGCGATCGCCAATTAGGGTGTCAAATCCTTGAGGCAATTTGCTAATAAACTCATAAGCATTTGCCCGCTTTGCTGCTGTCAAAATCTCATCGTCAGTAGCCTCTGCTCGCCCATAGGCGATGTTATTTTGCACCGAGTCATTAAAAAGAAAGGTATCTTGACTAACAATCCCCATCCGCTTCCGTAGGGATACTAGCTCGAACTCCCGCAAATCGGTGCCGTCAATGGTAATACTGCCAGCGATCGGGTCATAAAATCTGGGTAAAAGGTCTGCCAAAGTAGATTTACCAGCCCCAGAACCGCCTACCAATGCTAAGGTCGTACCACGCGGTAAATATAAATTTACATCTTTGAGTACCAACTTTTCATGACCAGGGTAGGAAAAGCAAAGAGAATTAAAAGATACTCCTTCTTCTAATTTTGTGTAGGGAATCTTACCTTTCTCCATGAACGGCTTATCGTGCAAGCTTAAAAACTCATTCGTCACATCCACACTAGCTGCGGTACTAGCAAAGTTGCTGCGAATAGTATTTAACTGAGAAATCAATGGCAGCACTCGCAGCAGCACTAATAAATATGTCAGGAGTACGGTAGAAAGAGAAGAAACCTGTTGAGCAAAGAAGGTTTTGCTCAAAAGTACAATCAGCAGTAAAGCTGTAATACCCATTACCTCACTTAGAGGTGTAATGGCTTCCGAATTAACTTGAGATTGGAAATCTGCTAATTCGCGATCGCGAATTAGTTTTTTAATCCGTTGATATTCTTTTTCTTCATTTCCCGTCGATTTTACCAATCTAATTCCGTTCAGAGTTTCCAGTACGGAGACTGAATATGCTCTAGACATCTCACTCAGCTGCTTCCCAAAATTTCTGGACCGGGAAATTGCATACTGATTTACTAACGTCACCAACGATAACAAAAGCGTAGCAGCAATTGTCAACTGCCAAGAAATTGACAGCAACAAACTGACAAAAACTAAAATTGTGATTGCCAGGATAACTATCTTGACGATACTACCTATAGAACTTGCAGACCGGCCAATTTCTCCACCAAGACGGTTGATTAAATCTCCAACCTTAGTTTTGGCATAATAATCTATATCAATTTCTAGTAATAGCTTTAACCCAGTTTCGCGCATATCTGATGTTAGCTTTCGGGTTAAAGAACTCGATGCTAAGGAACTGGCATAAGTAGCTAAATTCTTTAAAATAATTGTGAAGATAATTGCCCCAGCCATTACTCCTATCCGGTAAGGTTCTGGAGTATTATCAAAGGGAGATATCATCGTTTTTAGGATAGGAGGAGCAGTACTTAAATCTACTTCTTGTCCCACGATTTTTAAAACCACTGGCACAATTAAAGCGGTGCTAATCCCATTAAATAAAGCTCCAGAAAATCCTAACAATATTGTCAGCAGAATCAAACCTGGATAGGGTCTAGCGAATCGTAATAGCAGTTTTCTGGTAGACATTGGGTATTTCTATGCAATTTTCACTTATTAATATTATTCACAAATCACTTGCCAAACTTGCTAATATCAAATAAAACAAAACTAAATAATTTTCAATATCCCAACAAAAGAGGCAGTTATTGCTGGAAGAATATTGCCCGATCGCAAGGGGAGATTACAAGAGCGATTTTTTACTGCCGCCATCAAAGTGAGCTTGTGGTTTGAGTCCTCACAACTTTTGCGTGGTCTCAATTTATCCAAGATTGAACCCCCAACTGAAAAGTTCCTCTACCTCCCACTTTCTTCAATTTACGCTTCCTTACATATTAATATTTACAACCGAGAAATTACCGACTTTAACACCGAAGCCATAGCCTCTATACTATAGTGTTCTACACATCTTTTTCTTGCGTTGATACCTTGCTGGTTTGCTGACTCTAAATTCTGAAAAATCCATTGAATCTGTTCAGCAATCTGTTCAGGACAAGCAGGCTCGACTAAATAACCAGTATCACCTAATATTTTGGGAATATCTCCAACGCGCGTTGATAATACAGGTTTAGCCATTGCCATTCCATCTGTCAACTTCAGGGGAAATTGAGCGCGAGTTTCTGGGGTATCTCGTTGGGGAACAACTACAATGTGAGCTGCTGCTACTAAATCAGGCATCACATTCGCTGGATACTTTGGTAATTTGATAATCCAGCGTCCCCACTTTTGTTGGAGTTGCTGATCGTAATCATCATAAGGACTGCCACCTACAATCACTAGTCTTAAGTCTGGTTGATTGATTTTATCGAGCGCGATGAGAACATCTTCTAGACCTTTGTAGGGTCTTGGCGCACCAGGAAACATTAAAATACGATATTCAGATAAACCATAACGATTTCTGCTGGACTCAGCATCATATCGAGCAGGATCAAATAAAGCAGTATCCTTACCATTGGGAACAAATGTACCCCCAAAACGCTGCTGCAAAAAGTTAGTATGCACCGTCACCGCATCAGCGCTACTTACCAAACCTTCCATCCATTTCACGTACAAAGGATGATAAGGATTTCTAAGTGCGCCATCTGATTTCAACAAATCTCTGGCTAATTGTTTGGGTGTGAAATTATAATGCCAGTCATCGCCACCATACCAACTGAGTTCCCAATCATCTATGTCTAAAATTAAGGCTTTTTGGCTAAATAGTTTCTTTAATAAGGCAACTCCAAAACTCGCTATTTGTGGTTTTATTGCATAAATGATATCTCCATTAATTTTTGGTAATATTTTGTTAATTTCTCCGAAAAAATCGGGGAAATTTTTACCTGGTAAATTATAAACGTTTAATTCTGATGGTAAATTTCGATATAAGTTGTTTCCAAATAAAAACCCCATGATTTCAACTTCATATTCTAAGTTTCTTAGGGCTGTTGCTATTAAGTATGCACGCAAAATAGCTGCACTTGATAAATCTGAAACCAACAGCGATATCTTGGAAAAATTTTTCACTGTTTTTATACTTAATTTTTATTTAATGCGCCAAGGATTTGTAACTTGATTCGGTAAAAATACTTTAGCGAATCTGTCAAAAACCCTTGTATATAAGGAACGACTAATATCTTTAGCATATTGAGGACGATAAGGATAAGTACAGTGAAGAACTTTAATTGTATCCTGAATATCATAAGCATCCTGCCACTTGCTGAGATAATTATAGGTTGGTGGTAAGATTTTTTTATGAGGTTGTACAGATGCGATCGCAGAAGCAAAAGCCCCTTGGTCTTTTAAAAGTAATTTATCTTGATTATTTTTGACAATCTCAAAATAACGTTTAAATTCGTCAAAAAATATCTTGGTTACTTCTGTTTTCCGAAAAGCCATAAAACCGCCATTATACTGCACACTATCTGCTTGTAATGGCAATCCTACCGATTGCAAAATTGGCAAAACATTTGGCAAAAGGTCTTCTTGTTTACCACGTAATAAGTTTGTAGCCTTAAGAATAGAAGGTTGCACATCTTCGGTTAGTAAAAACTCATATTCATCTAAATAGTCAAATACATCATTGATATCTGTAAGTAAACAAATATCCGAATCTAGGTAAATCGTTTTATCAAACTCAGAAGCCTCATATAGAGCCAATTTTGCTTGTCGCGATGCTAAAACAGTATTTTCGTTTGCAGGTGCTGGTTTTAAAATTACATTTTTGAATGCCTTTAGCAAAGGATAAAGAACTATTGGAACTTGGTCAATTAAAATAATAATTGGCTCTTGATGAAACTTTCTGACTGCTGCTAAAAAATGAATACAATCTTGAAACGAATAAAGCCCAGTTAGAATTGTAATAAAACCTTTTGTTGGTGTTGACATAAATCAAATTAATAATTTTTGTTGACTTTGAAAAATAGATACGTATTTATTGTCATAAAATCTTACTCTAGTTTTAGTTATAGTCAAATTTGATAGAGTAGAGATCAGCCAAATGTGAATTTGAATAGTGATTATGTTTAAGTAAAAAAATATTAAAATAAATTTAACTTTATATTTATAACTATTCCCAGAGAAAATCCACTGATAAATTCACCTAATTTTTACTTTATTTAAGTATAATTACCGTGTAAATACAGAAGTATAATATCATAGGTAATATTTCACTACAGCTATAATAAACAAAGTATAAACACTTGATATAGCTTGTGAATGTAGCACTATTATTCACTCGAATGTAAGATTGCTACTCAATACCAAACATTTATGTTGTAAGGGAGCAGAGGTAATGCAGGTAATCCGTCTGGAAGCACTCTCAGACAACTACATATTCTTGTTATATGACGACAAACGCAATATCGCGGCTGTTGTCGATCCAGCAGAGGCTCAACCAGTTTTAAAGAAACTAGCAGAGTTAAAAGCTGAGTTGGTAGCAATTTTTAACACGCACCACCATAACGATCATGTGGGTGGTAATAAGCAATTAATCGAAAAATTTCCCCAATTGATAGTTTATGGAGGAGCCGAGGATCGTGGTAGAATTCCCGGACAACAGGTCTTTTTGCAACAAGGCGATCGCGTCGAGTTTGCAGACCGCATAGCTGAAATTCTCTTCGTTCCTGGACATACTCGCGCTCACATCGCTTACTACTTTCCACCTCAAAAAGCTAGTGAGACAGGCGATTTATTTTGTGGTGACACCCTATTTTCCGGCGGTTGCGGTCGTTTATTTGAAGGAACACCAACGCAAATGGTAGATTCTTTAAGCAAACTGCGTTCTCTACCTGATAATACACGTATCTGGTGTGCCCACGAATACACCTTAAAAAATTTGCAATTTGCCTTAACTGTGGATGGCGACAACGCTGACTTACAAAGACGCTTCAACGAAGTAAAAGCTTACCGTAGTCGAGGAGAAGCTACCATCCCTTCATTGCTGGGAGTGGAGAAACACACCAATCCATTTTTACGTTGGGATCAGCCATCATTACAATCAACTGTTAAGAGTAGCGATGGAGTGCAAACTTTTGCGCGGATACGGGAAATGAAAAATAACTTTTAGGCATTGGGAATGGGGAATGGGGAATTGAGGAGAATAGCATTAGCTCTTCCCCCTCTGCTCCCTGCCCTCTGCTCCCTTGCTTCTCCCCCATTCGCCATTCCCTTCAACTTTTTAGTGAGAATAGTTGCGATCGCACCCTTCCTTTCGCTACGATCTGTAAGCTTTAGGGTGTAGGCAAAGAAGCTTGGAATACAGCAGTGACATTGTGAGCTATCAAGCCTTACCCAAATTAATCAGATTTTACAGGAAAAACGATGGCGAAACGCGTACAGTTAGTTTTAAATCAAGATATCAGCAAGCTGGGGAAATCTGGCGACTTAGTGGAAGTAGCTCCCGGCTACGCTCGTAATTATCTGATTCCCCAAAAATTGGCAACTAATGCCACTCCTGGTATTCTCAAGCAAGTAGAACGCCGTCGTGAGCAAGAGCGTCAACGGCAATTAGAACTAAGACAACAAGCTCTTGAGCAAAAAGAATCTCTTGAAAAAGTTGGTAGCTTGACAATTGCCAAGCAAGTTGGTGAAAACGAAGCAATTTTCGGTACTATCACCACCCAAGATGTTGTAGATGCAATTAAGGCAGCTACTGGTCAAGAAATTGATCGGCGTGGAATTACCATCCCCGATATTAACCACCTTGGTACTTACCAAGCCGAAATCAAGCTGCATTCTGATGTAGCGGCACAAATCGATATTCAAGTCGTCGCTAGTTAACTCAGAAGGGGGACGAGGGAGCAGGGGTAATAATTCCTAACTCTGCCAATTTTAGATTTGGAATTTTGGATTTTTGATTGAAGAAAAAATCTAAAATCTAAAATCTAAAATTGCATAACTCCCATACTCCCGGCTAGCAAAATCGTCAAAACTAAAATCGTTTATGGCTGAAGAACTGAATTTTAAAGGCGATGGTAGCGATCGCCTCCCCCCACAAAATATTGAGGCCGAAGAAGCGATTTTGGGGGGTATTTTGCTAGATCCAGAAGCGATTAGCCGAGTTAGCGATCGCCTCCTTCCCGAAGCTTTTTACATTAGCGCCCATAAAGATATTTATCAGGCAGCTGTGAGGCTCCACACCCAAGGTAAACCCACAGATTTGCTTTCAGTCACAAGTTGGCTGACTGACCATGAGATGCTTACCCGCATAGGCGGCAGAAATAAATTAGCAACTCTGGTAGACCGCACAGTGTCAGCCGTGAACATCGATGCCCTCGCAGGGTTGGTGATGGAAAAATACCTGCGGCGGCAGTTAATTAAAGCTGGCAATGAAATTGTACATCTTGGTTACGAGACAGAAACCGAGTTACCAACTGTTTTAGATCAGGCAGAACAGAAAGTATTCGGCGTAACCCAAGAGCGTCCCCAATCGGGTTTAGTTCACATTTCTGATACTCTAATTAATAATTTCCAGGATATCGAGGATCGAAATCAAGGCATCGCCTTACCTGGTGTTCCCTGCGGATTTTACGATTTAGATGCCATGACCAGTGGCTTTCAGCGTTCTGATTTGATTATTGTCGCGGGCCGCCCATCAATGGGGAAATGCCTTAGCCATGATTCAGAAATAGTTTTGGCAGATGGAACAATTACCACAATTGAAGAATTATATAAACAACGTCATGCTTCATTATTGACGTTAAATAATGACTGGAAATTTACCTTTACTCAACCCTGTGCATTTGTAGATGATGGTATCAAACCAGTTTTTCGGGTAACAACTCGCTTAGGTAGGTCTATTGAAACTACAATCACCCACCCGTATTTGACTATTAAAGGCTGGCAAAAACTAGAAAATTTGAAAGTTGGTGATAAAATCGCTATCCCGCGAAAAATAGATGTGTTTGGCTCACATTCTATGCGCGAGTGCGAAGTCAAGTTATTAGCTTATTTAATTGGCGATGGCGGATTAACTAACTGCACTCCACGATTTACAAATAGTAATCCGTTATTGCAAACCGATTTTTTGCAAGCAGTTGCGGATTTTGGTGGTTTAACAGGCGAAATTTTACAATTAGAGTCAGAAGAGTTTGTATCTCATGGATTTGCCTGTATGAGCAAATCTCGGAAGAATTCGCTAACGCTTTGGTTAGAAGAATTAGGTTTGTGGGGCAAAGATGCTCATTCTAAAACTATACCAAGCATCATTTTTAAGTTAGAGCGATCGCAAATAGCCTTATTCCTTAATCGTCTCTTTGCTACTGATGGATGGGCTGCACTGCTTACTAGCGGACAATCACAGTTAGGCTATGCAACAGTCAGCGAAAAACTAGCAAGACAAATTCAACATCTTTTATTACGATTTGGCATTATTGCATCTCTCAAAAAACGGTCTGTTAAGTATAAAAATACCCGCAGACCAGCATGGCAATTAGATATTACTGATGCCTTATCTATTAAAACTTTTATCGCAGAAATAGGTATCTTCAGCAAAGAAGAAGCAATAGAAAAAGTTGCAGCAGCAATATCTCAAAAAAGATATCAAACTAATCGTGACTTGATACCTGTAGAGATTTGGGAACAAATAGCATTAGCAAAAGGTAATGAAACTTGGAGTAGTTTAGCTAGACATGCAGGGATTCAAGGCTATACAAATATGCATGTTGGTAAACGTGCCCTAAAGCGGGAAAGACTTTGGATACTAGCTACAGCTTTAGATAATTTACCACTTCAACAGTTAGCAACCAGTGATGTTTATTGGGATGAAATAGTTGCGATTGAGTCGGTGGGTGACAAGCAGGTTTATGACTTAACAATTCCAGAAACACACAATTTTGTTGCTAATGATATCTGTGTACACAATACAGCCTTTTGTTTAAACCTTGCTCATAATATCGCCGCTTCTTATAAATTACCAGTTGCTTTTTTCAGCTTGGAAATGTCCAAAGAGCAATTGACACAACGTTTATTAGCTAGTGAAGCGCAAATTGAAAGTAGTTATCTGCGGACTGGTCGCCTCAGTCAAACACAATGGGAACCTTTAAGCCGTGCTATTGGTATCCTTTCCGAGATGCCAATTTATATTGACGACACGCCGAATATTACAGTTACACAAATGCGTAGTCAATCAAGAAGACTGCAAGCGGAAGTTGGAACTGAATTAGGATTAATTGTAATAGATTACTTACAATTGATGGAAGGAGCAGGCGATAATCGAGTTCAAGAATTGTCAAAAATTACGCGTCAACTCAAAGGTTTAGCGCGGGAATTATCTGTACCAGTTATTGCTTTATCTCAGTTAAGTCGAGGGGTGGAAGCGCGTACTAATAAGCGTCCGATGTTGTCAGATTTGAGAGAATCAGGTTCGATTGAACAAGACGCGGATTTAGTAATAATGTTGTACCGCGATGAATACTACTCTCCCGATACTCCCGATCGCGGCATTGCAGAAGTAATTATAGCTAAACACCGCAACGGGCCTACAGGGACAGCGAAACTTTTGTTTAATCCACAGTTTACAAAGTTTCAAAATTTAAAAATTTAGCCGTTGAATTGGGGACTGGGGATTGGGTACTGAGAAAAGCCAATGCCCCATGCCCAATGCCCAATACCCCAACCTTTATTTAACTCCTAGCAATTCCACATCAAAAATTAGAGTTGCATTGGGTGGAATCACGCCACCAGCACCACGAGCGCCATAGCCTAACTCCGATGGGATGATTAACTTACGACGACCGCCTACTTTAATCGTGCTAACTCCCTCGTCCCAACCTTTGATTACCTGTCCTACGCCAATTTTAAAGCTGAAGGGTTGGCCGCGATCGCGTGAACTATCAAACTTAGTACCATCTTCTAGAGTACCGACATAGTGAACTTCAACCGTTTGTCCTGGTTGAGGAGTCGCCCCAGTCCCCTCTTTTAACTCCACATACTTCAATCCAGACGGAGTAGTTACGGCATTAGCGTCAGACATAGTATTACTCGCAATTAAGATATTGTTTTCAGTTACAGTTGTGGCCGCTGGCGGCGTTTGGGTTAACTGGGCAGCAATGGCAGTATTCTGTTTACTGCCTACTTGCCCCACAGCCAAAAGCACAACACACACCAGCATGAACGCCACGCTGAGGAAAATTGGTTTCAAAATCAGTTCTCCTTACTTAAGTATCCTGGCAAAAAGATTACCAATAGGACACAATTAGTTTAAATCAGAAAGGACATCTTAACGCCAAAGCTTATTTTCCAAATCGCGCAATTGCCGCTCTAAACGGTCAATTCTACCCCGTAGTTCGTCCACTTCCGACTGTCGAGCTACGCCTAAATCTTGCATCATATTTCGCATTTGTCGTTGCATTTGGACATCCCAGTTTCCCTGCTCCGACTTTAACTGCTGGGCAATATCATCTATAACTGCCTTAGCTTGCTCAGGATTGAGCTTACCATCTTTAACCAAGTCATCGCTGACTTGGCGCAGTTTTTCTGCTACTAAAGACGTTGTGCCAAGACCCATCATCATTAGCTGTTGTAACCAGTTGTTGTTATCCATATTCCCTTCCTCTTACTTGTGTCAAAGCAGCTGACCCTTGCTCCTGAGTGTAGGCAATGAAGCTATGCGAAAAGCGTAGTATCTTCTAGCCTACATCTCTATTTTGGCAAATTAGCAAACACAGGATCGTAGGGTGTGATTATAGAACTACTCAAGTTTGAGGTTGCCCCACATTTAAGGGAAAATTTTATCCAGAAGGACACGCAAATTTGAACAACAGCGCTGGCTGAATATCCTGGCTTTCTCAGTAAAGAGGTCTGGATTCAACTTCAAGATCCTATATTAAGGGCGAACAGTCTCAATTAACCAAAACAAGGGGCAAAATCCCCTTGTTTGAAGGTAGGTAAAATTCCGTCACAGTCACTAATGAAGTACAGCGTAAATTCAGCCACCATCCCAATTAACTAGACAAGTAGAGGCAATACCCTGCGGAAAGCCGCCTTGCCCCTACTTGTTGAAGGTAGTTAAACTTTTGTCACAGTGACTATTAAAGCGATCGCCCCAAAAAATTATCAGAATCCGACTTGAATTTTAGTTAAATTTGTGAACGCCATTTCTGAAAGGCAATCTCGTAATCCTCTGATTTACTCTGATAAACGCCCCACCAATGAAAAAATAATCCTAAACCCCATCCTAATGCTGGGAAAATAGCCCAAAAATAACCAGGACTAGTGATTAAATTCAAGAGAATGAGGAATAAATTCACTGCCAGGAAGGAAACACAATGCCCCAAAAAAGCTCTGCGTCGGAAAGTATTAAATGTACGTCGTGACCGTTCTTCTTCTTGCTGAACTAACCACTTTTTTTCAGTTTTTTCCAAAATATCAGAAGAAATGCCTAACTCAGATGCCATTTCTATAAGCTGTTCTCGTGAAAATTCACCTTCCTGTTTCCGGGTGAGTGCTATTTCAAGGATTTTTTGCACATCTTCTGAATCGTAAGTCATTTTAACTACCTTATAAGTTTGTGTGTAAATGCGCTTTTGATTTCACGAAGTTTTCAATAGGCTTCGTTCAATTCAGTTAGCGAACGTCTCCACATTTTGCACCCAATACTTAGTGACATTCACAACCTTATTATTTTCTCACAACTGATTTAGGGCTACTGTATTTGTCAATACCTAAACCTTATTTGTGCGTAGGAGCAATTAATGAATTGACCCTACAATGTATAGTTTTGCATTGATAAAAGAGAAATAAAACTAAGTGTATTAAGAAGACTTGGAACTTAAGCCCCTTATTAAGAGTTAATGCTTAAATCCCAAGTCTTGTTATTTGCAATCTAAAATTTGGTGAGCGAAAATATGATTTTCAATCAGAAATCATGAGTATCATATTCGACAGTTCAGAGATTTAAGGAAGTGTAGATATCATCTGAATTGGCATTGAGGTAAGGACGTTGCAATTCAATTTCCCATAATGAAAAATGCCGTAGAATTGCTGCTATCTTATCTTCTGGCGTATCATTCCCTAGATGCCAAGCCTCAAGCAAACCATTAGCAACAATTTGGCATCGATGTGTACCAAAACTTTCTTGGTCGCCAAATTTACGGTCTGGTTCTTCAGCGATCGCTAACCCTGGTGCTATAAGCTTGGTAAATAAAGGTACTTGCTGCTGAAAATGCACTTGATTTTCTTTATATACCCTCTCTAAGACTGGACGAACAAGTTCATAGTCCTTTTTGTCGAAATAAAGCACTGCTGAGTCGTAACGCCCATAATCAGAAGGGTTATACAATGCTTTAAATGAGAAGGCAATGGATATAGCATTGAGTTGGGTAGTCAAATCGTTCATGACTGCAACTGAGCCTTCAGGAGTCAGATTGAAGTAGACACGTACCAAAGTTTGATAATTTCGAGCCATAGCTGCATTAGCAACTGCCATATAAAATCCGTTTTGTACCAGATTCTTAGGCATTTTGATTGATACCGAGTCACCGATATTAGCCGCTTGTTGTAAGCTATCGGGTTCAATGTGCAGCTTTAAATCGTTCTTATACACTACCAAAGTACCATCGATGTCTTCTTTTATAACCAGCCAATCATGACTCCAGTAGCCTACACCTCTGTTATTTTCATCCAAGCGATCGTAAAAAGCTATATCTACGCCAAATAATGTATTGTTTTCGAGATTTTGATTCAAAGCCAAATTCGTTGCTTCTGCATTGGATGACAAAAGACTTTTCGATGAGCCGTTGTAGTAGAGGGCGTAAAGTAAACTACGTAGTTGATAACTCAAAAACTTATTTTGAAAATCTAAAGATAATTGCTGAAAGTGAGAGACTAATGATTCTGGTACTTCCACTAAACCAAAATCTGGATGTCTAATAGAGTGGTGAGATTGGATTTCAACCTTATGAGCAATATCTTGTAGTGATGTCTGCAATAACTCTGGAATCTCTGACAGTTGATTTCCCAGCGAATCTAATAGTTGCATAAAAACTTGCCTGTCAAGAATGTGGAGAGATAGGGACAGACAAACAAAAAATGTTTGCGTCCCCTTGTTGACTTGGAATTTATTTTGAAGCGGGAGATAGGTTAATGGGAGAGAGGGCTGATGCATCTACACCAAAAATTGTTGGTATCGATGCTTCTGGACGGCATAATAAACTCTTAGCAACCTGGAGTATGCAAATACCCTTATTACCAAAAGTTTTTTCGTGCTGGAGTTTGGCTTGAATAGATTTAATCAAAGCGAAACCGCAAAACTGCATAACTCTCTGTAAAAAATCAGGACGATGTTCTATAATTTCAGGGAAAACAGAGAAGTAAGCAATCACCAACTCTCTAATGGAAGGTTGCAGCAAATGTAGAGGAGTTGTTGCTAGACGTAAAGACTCTTGAATCGCCATTGTTTTACTAGTAATCATACTGTGTAGCCAAAGTTGCAGGTAGCTGGCTATCAGTGTTCCTAAATCACTAGCTGGATCTCCCCAAGCGCCACGTTCCCAATCAATTAATCGAATAAGACTATCATCTGAGGACGATTCATCAAAAGCAGGTTCTTCCCAACTCAGAGATAGGAGAATATTGTTTAGTTTCAGATCGTTATGAGTTAAACAACAGGGAGTGAAGGCATTACTCAACTCTGCGATCGCCTGTCCTAAGCTATCATAACGTTGATAAAGAGACAAAAATTTTAGTCCATCGGTGGGCAACTTGCCAAAAACTGCCGGGGTAACTCTATCTATGCCAAGATTCAGGTTAGGAGTTCCTTGGCTGAATATTTGGAAAAACTCCTGATAGTCTTGACGGTCAATAGATAGGCGATGGACTGATGCTAAAGTAGTTCCAACTACCCTGGCAATCTCTACGGGAAATAAATTCAAATTCTTTTCCACATAAAAATCCATCAAATCCCGATAGTTAGTTAGATAATTGAAAACAAAAATTGAATTTTCAGGATCAAAATGTACTGCTTCCGAAAAATATGAGCGAATGTCGGTTAGTTCTGGAAAAGTTTGCAAAAAATTGTGAACTCGCCATTCTTTGAAAAATTCGCCAGCAGTCCTTCCCTCTCGTTTGTAAGGCTCTTGCTTAATTAGGAGTTTCCGCTCATCTGGTAAGCTGATTAATAAGTTAAAGTTTTTCGCAGGTTTTAGCTCTATTTTGCTTAAAGACTTTTCATCTTGAGTACATAATCCCTGAAGAACCAGGTAATCAAAAGCATTTTGAGAACTCAATAAGAATGATGTCATAGCTTCAGTTCAGTGTCAAAATTAACAACTAAAAATTTTTGCGTAACTAGAAGACATTCTTAATAGATTGATCATCTATTATGTCTACATTGCTATGTGTAGATTGTCATACAATACCTATTTTTTACGGATGTACGAATCAATCAATAAAAGCTTAAAGCAACTCCAGTAGTTTTGCACTTTTTGAATCAATTCACTATTGAGTATTGAATGATTTTGCTAAATCTGCAATTTCATGGATAGTAAATGCCAACAAGGCAAATTGAAGATTTTTCAAACCATAGTTAAGAATCTGAGTAAGATCGTCATCTGCACCAGCATATATAGATATGTAATCTATGTTGCTAATATCTATGAGTAAACCTTCTGAATCATCGGTATGAAGATCAGAAATAGTAATTCTTGACATGGATTTCAATTCCCAAAAACATTGATCAATTAGTCAATTTGAGCGTAATTAAGCATCAATTACTTAATCATCTCACTCGTAGTCAGGAAAAAATTAATAAAATTGATCAACTGCTATGATTGATATTGATGAAGCTGTAAATTGCTTAATCCGATCGGCTATCCTTATTTTTGGTAATAAAGAAAGCTGATTATTAATCATATCGGTTTATTCAAAGCTATTTATTACAGCAGAATCTGGCAGCGATTAAGCTGTATCATGCTTAATCGCTAATTCAAAAAGTTCTACAGAGCAATGTAGCTCAGTAGTCAATTAAAAATGAATATCAGTGTCGCTAAATGATTTGACGATGTGTGCAGTCAAGCTAGCTCCAAAGGCTAACAATGCGAATTCTTGTCCCTTAACACCGTAAGCTAAAAGTGGGTCTATACCTTCGGCAACGCTGGAAACATCACCACCATTACCACCACCATAAACAGTGATAGAATCTACATTGTTCAGGTCATTGAGGAAGCTTTCAGAATCTTGGAACAGTTCAGAACCAGTGGTATTTAGCTGCGAAAGAGCGATACTAGCCATAATTTTCTCCTAAGATAATTGTCACAATTCAGCAGATTTGACAGTGATTAAGCTGTGTATTGCTTAATCGCTAATTCAACAAGTTCCACAGAGCAATGTAGCTCAGTAGTAAACTACAAATTAATAATGAGTATCAACATCGCTAAATGATTTGACGATGTGTGCAGTCAAGCTAGCTCCGAAGGCTAACAATGCGAACTCTTGTCCCTTAACACCGTAAGCTAAAAGTGGGTCTATACCTTCGGCAACGCTGGAAACATCACCACCATTACCACCACCATAAACAGTGATAGAATCTACATTGTTCAGGTCATTGAGGAAGCTTTCAGAATCTTGGAACAGTTCAGAACCAGTGGTATTTAGCTGCGAAAGAGCGATACTAGCCATAATTTTCTCCTAAGATAATTGTCACAATTCAGCAGATTTGACAGCGATTAAGCTGTGTATTGCTTAATCGCTAATTCAACAAGTTCCACAGAGCAATGTAGCTCAGTAGTAAACTACAAATTAATAATGAGTATCAACATCGCTGAAGGACTTGACGATGTGTGCAGTCAAGCTAGCTCCGAAGGCTAACAATGCGAACTCTTGTCCCTTAACACCGTAAGCTAATAGTGGGTCTATACCTTCGGCAACGCTGGAAACATCACCACCATTACCACCACCATAAATAGTTATGGAATCTACATTATTTAGGTCGTTGAGGAAGCTTTCAGAATCTTGGAACAGTTCAGAACCAGTGGTATTTAGTTGTGAAAGAGCGATACTAGCCATAATTTTCTCCTAAGATAATTGTCACAATTCAGCAGATTTGACAGCGATTAAGCTGTGTATTGCTTAATCGCTAATTCAACAAGTTCCACAGAACAATGTAGCTCAGTAGTAAACTACAAATTAAAAATGAGTATCAACGTCGCTGAAGGACTTGACGATGTGTGCAGTCAAACTAGCTCCGAAGCCTAACAATGCGAACTCTTGTCCCTTAACACCGTAAGCTAATAGTGGGCCTAAACCACTGGCAACACTGGAAATATCATTACCACCACCATAAACAGTGATAGAATCTACATTGTTTAGGTCGTTGAGGAAGCTTTCAGAATCTTGGAATAGTTCAGAACCAGTGGTATTTAGTTGTGAAAGAGCGATACTAGCCATAATTTTCTCCTAAGATAATTGTCACAATTCAGCAGATTTGACAGCGATTAAGCTGTGTATTGCTTAATCGCTAATTCAACAAATTCCACAAAGCAATGTAGCTCAGTAGTAAACTACAAATTAAAGCCAAGGATCAGTATCGCTGAAGGACTTGACGATGTGTGCAGTCAAGCTAGCTCCAAAGGCTAATAATGCAAACTCTTGTCCCTTAATACCGTAAGCTAATAGTGGATCTAAGCCATCGGCAACGCTGGAAACATCACCACCATGACCACCACCATAAATAGTGATAGAATCTACATTGTTCAGGTCGTTGAGGAAGCTTTCAGAATCTTGGAACAGTTCAGAACCAGTGGTATTTAGTTGTGAAAGAGCGATACTAGCCATAACTTTCTCCTACAATAATTCGTCCCATTTGAAGAGACTTTGGCAGCGATTAAGCTGTGTATTGCTTAACTGCTGATTCCATTTTTATTCATAAAATTTAGAAAGATCAAGCTTGTAAGCCTGATTTGTAAGACATAAATAAATGGGTTGCGTCTTTATTCATGGCTTTATTTTTATTCAAAAAATGTTTATAGCGATTCTCAGTTACGTGAGGTACAGATAATATTTTGAAACGCAAAGGGACGCAAAGTAAAGCGCAGAGGTACGCAGATATTTGTACCTCAGCAGACTAGAAAACGCTATAGAAAACATGCGATATTTTTTGTAAAAATTAGCGATCTAAAGATTACCAACTTCTTTGATAAGTCGAGAGTCTAACTTTTCATAAATTAATACGCTTGGGTTAAGAAGAATAGTAAGTTGGGTTGAGCAACAGTGAAACCCAACATTATCAAGGCTTTCTTGGGTTTCGTTTATCAACCCAACCTACACCATTTTTAGTTTTTAGCCTTAACTGAACCGCATTGGTAGCTGATTAGTATATTTCAAGTTTGTGAAATACAAAAATACTCCACCTGCTCTGTCACGAACCTTGGAGATGAGAAGGGTGTATTTCATCAAAGTACCGTATGAAAATTTTCAGACTTGTGAAATCTTGTGTAGATAGGCATGATATTCGGCAGGGCTAGACTTACTTTAATCGAAGCATATAGTTATGTATTCAATCAATTGCCAAAATCTGTAAACAAAAATCGTGCGCTCTTAGATTAATCAAGAGCGCACGAGCTTAATGACTATAAAATTCTGATTGTTCACAATTATTGTAAACCAGTTAGTTGTTGTCGTAGGTCTACTATTTGCTGTTCTATATTGCTTAACCAATCATTAACAGTCTCTTTTATATTGTCTTTTGAAAGCATGCCAGAAGTATCTTCATCCTCTCTTCTTGATCTTCTTCTTCCACCCTCTACAGTTCTCATTTCCCAATCGGTTAGTTCGGTGAGCAGATTCACGTCACTATTAGGATGCAGGTTAGATATTACGATCATGATTATTGATGTACCTCACAAAATCTAGCGATATTAATTGATTTAGTCTGAGATAACATTAAGCTAAAAATCCAGACTCCATCATTTGTATTTTGCAATAAAATCTTAGTCATTTAACTTTTTAAAGCTAATTTTCAAGACATAACTAAAGGATTTTCGTCTTTAAAAGCGATGATTTATATTCTGATCTTGTTTGTCTCCCTAAATGAGTAGAGACGCGATATCTCGCGTCTCTACTTATCGTTACGATCGCAATTTGGATTAATTCTTCGCCTGTGGTTGCGAACCAGGAATGGTTACATCTATTGGTGTCACCGTTGCTGCTAGCTGCGTCAATGGCGGTTGAATGGCGGTTTGATTCCCCACCACTAGAGTCACAAGCTTTTCTGGCTTGAGGTATTCTCGTGCTACCCGTTGCACGTCAGCAGCTGTAGTGGCGGCGACGGCTTTTTGATAGCGAAAGAGAAAATCAGCAGGATAGCCGTAATATTCGTATCGCATCAACCGTGATAAGGTTTGGCTGGGGTCTTGAAAGTTGAATACAAAAGAGTTGAGTGTAGACTCTTTGGCAAAAGCCAGTTCTTTTGCTGTCACTCTTTGGGTTTGAATGCGCTTGATTTCAGCTTGTAAGGCTTTGACAAACTGCACCGTAGCATCCGATCGCGTTTGTCCACCAGCGACAAACATGCCAGGATAGTCGTAGCGGGGACTCCACTGGCCATAAACAGAGTAAGCTAAACCTTGGCGCGATCGCAATTCATTAAATAAGCGTCCACCAAATCCATTTAACACTCCATTCAAGACATCCAGCGCCGCATAATCGGGACTGTCAAACCGTCCGCCTAAATGGCCGAGAAGCACACTACTTTGAGTTAATTGTGGCTGATTGACAAAAAAGACTCCACCTGTATTAGCTGGTGAAACTGATGGTAATTTGGGTTTGGCAATACCTGGGTTGCGATTCCAGTCGCCAAACTTAGCTTGAATGAGCGATCGCATTTTCTTAGAGTCAAAATCCCCCACAATCCCCAAAATTATATTATTGGGGTGGAAATATTGCTGATAAAACTTGAGCAAATCTTCACGCTCAACTTGATCCACCGTTGCATACTCTATGGTGCGAGAGTATGGACTATCTTTACCATAGATCAATTTCTTAAATTCTCGATTGGCAATCCCATCTGGATTGTCATTGCGACGAGCAATACCACCCTTCGCTTGCGTCTTAGCCAAGTCTAGCTTCTCTTGAGCAAATACTGGCGATCGCAGCACCTCGGCAAACAATCCAAACACCGTTTCTAAATCTTCACTCAGGGCATCAAAGCTAGCACTACCAGAACCTTCGCCAATACTAGCTTCTACAGATGCCGCCCGTTGTTCCAACATCTCATTGAGTTCATCAGCCGAATGTTGCTTAGTTCCCCCAGTTCGCATCACCGCGCCTGTAAAACCAGCTAACCCAACTTTCTCCATTGGTTCCAAGCGATTTCCTGTTCGCACAAACGCCGTCCCATTCACCAACGGCAATTCGTGATCCTCCATCAAATAGACAACCAAGCCATTTTGAAGCACAAACCGTTCATATTTCGGTATCTTAATCTCAGGTAGCGCTGGCAACTGCAACTCACTATAATGCTTTGCCTCAGTCGTCGCCGCCAGAGAAAAATTACAAGTTAAAAGTAAACACGCAAAAACAGCAACCAAAGCATAAATTAACCCCTTCCCATTTTTGATTTTCAACGCCATCCGCCTTTTACCCTTCACCTTGTACCTCTTCATATCTCTCTTCCTCTGCGCCCTTTGCGCCTCTGCGGTTCGTTTCTCTTATCCTTCTTTCGACAACAACTTACCAATCGTGCGATTTCCCGGCGTAAACGTCTCCTTCGCCACTCTTTGAATATCAGCCGTCGTTACCGCCGAAATATCATCCAACTGCTTAAACAAATTCCGCCAAGAGCCAGTTTTCACCTCATATTCCAACAATTGTTGAGCCATCCCCATATTTGAATCGAGAGTACGTAACAAACCCGCCCGTGCTTGAGTTTTCACCCGTTCCAAATCAACCGCCGCGACAGGCTCAGTTTTTAATTTGTCAATTTCTTGGCGCAAAGCCACCGCCACTTCATCAACTGTATGACCAGGAGCCGTGAGAGCATAGAAAAATATCAGATTTGGATACTTATCTCCAGGAAATCCACTGTAACCTTGAGCATTTAGCGCCAAACGCTGTTTTTCTACCAAAGACTTATACAAGCGCGACGTGCGCCCATCACTTAATAAACTACCAATGATTTCATAGGTTGCATTATCTGGATGGGTAACTGCCGGACGATGATAACCTTCTAAATACCAGGGTTGAGAAGGAAGTTGTAAACTAACTTCCCGCGTTTGTTTTTGTGGCGGTTCCACCGGGATTTGTTCAACAGCTTTGGTTTTTGCTTTATAGCGACCAAAATAAGTTTGCGCCAGTTTTTTCACCTCAGCCGGGTTAACATCTCCAACAATAGCGATCGCTAAATTACTTGGTACGTAATGAGTATCAAAGAAATTCTGGACATCATCTGGTGTCAGATTGCGGATATCTTGGTCATAACCAATCACCGGACGCTTGTAGGGATGGACTTTGTAAGCAGTATCGATAAACTTTTCCACCATTTGTCCAATGGGTGAATTCTCTATCCGCATCCGTCGTTCTTCTAAAATTACATCTTTCTCTTTATAAAACTCACGGCGAATTACCGGATCGAGAAATCGTTCCGACTCCAGCGACATCCACAGTTCCAGCTTATTGGCAGGAAAACTGTAAAAATAACGGGTAGCTTCGGTTGAAGTATTAGCATTTAAACCAACACCTCCCGCTTGTTCCACAATTTGCCCCAATTCGTTTTGCTTGACAAGCTTACCTGCTTGTGACTCTACTTGCTTAAACTCAGTTTCTAACCGCGCAACCTCATCTTTTTTACCATCGGCTTTCGCTGCTTTAATTTGAGTATCTAACTGCTGCAATTTATCTAGTAGAGGTTTTTCTGCTTTGTAGTCTTGTGTACCAATGCGCGTTGTACCTTTAAACGCTAAATGTTCCAGAAAGTGAGCTACACCAGTTTTACCATCTGGCTCATCCACACCACCAACATTTGCATAAGTCAGAAAGGAAACCACAGGCGCTTGATGCCGTTCTAAAACAAGGAATTTTAGACCATTGTCGAGGCGAAACTCCGTTAACTGTTTAATGACTCGATCCAGATAAGGTTGGATCGAACTTTGAACTGGTGGAGTTTGAGTTTTGGTTTCTTGAGGAGGTGCAATTTGAGTTTGAGCTAGAGCAATTTCTGGTAGTAATCCCCACCAGAAAACGACCAAAGCCAACAAAGTGACAAACAACCGCCGTAATATGACAGATACAGAATTTACACAGAAGAGATCCCCCAACCCCCTTAAAAAGGGGGCTTTTGAGATCCCCCCCTTTTTAAGGGGAGCCAGCGCGGTCTTGGGGTCTCCCCAAGTGGAGCGACTGGCGTGGGTTAGGGGGGATCTAAGTTTTAGGCTTTGAGTGCGTAAGTCCTGCAAAATCCCCAATCTAAAATCCAAAAATGACCGACTGATCTGGTTCATAAGCAAAAATTAAGATAAAGTTACACTACCTAAGAAACAGGATACTTAGCAAAAGGACGTTAATGTTGTATTAAGCTTGTTGAGCTTTTTTACTTGACGTTAGACAATAATGCTACAAATCGTGTTCCGCACATTTCACCATAACTGTTATGCGAGTTTTTAATTCTTCCCCACCCTCAGAGGCTCAGACGCGCACCCGAATTTTACAGGCAGCACAACGGTTGTTCGCCTCTCAAGGATTTGACGGCACTACCACCCGTGATTTAGCGCAGGCGGCAGGTGTAGCTGAAGGCACTCTATTTCGTCATTTTCCCAATAAAAAAGCAATTTTAGTAGAAGTAGCCACAAGTGGCTGGGTAGAAATTTTAACAGATTTGCTAACAGAATTAAGTGAAATGGGCAGCTATAAAGCTGTAGCTCAAGTGATGCGTCGCCGGATGTGGAACTTTCAAAAAAATGCCGATTTGATGCGCGTTTGTTTTATGGAGGTGCAGTTTCACCCCGATTTGCGCGATCGCATTCAATTAGAAGTCATTACCAAAATGACTGATGTGGGCGAAGCATTCTTCCAAACAGCAATGGATAAAGGCATCTATCGCAAAACGGATGCAAAGCTAGTTGCTAAAGTTTTCTTGGGAATGTTTGCGATCGCAGGTTTTTCTAACAATACCCTCATCGAACCTGACGCTTCCCCCCAACAAATGCAGGAAATGGCCGAAGGACTCGCTGATATCTTCCTTAATGGTGTCTTGGTTAAAGATTAGGGGATTGGGCATTGGGCATTGGGAAGAGGACTTGGGGACAAGGAGAATTGGGGACAAGGAGAATTGGGGACAAGGAGAATTGGGGACAAGGGGAAAGACTTGTTTCAAGTTCTCACTTCTTGTCCCCTGTCCCTTTGTCCCCTTGTCCCCCTGCCCCCTTGTCCCCCTGCCCCCTTGTCCCCCTGCCCCCTGCCCCATTCCCTATTCCCCATTCAGCACTATTTTCGCCTGCTGACTCCACTGTTGTACTAGCTCAATTGCTGGACACAAGTCTCGTCGCTGCATTGTTGCTACTTGCAAGCGCATAATTTGTTGGTGCAATCGGTGAGTGGGAGTCTGTGCTAACTGTGTCACGGAACCAATACCTGCGTGGAGCAATAAACCACAATATTGTATGCCTACACTAGGAATACGCGCCAAGTCAGCTAAAGCCATCCATTTATTTACATACTGAAGATGAATCTGTAATTTATTTGCTAACGCCAGCCGTGCCTCTAGAGTCTTTCCTTGTTTGACTAGCGCTATTGTGGTATCAATCCCACAATTTTGCAGTTGTGATTGTTCCTCGTGGCTGAGTCCAGGTAATTGCTCGATTGGCCAGTCACGAGATGCGACCAGATTTCGATTATTTGCATTTTTAGCAGACATTTTAAAACTAAATATAGGCTTGTTCACTCACATATACAGCAATCCTAAATCATTCATGAACAACAAGATACCCTCCTTTGATCAGAAGTCGGGTATCTAAGCCTTAAAATTTTGGCGTTTTTTCCTGCCACCCTATGGGAATATTTCATATCTAAATGTGACCTACTACAATGGCGTTCTATTGACTGACAATGGCATTGTATCGACTAACATTAAGATGGGCGTAATTGTTAAAATCTAACTTGTTCATAGTGGATTGCAGAAAGCCTATGACACCGATTCCGAAAAGCGCAGCCCAGTTGTATGAAATAGACTTTGTAGCATGGACAGAAAAGACTGTACAACTTATTCGTGCTGAACAATTTGAACAGGTAGACTGGGATAGTGTGATTGAGGAAATTGAGAACTTGGGACGGTCTGAACGGCGGGAATTGAAAAGCCGTTTGGAAGTATTATTACAGCATTTGTTAAAGTGGCAATATCAGTCTAGTTTGCGGAGTGGCTCTTGGCGAAATACGATTAACGAGCAACGTAATCGGATAACAGATTTGTTACAAGAGAGTCCCAGCCTCAAGTCATATCCAGAAGAAGTTTTAGCCCAATATTACGATCGCGGATTGAAAGCTGCTAGTAATGAAACTGAACTACCAATAAATACCTTTCCAGTAGAATGTTCTTATCTCATTACCCAAGTTCTCGATGCTGAGTTTTTGCCGGATGCGATTGATTTGTAATACAGGCTTATGTAGTAAATAACTCACCTCGCAGAACAGTTACCGCTTGTCCGGCGAGAAAAACGCGATCGCCTCCGGTATAGCGTACTTTTACCACTCCACCGCGACGGGATGCTTGATAAGCCAATAACTCATCTTTGTGTAAGCGATCGCGCCAGAAGGGAGCAAGACAGCAATGGGTAGCGCCAGTTACAGGGTCTTCATCAATTCCTAAACCCGGTGCAAATAAACGAGAGACGAAATCATATTCAGAATCAGAGTCGGTAAGGCTGGTGACAATGATCTCAGAAATAGGCAAAGTTTTTAATATTTGAAAATTTGGCTGTACTTGCCGTACCAAATCTTCAGATTCCAATTCCACTAAATAGCCAAAAGAATTTAAAAAAACAGATTTGTATGGTACACCCAAAGCAGCCTTAAGTTCTCGTGGGGCGATTGTTTCTTGTGAGTGATTCACAGGAAAATCTAACTCAATCCACTCATCTTGCAAGTTAGCAATCAGCAATCCGCTTTTGGTGTAGAACCGCGCAACTTCATTCTCCGACAAATGCCCCTCTGTCCAAAGTACATGGGCACTAGCTAAGGTTGCGTGACCACAAAGAGGCACTTCTATCGTCGGCGTAAACCAACGCAGATTGAAGCCATCATCCTGTTTAACTAAAAAAGCCGTCTCAGATAAATTCATCTCCTGCGCTACATTTTGCATCCAGCGTTCATTGTGGCGAGTAGGCAAAACACAGACAGCAGCAGGATTTCCTGCGAAAGGTCTATTGGTAAAAGCATCAACTTGAGTAATGATTTGTCCCATTAGAGTCACCCTAAAAATTAGATAGCAATATACTTATCAGGAGTGTGTTAGAAATTTATGCCGATAGTTAACATTATTTTTAAGCCCATTGCTACGCGTCTATAGCGCACTAAAGTTCATTTAAGCATTTATTGTTTCTCTCTGTATCCTCTGCGCCTTGTTGCAAAAATTGACTTTGACAAAAATTTATAGCTTTAACCCAAACCTATTAGTCTATAGGGATTTTCGATGTGGAATACAGCCACTGGTTTATAAGGACAGACTGCCATACTGTTACATCAAAATGGAAATCGCCATATACAGTACCTTATAAATTAACGTGAGTTAGACAAGTCTTATTTGACCTCTCCCCCAACCCCTCTCCGACACGGAGAGGGGAGCAAAAAGCTGAATTTTTCGTTGCTCCTCCCTTTCCGTTTCGGAGAGGGAGGCTGGGAGGGAGAGGTTCATCGAACTCACGTTAAATTAGGAATACAATCTCCAAAAACTAGGGTCAATGTTCAAGCAAAACGGAAATATGGGGATAAAAATCTTCAAAAGCATCTTTGCTGCTGTCAACTTAGCGCTAATTTCTGGAGGATTAGTTAGTTGTGCTGTTGAAGTACCACAGCCACTTGCACCAACAGAGCAACAAAAACCAGTCGTACAACCTAACCAACAGCCTAACCAGAACGACAAAGATGATGATGACAAAAATAGCGATCGCAAAGATGATAAACACGACGATAAAGACGAGAAAGATGATAACGACTAAATAAAGGCAAAACTATAACCTTGGATTTCCATTTATGCTTATCCCACAAACTTCTACTTCCTTCGTCGATTGTTTACGCCTCCGACGGCAAAAACTAGCAAACCTCATTAAGTTTCCCGTAATTCTGTGGTCAGGTAGCAACAGTCCCCGCAACTTTCCAGCAAATCCCTTTCCATTTCGCGCTAACAGTCATTTCCTCTATTTTGCCGGACTGCCATTATCAAATGCGGCAATTCGTTTAGAAGGGGGCAAGCTAGAACTATTCATGGACGATCCATCACCTAGTAGCACCCTTTGGCATGGAGAAATGCCAACGCGCAATGAAATAGCCCAGAAGATTGGGGCAGATATGGCTCGACCAATGACAGAATTAGAGTCTTGGGTAGAAAATGCTGTCACACTTGCTGTACAAGATGCAGCGACATGGACGCAACAATCGCAGCTATTAAATAGATGGGTTTTACCCCAAAGTCCTCCGCAAGGAATTGACTTAGATTTAGCTAAAGCGATCGCTTCTATCCGCCTCACTCACGATGAAGCTGCATTAACCGAGTTGCGAAAAGCTGCTGCTGTCACTGTTGAAGCACACAAAGCTGGGATGGCAGCAACACCTCAAGCCAAACTAGAAGCAGAAGTTCGCGCCGCGATGGAAGGGGTAATTATTGCCCACAATATGACCACCTCTTACAACAGTATTGTCACCGTTCACGGCGAAGTTTTGCATAACGAACACTATCACCACCCCTTGCAACCAGGTGATTTACTGCTTGCCGATGTTGGCGCTGAAACTGAGATGGGTTGGGCAGGTGATGTCACTCGTACATGGCCAGTTTCTGGCAAATTTTCATCTACCCAGAGAGATATTTATAATGTAGTGCTGGCGGCTCATGATGCTTGCATTGCCAAAATACAGCCTGGTGTAGAGTATGAAGATATTCATCTATTAGCTGCCACTGTTATAGCTGAAGGTTTAGTAGAGTTAGGCATTTTCCAAGGGAATCCCCAATATTTAGTAGAGATGGATGCCCACGCGCTGTTTTTCCCTCATGGTATAGGTCATCTACTGGGTTTAGATGTCCATGATATGGAAGATTTGGGAGATTTAGCAGGGTATGAAGAAGGACGCAAAAGGAGCGATCGCTTTGGCTTAAGCTACCTCCGTTTAAATCGTCCCCTGCGTCCAGGAATGCTGGTAACAATTGAGCCTGGTTTTTATCAAGTGCCAGCAATTTTAAATGATGCCAATGTTCGCTCAAAATATCAAAATGTGGTGAACTGGCAACGTTTATCTGAATTTGCCGATGTGCGCGGAATCCGCATCGAAGATGATGTTTTAGTTACGGCAGAAGGTAGCGAAGTTTTAACAGCTGCATTACCGAATGATGCTGATACTATAGAAAATTTAGTAGGTCGTTAATCTAGCCTTTAAAAGTGGTAAAAATTTTGGTCAATAACTCTTTACTCTGTGTCCTCTGCGCCTCTGTGGTTCAAAAAATTATAGAACCGCAGAGTCACAGAGAGCGCGGAGAAAAAATAAGAGATTTTACGAGTCACCTTGAGAGGGCTAGCCGCTAATCTGTCCATAATGCTTTGTTAAGTCAGGATGTTACCTAATGATAAAAAACCCTATAGGATTACTACTCAACGGAGTTATTGTCAGCTTCGGACTATTGCCATTATTAGCTCAAGCACAGCAGCCAGTATTGGTTTCTGATACCCAAGTTGCAGCGATGGTAGAGGCATTGCGACAGGCTGCACCGCAGACAAAAAATCCCAACGATGGATATTACAGCGAATGGCAAGTTAAACCAGAAACCCTCAAAGGCTGGTCAAGAACTTGTCTCAAACGAGAACTAACACCGACGCAGTTTGAAAACAATCCTGCGATCGCTCGCCAAGTTGTCTCTTGCATTACCCGCCGTGAGTTAACCAATCAGTTTCGCGCTACTAATAATAATGAAATTGCATCTGTGCGTGGTGCAGCTTGTTGGTGGATGACTGGTAGCTATAGAGGTTGTAACAAAGGCTTCACTGCTGAGTATGTGCAAAAAGTTGTTCGCTTTTATCAACAACAGCGTTCAAAACCGACGACTCGTTGAGAAAGAGTTAAGATAATTGCTTTACCTTTTCGACAACCCAATCAACGCGATCCTTTCCCCAAAATCTCTCACCGTTGACTACCCAAGTCGGGACTCCGGGACAGCCAAACTGTTCGTATTCTGCCAAAGCTGCCACTGCTGCTTCTTTGGCTGCTTGCCCGTAGATTAACTCAAGAATGCGATCGCCATTCAATCCAACATCATTTGCAACTTTCCTAATCACAGACTCATCGTTGACATCTAGTAGATCGATGTACGTCGCTCGAAAAAAAGCTGCATCAAGCAGATGCTCCTTCCCAGTTCCACAAGCAGCATAATACGCTCTCGCAGGAAGTTCTTCCCGACCAAATTTCATTTTCTCCCAGCGCTTGACCCACCGACCAAATTCTTCAAGTTCCTTAAGCCGAATTTCAATGCCGTACTTTTTCGCCCACCGCAAACAATCTTCTTTGTGATACGACGATAACAAAGCGCTTTCACTTCGTCCTTGTAAATCAGCTACCTTTATACCTCGCTCTTTTGGTATGTAAATTGGTCGTCGTTCAATATCAACAGGTAAACCCTGCAATGCTTTTTCGGCAAGAGCGATACCAATATATGAATTTGACGAGTGGTATATCGAGTATGAATATACTTTGATTCGCTGCGACATCTATCTAAATTAACTCGCAATTTTAATATTAAATGTGGCTTCTAACCCATTGGCGAAATTCTTTAACTAATTCTAAATAATCTTTTTCTCCCACCTGCTCTAAAAAATTAGAAATCTCTGTTAATGGCAAATTAGGAAACGCTAAACTTTGGTCAACAGCTATATATTGGTCATTTCGTAAGATATTTATACTAAAAATAGTGCCATCATAACGCCAAATCTCTGGTACACCCATATCAGCATAGACTTGAAAACGATTTTTGGAACTGCTGGTAATATCAATTTCCACTACCAAATCTGGTGGTGGATCTTGTTGCAAATTAATTCTTTTTTTCCCCTTAATGAACTTGACATTTTTAATGTAAAAGCATTCATCTGGTTCTGCACCACTCAGTTCTGGACGTTTGAAAGTAGTAGAACCAAGGGGCTGAATCCTAACTTCTAGTTCTTCCGCTAGAGTTTCGACAAATCGACCCACAATTTTTTTATAACTTTCATGTTCGGGTGAAGGAACCATGATTTCTAAAGTACCTCGATTGTAAGTAAGCCGGAGGCGGCGGCTAGCACTAAGTTCAGTTAACAAGTTCTCATAAGTTTGCCAACTGATACCCGATAAGTGGATGATTTCTGTGGGTTGAAGCAGTGTGTTGCTAGTCATAGCGATATGTAATGTAGGTTCTCGCTGTACAATAGCCTTTCTTGCCCTCATTGTACTTTAAGCTCAATCTTCTATAAAGCTAGGTATCTGGTTGCTACAGTCGCGGTGAAAACTACTAAGCTGGTAAATAGCACGTTTAAAA
This sequence comes from Desmonostoc muscorum FACHB-395, assembly GCF_014698035.1. Lineage (GTDB taxonomy): Bacteria > Cyanobacteriota > Cyanobacteriia > Cyanobacteriales > Nostocaceae > Nostoc > Nostoc muscorum_A. The sequence continues at coordinate 275,771 of NZ_JACJSF010000001.1, forward strand.
TTTAGCGGAAATTCGGAATCGCATTTATCAGCGGTTCAAGATTCCTCATTGGCGAACTACCTGTAATTACATTATGTTTGATGCTCTATCTGACCGTTTAGAAGCCGCCTGGAAAAAACTGCGGGGACAGGACAAAATTTCTCAATCCAACATTCAAGATGCATTGCGCGAAGTGCGCCGCGCCTTGTTGGAGGCAGATGTCAATCTCCAGGTAGTCAAAGATTTTATTAGCGAAGTCGAAGCCAAAGCCCAGGGAGCCGAGGTAGTTACCGGGGTGCGACCTGACCAACAGTTCATCAAAATTGTTCACGATGAACTGGTGGAGGTGATGGGAGAAGAAAATGTTCCCATCGCAGAAGCTAAGGAAAAGCCTACTATTGTGTTGATGGCTGGTTTGCAAGGTACTGGTAAAACCACAGCGACGGCTAAGTTAGCCTTACATCTGAGAAAATTAGATCGTAGCTGTTTGTTGGTAGCGACAGACGTATATCGCCCAGCAGCGATCGACCAGTTGCTGACGTTGGGTAAGCAAATTGATGTACCAGTATTTGAACTAGGAAGCGACGCAGATCCAGTAGAAATTGCTCGACAGGGCGTAGAACGCGCTAGGGCAGAAGGTGTAAACACAGTAATTATTGATACTGCTGGTCGCCTGCAAATTGACGAAGATATGATGGCGGAATTAGCCCGCATCAAAGCAACTGTCCAACCCCATGAAACTCTCTTGGTGGTGGACGCGATGACTGGTCAAGAAGCAGCGAATCTGACTCGCACCTTCCATGAGCAGATCGGAATTACTGGGGCGATTCTCACCAAAATGGATGGTGATAGCCGTGGTGGTGCTGCGCTTTCGGTGCGAAAGATTTCGGGAGCGCCGATTAAATTTGTGGGCGTGGGGGAGAAAGTCGAGGCACTGCAACCCTTTTACCCCGATCGCATGGCATCCCGAATTTTGGGAATGGGCGATGTGCTAACTCTAGTAGAAAAAGCCCAGGAAGAGTTCGATTTAGCCGATGCTGAGAAAATGCAGGAGAAAATCCTGTCAGCAAAGTTTGACTTTACTGATTTTCTCAAGCAGTTGCGGATGCTGAAGAACATGGGTTCTCTGGGAGGCTTCATCAAGATGATTCCAGGGATGAACAAGCTCTCAGACGACCAACTCAAGCAGGGAGAAACCCAGCTGAAACGCTGTGAAGCGATGATTAACTCCATGACTCGCCAAGAACGCCATGACCCAGATTTATTAGCCAGTTCTCCCAGTCGTCGGCGGCGGATTGCTTCAGGCTCCGGCTATAGAGAGTCAGATGTGACTAAACTGGTGGGTGATTTCCAAAAAATGCGATCGCTCATGCAGCAAATGGGTCAAGGTGGCTTCCCTGGAATGCCGGGAATGTTCGGCGGTGGCGGCGGTATGGGCAACGCCTTCGCAGGTGCAGGCAATCGTCCCGCAGCCCCCGGATGGCGGGGTTATGGTGGTGATGCGGGCACGAAAAAGAAAAAAACCAAAGAGAAAAAGAAAAAAGGGTTCGGCAATCTTTAATTATTGGGCATTGGGCATGGGGCATTGGTAATTTACAAATGACAAATGACCAATGACTAATGACTAATAGCAGCAAATGCTAGGCAGTGCTAAAATTAGCATTTCGACCTCAGAATTTATCAGCAGAAGAAACTAACCCTCCATTTCTCGGCAACAGCCAGATTGAGGTTACTTCTTCGGCCACTATATCTAAACAGGAGAATGATTCTTCAACATGATCAAACTGCGCTTGAAGCGATTCGGTAAAAAACGGGAAGCAAGTTACCGCATTGTCGCCATTAACAACCTCGCTCGCCGTGATGGCCGTCCCCTAGAAGAATTGGGATTTTATAACCCCAGAACTGATGAAGTGCGATTAGACGTTCCCGGTATCGTCAAGCGACTACAACAAGGCGCTCAACCCACTGACACCGTACGTCGCATTCTAGTAAAAGCTAATGTTTTTGAACAGGTCAGTGCAACAGCCGCATCATAATTTCGGAACAAAATTGCCAACAGCCAGTCCCAACTATGTTGATCTGGTTCGGTTTTTGGTGCAGCCATTTTTGGAATCTCCAGAGACTTTAAGTGTCGATTGTGAAATTTCTCAGGCCCTCAACCGGGTTTGGGTTCGCATCGCCTTTGAAAGCACAGATAAAGGGAAAGTGTTTGGTCGAGGGGGACGCAATATTCAGGCGATTCGTACAGTAATTGCCGCAGCCGCAGCCGCAGCTGGGCAATCAGCATACCTGGATATCTACGGCAGTACCACTCCGGGCCGCGAAGGTATGTCTTTTGATGAAGACACAGAAGAGCGATCGCCACCGCCAACTAGAAGAGAACCGCGTGGAAATGATGGGCCTAAACCCATTGTTAAACCCCGCCTCCGCTAGGTTAAAACTAGAGAGCAAATCTGAGCGGTTGTAGTTACCTCCGCTCAGAATTTTTGTAAAGATAGAAAGTAGCAAAAAGATTTTTGGATATTTTTTTGAACTATTTAGAACTAGGGACGTACAGATTTACGCCTCTACGGCCGATTCATTTGTTGCAAATATTTTTCTAAAATGTAAGTAAAAAGCGTAATTTCGTTTTTAGCGAAAAAATATTAACCTTTGTCAAAAATAGATCCTTACGAATTAAAAAATACTATGGCAGGTGCTTTAACAATTCAGCTGCCGAATGTTTCCAGTGCGATCGCTCTTGGGGGAGATGGAGAAGAAAATCTCAAAATCCTATCTCGGCAAACAGGAGCCAATTTAGTGCTACGCGGACAGGAATTAGTGATTTCTGGTACTCAAGAGCAAATTGATCTGGCTTCTCGATTGGTGCGATCGCTTGAAGAACTCTGGATTAAAGGCAATACCATCACCAGTGCCGATATTTTAACAGCCCGTCAAGCCATAGATAGCGATCGGCAAGGGGAACTGCAAGATTTACAGCGAGATGTCCTTGCCAAAAGTCGCCGGGGCGAAGAAGTCCGTGCTAAAACCTTCCGCCAGCGTCAATATATCGACGCACTCCGTAGGCGCGATCTCACCTTTGGGATTGGGCCTGCTGGTACTGGCAAAACTTATCTCGCCGTTGTTGTCGCAGTACAAGCACTCTTGGCTAATCAAGTTGAAAAGCTGATTTTAACTCGCCCTGCCGTCGAAGCCGGTGAAAAACTTGGTTTTTTGCCTGGAGACTTACAGCAGAAAGTTAATCCCTATCTTCGCCCACTTTACGATGCTATTTATGAATTCATCGACCCAGAAAAAGTACCCAGTTTAATGGAACGCGGTGTGATTGAAGTCGCGCCACTTGCCTATATGCGGGGACGCACCCTCAATAACGCCTTTATCATTGTCGATGAGGCTCAAAATACTACACCCGCTCAGATGAAAATGGTTTTGACTCGTTTGGGTTTCCGTTCGCGCATGGTGATTACAGGCGATATGACACAAACTGATTTACCACTTCACCAACAATCAGGTTTAGGAGTGGCTTTACAAATTTTAAAACACGTTGAAGGTATTGCCTTTTGCGAATTTTCCCAAAAAGATGTCGTGCGCCATCCTCTAGTTCAGCGCATTGTTGCTGCTTATGAACAATACGAAAAATAGGGATTGGGAATTGGGAATTGGGCATTAGTTAGGACTCATCGTTTAACCAACGACAAATAACAAATACTTCGGCTTCTCCTAACGGAGACGCTGCGCGTTAAGCGAAGCTATGCCGTAGGCTTTACGCTCAGTACAAATGACAAAGGACAAATGACAAATGACCACAACATTGAAAGAATTTTTAGAAGCTTGTGAAACTCTTGGAACCTTGCGTTTAATTGTCACTAGCAGTGCGGCTGTATTAGAAGCACGGGGCAAAATTGAAAAGCTATTTTATGCAGAATTACCAAAAGGTAAGTATGCGAATATGCACACTGAGGGCTTTGAATTTCACTTGAATATGGATAGAATTATTCAAGTAAAATTTGAAACTGGTGAAGCGAAAAGAGGCAATTTTACAACCTATGCTATTCGGTTTTTAGATGATAAGCATGAGCCTGCTTTAAGCCTATTTTTGCAATGGGGTAAACCGGGAGAATATGAACCAGGACAAGTGGAAGCTTGGAAAACTCTCAAAGAGAAGTATGGGGAAATTTGGGAACCTTTACCAGCAGAGATTTAAATGAAAAAAATAAACTTGATTTAGGAAAACAACATCAGTATCTTACTCAAAATATGTGTCATGAACATATTTATCTTCATCTAGCAGCAGTTATTGTACTAATGAGGGCTTCTGACACTTGGGAAAATTTTGAGCGAATACTTAGAGAGGTATTTTCCATTACAAATGCCAAAACGAGAAGATCAAAAAGGTAGCATGAACTAACAGCTACTATCGAATCTGTATACTTCACTTTGTTTATAAATGAACAAAGTGAAACGCTTAATAAGTATTTATCCTAGTTTTTGTTAAAAATATTTTTTTTAACCAGTTATTATATCACAAATAAGCACAAAATGTTATTTATTAATGATATTAACGAGATTTGATAACATGGATTAAAAATTGTCCCTTGTGAATGGAATCGATAATATGATTAATACCTATAGAGCAGGTAGGTACGTAGAACAGCTTGCTGGTTACAAAGCCTTTATACCGAATCCCTTGCCACCTATACCTAAATTATGTATTGATGATGAAATGTTGGAACTTTTATCACAAGCAGATAGAGCATTAGGTCGTTTAGATGGCTCAACAGACGCTTTACCTAATCCTGACTTATTTGTATTTATGTATGTTCGCAAAGAAGCGGTGTTGTCAAGTCAGATAGAAGGAACGCAGGCTTCTTTGATAGATGTTCTTGAGTTTGAATCCCGTACAGTGGAACCAGACAACCCACAAGATGTAACCGAAGTTGTAAACTATATCGCAGCAATTAATCACGGACTTAAAAGATTAGAGAATTTCCCTCTATCACTGCGATTGATCCGTGAAATTCATAAAGAATTAATGAGAGAAGGACGAGGTTCTGAAAAAGAACCGGGAGAATTTCGACATCAACAAAATTGGATTGGTGCGGGAGGGTGTCTTTTAAAGGAAGCTATTTATGTTCCACCACCACCACATGAGATGCAAGAAGCTTTAAATAATTTAGAGCAGTTTTTTCATGACCCCGCTCCAATGCCAGCTTTAATCAAAATTGGGTTAGCCCACGCTCAGTTTGAGACAATTCATCCTTTTCAAGATGGAAATGGAAGAACAGGGCGCTTACTAATTACATTTTTATTATGTGAGAGAAATATATTAAAACGCCCCTTGCTGTATATATCTTATTACTTCAAAAAATACCGTTCGCAATATTACGATCATCTCCAATCTATCAGGGATAATGGGGACTGGGAAAGCTGGCTGAAGTTTTTTCTAAAAGGCGTATACGAAGTTGCTCAGGAAGCATCTACTGTTGCTCGTCAAATAGTTAATTTAAAGGAGGAGCATCGCCAAATAGTAATGAGAGAAATGGGTAATCGTAAAGCAGGAAGCGCTATAGCTTTACTAGAAAAGCTTTATTACAAACCAGTTTTTAATGTGGACATTGCTCAAGATATTACTCAACTGTCATATCCTAACGCAAACAATCTAGTTAAAGAACTCTGCAAGATAGGACTTTTGAGAGAAATTACAGGAAATAAACGTAATAGAACTTTTGCTTATAGTTCATATTTATCTATTTTTAGAGATTCTTAACATCCCAAATCAAATGCGATATATTTGTCAAAGTATCTTGCATTCTGCAAACTGGAAAACAGCCACTCCATAATGTAAAAAATAGAAAATCAACACAACACTACTGATGTTTGTAATAAAAGTAATTTGGAGTTTTTGCTTGGTTGTTTCATTCCTACTGTCGAGTGGTGAAGTTCTTGCAGGAGAGTTGTCTGAACGGTTAGCAAATTTTCCTCAGTGGGAAAAATTAACTTCAGTGCAACCGGCTTCGGGTGATTTGGTTTACCCTGAATGGATGGCTGGTTCTTGGCAAGTTACGAGTACTTTAGTAGATTTAGCCGCACCTTTAGCACCAGATATTGTAACTCCAGGGTTTGAAGGTAATCGCCGACAATTAAATCAGCCTGTGAGTTTTGTAGTAAGATTTGTGAAAGAACAACCAGATGTTTCTAGGTTAAAAATATTTCCTCAGATAGATTACAAATCCCCAAGTTTGGTGGCAGATAGAGCGTTTAATAGCTTGAATTTGGCACGAGCTTATTTAGGGGATGAAGCAGTGTTATCAGTCAAAGTAGATCCAGATTCACCTAATCGTCAGATTACATTCCTGCGTAGCAGTCGCCAACTAGTTTCCATTGTGACTGCACGAGCTACAGAAACTCTTCCTGATGGCAAGTTCATCACCACAGAAGTGTTTCAACAATTATTCAAAGGTGGTTCACGCCCCTATTTAAACTCTGTAGAATCTACCACTGCTTATCATAAACTTCCAACAGCTAATCCGGCAATTGAGGCAGATCAAGTTACTGCTGTCTATCTTTCACCCCAAGATCCAGATTACTTTAAAGCTAATTCTCAACCAGTTGCTCTCTATCGCTATCGCCTAGAATTTATCGCAGCACAAATGCTTACTACTCCAAAGGAGTGATTTAAATCTATAGCCCTTGACTACTTTGTAATACGCTTGTAGTATATAGATTCCAAGTTTACGATCGCGCTCTTGGACGGTGTGCATCATGGCCAAATTTCAAGATATTGTCAATTACTTTCGCTCTGACTGGAAGCTGAGTCTTTTTAGTATTACAGCATCTAGCATTTACGAAATTATTGATTTGGTTGTTCCTTATGCGATTGGGCAGATTTTAAACGTTTTGTCTAATCAACCTTTGGATAAACCACTTCAAAGTGCGATCGCAACTTTTTCTGACATCACTAATTACCCTATTAATAAAACTCTATCTTTGGGTGTATTACTGGGTTTAGTTTTCGTTGTCACCGTAGTCAAAGCGCCAACCCAACCTTGGTTAACCCATTGGTTTCACTGGGATATATCCTTAAGGTTGCGTCGCCAGAAAGCCCAAACAGCCGTAGAAAAAATTCTCACTCTTCCACTAGAATTTTATGATGAAAATAACCCAGGAAGAATTGCTGGAAGAATAGCAAGAGGTATTTCTAACCACACTTTTACGTACCCTGAAGTTGCCGGACAATTAATTCCTAAACTAGTCCGGGTACTGGGAATTTTCTTGTTTATCTTGGTGATTGAGTGGCGAATTGCGATTTTATATTTGATTTCCTTTGTAGTTATTCTTGGCTTTAGCTTGAAGGATTTAAAGCATCTGATTTGGCATGAAACTATTCTGGATAAATATTCAGAAGATACAGAAAGTCGTAATTCTGAACTAATCACCAACATAAAAACGGTAAAAGCATTTGCTACTGAAGCTCATGAACTAAAGCGGCAAAAGCAACGTTTGGATCGTGAGCTAATGGTAGTTGAGTATCGCGTTCACAAAGGTTATGTGAAACTGGCTACTTGGCAAAGGACTGTAATTCAGTTTTGCGTGTTTACTATCCTGGGTTTGACTCTAGCAGCAACAGTAGACGGTAGAATTTCTCTCGGTCACTTTGTCATGACATTAACTCTTTCTAGCATGGCTTATGCCGAATTAGAACCTATTAGCACATTGGGAGAACTTTTTGCCCGTCGCTATTCTTCTATGCTGCGGTTTCACGAATTTCTCCAAGAGCCAATTCCATCTGATTCAGCTAGTCTTTTAGAAGAGAGCAACCAGACAGAATTACCCTATAAATTTACTGGAAAAGTTGAGTTGTCCCACGTCAGTTTTGGATATGATGCCAACCGTCAAGTTTTGCAGGATATTAACTTGTTGATTGAGCCATACCAAACAGTGGCATTAGTTGGGCGTTCTGGTTCTGGTAAGTCTACTCTAGTTAAATTGCTGTTGCGATATTTTGAACCTCAAAAAGGTCAAATTTTGATTGATGGTCAAGATATTAGCACTTTGAATGTGGGTAAGTATAGACGAAGGCTAGCGATCGTTCACCAAGAAGTAGACGTTTTCAACGGTACGATATTGGATAACCTCACCTATGGCAGGCGGGATGCCAGTTTAGAGCAGGTTAAGGAAGCCTGTAGAATTGCCAGAGTCGATGAAGTAGTGCAACACTTACCCCAAGGTTATTACACCGTTGTGGGTGAACGAGGTGTCAGATTATCTGGAGGACAAAGACAACGGTTAGGAATTGCGAGAGCGTTGCTAGTGGAACCAGATGTGCTGATTTTTGACGAAGCCACTTCTAGCTTAGATTATGAATCTGAGCGTTCAATTCAGCTAGCGATGCGATCGATTCAGGGTACTTGCACCACTATTGTGATTGCCCACCGTTTAAGTACAGTGCGAGAAGCAGATAAAATTGTAGTTTTGGAGCAAGGAAAGATTGTAGAAGTCGGTAGCCACGATGAACTCTTACATCAAGAAGGCATTTACCGCCGCTTACACTCCCTACAAGAAACAGGAGAACTCCTAAGTTAGGGAACCTTAGTGGTGCAGAAAAGTCCTGAAGGCTTGATATATGGGGAATTTTACTAAGACAAGGGTGACAGAGAGGGGGAAGACATGGGATGCTCAAGTTTCCACACAAAAACTACTCCATGTCAGTCCCCCATCTTTATCGTCAACTGCAAGTTCAACTAAGTCAATGGATTTGTCCCCAAGATCAACGACATCTGCAAGTCTTTTGTGAGAATGTCGCCGCCATTTTGCAAGCTCAAAGCGCCTGTCTGAGCCACTGGTTGCCCTATCTGAGTCATAGGGAGTGCAAAGCTCGCAGCCACATGGAGCGCTTAAACTACTTTGTCCATAATCCCAAAATCACTGCCGAAACCTTCTATTTTCCTATGTTGCAGCAGTTCTTGAACTCCTGGGAGGGCATGGCGATGACACTAACACTTGATACCAGTATGTTATGGGATCAATATTGCTTAATTGAGATCTGTTTAGTTTGGGGTGGACGCTCTATTCCACTTGGTCAAACGGTATTGGAGCATGGCAGTGCCACCGTGGGCTTTGAGGACTACTGCCCCGTGTTAGAAACGACGTTAAGGCTGCTGCCGGCAGAATGTCATGTGACGTTGTTAGCGGATCGAGGATTTGAACATGGTGCGTTGATCCGGTGGTTACGGGAGCATCAATGGTCGTGGTCGAATGGCACTAAGATAAGCGCAAACCTATGATTTAACTGGCTTTTGAGTGTGGGAAGTGTGGGGAGAGGGGGGAGTGTGGGGGGTAAGACTTCTTCCCCGTCCTCCCACACCTCCCACACCTCCCACACCTCCCACACCCTGCCCTGACGAAGTTTCAGCTTTTCTTAGTGCCATTCGGTCGTGGTCTATTCGGGCGAAATCGGACTT
>NZ_JACJSF010000010.1 GCF_014698035.1 Desmonostoc muscorum FACHB-395
TAAAAGATTTAGTCGAAGAAACTTCCAAATATAATAAAGAATAGTGATTGGTTCGCGATAAAACATCGCGAACCAATCTTTATTTTCCACATCCCGTGAAAAGTCAGAATAATCCACAGATTTTCCGAATACTTGTTATGAGTAGCAATCAGCCACGATTGAGCATCGGATTACCTGTATACAATGGCGAAAAATTTATCAAAGAAGCCATAGATTCACTCTTGGCTCAAACTTTTGAAGATTTTGAGCTAATTATTTCAGATAATGCATCTACAGATAAAACTGAGGAAATCTGTAGAGCTTATGCAAACAAAGACCAACGTATCTGTTACTACCGCAATGACAAGAATATCGGTTGCGCTCGTAACTTCAATCGCGTCTTTAAATTGTCTTCGGGTGAATACTTTAAATGGGCAGCTTATGATGATCTACATGCTCCAGATTTTATCAAGAAGTGTGTTGAGGTCCTTGACCAAGACCCTAGCATAATCTTGTGTCATTCCCAAACATATTTCATTGATGAACAGGGAAATTTCCTCCAAAACTACGATATCAAACTCAAGGCAGATGCCCTAAAACCACACGAGCGTTTTCATGAATTGCTGACCAAGCATTTATGTTATCAATGTTACGGTGTAATTCGTGCCAGTGCCCTGAGAATGATACCGCCTATGGGTGGTTACGGTAATGCAGATGGAATTCTCTTGTTAAGACTTGGTATTCTTGGCAGGTTTTATGAAATCCCTGAATACCTGTTTTTTGCCAGAAGCCATCCGCAACAATCAATGAGTATGTATTTCCCTAATTATTTGTTGTTTGCTAACAACACTAAAAAAACCTCATTGAGTATGCTACCTGATTTCTATGCTTATGCAGTGTGGTTTGATTCAGAAAAGAAAGGACAAATTTTATTGCCACATTGGAGAATAATCTGGGAGTATCTACTCTCTATATGGCGTAGTCCCCTGAGTTTTAATGAGCAGCTTTGTTGTTATAGAAGCCTACATCAGCAGTTAAAAGGGGCAGAATATCTTTTGCTGAAAGATTTACTAAGAGTGCTGCAAGTGCTTTGGAAAGGCCGGCAACCAGCAGCAATTGGAAAACATCAAGTCATACATGGAACAAATCAGTTCAGAAAAAGCTCGTAAATATAGCTTTTTCTCAGATCAAAAATTACCTATCTTTCACTACAAAATTATGCTGAAACTATCTCATTTATCTCATGTTTTACTTGCTACTTTAGTGAGCCTTAGCTTTGCTAAAACAGTAAATGCAGAATCAACTGCAACACTTAGTGTTGTGGTAAATGGCATACAACACAAAAAAGGTGAGATTTGCTTTAGAGTTTACGCAACTGAAAAAGGATTTCCGATGAGTAATTCTAGTGGTTCTCAAAGTGGCTGCGCTAAGATTACTGGCAATTCTGTTAAAAAAGATTTCTCCGGTTTGAAGCCTGGAACTTATGCTGTCGCCGTTGTTGACGATCAAAATGGCGATCGCAAACTCAATAAAGACTTTTTTGGTATTCCCACAGAAGGTTTTGGAATTTCCAAAAACCCAACTGTGTCAATACAAACAGGTACACCAAAGTTTCGTGATGCCAGTTTTGTTGTAAATAAAAATACAACAGTCAACATTATCATGAAATATTCGCTGGATTCATAAAGGTCATAGAGGAGGGTTACAGGGTACACCCGGATTTCTCACGCATAGTGTAGGCAGAGGGAGAAGAGGAGTGTGGGGGGTAAGACTTCTTCCCCATCCTCCCACACTTCCCACACCTCCCACACCCCTTGGATTTCTCACAAGTGAGAAATCCAAGTACAGACTATTCCCTGTCACCTCTCCCCTAATTACCAATTATTCAGGATTACGGTTTAGATCACACCTACATATAAACAAGCCGATATTCTACCGGAGACTAAAAATTTAATGGAAGATTTGGCAATATTTCTGTCTAAGTCTTTGACGGGTTGGCTGGTTATTCAGGTGTGTTTAACGCTTGTTTTTATATGGTATCTGCGCTCATCTAAAAAAAACTTATTACCAGATGATCAGTTACCCAAAACAGCAGTGATTCTTTGCTTACGCGGAGCCGATCCGTTTTTGCCTAGATGTTTGCGATCGCTCCTGAACCAAAACTATCCACACTATGATTTAAAATTGATCGTTGATAGTCATGAAGACCCCGCTTGGAAAATTGCCAGTGAAAGCATCACAGAGCAAGAAGCGACCAACGTTCAAATTAGCCCTTTGAGAATAGTACGCAACAATTGTAGTCTCAAATGTAGTTCCTTAGTCCAAGCTGTCCATGAGTTGGATGATTCCTACAAGGTGGTTGCCTTAGTAGATGCTGATACCATAGTCCATGTCAATTGGCTGCGAGAATTAGTCAGTCCTTTAGGTGATGCCAAAATAGGTGCGACAACAGGTAATCGCTGGTACGTCCCTACAGGTAGGTATTGGGGATCTTTAGTGCGGTACATCGGCAATGTATCCACAGTTGTGCAAATGTTTATCTTTCAGATTCCTTGGGGTGGAAGTTTGGCTGTAAAAACAGAAGTACTTCGCCAAACAGAACTGCTAGATAAGTGGGGACAAGCTTTAGGCGAGGATTTTATGATGCACGACATCCTCAAAAAACATGGGTTTCAGGTAAAGTTTGTGCCTTCGCTGCTAATTGTCAATCGTGAAGAGACTGATTTATCCAACTTAATCGACTATCTTAAGCGCCTGATACTTTATTCTCGACTCTATCACCCACGTTGGCTAGCTTTAGTTAGTGAAGCTGTTTCTAGCATTTTGTTTCCTACTGCACTGATCATCTTAGTTCTAGAGTCCTTCTTACAGGCAAAATGGGCAGCTGCGGCTCTCTTGTTAGGCTGCTATAGTGTCTATACTGTCGGATTACTCTTGATAATGCTCGTGTTGGAATTAGAGATACAGCGAGTAGTTCTCTCTAATGACCAGGCGATCGCAAAATTATCGGGTGCTACAATCATCAAAATGTTGATTGGAATTCCCCTAACACAGTGGGTTTATGGGCTAGCAATGCTATCATCCATTTGGATCTCAACAGTCACCTGGCGCGGTGTCTCCTATCGGGTTCAAGGGCCTTGGAATGTCCGGCTAGTGGAATATCGCCCTTATCAATGGTTAGATCAGCCTATTGATGGCAAGGTTTCTCTTTGAATTAAATCGCTAAATATGAACTAGGGCATGAAAGTTATTACACTAAACATTCCCTAGTCTTCAAATTATATTATCTTATATTTAGTAGAACTATATTAGCTATAACCCTTGTTAGAATACACGCTTATTCTTGTTAATTATCAAAATGTATTTGCATAAATGACAAGGGTTTAGACAAATATATTAAGGGGAATTTGGACTTAGTATTTTGGATGTTTTGATAGTTTCAACCTAGGTTTATATATAGGTTGCAGTTGAGTCTAACATAGACCTAACCCCCAACCCCTTCCCTATAAGGGAAAGGGAGTAAGCCTCAAAACCTGAGAGGTTTGGAGAAAGGTCAGAGTCTATTGCACACAAACGAGAAGCACTATAAACATCCATTTCACAATCGACAACTTCGGCTATTTGAAAATGCGTAAATCCTTAGTCTAATCGTATTAGTGGGAATTTCTGAGCTAGAAAATCAGAATGTTCATGAAACATAAGCTGCGTAAATCCTAAATTGAAAACCAGCATTTTCGTGAAAGATTCCCCTTTATTATGACTAAGCAAAAACTTCGCATTGCACTATTTACAGGATTGTACGCTCCTTTCTTGACTGGTGTTTCTGTCGCTGTTCACCAACGAGTTCGTTGGTTGCTAGAGCAAGGACATGAGGTTTTTTTAGTTCATCCGCAAATTAGCGATCGCTACCCCAAAAATGTTGGCGATCGCCCCATGCCAGGTTTAGAGGAAATTCAGTCTTTTCCAAATTTCTCTGCTTACGCATTTCCCACAGAACCTCTTTTATTCTATAAGTCTCTTCCTCAACCGCTAAATTATCGGCATTGGAGTGATACCAAGTTGCTGGAGAAATTTAAGCCTGATATTATCTTGGTTGAAGAAGCCGCGCAAATGAGAGGTTTATACTCATTTTTCTTGCAAGGTTATGGTCGTCCAATTGGTGTTGAATACGCAAAACGAACAGGCACACCAATAATTTCACTTTTCCATACTGATATCGTTGCGTATATCAAATATTATTTTGGAGATAAATTCTTTAACTTTGTTCGTCCGATTGTTCCCGTTTTAGTCAAGCAATTTAGTGAGTCTTATGACTTCAATTACTTTTCTTCTAAAGAACAACTCACTAAATACGAAGAATTGAAATGCCAACGCGCTGAATATGTCCCTTATCAAGGCATCGATTGCGAGAAATTTCATCCGCGCAATATTTGTTACAATCCCATTCCTAACGATAACCGACCAACTCTTTTGTTTGTCGGACGCATCACCCCGGAAAAGAATGTCAACCAACTACTTGATATCTTTCCAGTCATAGCTGCCAAAATTCCTGATGTTCATCTGGTGATTGTTGGTAGTGGCCCGATGGATGAAGAGATTCGTCAGCGTGCCGAAAAATTTGGATCGGGTATTACTATATGGGGCGAGTCACACGGTACAGAACTTTTAGGCTGGTTTGCGAGAGCCGATATTTTTGTCAACCCCTCCGTCACTGAAAACTTCTGCACTACAAATAACGAAGCCCTAGCATCTGGAACCCCTTTAGTTGCCGTTTTTGCACCCTCAACTTCAGAACAGGTCTTTCCTGGTCGTAATGGCTTTCTTGCCCAACCCAACAACCCCACAGACTTTGCTCAAAAGGTGATTACGATTCTAGAAAATCCCGATTTGAAGGCAGATATGACTCGGCACGCTCGCCCTTCCATACTTGAATTTGATTGGTCGGCATGTATGCAAAAACTTGAAGACAAACTTTACCAAATCGTCGAAGGATCTCAGAAGGTGAAGGTAGGTACTGGGATTATAAGACGTTAAATAAATGAGTAATGAGTAATGAGTAATGAGTAATACCCATTACTTATTACTCATTACTTCAAAATTAAAGACAGTTGGAGTCGGGGATTTAAACCCCAACTCAACTGATACTACGTCGTGTAATGGTTGGGGTCTTAAACCCTTGAATTTACGATAACTATTACAAACACGATCGCTAGTATATACATGACTAGCGATCGCTAATTGTTGCGTGCGTTTGATCTCCTAGCCCTTTCAAGGTGGATAATATTGATCAACAAATCCCTTTTTAACCTCTTACCTCTGTGTTCTCTGCGCCTCTGCGGTTTAAAAGTAATTTTTTTAACTGGAAGTGCCTAACCACTCCAGACGCATAAAACACAGAGAAAAAAAAGGCTTTTCTAAATCGCCAAAATCTTAACGAAACCTCGTCTACCCTGAAAACCGTAGTTTTGTAGGTTAGGTGCAGCAATAGCGCAACCCAACATAAATAAGGTGGTAATGTTGGGTTTCGTTTCACTCCACCCAACCTACATCAATATATCTTTTAAAAAACTCTAGGTTTCAACATAGATGAGGTTTAAAAGCCATCACTTTACATAACACTCTTTTATTACTCTCGTCAGATTAAATTTGAAACCCTATTTTGGCGTTAGTCCGCGCAGGTGGACGAGAGTTTGTGTAGCCAATCGCTTGGATTATTCTCTCTACAGAGTCATAGAAGAGTGATAATCAAGCAAAACTAGAAAAACCTAGATTGGGTGGAATATCCTGAATCCGCCCAGGGCCGATCGCTCGCAATGCTTCTTTGAGTAAAATATCCCCAGTATACAAAGCACGTCCGACGATTACGCCAGTCACGCCTTGAGGTTCTAACGCCAACAAACTCAACAAATCGGTAACAGAACTTACACCGCCAGAGGCAATTATCGGGATGGAAATTACCGCCGCAAGTTCTCGCAAAGCTTCTAAATTTGGGCCGATGAGAGTACCATCTCGGTGAATATCTGTGTAAATGATGGCGGCTGCACCCAATTCTTGCATTTGTACAGCCAGTTGGGTTGCTAAAACTTCTGAGGTTTCTAACCAACCGCGAGTTGCGACTTGACCATTACGGGCATCAATGCCAATAATAATCTGTCCAGGAAATTCTGCACACAGTTCTTGCACTAGCTGGGGTTGTTCTACGGCGATGGTTCCGAGAATTGCCCACTGTACGCCTAGATTGAATAATTGTTGGACGCTGGTGCGATCGCGCAATCCTCCACCAATTTCAATAGGCACTGACACCGCGTGAGCGATCGCTTCAATTGCCCCCAGGTTTACTACTTTACCTGCTTTGGCACCATCTAAATCAACTATATGCAGTCTATTAGCACCCTGATCGACCCATTGTTTGGCAACATCAACGGGATTTTCGCTAAACACTTGCGAGCGATCGTAGTCTCCCTGATACAGTCGCACACATCGACCTTCTAGTAAATCAATCGCTGGAATTACATCCATTTACTTCTCCCTCATAACTTAATGCAATTAAAACCCTAGCTATCGCTGAGGTTTCTATTTTTGATTTGTAATTGCCTTACAGCTTGTCCAAAACCTAGCACAAGCAAGATGTTAGAAAGAGTCAAAAATAATTCTGCACCACCATGCAACCAATCTACATTGGCCAAAGACTCGCCATAATGCAATTGGGCGTAAATTCCGGCTGGGATGGTGATAGCCACAAAAACGAGAGTACCGTAAAATCCATACAGCGCTAAACGCGGCATTTGCGGACTCCGCCTGATAAACCACAAGAAACCCAAATAGGGAAACAGTGAAAGTGCAAACAGGGTTTCTTTAGAAATCATCTAACCCTCCAGGAGACTCCCATCAAAACTGGTACTCCAGTTTGATGGCGAGAGGAATGGAGGGTTAATTGTGAAACGTTCCTTGAATGCATTTGTGCGTCAGCACAAACAATGAGAGGAACAGTTGAGCAATTAACAAGCCTCTTAACTTGCATACGAATAACCATCCTTTTTGTGAACAGTTTTACAATATTTGTAAGATATACCTTGGACTAATCCCTGCTTAGTTGAAAGATTAAAACTACCACTACTCCTGACTGCGACTCTTCCAACATATTGACCCACCTTTTTACCAGTGGTGACAACTGCTTTGACGATATCCCCAGTCTGAAAACCTTTAACAAATTTGAACCTGGGAACATAGCGCGAAGGAAAACCGTGTTTATCAGTACGACATGACTGTCTAGAACCATGTCCATTAGCTGTAATTAACAATGGCTTAACACCTCTAATATTTAAAATCGGAGTAGAAACACCCACAGCCGCAGCATCCAACCAGTGTGATTTCTCTAAATTTTGTTGGCTACGATTGAATTTAGTTAAACCACCGGAGCCTGTTTCTACTGGTAATCCAGTTGTCTTTAATGTATTCAATAATGCGAATCTAGTGGTATTAACTGCTGCTGCATCAGCCAATGGTCTTTTTGCTTGTTTCAAGATTTTCTCTAATCTAGAAGGGTCAGTTTTAAGAAACTCTTTAATATCCTTAGTCCCTTTTTTTGTGTTGCATTTTTCGCAACTCAAGCTGAGATTTGTAATTGAATTAGAACCTCCTTTTGCTCTTGGGTAGATGTGTTCTATCTGTAATGGCACGTCTTTAACTCCACAATAAGCGCATTGTCTACCCCATTTTTCAAGTAAATATTCTCTCGTTTCGTAACCAGCAAGCGTACCTTGTTGATACAATGAGCCTTGAATGTCTGGGTTACGCATCAATTGCATATCAAAGCGTACTAATTCCTGGCTAATGGCTGTGATCGGAGCAAAGCGTCGCAACTTCTCAATCCAAGTTTTGATATTTTTAACACGACTTTGCAAACTTGGTGCTAACCATCCTGGTGGACGAGTTCTATTCAAGAATCTTGGTTTGCGATATCTAGTTTTTCTGGCGCGTCTGCTACGCCTTAATTGCCTCCTTGAGGCAAGAGCATCCCTAATTGTAAAGCCCCTATGCTTTAATTCAGCCGCAAATACAACCTCTCCAGTTGAGTCGTTAACTAGTGCGATTCCAGTTACTTTTGCACCAGGATCAATTTTTAATCTTAATGGTGATATCGGTGAAGCAGTTCGAGTCTTCTCTGCGAGACGCTCCGCGAAGGCGGTTCCCGTCGAGTCGAAACTGCTGAACCCGATGGGAGAATCTGGGAACGATTCGACAAGAATTAAAGTGAACGGAAATTGTCTATAAATTGCTGCTTTTTTGTTTCTTAGTAATTGCCTCGCTTGCGCTGGATGAATTGGATTTAGTGGTGCTTTTTCGGAATCAATTACAAATACTTTGGACATTTCTGCCCCTCCTTTCGGGTAAAGTTAGCCTGGACAATGATTTCAAGGCTTTTTACGTCAACGACACTAGCTTCAACCCAATATGCTTGTTTAATCGTTGACCTTAGAGCTACAAACTGGCACGTATTTGTAGGTAAGATGACCTGAAAATCGTAGTGAGTTAACACGCTTGTCGGGTAAACTCTGGGCGATTAATTGCCCCTACCATATTGCTCTTAGCAATTGGTGGTGGGTAGTTTACTGCTCTAATTTGATAGGTTCTGGTTCAACAGTGTTAGAAGATTTGGTAGAACGCCAAATCAAAAACGCTGCTGCCCAAAGCGTAAAATTACCAACTAAGGTCATGGTAGCTTGAAGTGTTACCAGCCATTCCAGAGATTCGGCGTTGTCAAAATAATGCCAGGTACAAGCACACATAGCGCTAACTAAAGCTGGTAACATAGCAAGGGATAATCTCCACCAATTGCGGTTATTAGTGAGTTCGCCGTAAGTCCAGATTAACCAAATGGCAACAATCCACTCTATAACGCTAGAAATATGAATAATCCAGGTGGGAATCGATAGGGTGTGCATAAGAAAGTTAGGAATTAAAGACGCGGAATTTAGTGTCTGTACTGGAGTTAAGAGTCAATAGTATTAATCTTTTTGTTTTTCTATAGTCTTATTTTCCTACAATACAATTCATCTTTTGTTGGCAGGATGGCATCAACGTTTTAAAAAAAGTTGTTAATCTAAAATCTAAAATCCAAAATGGTCAAGATGCGGGCGTTATTGTCTGGGTATTACGGTAAAGGTAATGGTGGTGACGAGGCTTTGTTAGCAACGCTCTTGCAAATGTTACCATCTCACGTAACCCCTGTGGTACTTTCGGGAAATCCAGAGGAAACGCGCGATCGCTACAATGTAGAAACTTTCGATCGCATGGCTCCCTTAGCTGTACTGCAAGCTTTACGCTCAAGCGATGCCTTGATTTGGGGCGGCGGGAGTCTGATTCAAGATGTTACCAGCATTATTAGCCCCTTTTATTATGGGGGAATGATGGCATTGGCGCAGAAAATGGGTTTGAAAACTGTTGCTTGGGCGCAGGGTATTGGCCCTTTGGTGCGTCCGCAAACTCTTTGGTTAGCGCGGCAAACCTTTGGTAATTGTACCAAAGTTAGTGTCCGCGATCGCGCCAGCGCTGCTTTATTATCTGATTGGCAAATTCCTTGTATTATAGCTCCTGACCCGGTTTGGGCGTTGGAATCGAAACCAGTACCGGGACTTTGGGATTTACCTGCGCCGAGAGTTGCAGTAACGTTGCGATCGCATCCCCTACTTACCGAAACACGTCTGGCAAATTTAACCCGTGCTTTGGTTGACTTTCAAAAAGCTACGCAGGCTTTTATCTTACTACTGCCATTTCAAAAAAGTGAAGATTTAAGTATTGCCGAAGCTATTCAACCCCACCTTAAAGATGTCAGCCAGATTTTATGTCTGGAAGATCCACAACTTTTGAAAGGTGTGTTTCGCGGCGTGGAGATGGCAATTGGGATGCGTCTACACAGCTTGATTATGGCTGCTGCTGAAGGTTGTCGTTGCTTTGCTCTTAGTTATGACCCCAAGGTAAATCGTCTTATGGAAGACTTAGAAATGCCTGGGTGGGATTTGGCGAATTTACCCGATGATCCTAATTTGATTAGTCTAACTTGGATGGAGCATTATGCTAATGGCGATCCTTTATCAGCAGAGCAAATACAATCTTTAGTAGATAGGGCATTAATACACCGCGAGGTATTGAGCCAAGTTTTTATTTGACACTCTCCAGCCATAAATAGCGGAGATTCTAGATGGGTAATTTTCAAACTTTTATAAATTGATTATAAAAAATACTCAAGCATCATTTATGACAAAATATATCACTTATGTTATCTAGGATATACAGAAATAATTCTTGAGATCATTGCTGATGATAAACTTTGGTTTTTGGAACCTAATTATAGTAATTGTAGTTGCATTGGTTCTGAAAAATAATTGGCGACTAGACGATGATGAGAAGGTAGCCTGGAAAAATTCTTTATTCTTAAAATCTTCTGTTATCCAACGATTGATGCAATTTTTTCGTCAACCAATTGTTAACTTTATCATTCAAGCAGTTGTTGTATTAGTAGTCACAAGATTTCTCTGCTATACAGGTTGGCTAGTTTATTCCCTAAATCAGCCAAATCCACCTTTATGGGATTTTAAATGGTTTTATGTGGCGAGTAAATTGGCTCATCAGCATTTGAGTCCTTTTAATGTCGAGATTTTTAACCAAAGTTTCTGTAGCCTAACTAAAACGTGTGGATTTATTCCACCATTTGTCTATCCACCTAATATTATTCCTCTTATCTGGTTTCTCGGTTATTTTCCGATCAATACTGCATTTACAATCTGGATTGTGATGCATATATTAGCAATCGGCTTGGCCTTATGGGGAGCGAATATCCTCCTAGAATCGAAGTCGCCAGCTTTCAGAACTATTTGCACAATCTCGGCTGCCTTAATTTATGGTTTAGTTCGCGATCTTCAAGTTGGTAATCTTGCCATTTTCGTTGCGGTTCTCATCTTATGGATGTTTATCTTAGCTAGAAAATATCAGGATATTCCAGCCGGACTTTGCTTGGGTATTGCCGTTTGTAAACCAACATTAGCTGCATTATTCATTCTATATTTTCTATTTAAAAGACGCTTTTCTCTAGTTTTTGTATCTGTTATCACAGGAACTTCTTTAGTATTTTTAGGTCTAACATTAACAGGCAATTCTGTGACACAATACCTACCAGATACGGCTCGTGGATTTTCACTCTGGCTTAACGATCCATCGAATAGTCCTTATCTTTCAATTACTCGCCTAGATTTGATGGTAGTGGGCCCAAGATTATTACCCAATAATCCATTATTTGCCAAGTTATTGTCAGACTTTATTGTTCTGATACTTGTTGGTTTCGTGGGTTGGTATTGGTATCTACAACAATCTATTACAGCCTGGTCAAAAGAAATATACTTAGCCGAAATGGTACTAGTTTCTTGCTTGAGTATTGCCATTAACTATTCACAGCAAACTAGTACTGTGATGTTAATACCTGCGGTTGTTTTTTTGCTCAATGATTTGCTATATCAAATCAGGTATTGTAAATTTTCTATGAGAAGAATGTCTGTTTGGTTAGCAGGGGTTTGCTTTCTAGCAGTGCAAACAGCAGTTATTCATGGCTGGCTCATCGGCTCGTTAGCAAATCGTTGGAACGTGAAAGCAGGGAAATTACCCTACTTTCTGAAAGTAACGATCTTCGCGCTACCGAGTTATGCAATTCTAGGAATCACCCTGAGCATTTTAGTCTTAGCAATTAGTTCACTGCGTCAAAAACAGGTTTTAAAATTTGAACCTTAAAATCCAATACAGTACAAAATCCTGGGTTTTGAGACGCGATAAATCGCCGTCTCTACAAGTGTTTTGGTCTTATCTGAACTGTATTGCTTTAAAATTGGTGTCAATTTAGAACACCAAGATTAAAACCAGTTTTACCTTTTACCACTAACAATCCCTGACCATTGAACTTTTTTCTCTTGCTCTCGGCGATAAGAAAAGAAATGCTCTGGAGTTTGGAAAGTACAATAAGGTGCGATCGCAATTTGTTCTGCACTAATTCCCATGTTTTCCATTTGTAAGGTATTCACTCGCCGCACATCCAACCTTACCTTTCCTGGATTAGGATCTTCTAGCAAAGGTGAATTTGTTAACTCATGTAATGCACTTACAATTTTTTCTTGGTCTTCGTCTGGTATAACACTAGCCCCAATTTCAGCAGCCACTTCAAGAGAGACTTGGTAAACCTCACCTGCGATCGCAGGGCCCATTGCAATGCGTAAATCATCAAGTTTGCTGCCTTGAGATTGTAATCTAGCGATCGCTAGAGGCACAATTTTCTTGGCAGTCCCTCGCCAACCCGCGTGTAATGCTGCCACCCGTCCAGTTTTCACATCCCCAATCAACACGGGTGTACAATCTGCACTAGCTACCCAAACGGCTTGGAGAGGCTGTTCGCTCATTAAACCATCTGCCGATGCTAAATCATCCTCAGCAGAGCTTAAGAAGCTTTCAATTTCTTGGGGGGTGAGAACAGTATTGCCATGAACCTGCTTTAAGCGATAGACTGATGCCTCTGGTTGCAATACTTCTGTGATAACTTGTGGCGATCGCGGCCAAAACTGCTGGGTAAAGAAGCCGTGATGCCAATGTTCCAGAATACTACAAGTTAGATAAGGCAGTCCTTCCCAATTGCGCCAGTGCCAAGTGTGCATCTTCAACCAAACCTAAACAAAAATCACTCATCAGCCAATCAATGCTAACTTGAACAACGGAATTTGGGTTAACTGCTGTGGGATTTAATCTGCAAAACTTGGAATCAGCCTTGAAAGCAGGGCGTAAGCATACATATTTACCATTTTCCCTCCACTTTTTTGAAAGCGTCTCCTCAACAAACCAAACCCTCTGGAACTTACTCCACCAAGGGGCTATTTCAGGAACAGTAGTCATCGCAACTCAGCAATCTGCTGGGCGGGGACAATGGGGACGCGAGTGGATTTCTCCAGTTGGGGGATTATATGTTTCCGTGGCGATTTCTTTCGACCACAAAATAGAAGCTACTGACAGCTACCAGCTAACTTTCGCTACTGCTTGGGGAATTGCGTCTCAATTGCGCCAATGTGGTATAGATGTTGGGATAAAATGGCCCAATGATTTAGTTTTAAATAGTCGCAAACTAGGCGGCATTTTGACAGAAACCAAAGTAAACAAAGGACAAATCACTCAAGCAGTAATTGGTGTTGGTATTAACTGGACAAATCCAGTACCCGAAACTGGAATTAATCTGGAATCGTGGCAAGCTTCCCAAGATTTCAGACCAATCTCTTGTCTGGAAATACTCACCTCTACAGTCTTACTGGGAATAGAATCCGGTATGGAGTGCCTTCAACAAGAAGGAGTAAGCATACTCTTGTCTCGCTATCTAGACTTGCTTACAAATATGGGCGATCGGGTTTATGTCAATAATCTTTTTGGTACTGTAGTTGGGGTGACACCTCAAGGAAATTTACGAGTTGATTTAGAAACATACAATACAAAGGAACTAATTACACCGGAAATTTATATTGAACCCGGTACAATCAGTTTGGGGTACCATAAATCTTCCGTTTAAATTTGAGGTTTGTTCAAAATTTCGCTCTTTGGGCAAGACAAACCACTAGCATCATCTCTTTAGGCTAATTACACACAACTGAGAGAACAAATGACGCAGCGCAATAATTCTGCCCATCATCGTTTGCATTTATGGCAGCAAGGTCTAACAAAAAAACGTTTTGCCTCAACACTACCAGCTCAGAGCCTCTGTTGGCTGAGTAGCGTCAGCCTCCTTAGCGGCGGCTTTGTGTTTGCCCAAACGGAAACACAAGTAGATAACATCGTTCCCACTGTTGAAACTTCCCAGCCAACGGTAGTTCCGAATCTAGTAAAAAAGCAGGCTGTTGCGCCCGAAGCAGTTCAAGCACAACCGGAATTTTCCCAACGGCGAGCCAGACTCAAACAGAGACTACGCAAGCCAGAGGTAGCTCAATCAAAAGAACCAGTTAGGCAGTCTACGCCCAAAATCGAAGCTGCTGAACCTGTTGTTATTATCAGACAGTCAAAACCCAAAGTAGAAACCTCCCAGGTTACTCCTGCAAGGGTGAGACAGGAAAAACCCAATACCCCTGTCCGCTCTTTACCTCAAAAACTCCCAGAAGTTGCTCAACCATCGAATAACTCCAACAGTTCTGTTAGTGCAACGCCAGGTAAAACCAAGGATTATAATAACGCCTATATTGATCCTAATAGTTATGACAGTGGTGCTACAGGTACTTATCAAGCGCCAAATTCTGTAATTCTCACAGAACGCTCTAGCGGTTGCCGAGCCATTTTGCCTTCAGGACAAAGCGTATTAGGCGGTGTTTGCGCCAAAGTACCCCAAAGGAATGTAGCTAATTCTAATGGTAAAGCAGCACCTAATTGGCTAAGAAGAAGTCAAAACGCCCAATTGCCAGTAGTTCCAACCACGCGGCAAGTTGCAACGACTGGCAACAACAGCAGATGGCGTGCTACTCAAAATGGTTATAGTGGTGACACCAAGACCGCATATCGCCCAAATCGGTTTATTCCGAATCCCAGCGAGTTCAGCCCCACAAGAGTGAGTGCAACTCCTATCGCACCCAGTGGTGGGACTTTACCGCCACCAATGGCAGATGGCAACATTGCACCCCGTCCAAGTAATGTAGCTTACGACTTCTCACTAGCATCGGTATTGCCACAAATTCCCTACACAGGGGCAGTTGCCTATAATGGGACGGGGATGATGTATCCCTTGTCTATACCCGCTCCCATTACCTCGTTGTTTGGTTGGCGAGTTCATCCAATTACAGGTAATCAACGCTTCCATGCTGGTACAGACTTAGGTGCGCCTACGGGAACACCAGTTTTAGCAGCAGCAGCTGGTCAAGTCGAAACTGCTAACTGGATGGGTGGTTATGGTTTAACCGTTATCCTCAATCACAAATCGGCAGAACAAACTCTCTACGGTCACATGTCAGAAATCCTTGTTCAACCCGGTCAATGGGTACAACCTGGAACTCTCATCGGCCGAGTTGGCAGCACCGGGGCATCCACAGGCCCTCACCTGCACTTTGAAGTCCGCCACCTAACACCTAACGGTTGGGTTGCTACTGACCCAGGCGTGGAATTACAAAGCGCCCTCAGCCAGTTAGTACGAGGCTTGCAGACTGCTCAGGTTAGTCAAGAACCAGGTAGCTAGAAGAAGCTGAGGGGCAGGGGAGCAGGGGAGCAGGGGAAGAATAACTAATGCCCCATTCCCCATTCCCCATTCCCCATTCCCCATTCCCAATTACAAATACCCGTGTTCTGCTAAGAATGCGGGTGTAATGCCATCTAAACTTGTTTCATCATGGGCTGTGGTGTTTGGGTTGCCAGAGTAAAGGAATTTTTCGACGTATTTGCCGAGAATATCCCCTTCTAGATTTACCAAACTCCCAGCAACCAAATAGCGAAGATTTGTCTCGCTGTATGTGAGGGGAATTACCGCCACCTTGAATTGAGAGAGTTCTGAGTCATAAGCGGCTACTGTGAGACTGATGCCGTTGACAGCTATGCTACCTTTGGGGACAATGTATCGTGCGATCGCAACGGAAGCAATAAAGGTCATTTCCCAAGAACTAGCCGTTTGTTCTGCCACTAGCAATCGGCCGATGCCATCTACATGACCCATCACAAAATGACCGCCAACTTTGCTGCCCACCTTTAGCGACGCTTCTAAATTGACATATCTCTGTTGCGTTTGCTCACCTCCCAACGTCGTGCGGCGTAGCGTTTCCGGTGAAGCTGTGGCGATAAACCCGTCTTTTAAAACTTTTTCCACTGTCAAGCAAACGCCATCTACTGCAACACTGTCGCCATAAGCCAAATCCTGCATAATTACTTCACCAGAATGGCTCACACAAGTAATTTGCCAAGAATCGCCCCCCAAGGGTTCTATCGTTCCTAATGCTTGGATTAATCCTGTAAACACGGCTTTTTTGTCAAACTAACTCTATTTATTGCCTAAATTTGCCTGAAATGAATTGGTAATTGTCACAGAAATGTTGAACATCCAAGTATATTTTCTGACTTTTTTTCGTATAGGAATATTAACACATTAGCATCCTTCACAAGGCATACTTGGGTAAGAAGGTTATTGTCTAAGAAGACCAATTTGACTTACTCTGGTTTTCACCACAAGTTCGGAGTTTAATAGAAGCAATTATAGAGAACGAATGCTTATGTTTATTACTGTCACCAAACCGCCTAAAAAGGGGTACTATTTGTTACACAGCATCCAAGGCTCTCAAAGCATTGTAGAGGCTTAGGCAATGATTGAAATGAAAGTCGCTGGCATAGCATTAGATGCCATAACCCGCAGCCCGATCGTCCTTTTGAAAGATTCTTCAGATCGGCGGGCTTTGCCAATTTATATTGGTCAGGAACAGGCTAGGGCAATTATGGGCGCACTGGAGAATCAAAAGCCTCCCAGACCCTTAACCCACGACCTGATTGTGAATCTTCTAGAGACTTGGAATATGACTCTAGAAAAGGTGATCATTCATTCCCTGCAAAAGGATACATTTTATGCGGCTTTAATTGTCCAGCAAGGCGAGGTCAAAAAAGAAATTGACGCACGTCCTAGCGATGCGATCGCCATTGCTCTCCGTACAAATACCCCCATCTGGGTAATGGAAGAAGTGATTGCCGATGCTTCTATCCCTGTTGACCGCGATGCAGATGAAGCCGAACAGCAAGCCTTCCGTGAATTTATTTCCAATCTCCGTCCTGAAGATTTGATCAAGCGCTTTGGTAATGGCGACAGCTAGGAAAGTGCTGAGTGCTGTTAGCGGATAGCTATGGTTTAGCCCGTGCTGAGTGCTGAGAAAGAATAGAGAATCTTAAAAATAAATTCTTTATTCTTTCTTTTTCACTTTTTCATTCTTGTATTGAAAATATTAATCGTCTTTCTACCCAGCACTCAGCACTCAGCACTCACTACTCAGGACTCAGGACTCAATGTATGCAATACCGACGCTTTGGGAAAACGAATCTGCACCTCTCGGTTTTCTCTCTAGGAACAATGCGCTACCTGGCTTCTTTTGAAAATGCTCAACAGACTATCGAACAAGCCTTAGCGCTAGGAATTAATCATCTAGAAACCGCCAGAGGTTACGGCAAAAGCGAGGAGTATCTTGGTAGGGCATTAAAAGCTGGGTTATCAGTACCCCGAACGAAGCTTTACATCACTACCAAAATCTCAGCCACAGCAGATGCTGACACCATGCGTCGGTGCATCGACGAATCCTTAGAACGATTACAGCTAGATTATTTAGATTGCTTAGGGGTTCATGGTCTGAACACTTGGCAACATTTGGAGTGGGTGCAAGCCAAAAATAGCTGTATGCAAGCTGTAGAAGAAGCTGTTGCTGATGGTCGAGTGCGACACGTGGGTTTTTCCAGCCACGGGTCATTAGAGCTAATTGAGGCAGCTATCGGAACAGATTTTTTTGAGTTTGTCAATCTGCATTATTACTATTTTTTTCAACGGCACGCACCAGCAATTCAACTAGCTGCCGAAAAAGATATGGGCATTTTCATTATTTCCCCTGCTGACAAAGGGGGAAAGCTGTATACGCCACCCCAAACCCTAAAAGATTTGTGTCAGCCGTATTCCCCCTTAGAACTAAGCTATCGTTTTTTACTTGCTGATAACCGTATTAATACTTTAAGTATAGGGCCAGCCAACCCAGATGAATTAATAGAACCTTTGCAAGTTGCTGACCATAATGGAGAGCTAAAATCAGCAGAAATTTCTGCTTTTCAGAGGTTAGAAAATCACCGAAAATTTGCTTTGGGAACTGATAAATGTAGCCAATGTTATGCTTGTTTGCCTTGTCCAGAAAATATCAATATTCCAGAGATATTGCGGTTACGTAATCTGGCAGTGGCATACGACATGAAAGACTATGGACAATATCGTTACGGAATGTTTGAAAATGCTGGTCACTGGTTCCCTGGAATGAAAGGCGATCGCTGTACAGAATGCGGAGACTGTTTACCTCGGTGTCCAGAAAAGTTAGATATTCCAGCATTATTGGAAGATACTCACCAAAAATTAAATGGGAAAGCAGGTCGGAGGTTGTGGGGATAAAAATGTAAGCATGAGAGTCACCACTTAGTCGCACACCCGTGATTCTGGCTCCTGAGTTCTAACTTCTTTTTTGGTAAAATTAATAAAGATTAAATAAAGTCAGGAAGATCCGCCCAAGCTGGGGTATCTTGTCCAAAAAAAGATGAAAATTAAAAAAAAAGAAATATCCTACGCCAATCCCTGACGGTTTTCCGCTACAGTGGACGGGCTGTGAACTTGGTATGGACTACTAGCCGAACGCTTACCATTCTTCTGGCGAGTTTAACTTTAGTAGCTGGTCTTTTACCGGCGGCGATATCCTACATCAGTAAATTAATCGTTGATGCAGTGGTATTTGCCTCTCAAGTTAATTCACAAAACAATGGCTTTGTCAATATTTATCCTTCCCTATTTTATGTAGGATTAGAAGCGATCGCTGTAATTCTACTAGCAGGTAGTCAACGGGGAATCCTCATTTGCCAGTCTTTATTACGGGCGCTAATGGGTCAGCGAGTGAATGTACTCATCTTAGAAAAGGCGCTGACACTGGATCTTAGGCAGTTTGAAGACTCAGAATTTTATGACAAATTGACCAATGCCCGGCGAGAAGCATCAGTTCGTCCGCTTTCGTTAGTAAACCGCACCTTTGGGTTGGTGCAAAATGCTCTTTCCCTGATTACCTACGGTATTTTACTAGTAAATTTCTCAGTTTGGGCGGTGGTGGTGCTGATTTTGGCAGCGATGCCTGTATTTATTGCCGAAACTAAGTTTGCTGGAGAAGGCTTTCGTCTATTTAGTTGGCGGGCGGCAGAAACTCGTCAACAGCACTACTTAGAAAATCTGCTAGCAAGAGAAGATTTTGTCACAGAAGTCAAACTCTACCAGTTGGGAGAGATGCTGCTAGGGCGTTACCGCAACCTATTCGATCAACTCTATGGCGAAGACCGCGATTTGACTCTGCGACGAGGATTGTGGGGCTATCTCCTGGGTTTAGTTAGTACTGGTGCTTTTTACCTAGCTTATGCTTGGATTGTACTGGAAACAGTGCGAGGTAAGATTTCCTTGGGAGATATGACAATGTATCTCACCGTTTTTCGCCAAGGGCAATCTACTTTCTCCAATGCCCTCACTTCTATTGGAGGGATGTATGAAGACAACCTATATTTATCAAATCTCTACGATTTCCTTGAAGAGAAAGTACCACAGTCTTGGGGTAAGGCAACTATTGGTTTAAATCCTCAAGATGGTATCCGTTTTGAAAACGTATCATTTACTTATCCGGGAAGTTCTAAACCAGCCTTGATAAACATTTCGCTACACTTGAAACCCAAAGAAAAACTGGCAATTGTGGGTGAAAACGGTTCCGGTAAGACTACTTTAATCAAACTACTTACCCGACTCTACACCCCAGATTCTGGACGAATTTTCCTAGATGGCTTGGACTTGCAGGAATGGGATGTGGATGTATTGCGTCGTCGTATTGGTGTGATTTTCCAGAACTTTGTCCGCTATCAGTTCACTGTGGGCGAGAATATCGGCGTGGGTGATGTAGAACATCTCGAAAATAAAAACCGTTGGCAAACTGCTGCTGAAAAAGGCATGGCCCAATCTTTTATTGACCAATTACCCCAAAGCTTCCAGACTCAACTTGGTCGTTGGTTTAAAGGAGGACAGGAACTTTCTGGGGGACAGTGGCAGAAAATTGCCTTATCTCGTGCTTTTATGCGATCGCAAGCAGATATCTTAGTATTGGATGAACCAACCTCGGCAATAGATGCACAAGCTGAGTTTGAGATTTTCAATCATTTTCGCGCTATTACTCAAAATCAGATGGTACTTTTGATTTCCCATCGCTTCTCTACAGTCCGAATGGCTGACAAAATCGTAGTTATAGAAAACGGCGAAGTTATAGAACAGGGAACTCACGAAGAATTATTACAGCTAAAAGGGCGTTATGCCAAGTTGTTTCTGTTACAAGCGGCTGGTTATCAGTAAATCGCTAAAACCACAGTATAGTAAGCATTTCAGATTTACGGATAATTCTAATAGCGATTTGTAATCATAGCTTTTCTTCATCAAACGAGTTACATCATAGCCTCCTCCTCCCTTGGGAGTTGGGGGTTCTTTTACCTCATTCAACTGAAAACCGCGATATAAAGAAAACCAGACTTTATTAAACGCTGCCACAAATATCACAATTTTGGAAAATAATAAAGTAAGTCGAGTATCACAAGACTCACTTGATGTCCTCATTTCTTCTAGGAAAATATGACTCATTCTTTCCTTGAACGCCTGCGTAGTCCAGATAGCCCAGTCCTCGTCTTCGACGGGGCGATGGGAACCAACCTGCAAACCCAAAACCTGACTGCTGAAGACTTCGGCGGCCCACAGTATGAAGGTTGTAACGAATACTTAGTCCACACCAAACCCGAAGCAGTCGCTAAGGTTCACCGCGACTTTCTTGCTGCTGGTGCTGATGTCATTGAAACCGATACCTTTGGTAGTACGTCCTTGGTGCTGGCAGAATATGACTTGGCAGACCAAGCGTATTACCTCAGCAAGACAGCCGCAGAATTAGCCAAGCGTGTGGCTGCGGAATTTTCCACGCCAGAAAAACCCCGGTTTGTGGCAGGTTCCATCGGCCCGACAACTAAACTTCCTACCTTGGGACATATTGACTTTGACACCATGAAAGCTACTTTTGCTGAACAAGCAGAGGCGCTGTGGGATGGTGGTGTCGATTTATTTCTGGTGGAAACCTGCCAAGATGTGCTGCAAATTAAGGCGGCGCTGAATGGAATTGAAGAAGTGTTTACCAAAAAAGGCGATCGCCGTCCGTTGATGGTTTCTGTAACAATGGAAAGCATGGGCACAATGTTGGTTGGTTCAGAAATCAGCGCTGTGCTGACAATTCTAGAACCTTACCCAATTGATATTCTTGGTTTAAACTGCGCGACTGGCCCAGACTTGATGAAACCACACATCAAGTATCTGTCAGAACATTCACCTTTCATCGTTTCCTGTATTCCCAACGCGGGTTTACCCGAAAACGTCGGCGGTCAAGCGCACTACCGCCTGACACCGTTAGAATTACGGTTGTCGTTAATGCATTTTGTTGAAGATTTGGGTGTCCAAGTGATCGGGGGTTGCTGTGGGACGCGTCCAGAACACATTCAACAATTGGCCGAACTTGCTAAAGACCTGAAGCCAAAAGTTAGACAACCAAGTTTAGAACCAGCAGCAGCATCAATTTACACCACTCAGCCCTACGATCAAGATAATTCCTTCTTGATTGTTGGCGAACGTCTCAACGCCAGTGGTTCCAAGAAGTGCCGCGATTTGCTAAATGCCGAAGATTGGGATGGACTCGTTTCAATGGCGAGGGCGCAAGTCAAAGAAGGCGCACACATCCTCGATGTCAACGTCGATTATGTGGGACGCGACGGCGTGCGCGATATGCACGAATTAGTTTCACGCATTGTCAATAACGTGACATTGCCTTTAATGCTTGACTCTACCGAATGGGAAAAGATGGAGGCGGGTTTAAAGGTTGCAGGTGGTAAGTGTTTGCTGAATTCCACCAACTACGAAGATGGAGAACCGCGCTTTTTAAAAGTGTTGGAGTTGGCGAAGAAATACGGTGCTGGTATAGTCATTGGTACTATCGATGAAGATGGGATGGCACGAACAGCAGACAAAAAGTTTGCGATCGCACAACGCGCATACCGTCAAGCTGTAGAATATGGTATACCACCCACAGAAATATTCTTTGATACCCTAGCGTTACCCATTTCCACCGGGATTGAAGAAGACCGAGAAAACGGTAAAGCTACCATTGAATCCATCCGACGCATTCGTGAAGGATTGCCTGGATGTCATGTGATTTTGGGTGTTTCCAATATTTCCTTTGGTTTGAATCCAGCGTCGCGGATGGTGTTGAACTCGGTGTTTTTGCACGAAGCGACGACGGCGGGAATGGATGCAGCTATTGTCAGTGCTAACAAAATTTTACCGTTATCGAAGATTGAGGAACGCCATCAAGAAATTTGTCGCCAATTGATTTATGATGAGCGGAAATTTGAGGGTAACGTCTGCGTTTACGATCCCTTGGGAGAGCTTACCACAGCGTTTGCCGGGGTGACAACTAAGCGCGATCGCTCCTTAGATGAAAGTCTCCCCATCCCCGAACGCCTCACACGCCACATCATCGACGGCGAACGCATTGGCTTAGAAGAACATCTGAAAAAAGCCTTAGAAGAACATCCCCCCTTAGAAATTATCAACACCTTCTTGCTAGATGGCATGAAAGTTGTCGGGGAATTGTTCGGTTCAGGACAAATGCAGCTACCCTTCGTTTTGCAATCAGCAGAAACCATGAAAGCGGCGGTGGCGTTTCTAGAACCCTTCATGGAAAAATCAGAATCAGGCAACAATGCCAAGGGAACCTTTATCATTGCCACAGTCAAAGGCGATGTCCACGACATTGGTAAAAACTTGGTGGATATCATCTTGTCTAACAACGGCTACAAGGTGATTAACCTGGGAATTAAACAACCAGTAGAAAACATCATCAACGCTTACGAACAGCACAAAGCTGATTGTATTGCGATGAGTGGTTTACTTGTGAAATCCACCGCCTTTATGAAAGAGAACTTGGAGGTATTCAACGAAAAGGGAATTAGTGTCCCCGTAATTTTAGGAGGTGCGGCGCTGACTCCCAAATTTGTGTATGAAGATTGCCAAAAGGCTTATAAAGGTAAAGTTGTTTATGGCAAAGATGCCTTTTCTGACTTGCACTTCATGGATAAATTAATGCCAGCAAAAGCTACTGGTAACTGGGAAGATTTGCAAGGATTTTTAAATGAAGTCGAAACTGCTGAAGTTTCGACAAATGGTCACAAAGAACCAAAAGCTAAGACTGCTGAAGAAACATCTGCTGAACCAAAAGTAGTAGATACGAGACGTTCTGATGCTGTAGCGATAGATATTGAACGTCCGACACCGCCTTTTTGGGGAACACAGTTATTGCAGCCTAGTGATATTCCCATTGAAGAAATATTCTGGCACTTAGATTTACAAGCTTTAGTTGCTGGACAATGGCAATTCCGCAAACCAAAGGAACAATCTAAGGAAGAATATCAGGCTTTCTTAGCTGAAAAAGTCTACCCAATTTTAGAAACTTGGAAACAGCGAATTATTGAAGAAAACCTGCTGCATCCCCAAGTTATTTACGGGTATTTCCCTTGTCAATCTGAGGGGAATTCTCTACACGTATGGAATCAATCACAGCAGGTTGTAACTTTTGAGTTTCCTAGACAAAAATCATTAAGGCGGCTGTGCATAGCAGATTTCTTTGCACCAAAGGAATCGGGAATTATTGATGTCTTCCCCATGCAAGCCGTGACTGTAGGGGAAATTGCCACAGAGTTTGCTCAAAAGCTATTTGCCGCCAATCAATACACCGATTATCTGTATTTCCACGGTATGGCGGTGCAGGTTGCGGAAGCTGTAGCTGAGTGGACACATGCCAGAATCCGCCGAGAGTTAGGTTTTACTGCTGAAGAACCCGACAATATCCGGGACATATTGGCACAACGCTATCGTGGCTCACGGTATAGTTTTGGTTATCCAGCTTGCCCGAATATCCAAGACCAATACAAGCAACTGGAATTATTGCAGACTGACAGAATTAAATTGTATATGGATGAAAGTGAACAACTTTATCCAGAACAGTCTACCACTGCAATTATTACTTACCACCCAGTAGCAAAATACTTTAGCGCTTAATCCATATCGCCTCCCCCTCTCCTTAATAAGGAGAGCAGGGTGGTTTCATACAAAGAAAGAAAAAACCTTTTGGACTTGATTGGCTAAAGCACGTTGAGCTTGAGGGATAGTGCGAAAACCGATAAATCTGGCAAGAGTGATGAAAAAATTATGTGGATTTTTGGTACTGATTTTAAACCTGTAAAGACGCGAAATTTCGCGTCTTTACCAAGGTTTTTGGGCTTAACTGAACGGTATTGAGGTGAGAATGGGCGATCTAGTTTGTATTGGAGTACAGATATTACTGGGTAATTCACAATACAGCGAATAAAATAGCAAGAGCAGATTTCCTGTCCTGGAGATTCCTCCCGATGAAAGTAATCCAAGCTCTTGCTCGTTATTTTCCAGATAAATGCGGTGGTATTCAAGTAAACCTCAACGATTTACTGCCAGAATTGCGATCGCTCTTAGCATTGGCGGAGCCTACGCATGATATTGACATCCAGATAGCAGCAGCTAGTAACGGTTCCCAAAAAGAAGAGACTTATAAATATAACGACGTAGAAGTTTATCGATATCCTGTATTTCCTGCGCCCAAAACAGAACCGAATCATGGACAATTCCCGCATGGGAAATTTGAATATTTCGCTAATTGGTTAACCAACCAAAAAGCAGATATATATCATCAGCACCATTGGGAAGTATATTGTGGGTTGCCTCATTTGCGATTAGCTAAAGAATTAGGCATGGCAACAGTATTGACAGTACACTATGCTCTACCCGTTTGCCAGCGAATTACTTTGATGTTCAATGGACAGAAAGTTTGTGATGGCAAAATTGATGTGGTGCGGTGTTCTCAGTGTGCTGATACTTTGAGCAAAAAGCTACCTGCTGCAATGGTCAATAGTTTGAGCCATTTGCCCTTGGATCTCCTTAGTCGCCTACCAATGCCTGTAAGTGCATATCTTCCAGCCTCAGTAGACGATGGCAATCTGGGAAGGTTTGTACGTCCTTTTGTCGTGCCTGGCTATGTTGCTGCACGCCAAAAAAGTTTGCTCAAAATGGCAAAATATGCTGACCGTATTGTGACAGTGTGTGATTGGCTTTATAAAGCTCTACTCATCAACGGCATACCAGAAGAGAAACTCATTCTCTCTCGACATGGAATTTCTTATACAGCACAAGAAAAATTACCACAGACAAAACAGCAGTCAGACCCTTTAAAAGTAATTTTTTTAGGACGCTGGGATATATATAAGGGTATCGAGATTTTAGTACAGGCAGTTAAAGATTTACCGCCTCTTGTCAAAATTGAGTTGGCCATTTATGGAATAACACAGGATGAACGATATCGCCAACAAATCTTTAATTTGATAGCAAACGATCCTCGGATTCGTGTGAATAAACAACTAACTAGAGAAGAACTCCCCCAAACTTTAGCTAACTATGACTTACTGGCTGTACCTTCCCAATGCCTAGAAACTGGGCCTTTAGTTGTATTAGAAGCCCACTCCCTATCTGTACCTGTTATTGGCTCTAACTTGGGGGGTATTGCTGAACTTGTTAGACATGGCATTGATGGTTGGTTAGTGACTGCTAACGATACTAAGGCTTGGACTCAAGCTTTTGAGCGATTAGCAACAGATACTAATTTACTTAATAAATTACGCCAAGGTATTAAACCTGTTCGCACAGTAAATATGCAGGCAGCAGAAATAGCCGCCATATATAAAAACCTACAACGGTAGTTTCGTAGTTTCTCTTTCTGGGTAGATAAATCCGAATAAAATATAACTCACGAGTCAATATTGTAGAGATGAATGAAACCGACATTCAGAGATGGGCTATAGGATTGAAGAGAATGCTGAACACCAAACATTTCCTTCATCGAGTACAAAACAAAATATGGCGACTATACAATCATAAATTGCCAGAATTTCTGAGTAGCATCCAGTTTCTTTGGCTATTGCATATTGGTAGTAAGCCAATGAAAGTTAATCAGAAATCTGCGATGATAATTGCACCGCATCAGGATGATGAAGTTTTGGGGTGTGGTGGTTTAATTAGACTCAAGCGAGAACAGAATGTGCCAGTCCAGATTGTTTTTGTCACAGATGGAGCAGCAAGTCATGGCAAACATCCCAAGTTTCAATCTGGTGAAATAGTTCCAATTCGTAAGCAGGAAGCGCTTTGTGCTTTAAGCATCTTAGGCATAGACAAGAGCCAAATTTACTTTCTTGACAAACCAGATAGTCAGCTTCAATATCTAGATGCAAG
Organism: Desmonostoc muscorum FACHB-395; assembly: GCF_014698035.1. GTDB lineage: Bacteria > Cyanobacteriota > Cyanobacteriia > Cyanobacteriales > Nostocaceae > Nostoc > Nostoc muscorum_A. The sequence goes on from NZ_JACJSF010000010.1 coordinate 26,168, forward strand.
CAAGCGCCAACAAACAATTGAACAACTTGCTCAACTCTTAAAATCCTTCCAGCCTGGGGAGGTTTATGTGACTCACTGCCAAGACCGTATTAAAGACCATGAAGTAACTTATGAATTACTGCTAGCGGCGATTCAATACTCTGAAATTGAGGTTGACGTTTTACAGTACCCTATTTGGATTCTCTGGAAATCTTTACTCTTCCGTGACCTGAAACTAAGTGAATTAGCATCTGCTCACCGTATATCTATTCATTCTGTTCAAAGTAAGAAGATGGAGGCGCTTGAAGCCTACCGTTCTCAGTGTCTACCTATTGATGCTGAAACTGCTGCTGTACTAAAGCCTGGTTTCCTGTGGCGATTTCTCGTACCGTATGAAATTTTTTTCAAGCCAACTTCTATATTGTCAAATCAATATTTTAATAGATAGTCTGTACAAACGACAGTGTAATTCAGCTATGGACTATTAAACTTAATTACTGCGTATTTGCTTGAAATTAAGAATATTTACTCTGCTGGCCCCCCACTACAGCTAGATTTTAAATTTTTCATATTATTTTGCCCATAACTGATATTTTTAGTTTAACAGGTGGGTACTATAACTTTAGTATGCTGGCAACATCTTCATAAAGCTAGCTTTGGATGAAATAGATTTCTACAAAGTTAGTTTAAATCATACTATTTCTCTATTAAAGAGAGCTTAATTGGTTTGTGAATGCAAGTTTTTCTCTAATATAAGGATAAATTAAAGAATTTTTAAAAATTCAGTATTTTTCGGTATTAACCAAGAAATGAACCCATGATATAAATTTAATAAATCACATTTATTAATTTACTACTGCATTTTTAATAATATTTAAAAATGCTGATTTTCATAAAAATCAAAAGTCTCACTTTTAATTGAAATCTACAAAATAGGCTGATTCACCTATAAAATCAATATCTTCAAATCTGTAAAACATTGACGGGGAAGCTTTTATGTCTATAAGACGCAAATTTTTCAAGGCAGGAATATTTTTTTTAAAAAAACTTAGTAGCCAGTTTTTATCTACAATAAAAAAGCAAATCATTTGGCTACTAAGAACCCTTTTTACCACAGATAGAAAACGTGGTGCAGGAAATGCTGGGTTTGTTTTGCCAACGGTGGCGATGGTATCTTTAGTTGTTGTACTATTAACAACTGCAATTCTATTTCGATCTTTTGAACGTTCCAAAAATGCTAGTAATGTTCGAGTAAATGAGGCTGCACTTAATGCTGCTACTCCGGCAATTGATCGAGCTAGAGCTAAGATAAATAAGCTATTTCAAGACGGGCGACTACCACGAGCCACGCCAACAGATGATGCGTTGTATTCTACTTTGAGCGGCAATATCAATGAATATACATTTGGTGATGAAACTCAACTGCAACTAGCTCTAAATACCGATCAAAAAGCAAAAAGAACCGAACAAACTGAAAAGGATAAGACATTAAATACTGCATGGCTATACCCTGTAGATACCGATAACAACGGCAAATTTGATAGCTACACGCTTTATGGGGTTTACTTTAGAAATCCCCCTATAAACGCTGGTGTATATAAATATGCCAGAAATCCATTAGAAGCAAGAACTTTACCAATGACTGCTGGTAATGTCAGTGCAGATTGTGGAGATACACTAGGCACAAGCGCTACCTTAGTAGGTAATACTGGCTGGTTTAAGGTGGGTAATAAGTTGAAAAAAGCCTTTTTTGTCTATACAGCAACTGTTCCTATTACCACTACACCAGCTAATACTAAGTATGAACTTTACAAAGGTAATAAAAGCTTTTCTGCTTTAGAGTATCAACAAGAGCGTATCCAAATTCCTGTAGTTAATAATGCTGTTCTTTATGAAGATGACATAGATATTAGCCCAGGTCCCATCTTTAGATTAAATGGACGAATTTTTACCAATAGTAATTTGCTCACTGGTTCAGACGGAAATAATGTCAGGCTATTTCAAGTTAGCAGTAAGGATTCGTGCTTCTACGATGATGACAATGCCAAAATAGTAATTGGTGGAAATTTGGCTGCTGGTGGCTCCACAGATACAACTGACTTATCCAAGATCACCCAAGTGGATTTATTTAGAAAAGGAGAAGCTACCGATCCTGTTGTAGTCGATTTTGCCAAATCAACTACTCCAGCATCAGGCGAAGCTAACTTCATAGCTTATAACAGCCTTGCCTACACACAGCGCATCACTCGCCTAGTTAGCGCCCAAATAGCTACCACAGATACTGATCCTACAGAAGTTACCAAAGGTATTCAACAACAAAAAGATAAGCTTGGTTTATCAAGTTACACCACAGCAGAAAACGACGCACTACGCAAACAACAGCTACAGCTTTACTTTCAAAAGCGCACTCGCCGCATACCTTACAAAGAAGTTGCTGCTGGGAGTGCTGAATCAGTTGCATTAGGTACATACGCCACAACTACTCCGCTTCAAGGCAGTGGCGATACCCTACGCCCTGTAGATGCTTGGATGTATCCTACCGCTCCCACGGATGGGAAAACGGGTACTGGTTACACTAATTTAACACTAAGTATCAGCAGTAATAAACTGATACCTGGTGCAACGGAACCTACAAAACTAGAAAAAGACTATGGCGGAAAAGAACAATCCTTGGGTGACAGGGTTGTAATTGGTAACAATCTGCCTCAAATCTGGTGGGACAGCACTAAAAGCGGATTTGTTGGCCCAAATCCTCAAGATACGCAAACTATTAGTGGTGTTAACTGGGATCTACCAACAACACCTTCTACAACTCGCACTCGCCGCTCTCGCGTACAAATACTAGCTGATTTAGGCTCTACAGACCGAGATAAAGATTGGGAACTAGCAGCAGCGCAAGTCCCAAGTACCATACAAGACCCTGTTGGTGGTTTACGAGTGGTAACTGGTGCCGGGATTTATTTGCCTAACAATTTCACAGCCGCAAGTACTACCTTCACTTCAGCTGCCAAAGAAATTTGGTCTGATCTGATGCCAGTGCCTCAAGCTCCAGCACCCACACAAAAGATTATTAAGCCATATTGGATGTATGATTACTCTGCTGTAGGCGCAACTAATTACTCTTCAATACAGTATAAATGGCCCGAAATTGCCGATCCAACTAAGACACCATATCTGCGGATGCGAGCTACAGCTGTTTATCACTACAAAGCTACTAGTTACAACCAGCAAAGTCCACAGCCGATAGCTTGTGTAAGCAGCTTTTACGTCCCTACTAATAGTACTACTGCTAAAAATCAAACAGGACTTCCAGCTTGGGCTTCAGATGCTAATAGTTCAGCTACAGGTGGTCTATCCAACAACGGCATAGTTTACGGGCCTCCAACCAAAACAGTTACTGATTATCAGGCGCTACTGACTTATCAATCCCAATTAAAATATCCAAAAGGAGATATAAAAGGAGATCCAAAACGTCCAATAACTGATACAGCTAATACAGATTATTTAGCTGGACGTTCTATAGATGATGGACTGCTAACAAAAGCTTTAGCAAAAACAGCAGCAAATCGTACTCTCTCGGAACAATCTACAATTGATGCTGCAATTTGCGCCCTACAAATTTTAGACGGCAGTCTTTCCCCAGTAACCACTACACCTCCTATTCCTCACGGTGCAATTCAAGAAACTGCCTTTTTAGATGCAAGGCAGATTAAGGCAAATCAAACAAGCACTACAAGTACTGATTACGATCTTGCAACAAAAGACAGACAACCTTTAGAAATTCGCGCCACAGTATTAGATATCAACTCGCTTCGCACTACTACATACGGTGCAGCAACTCCAGCGCAAGAATACTTACTACCAAATAGTGGCATTATCTATGCTACTCGCAATGATGCACTGCCAGATTTGAGTTCAACAAAGACAGATCCAGAGGCGCAAAAACTTGAAAGCCCAGTGGATTATAAGCTTGACCCAACGCGCCGTCCTAATGCCATTATGCTGATCAACGGCTCAAAAATTGGTCGCGGCACAAGTAATGATTATCGAGACGTAGAGAAAGGGTTGATTTTAGCTACCAATTTGCCTGTTTACGTTAAAGGGAACTTTAATCTTCACACCCAAGAAGAGTTCACAACAGCATTGTCAGATGATTGGAGCAATTTCTATACTCGCGCCAAAGCACAGCGCAATCCGAATTTCGCTTGTCGTCCAAATGACACAAGGCTACCAAACTGTACAACTGGCGATCTATGGCGACCTGCATCTGTTTTGGCAGATTCTGTTACTTTACTTTCTAATAACTTTAGATTGGGCTACCGCGATGAGGGAGATTATGGCTGGAGTAATAGCTATGATGCTCCATTCCCAATACCATCTGGCTTCTCACAATACAATAGCTTTGTCCCTGTAGCTCGATGGCGTGACACCACTACACTCATACCCAAAGACCTTGACTCAACTACAACAGGGTTCCAAGGTAGTTCCTACCTCAACAACTTTGTGACACCAATTGCGCTACAAATACCACCTGGCCCATATTTAACAGAAGTTTGCTCTGCAAGTAACTTAGCAGATTGTAGCGATTCTACAAAAGCGACAACTGCATGGACAATCCAGACAGCCTGCGGAAATGGAGGAGGTAATACGTTTTATAATGGTCAAATTGTTGGTAAAAATGGAAATCCAAACAATAGTCGATTAAAAACAGGATACATTTTTGATGATCCAGCGACGGATTATTCAGGAGGATGCTTTCCTGCAACCGCTCCTCGGAGAATTGCTTTTGTACGTGATGCGACGACTGGGCAGTTAGTTACTCCTCTTCAAGTTTTAGGCGTTGATAACAATGGAAAGGTACAAATATTTCCTTTAGGGTCAAATACATCCACTACAGGATCAACACTATTACAATCATCACCCGATGTGTTCATGCCTTGGTTGAAGCCAGTTATGGCTGGTGGTGTTGTCAATAGTTTTCAACCGGTTCTACAAATTAATCAACCTTTTGCTACTCCTCAAGACCCAGATAACACTGATAAGATTGTCTCTGGAACCAACCACAAGAATTGGTTGCAAACAGCTACTGAAACTACCTTTAATTTAATTGCTGTAGCTGGAGATACCCCAGCGCGTCCTACAGAAGATAATGGTGGTCTACACAACTTTGTACGCTTTTTAGAAAACTGGAACTCAACTGGTACACAGGCAACCGATGCTATTAAAGCTAGGATTAGTGGCACTTTCGTCCAAACTAAACGAAGTGCTTATGCCACTGCATCATTCAGCACATCCATATCAACTCAATCTGATGATTTTAAATATAAGATTCAAGGTAATGACAGCAGAACTCCTTTCTATCTGGCTCCTACACGGCAATGGGGTTATGATGTAGCACTGCTATCTCAGTCGCCTGACTTATTAGCCCAAAAACTGGCAACCATACCAGATGATTTGCCAGATGAGTACTTCCGGGAAGTTGGTCGAGATGATGCATGGGTGCAAAATTTGTTGTGTGCGAAAAAACCCGATACTAGCACTCCTCCTGTATATACTGCTGCAATCGATTCCGATCAACGTCCTAGTAACTGCCCTTAAAATTTCATACTACTCTCCTAAACTGTAACTTTCACTTTAGGGGAGTAAGATTTTTCAATTACGTTTTGGAATGCAAATTGGTATCAGAAGCTGGTGATAAGTTAATGATTAAGCACAAACTACAGCAACAAATCATCCCTGCTGATGAGTCTGGTTTTACGATTATTGAGTCTTTGGTAGCAATAGTTATAGTTGCTATTTTAATGGCAGCGATCGCACCTGCGATCGTCATCTCAACAGCAACCCGCGTTCAGTCTCGACGAGTGGAACTTGCAACCCAAGCAACAAAAGCATTTATTGATGCCATCAGAATTGGAGCAATTACAGGGCCAAGTACAATCATTGCACGCGATCCTGCAAATGCAACTACAACGCGAAATGTTTCAAATTCAACTCAAGCAGCAGCCTATTTAATTAGCAGTACAGAGATGCCCGTTCCGCAACCAAGTGATACGAATTTGTATTGCTTTAAGGTTACTGATGGCACTATTACTACTACTAGTACTACAGGTTGTAGGGATAAGCCCTTTGAGCAGTTTTACATTCAAGCTGCTCAAGTTAAAGTCACAGGTAGTTCGGTAAACGACGGTTATCGTCTAGCAATTCGGGTTTATCGAACAGATATTGACTTTAGTAAAACTATAACAGCCAATACAGGGAACTCGAATAATGATAAGAAAACACAAAAAACTTTCACAGGCGGATTAGGCGATCGCCAAGCACCATTAATCGAAATGACAACCGACATTGGCAACACTAACACTACATTTCAGGCTTTATGCCGACGACTGGGTAATGCAACAAATCAAGCTTGCCAGTAAAAAGCTAGGCAGTTTCACATTATGCGATGCTCACTGTGCATTTATCACTAAAGAGAATTCCAGAATATGGTGAGTACACTAAAATTCTTACTCAAAAGCCAGCTGACACGTTCTAAAGTGGTTCAGCAAGTTGGCGGTTTTACTATGATTGAATTGTTGATTGCCATGATCCTGGCATTCCTGATCCTCACGCCGTTGCTAGGATTCATGGTTAACATTATGGACACAGACCGAAAGGAGCAAGCAAAGGCAAATTCTGAGCAAGAAATTCAAGCTGCGTTAGATTATATTTCCCGTGATTTACAACAGGCAATTTATCTTTATGATGCTGATGGAATTGAAGCTATCAAAAGTCAATTACCTAATTCGAGCGCGACAGATAGAGTCCCCGTTCTTGTCTTTTGGAAGCGAGAATTAGTTAATCAAGCGCTTACAATTACAGGAACCGAAAAAGATGACACGTTTGTGTACTCATTGGTTGCCTATTATTTGATTAAAGACGCTACTTCTAGTTCTACTTGGTCTAATGCAGCTCGGATTGCGAGATGGCAAATTAAAGATGGTGTACCAGCTAGTACTGGTGTTGATTGTACTGGCTACACTGGCAAATATATTAGTGGTAATTGTCCTAGTCCAGGTTTTACCCTATTTAAACTCGATGGAGTAGGCACTATTAATGACAAGATGAATGCTTGGGTAAAAGCCACAGAAACTTATACTGCTGATACTACAGTACTTATTGACTTTATTGATCAAACCAAGACTGATGATACAACACCAGCACCTGCGGCAACTTGTCCTACTGATAACAACACATGGCAAAAAGTATCACCAAACACTGCTAGCTTTAATACACGTAATACTGGCAAAATGACTGGTTTCTATGCGTGTATCGATAGGGTTAACACAACAGCGCAGGTAACTTTACGAGGCAATGCACTCGCACGTTTACAAAGCAATAACCTTAATTACACAGATATCAACAAAACTTATTTTCCAAGTGCAAGTATACGCGTACAAGGGCGCGGATACTTATTTACTAAATAAGTGCTGAAAATTCAAGGATTAATTAATGGCAGCTAATTATGGGAAAGTTAAGTTTGAAGTTATTTAACCCAAACAGTAGAAATGAAACCAGTAAACAGCGATGTTTAATTCACAGACTACGCTATGCTTCTGGATACACCCAACAAGATGCTGGCTTTAGCTTGCTGGAATTAATCGTAGTGATGGTGATGATTGGAATTTTAGCAGCGATCGCAGCTCCTGGTTGGCTTGCCTTTGTGAATCGGCAGAAAGTGAATAAGGTTAACGACGCTGTTTTAGCCGCACTGCAAGAAGCACAGCGCGAAGCTAAAAACAAAAAACTTAGCTACAGTGTCAGTTTTCAGAAAAATAGCACAACCCAAAATGCAGAGGTTGCTGTTTATAATACCAATGCTGGAAGCCCTACATGGAAACCTTTAGGAGCAGATGTAGGCATCAGCTCTGATAAATTTCTGCTAGGTGCAAATCTCACCAGTCAAAACACTGCTGGTTCATCTGTCTCTTACACTTTAAGTGCGTCAACAAAAATTACCTTTGACTATATGGGGACTCTACCAAACGCAAGCTTTGGAACACCTGTAGCCCCTTCGACAGAGCCACCTGGGTTAAAAATAGTGGTAGCTGTACCAAGCTCTGCAAACTCCACATCGGCTAGTAGCGTCAAGCGATGCGTCATTGTGAAAACTCTCTTAGGCTCAATGCTCACAGCACAAGATGATAAATGCAGTTAAGTAGCTTATGCAGGAATCTTCATTTCAAATTACGTAATAATACTGTATATAAAACTGCACATTGATAGCAAAATTAAAACATCAGGTGCAGTTTTAATGTTCGATAGATTTATAGATTTATTTAAGAGCCAGTAATAAACTAGCTATTGGTTCAATATATAAATTAAAAAGCGTCTTAATCAAAATGTAAATTTTGTCACATGACTGAAAATCTTGATATTACTATAGCGATCCCAACTTATAACGGTGAAAGTCGTTTACCAGAACTATTAGAACGGCTACAAAACCAACTTCACACCGAAAATTTAACTTGGGAAATTATAGTTGTAGACAACAACAGCACTGATAACACAGCTAAAGTTGTTGAAACCTATCAACAAAATTGGCGGTGTTCTTACCCTTTGAAGTATTGCTTTGAAGCACAACAGGGGGCAGCCTATGCCCGAAAAAGAGCAGTTGCAGAAGCTAAAGGTAGATTAATAGGTTTTCTAGATGATGACAACTATCCAGTATCAAATTGGGTATATGCAGCTTATACTTTTGGTGAAAAATACCCCAAAGCGGGAGCTTATGGCAGCCAAATTCACCCCGACTGGGAAGTAGAACCACCAGAAAACTTTCAGAGAATTGCCCCATTTTTAGCAATTACAGAGCGAGGTGATTTACCGTTATTATATGAAGCATCTAAAAAATTGCTACCTCCCTCTGCCGGACTTGTAGTGCGTAAACAAGCGTGGTTAGAAAGCGTGCCAGATAAGGCGATTTTAACTGGGAGAGTTAAAGGCAATATGCTTACCAGTGAAGACTTAGAAATGTTGTCTTATATCCAAAAATCAGGATGGGAAATTTGGTATAACCCAGAAATGGAAATTTCCCATAAAATACCTAGTTTCCGTTTGCAAAAAGACTATTTAATTCCCTTTTTTAGAGGAATTGGACTTAGCCGTTATGTAACTAGAATGGTTAATATCAAACAGATATATAGACCGATTGCTCTTTTATCTTATATGATAAATGACTTACGTAAAATTACTTTACACTTACTTAAATACCGAACTAGACTCAAACGCGATTTGGTAGTTGCTTGCGAAATGGAACTTTTTTTTAGTAGCTTCGTTAGCCCTTTTTACCTTTGGAAAAATGGATATTTTAAAAAATAAATGATCAAAGCATTAAATATTATGGTCAACTTATCAGTTGAAAGTTTAGATATTAGCATAGCTATCCCTGCCTATAACGGAGCAACCCGTTTACCTAAAGTTTTAGATAAGCTATTAAACCAGATAGGAGTAGAAAAACTTAATTGGGAAATTATTATTGTAGATAACAATAGTTCTGATAACACATCTGAAATAATCCAGAATTACCAAAAAATATATGATATAAATTGTCGGTTAAGATATTTTTTAGAACCCAAACAGGGAGCAGCTTTTGCAAGATTGCGGGCAGTGCGTGAAGCAAGAGGTGAGCTAATAGCGTTTTTAGATGATGATAATTTACCTGATCCTGATTGGTTAGCTCAAGCATATACCTTTGGATTAGAACATCCTCAAGCAGGTGCTTGGAGCGGACAGATTCATGGGGATTTTGAAGTAAAGCTGCCAGAAAATTTTGAAAGAATTCAAGCTTTTTTAGCAATCAGAGAACATGGTTCAAATCCGCATTTATTTGATGCAGAAAATTTAAGACTACCTCCTGCGGCAGCGCTTGTTGTGAGAAAACAAGTATGGTGTGAAAATGTACCAGAACAACCGAATTTAAGCGGCAAATTACCTGGTATTTTTGTGCAGGGTGATGACTATGAACCATTGCTTTATATACATTATGCAGGCTGGGAAATTTGGTATAACCCTAACATGCATACTTATCATCAAATACCACATTGGCGGCTGGAAAGAGATTATTTACTGACTTTGGCACGTGGCTGTGGCTTGTGTATTTTTCAGCTACGTTTGATAAATGCTAAAAATTGGCAAAAACCAATAATTTTTGTGAAAACAATTTTAGGAAACTTACGTAGAGTATTACAGCACCTCATTCAGTATAGAGGGCAATTTAAAACTAATCTAATTGCTCTTTTTGAGCTTAACTTTTACTTAGCTAGTATGATGAGTCCCTTTTATTCTTTAAGATGCAAGTTAGACAAAATCTTGAAAACAAGAAGTGTACAACATGATTAAGTCAACTTTAAATAAAACATTAGTTAGTGTAATTATCCCAGCTTACAATAGTGAAAAAACTATTAAGGAAACTATTGAATCTGTTTTAAATCAAAGTTTTCACAATCTAGAATTAATTGTAATAAATGATGGTTCCCAAGACTCAACTTTAGAAATTATTACAAAAATTCCAGACTCACGAATAAAAGTATTTTCGTATCCCAATGCCGGGGGAAACATTAGTCGTAACCGAGGGCTACACCATGCTGTTGGAAAATTTGTTAGTTTCTTAGATGCGGATGATATTTGGACACCTGATAAACTTAAATCTCAATTAAAGGCTTTGCAAGAAAACGTTACCGCAAAAGTCGCTTATAGTTGGACTGATTATATTGACGAAAATGGTGAGTTTATACTTTCGGGTAAGCGTGTTAAAGCTAATGGAAATGTTTATGAAAATTTACTACTAAATAACTTTTTAGAGAATGGTTCCAATCCTTTAATTTGTAGAAAAGCTTTAATTGCATTAGGTGGCTTTGACGAATCTCTAGGTGCGGCTCAGGATTGGGATATGTGGCTGCGATTAGCATCTAAGTTTAATTTTATATGTGTCCCATCTGTACAAATCTTATATCGCATAACTCCTAATTCAGTTTCTTGCAATCTTGTCAGACAGGAAAGATCCTGTTTGCAAGTGCTTGAGAGAGCCTACAAAAAAAGACCTTCTCTACGAGAAGCTACAGGAACGACACTAAAGGATAGTTGGAATCTTTGTCTGGCAAATTTATACAAATACCTGGTCTGCAAAGCTCTACAAAAGCCATTTAACAGAAAAAAAGGTCTGGCGGCGGCTATATTTTTGTGTAAGTATTTTATTTATAACCCTTCAAGACTTCAGAACATAAATTTCACCTTAAAACTGTCACTGAAAATTGTCACAATCCTTATTCTGCCGACCTTACTAGATATTATTACTAACCAGCGTCAACTTAGAAGGCAAGAAACTGAAACATTGCTCAACGACTGGGTAGTTGAAAAGCGATCAGAAAACAAAAATGGATATCCAGGTGCATTTACCGTCTCTAGTTAATGCAAAGAAGCTTTTGAATAAGCACTCCAGTAGTGGTTTTACCCTACCAGAGATGTTAGTAGTTGTTGTATTAATTGGTATATTAGCTACCCAGGGAATATCTAACTGGTTAGCTTTTGTAGAGACTCGCCGTCTCAACACCGCTCAAAACGAAGTTCACCTTGCTATTCATCAAGCCCGAAGCCAAGCCAGTAAGGAAAAGTTGACTTGGCAAGCTAGCTTTCGTGAGCAAAACGGCATTATTCAATGGGCAGTTCATCCTGCTACAGTAAATCCATCTACTGCTAATTGGAATAACATAGATTCCAATGTACGCTTAGATTCTGAGACAACCTTGCAATTGTCAAATGGCATACGCAAAGTTCAATTTGACTACAGAGGTAATTCACAAAATTTAGGACGGATCACGCTATCCAGTAGTTCTGGTGGTAAAGTTAAGCGTTGTGTTATTATTTCAACGATTTTAGGCACAATGCGAACTGCGAAGGAGCATACTACAGCCGATGACGGCAAGTATTGCTATTAAAATATTTTTAGTTTATTCAAATAAGGTATTGCGTGCTGAACTTACCAGCAAACCCAAAACAGCACCTGATTATTTTTACTCGCTATCCAGAACCAGGTAAGACAAAAACCCGATTGATACCTGCTTTAGGAAATCTTGGTGCTGCCAATCTTCAACGGGAAATGACAGAATATACAATATTTCAGGTTCAAGAATTGCAAAAAGCCATTGCTATATCTGTGGAAGTGCGATTTGCAGGTGGCGATTTGCAACTAATGCAAGACTGGCTGGGGTTAGATTTGGTTTACCAATCTCAAGGCGAAGGCGATCTAGGTTCACGGATGGCGCGATCGCTTTTCGATGCTTTTCAATCTGGTGCAGAAAAAGTAATTATCATCGGCACAGATTGTCCTGGAGTCAATGCCGAGATTCTAGCAACAGCTTTTGAAAAGTTACACACCTTTGACCTCATACTTGGCCCTGCGATCGATGGTGGATATTACTTAATTGGTTTGCGCCAAGCTATCGCGGAGTTATTCGTTAATATCGAGTGGGGAACTGCTCAAGTATTCCAGAAAACCGTAGACATTGCCCAAAAACTTCATTTATCATACGTGAATTTGTCGCCTTTAGCTGATGTTGACCGACCCGAGGATCTGCCGATTTGGGAACAAACCCTTGTGGGTGAGATGGAAGGATGAGGGAGATAAAGGAGATATAGTAATTTTTATATGGATGCACAACCCACTAGTGGCGCACAGATATGCGCCCCTACAAAATACTTATGTTGCAAGCGATTAAGAACTGAAAACAAGAGAAATCGGGTAATTAATGAGTCTTTTACTACGTTACGGTTTATACTTATACTCTAAAACACCAAGAATTTCCTGAAGACACTGTACATAACAAATGTTACTGTGGCCTAGTTGAAAACCAAGAGGCAGATAGCCTTTAGCAATATTGAATCTGCTTTGTATTTCTACACAACAGTCACGGTCATGGGCACAATATTCAAGTAACTTGAAATATGAAAATCACTCGTATTCACCGCCAGTTTGAAAAACTATGGTTAACCGTTTTACTTCCGTGAGTACTGCCCTCACCGTTAAGGTAGTTGGAATAATCTGCATTTTGTCCTTTTTTGTGGACTTTTTGATTCTATTGTTACCCTTTCAACCGACTGATCGGGTATGGCAAATCAACTTGGCAACAGCACTAGTCGATCGCGGGATTGTTCCTCTAGTGGGGCTGGGGCTGCTATTTGCTGCCTATTGGATTGAAAACGCTGATGCAGGAAGCGATCGCCCCCAAGGGATCGATTTAAGATTTCCCGCCGTGATTCTCTCAAGTATTTTAGGGTTGATGTTCTTGCTGATTTTTCCCCTGCACCTCAATAACGTCAATCAAGCTAAGACTCAAACACTCAATCGAATCACCCAAGAAGCAGATCAGGCAGAAGCTCAACTCAACACTCGCTTATCGCAATTGCAAGCACAACTGAATACTGAGCAAGGAAAAGCCCAATTAGATCAACTGCGAACCCAAACCAAAGCTCAGTTTAGTGAAATCCTCAAAGACGATCAAAAATATAAGCAAGCGCTTGAAAGCTCTCAAATTCCCCCAAATATCAAAGAGTTACTGAAGAAGGCTAAAACAGATCCCCAAGCGCTTGACAAAGCTATCGAACAACAAACAGATATTCAGACACTGCGAACTCAACAACTGAGCCAAGTTCGCCAGCGCAGAGAAGAAGCAGAACAACAAGCTAAAGATACTGCTTGGAAGTCTGGGCTGCGGATTGGGATTAGCAGTTTGTTGTTATCCATTGGTTACATTATCATCGGCTGGACGGGCTTAAAAGGTATGGGTGCTGTACAAGGTGGTAAACCTAGAGCTACCGCCCGTTAATCCACTATTGGCATGGCAGTAAGACTTATACAAAAATTATTCGGTTTATACTGCCATGCGCCTAATAGCTAACAACAATAAAAATACAATTATCACTGAGTAAAATCACTATAAAACTTGAGTAATGTTCTCAATTTACATACTGACATATAACGAAGAACTAGATATTGCTGCTTGTATCGAATCAGCGATGCTATCGGATGACATTATTGTTGTGGATTCATGCAGTAGCGATCGCACTGTGGAAATTGCCAGTAGCTATCCCATCCGCGTTGTCCAACACGCTTTTGAAAGCCACGGCCGCCAACGCACCTGGATGTTAGAGTCCATCCCCCCAAAGCACGAATGGGTTTATATTCTCGAAGCTGATGAGCGGATGACACCAGAACTGTTCGCGGAATGCGAAAAGGTAAGTCAGAATCTTGATTACATCGGTTACTACGTGGCTGAACGTGTCATATTCATGAATCGTTGGATTCGCTACAGCACACAGTATCCCCGTTACCAAATGCGTCTCTTCCGCCACGGAAAGGTGTGGTTTACAGACTACGGTCATACTGAGCGGGAAGTTTGTGAGGGTGCAACTAGCTTTTTAAAAGAAACATACCCCCACTACACTTGTAGCAAAGGTTTGAGCCGTTGGATTGATAAGCATAACCGTTATTCTACAGATGAAGCTCAAGAAACGCTGTATCAGTTAGAACAAGGAAAGGTCAACTGGCAAGATTTATTCTTTGGTAAATCGGAAGTCGAAAAACGCCGCGCCTTGAAAGATTTGTCTTTGCGTTTACCTGCGAGACCGTTGCTACGCTTTCTATATATGTATTTTATATTAGGTGGCTGTTTAGATGGACACGCTGGACTTGCTTGGTGTACATTGCAGGCATTTTACGAATACTTGATTTTGCTCAAAGTTTGGGAAATGAAGTATCTACCAAAACCTAATTTAGAGGTAACAGCAATTCTGGCACAAGAGAGTCCACAACAGTTACAGTGTGCGGATTCGGAAACTACACAGGCTGATGTGGCGTAAAGGGAATTGGAGATTAGAAGGATTCTCAGTCAAATCAACAAGTAGCGATCGCAAAATCAGAATTTTTATGAATAGGGTAGTACAGCTAGCTGTACTACCCCATCGCGCTTTACATTTAAACAAAACCACCATAATAAATTAATATTTTTAACAGACCATTTTCATAAAAGGCGCTCTCCATCAAAGGTGACTAAGCCTATAAAATAACTCCTCTGTTTACCTGGTGGTACTTTCACAATCATGAGCAGCTTTTGATTGAGCGCGATAGATTAGTAATACCTCATGACTTGCAACAATCATTTACAAGTCTTACAAGGAAAAGTAACATCCTCTGATAACAACCAGCCGCCATCGGATTGGTTGATATCTACGTCTATGCTTGTAGGAAAATAGCTGATTTACAGCAACAAGTACGTATTTTTGCTGTAGCAGCCAAGCTGCTAGCGTTTTTGATAGTTACTTGCGGCAGAAGTTGCTTCAAGTAAAGCCTTTGCTATTTGACGAATTTGCTGGTATGGATACCAATAACAAAAGTTCCTCTAGCTTAAAACAGGAGAATCAGGGCTTGGTAATCGATCGCCTAAAACAGGACTTAAAAAACGACCTGATTGCTGGTTTGTTGGTAGTAATTCCCCTCGCAACCACTATCTGGCTGACAATTACCATTGCTAATTGGGTAATCAACTTCCTCACCCAAATTCCCAAACAACTGAATCCTTTTGATGGGTTAAACCCAATTTTAGTAAATTTACTGAATTTATTAGTAGGATTAGCTGTACCACTACTATGTATCTTATTGATGGGTCTGATGGCTCGCAATATTGCTGGGCGGTGGTTGTTAGATTTTGGTGAGCGATTATTACAGGCAATTCCCTTAGCTGGGCAGGTATACAAAACTCTCAAACAGCTTTTAGAAACAATACTAAAAGATTCTAACGGTAAATTTCGCCGGGTGATTTTGGTAGAGTATCCCCGCCGAGGAATTTGGGCGATCGCCTTTGTCACTGGTGCAATCAGCAGTGATATCCAAGCCCAGATGTCCCGCCCCGTTTTAAGTGTTTTTATCCCCACCACCCCAAATCCAACTACCGGATGGTACGCAGTAGTTCCTGAAGACGAGGTGGTGAACCTCTCCATGTCTATTGAAGACGCTTTTAAAATAGTTGTATCAGGTGGCATTGTCGCCCCGAATACACCCTTGATTTTCCCCAAAGAGTCTAATCTGGAAGTGAAACACGACGAAGCCAATCGGCAGGTTATTTCCGTTGAAGAAACTTAAAATCAATCTGGCAAAGTCACAAGCAAATGCGTAATGTTGTTGTTTGACTGTGCCAAAATTGATAAACTTGTAAGTTTGCCCAGCCTAGTTACTCAGTTCTCGCACAATCACCCCTGACTTTTATGCAACCTCGTAAACCCCAGCAAATTGCTCGTGAATTGGCGCTTTTAAGCCTTAGCCAATTGCCAGTCAACCCAAAAAAATTAGATACACTACTAGACGATCAGCTAGTATCCAAATTGGTGCTAGGAGCAGTACGTACCCTGACCTCAGAAGTGCAAGATACCCTCAATAATGCCGCAGGTGAACTGCAACGCAGTAACGATCGCCTTTTGAGTAGCCAAACTCGTGCTTCCGACCTCAATTCTGCCAGAACAATGCTTCAAGAAGCGATCGCCTGCACCCAGACAGCAATCAATCAATTGGGTACAGCAGTTGATTTCCCCGAATTGATTCAACTAGCTAATCAGGATAAGGGAGTCCGTAATTATGCTAAAGAGCTTGTGATTACTGTCAACGAAAATCGACACATTATAGATGAACTCCTTTCTACTGCCTTAGTGGATTGGCAAGTAACTCGTCTCGCTCAACTTGACCGCGATATCCTGCAAATAGCTGTGGCAGAAATGAAATTCTTAGGAGTTCCAGATAGTATCGCCATCAATGAAGCTGTGGAGCTAGCCAAACGCTACAGTGGAGACGACGGTCATCGATTTATTAATGGTGTTTTGCGCCGAGTCACTGAGCAGAAAAAAACAGCATAGTAACACTGCCTAATTCATATACTGCTATGGAGAAAAGTCTGTAGCCGCTTCTGCGGCTTCCTCCGAGCGAAACTTTTACCTTGGCGCTAGCTCTCCTTTGGAAGAAGGGGAGACGCTGCGCGAACCAAAGGAAACTAATTCTCCTCAAACTAGCTATGAAAGGTGAGGATAACCGGGAAGTTTTCACCCTAAGAAAAAGTGCAAAGTTAAATTAAACTCATAACTTATAACTTATAACTCATATAACTAATACTGCTGCAATGGTTTTTAATTGGTTCCGCCGTCAATATAACGATTCCTCTGAGACTCCCTCTGATAAAAAACAGGAAGAAACTACTCCTGCACAAGAACCCCAACCAGAGCCAGCCGAAACCTCAGCTGCTGAAACTGCACCAGACACAACGGCAGACTTGTTGGCGTTTGCTAAAGCTGCTTACAAAAATATTCAGCAAAAACAACAGGTTGAGGTAGTAGAAACCCCGCCTGATTCAGAAAATGCCTTAGCAGAACCTGAAACTGTAGAAACGGCAATTGCGGAAATCACTGAATCAGAACTAACTGAGGAACCTGTTAGTTCAACCCTAGAAACAGCACAGCTAGAAATTATCCAAACTGCTACTGAGGAAGAAAATACAGAAGATTCCTCAGTAATTGTAATTGCTGAAGATCCCGATGTCGAAAGCCCAGAAATAACGGCAAATGAAGTTGAGCAAACCCCCACGCCAGAGGCAACTCAGCCAACAGCACCAGCTAATTTATCCTTCTTAGAACGGGCGGCGGCAGAACGGCAAGCAAAACTGGATCAACTAATAGCCACCGCCATTGAAGTTCCAGAACCGGAGGTATTACAGCCAGTAGCTGCAACCTCAGAGATAGGAGAGGAAATTCCCGGACTGGTATTTGATGATGGGTTTGTCTGGTCAGCGAAAGTTTTAGCAGCTCAAGGTAGAAATCCAGAAGACGTTTCTATTGAAGAAATAACCTGGCTGAAAAAGCTCCGGCAAGGCTTAGACAAAACTCGCCGGAGTATTCTCAACCAACTGAAGGCGATCGTTGGTCAAGGGCCGCTTAACCAAGCTGCTGTGACGGAAATTGAAGCATTACTCCTGCAAGCCGATGTGGGTGTAGAGGCGACAGACTTTATTATCAATGCGCTACAGACAAAACTTCGAGAAGAAGTTACTGCACCGGAAGAAGCGATCGCCTATCTGAAAAAAATTCTGCGGGATATGCTGGATGCACCAAGCATTGCATCCCACAAAACTAGCTTTACCCCAGAAAAAGAAACCTTGAACATTTGGTTAATCACTGGGGTGAATGGTGCCGGGAAAACCACCACCATTGGCAAAATTGCCCATTTAGGGCAAAAATCTGGCTATAAATGCTTGATTGGGGCAGCAGACACCTTCCGCGCCGCCGCCGTCGAACAGGTGAAAGTTTGGGGTAGTAGAAGTGGTGTAGAAGTAATTGCCAATCCTGGAAAAAATACAGATCCGGCAGCAGTTGTATTTGATGCGATCGCAGCTGCCCAATCACGGCAAACAGAATTACTTCTGGTAGACACTGCTGGGCGACTACAAAATAAGAAAAACTTAATGGACGAACTCGGCAAAATCCGGCGAATTATCGACAAAAAAGCTCCAAATGCCAAAGTAGAATCGCTGTTGGTTCTAGATGCTACTTTAGGTCAAAATGGACTACGACAAGCCGAAGTTTTCTCCCAAGCGGCCCAACTGAGTGGCGTTGTCTTAACAAAACTAGATGGCACTGCTAAAGGCGGCGTTGCCCTTGCCGTTGTGAAACAGCTAGGTTTACCGATTCGCTTTATTGGTGCTGGTGAAGGAATTGAAGACTTACGACCCTTTTCAAGCTATGAGTTTGTCGAAGCTCTCTTAAGTAGCTAATTGAAAAATTGGGAGTTAAAAATTTTTCTTGACAAACTGAGAAATTTAGGGATAACTGAATCTGGTATTATCACTTGAACTAACTAAAAACAGTTAAAATCCTAAAATCATAAATTTGTCACAATAAATGGGTGACTTTTGCTAAAATCTCAAGCTAATGAACTTTTTTACCCCTTTAAGGGCTTTTTAAGTGGAGTAGCAAGACATTTAGTTGCTACACACAAAAGCCCGTAAACTTACATTTGGTAGGAACTTAAAGGGTAGACAAGATACTCACCCCCACAAATACAACTATTGTGGTGTGGGATTTTGCCAAAAAGATGGCTTCCAACCATCAGAAATTCGGAAAATCGTCCACTGTGGACTCAAAAAGCAAATTAGTGTAAGTAAGCTGTTTCAACACTCCCAGGTGTCTTTTCAGCTCCTACTTGCGAAAGAATCTACAAATATTTTTGTAGTAAATCGAGAGATTTGAATTCTGATGATCAAACGACAACATTGTTTCTGGCTTTTGACTTAAAGTTTTGGGAGGAGATTTTTTCTAGATTTAGTATCATCCTTGGCGATTATCACGGTATATGGTATACAGATTAAGTATTTAAAGACTTATTTACATATTCTCAGCTTTAGGAATGAATGTAAGTATGTTTTTACCAAACTAAGCTCACTTTGAGCGTTTATGGAGGTTTTTGCTCAAAAGACTTCTAATTTCCTAGTTTTCTATACCCAAATAATTACTCTGAAAGCGTTATAAATTATTCTTTGAATAAAGTATTTTTCTGACTTTAGAGATATGCTTTGGGAATTAAGTTATGAAAAAAGGAAAAGATTTCTGAACTATCACCAAAACCATAGTGCTTCTCGTTTTGATGCAATACACTTTGATCTTTCTTTGAAAAGGCTACAGTGTACACACATCTCTCTACAAGGCTCGGTGTTAGGTCTATATTCAATAGAATTTAGAACCGCTATAGTAATTTTTACGGGTTGGATTTTGACTAAAAATACATGATTTTAAATGACTAAGATTCCATCAAAAATATAATAAGCAAATAAAATACTGATAAAAGTTGCCTGTTACGTCTTTATACTCTTGCTAAAGTGACAAGTCTTGTCTAATTATGGTTTAGCAATACGAAAGCCAAAAAGCTTATAAGTAATCTAAAATCTGCCAATATAAAGTGCAATAATACCTGTGCCTGTGTCTCAACTGCCCTCTCAACCCACTGACAACAATAGTAGTGCCGCGACGGATGTCACCCCAGTCGTGGCACTCAAAGAACTCGTGGCAAGGTTGCACCGGGAACAGAACAAAATTCAAGATTTGCTCAGTTCTTTAGGATTTGCCCTGAGAAGTTTCAATAATTTGAATCAGTTTTTGGAACTGATTCCGCTAATGGCAACAAGAGTGACAGATGCAGACGGCAGCGCCCTGTTTCTCTACAAACCTAATGGTCAAGTCAGGTTAGAACAGTTACATTGGCAAGATAGTGGACAGCGTAAAAATATCCGCAAAGCGCTAGAAATAGCCAGCAGTCAAATCACACTTTTGCCAAATACTGCCCCTCTAGCGAATGCGACGGGGATTTTGGATGACCAAATGCATCGCTATTTGGGGCCAGAGGTACAAATCTTTGGTACGGCGATTCTGGTAAAGCATACAGAAAGGGGATGGCTCTATGTATTGAGCCGCGATCCAGAATATAGTTGGACAGAAACTAGGCAAAAGTTAGTTAGGTTAGTGGCAGATCAAACAGCAGTAGCGATCGAAAACGATGAACTAGCTGTAGAACTTAGAAAAAAAGAACGCTTAGACCAAGAACTAGAAATTGGTGCAGAAATTCAACGGCGACTTCTACCACGTCAATGTCCCACAATCCCTGGTGCAGTCCTAGCTGCCCGTTGTAAGCCTGCAAATCGTGTTGGCGGTGACTACTACGACTTTATTGCTACCAATCAGAATAAAATTCGGTCTAAGACTAAAGGCGACACCGAGACTGGTCGCTGGGGTTTGGTTATTGGAGATGTCATGGGCAAAGGTGTCCCTGCTGGTCTGATTATGACGATGATGCGAGGAATGCTAAGGGGAGAAGTGCTACATGGGAATTCCCCAGCAAAAATTCTGCAAAACTTAAATAGAGTGATGTATGCGGATTTGGAAAATTCTCACCGTTTTGTAACACTGTTTTATTCAGAATATAATCCTCACAGTCGAATTTTGTCTTATAGCAATGCGGCACACAATCCTCCCTTGTGGTGGCACGCAGCCACGAAAACTGTCAGCCGTTTAGATACTCTAGGAATGCTAATCGGTTTGGATGCTAACAGCCAATATGAAGATGCTCAGGTACAGTTAGAGCCTGGGGATACCATTATTTACTATACAGATGGCTTGACCGATGCAGCGGCGGCTGGTGGCGATCGCTTCGATGAAGATAACTTTGTCGCTGGCTTCAATACGGCTTGCAAGTACTGTAATGGGCCAGAGGAGATTGTGGACTATTTATTTGACCAAGTTCAGCAATTCATTGGTGATGATAAGCAAAACACTGATGACATGACACTAGTTGTTCTGCAAATTTTATAGTCATTAACCATTTTTCCTGTTCAAGCCATGAATAAATACCTAATCTTATGGCAACTGGTTATGACAACTGGATATTTACCACACCAAATTTAATTTTTAATTTATTTTTTCTTTAAATTTCCATAGCGATCGCTCAAATAATCGCAAATTAACCTTTTTTCAGGAATTGTTTGTATTTAGTCATTAGGATAATACATAAAAAATGATCCTTAGAATACATTTCTGTTGAAGCAAAAACTATATATTTTGCACATCTAGCACAGTAGGAAACGTCAAGGGGGAGAGCAGGTAAAAGGTAAAATGTACAAGGTAAAAAGTAAATTTACTTCTTCATTTTTGCTTTTTTTATATCCTTGTCACGCAAGCATTTAGCCTGTTCCCCCTTGGCGTTTTAATTTTTCTTTTCTCCGCCGTAGCAAGTTCACAACAGTTACGACGGAGTTTTGCTTTCTTTGTTTCTTAGGTCTAAACTTGGCCGTTTTCAACTTACTTAGTCTTTATTAAGTTATTAACCTTCATTTAATCATTTGTCAAGATATTTCTAAAAAGATTTTAGGTGAAAAATTCCGAATTAAAATAGCTATTCTTGCGCTCCAGCTTTTTGCAGACTCCGCACTACATTTTTATAACCATTAAATTCTGCAATCATCAAAGCAGTATAACCACCACGGTTTTTTAAATTCACATCTGCCCCAGCTTGGAGTAATAACTGCACAATTTCGCCATAACCTGCTGAGGCAGCCCACATCAATGATGTTGCCCTCGCTGAGTCTTGAAAATTCACATCTGCCCCCTTTGCCAGCAGCAAATGTATGATCTCTGTGTGCTTGCGTTCGGTTGCTTTAATCAAAGCAGTTTTGCCATCGTCCCCCAGAGTGTTGGCATCAGCACCATAGTCTAATAACACTTTCACTGTTTGAGTATGTCCTTGTGATGCAGCCAACGTCAAAGGTACTTCACCAAGATTTTTCCCATTAATATCTGCCTCAGAACACAGTAGGGCCTCGACAATTTTGCTATGTCCCTGCAACGCTGCTACAAGCAGTGGCGTATCACCCAGACGGTTCCTAATTTGGACATCTGCACCCCTGTTAAGTAATACTTGCACGACATCAATGTAGCCTTCCACAACGGCAAGGTGTAGGGCAGTTTCACCATCTTGGTCTTGGAGATTAATTTCAGCACCTCGATCCAGTAAAGCTGCTGCGATCGCACTATGTCCCCCTGCTGCTGCTGCCAATAATGCAGTTCCACCATCAGCATTTTTCAGATTCACATCAGCCCCCGCCGCTAGCAGTGCTTCCACAACCTCCAGATGCCCCAAGTCTGCGGCTAATGTTAAGAGTGTCTCACTCTCTTGATCTGGGATATTGACATCAACACCAGTTTGGAGAATTGCTTGTAAAATTTCTATGTTTCCCTGCTTAATGGCGAGTTTCAAGGCAGTATCATCATCTTTATCGGCAATACTCACCTCCGCACCAGCAGCCAATAAGACTCGCACTACATCGATATGACCTTTGAGGACTGCGGCCATTAAAGCTGTGCTGCCATCTTCATTAATGGCGTTGACATCAGCACCTTTGGATACTAAAAGTTTCAAAATGTCAAGTTGTTTAGCACTAGCGGCTAACATCAAAGCCGTCAAACCATAGAGTTTTCTAGGCAAGTTGATATTTGCCCCGGCATCTAGGAGCGATCGCACAATTTCGGTGTAGCCTAAATTGGCAGCAAACATTAACGCCGTAGTACCTTGGCGATCGCACGCATCTACGCTTGCACCAGCAACCAGTAGCGCACACAGCCCCTTAATATCGCCACTTTTAGCAGCTTTTAGCAGCAAAGTATCGTTGTTTTCAGTCATGAATGAGATCCCACACAGGGGGTTTTGTTCGTCTACCCTCAAAACTCAGTCTGAGATTGTTTATGCACTTTGGCAAGAGGGTTATGCAATTAAAAATTGAAAATTAAAAATTAAAAATTAAGAAACGCAGTCTTGGCAAGCATTCTATCTATTGATTGGATGCAAATTAAAGGTAAGGGAGGCTTAACTCTTGTATTCTCTCCTCATCTTTTAGACTCTTTTAATTTGTGCAACTTGAAGCACAGAGAATAGAGTTATGCTAATTTTTATGAAGATTTAATAATTAGGCGAGAACACTATGAGCTTGGAACTTTCTGCGTCGGTGAAATATTGGCTGAATTTCTTCCATCCGGTGCTGATGTGGGCGCTATTAGTACTCTCAATTTATGCTGCCTACTTGGGGCTGCAATTACAGCGTACCAGAAATGCTCAGGGGGAAGAAAAGAAAGAACTGATTAAAGGTAGATATAACGTCAGACACTACCAAATCGGGTCTATACTCTTAGGTTTGATGGTAGCAGGTGCAATTGGAGGGATGGGTGTTACTTACATCAATAATGGCAAGTTATTTGTCGGCCCTCACCTGCTGGCAGGACTGGGTATGACGGGTCTGATTGCATTTTCTGCTGCTTTGTCCCCTTATATGCAGAAAGGGGCAAACTGGGCACGCGCAACCCATATTTTGCTAAATTTCACGCTTTTGGGACTTTTTGCTTGGCAGGCTGTTACTGGCGTGCAAATTGTCCAAAGAATTCTTACTAAAGCTTAGTCATTTGTCCTCTCTTACAAAGTTCTGATCGGAGAAACCTCCGCTCAGACTTTGCGCTTTGTCCTTTGTCATTAGTGTACGATAAATGACAAAGGACTGTTGACTTAGCGCTTTTGTTTGGAATTCCCAGAAAAGGGTATTTCCAAAGATTTCTGAAAATCTTGCTGAACTTTGCGTGTTAAGCGACGAGAAACTTGGCGGACGATTTGGTTAAGTAAGCGATCGCCAGTAGATTGAATTATAGACTTGGGTAATCGCTGAATAAACCGGGGAAAGTGCAAATCAACTATTAAATCTAACTCCCATTCAACTCTCGTAACTTCGCCACTACTGCAAGCATCGTTTTCTATTAGCTGGAGAGATGCCCGATAATCTACGTCATAACCAGGCGCTTGGTAATCAGGAATGGGTATTGTACGGATGCGGTAAATACCCTCCTCTGGGGGCAACAATTCCAAACCAATTTTCGGTTCTACTTCATAACCGAAAGCACCAAAACGACCAATTACTAAAGCATAGCCATTTTCCCCAAGTAATTGCACTTTCATGGGTTCAGCACAACGAGAAAACCATAAGGCGTGAGCATTAAGATACTCAGCAACCTTCTCTGCTGGGGCAGGCATTTCCATACAATCTTGATAACGACCGTAAAATTTTGTAATCGTCGCTACATTTATGTCTGTTAATGTGTCCTTCGCTTCTTCTTGGTTGGACGCTACAGGTAAAACTGCTTCTGTTATTTCCCAGGATTTATATTCGCCTTGTCTTGAAAGCATAAATGCATTACTGTATATTTTGGCGTTCTTCTATACTAATAATTCCCCACATTCCTGGGTCATTTCGCATCAATATCCCATTTTGACCAAAACCTCATTAATCTGCCATCAACTCCATAGAATTACTAAAATAAAGAACTGAACAAGCACACAATAGTTTTCCAGGATAGCATTTCTCATGAAAGCATTTGTAGCAGGGGCAACCGGTGAAACAGGTCGCCGGATTGTGCAAGAGTTGATAGCGCGGAATATTCCCGTTCGTGCTTTGGTGCGGGATATAGAGAAAGCTAAGGGTATTCTGTCTCCTGAAGCTGAGTTGGTTGTAGGTGATGTGTTACAACCAGAAAGTTTAAATGCTGCGTTGGGGGATAGCACAGTTTTGTTCGTTGCGACTGGTGCAAAACCTAGTTTTGACCCCACTGGCCCTTATAAAGTAGATTTTGAAGGGACTAAAAATTTAGTAGAAGCTGCCAAAGCAAAGGGGATTGAGCATCTTGTCTTGGTTTCTTCTTTGTGTACTTCGCAGTTATTCCATCCACTGAATTTGTTTTGGCTGATTTTGGTGTGGAAAAAGCAAGCTGAAGAGTATATCCAGAAAAGTGGTCTGACTTATACGATTGTGCGACCTGGTGGATTGAAGAATGAAGATAACTCAGATGCGATCGTGATGCAGAGTGCTGATACACTCTTTGACGGTAGCATCCCCAGGCAGAAAGTCGCCCAAGTTGCTGTTGAGGCGCTGTTTGAAGCAGATGCACGCAATAAAATTGTCGAAATTGTTGCCAAACCTGAAGCAGCCTCAAAAAGTTTTGGAGAATTATTTGCTAACGTTGCGTAATTAAGCAGTTTAACTGCTGTAGAAATCTTGCTTTGATACAACAAGCATTTTGGGCACAGTACTACTGTGCCCTTACAAAAATACTGTATTGGATGGAAGTGAACTTAGTCAGAATGAACTCGTCAATCATTGTTGTTAATAAAAAGAGCAAATTTGAAGGAGTTAGACTCTGAAAGGCTTTGAATTCAAAGGTGTTGAAAAACTGATTGGGCCAATAGCTGCGCTTCTTGGCTTTGTGTATTTGTTGCAATGGTATATTGGAGACTTGCGATCGCCTTCCGATCCCATCTTTGCAGATAAACAGCCGCCCTTGGTGATGAAACAGGGCGATCCCTATATCCGCGCTTTAATGCGAACCATCTCGGCGAGTGAAGCGAGTGGAAACCGTCCCTATTCGCTGTTGTATGGTGGACAACAAGTTAATGACCTTAGCAGACATCCTGAGATATGCGTCACAATTGTCACAGGCCCAAATACAGGTAATTGTTCTACTGCTGCCGGCAGATATCAAATTATCAACATTACTTGGTATCGTTTAGCCCCACGTTATCACCCAAAGCCGATGCAGATGATGTTTTGGACTGCTTATAGTTTTGAAGCAGAATATCAAGATATAGTCGTTTACCGTTGGTTAACTGATTCTAAAGTTTGGGGAACTGATCTTTCTCAATTGCTGCGTCAGGGAAAGTTAATTGATGTTTTGCGACGACTCTCTCCGACTTGGACGAGTCTAGGATATGGTATAGAAACTAATTCTGTTAGTAGCTCTTTGCCTAAAGTTTATCAGAAAATGTTGCAAGAGGAATTAACCACAGCTAATCAACCAACTGTCCAGAATTTGACACCATCGCCAACTCCTTCTAGGAAGCCACTAAAGAAGCCGTGAGATTATCTTAGTTTCTAACTTATTGTAGACAGGAAATATTTGATATTTTCCACAAATGCTAAGGTATTTTCAAAGTGAATATTATGTCCAGCATTTTTAATTATTTTTAGCTGTGCAAATTCACATAGTTTATCCATTTCTGTATTAATAAATATAAATTTTTCATCATATTCACCAGCTAGTAAGAGTATATGAACTTTATTCTCTTGTAGCTTCTCCCACAAAGAAGGTTGACATCCATTCCCCATGAAGCGCAATGATTTATCTAATTCCTGCGGATTGTTTTGCAAGCGACTTTCTATCATGCGATCGTATTCTGGATGATTTTTTATATAACCAAAAATTGGTTGATTGTACCAATTGGACAAAAAATCAGCAAAATCAGTTTGAATAATACTTCTGCTTAATTTTCTAGCTATTTGAGCATCATGCCTAACTCGTTCTAATCGTTCTGCTTTTGTTGCTAAACCTGGAGAAGCTGATTCTAATACGACTTTAATAAAACGTTCTGGGAAATTTAGAGTTAGGTATAAACCTAATCTTCCACCCATCGAATAACCAATTAAGTAGCATTTATCTATTGTTAATTCATCTAATAAATTAATTATTGCTTGAGCGATGGGTTCCATTCCATAGTATTCATCACCTCCGACAACTTCAGTTTTCCCATGTCCTGGTAAATCAAGGATAAGATAAGAAAAATCTTCTGCTAGAAATTTTATAGCTTCATCAAATTCATTAATGTTTCCCATGAAGCCATGTAACAAAAGAATTATAGGTTTGTTAGTATTTATATTTATACAATAGTTAAATTTATATTTATTTAAAATCATTCTTGGAAGATATCTATAAAATCCAAATGCAAAAACTTCCCTACCGTACTCTAATATAATTTCAAGGGTATAAGTTACCCCCTTATGACTGCTTTGAAACTACCTAGACTATCAACTATGACTGTGAAACACTTATGCTAATTTTGGTATAAAAACCCTTTGTCTGAGTCAATACACCAAATATTACATCTCTACCAAATATCTTGTAGTGCTAGTCAATTTCTGATTTTTGTAATTTTTAAGGTAAAAATCGATCTAAAGCAGCTTTTAACTGTTTAATTTCAACTTCAATATTACCCTCTTGTGCGGCTCTCGCAATACATTCAGTCAAATGTTCATCCAAAACAATTCGCGCTACCTTATCTAATGCGCCACGCACTGCGGCAATTTGCAGTAGAACATCAGGACAAGGGCTATTTTGCTGCACCATTGTTTTAATACCACGAACATGGCCTTCTATACGCGATAATCGATTGGCAATTCGCCGTAAAGACTCTTCGCTATGGACATGAGGATGAGCAGGCTCTTCAGTCCCATGAGTATGATCTGTATGCTCGTGGTCTGTATCATGATGCTGGGAATGTTCTGCTTGCTGGGATATTGGCAAGGATTTCTTGCCTAATTGATTTGATCCATTCATGGGTTATCAAAGGACTTGTAATACTAAGATCCTAGCCTAGAGCGTTACAGGGAGTGGGGAATGGGTAAGAGGACTTGGGGACAAGTCCCCCCTACTCCCTACTCCCTACTCCCCACTTCCACTAACTCTACTGCTGACGATTGGCTCTTTGTTGGGGAATAATTTCTGTTACTACCCTACCGGTAGAACTGCCACCTTTGACAACAATATTTTCTGTTTGGAGATTACCAACGGCCGTTTCACCCATAAAATTTAACGGTGGGTCAACTTGCCGATAAACTACATTTCCCTGAGCTTCAACTAACTTATTGTCTAAATACCAAGTTAATGTATTAGATTTCAAAGACTGGCGACGCTGACCAATGGCGTTGACGTTACCTGTTAAATAAACCGTTTTTTGCGGGATTTTCATTTCACCTTGATTTGCGGTTACGGTAAGATTTTCAGCCCGTTGGAACATTCGTACAGGGGAATTTGTAGTAACAGTTTCTGCGTTCATGTTCCATGTCATAGAGTTACTAGCTATTTGCACTGGTGGGTCTAGTAAATCTAATTGAGCATTTTGTTTAATAGTGGCAATTTTTGTTTTTAAGTTGACTTCGGCAGAATTACCCTTACCGCGATCGCTAATCTTATTATCTTTGTAGCGATCAATTTGTATGGGGCGATCGCCAATTAGTTTTTCTTCTTTAATATTCCAGATTAAATGCTCGGTTCTTACTTGTAATTGGGGATCAGCAGAATTTGCTACTACTCGTCCAGAAAATTCCATGCGCTGTTCGCGGGTTTTAACTCGCGCTTCTTGTGCTACAGCTTGTAGTTTTTTGTGAGTGCCGTTAATTTGGTTGCGGACAATCAACAAATCTTCTTTGGGCCGCCATTCTAACTCATTGCCTTGCAATACGATTCCATTACTAGGGTCTGTGGCAAATATCTTACCTTTAAGAAACAACTGCTTCCCATCTTGTTCAATATCTGCAACATCTGCCTTGATTTGGTAAACTACTTTACCATCTTGATATAGTTCACCGTAAGGACTTTCAGCTTGACCAATTTGTTTATCTTTGGTGTATTTTGCGGTTTTAGCCCTGACTTTCCAAATTGGTCTTCCCACTTCATCTGCCTGTTCTAGGGTGACATCAAAGAAGGTTAAATCGCTATCTTGCTTAGATGAAGCCGCAGAATTTTCTTGAGAAGCTATAGGGGATTTACCCCCACAACTTACTAAACCAAATATCAAGAAAAAAATCAAAGGTAAAAAAAGGAAGGAGGGAGTGGGGGAGTATTTTTGAATTTTTTTCTCCCCCTGTCTCCCTCTTTTATGAAATTGATACGCCATTATTCTTGGATTTCTAGGTGTCCATCACTAGTTCTTGGGTCTTCCAAAAAGCCGATACCAGATAACGGCCGGTATGGATAGCTTTGGCGAGGGGTTTTTTGAATGTCTTCTTTGATGGCTTCTAAATCAATGTAGCGATCGCTTACATTAATTAAGCTGTCACTGGTCATCGAACGCAAACTTACCACTTCTACCCGCACGCCGCGATAGCTAACTGAATTGACCGCATAAGCCAAATCCCCATCACCGCTAACTAAAACTGCGGTATCATAAGAATCGACTAGCGCCATCATGTCTACTGCTATTTCTACATCCAGGTTAGCTTTTTTAGAGCCATCTGGTAGCTGGACTAAATCTTTAGCAATGACTCGATAGCCATTGCGACGCATCCACAGCAGGAACCCCTGTTGCTTCTCGTTCGTCCGGTCTACACCAGTGTAGAAAAAAGATCGCAGAAGTCTAGAACCTCCAGTCAATCGACACAATAGCTTCGTGTAATCGATCTCAATCCCTAGTTGCAGTGCAGCGTAAAATAGATTTGAGCCGTCAATAAATATGGCGACCCTGCCCCGATTCTCCAAAACTTGTTCTGGCGTAAATATTGAATCGGTTTCAAAATTATTCAACATCATTGTGATACCTCGATTTTTATCCCTGTTATTTTTGATACAAATTACGAACTTTTAGATGCTAGTCACAGCGGCTTATGATAATGTTCCGGGGCTAATATAAATTAAGCTCCGATAAATTTTTTGAGAAAATAAGAAATTGAACAAAATCAGAGTTTGATAAGGACTAATCGTTTTTCGGGGGTTCTATTCGCTTAAAAACTGGTTGGAATGTACCCAACTGTTGTTTACTAGATAGTATCCCCCATGTCGCATGGGTGGCAAAAGGAGCGGTCACTGAACTTTGTATTTGATCGTTAAAGTCTATTCCAAAGCCCAGTTGTTGATAAATATCGCTACTGATGTTTGGAATAATTGGGGAAAGCAAATAAGCTGCCAGTCTAACTGATTCTAGAACTGCGTAGAGAACTTTTTCCACGGACTCTTGCTGTCCCTGTTTATATAATGACCAAGGAGCTTGTTCATCAATAAACTTATTACTGGCTTGTGCCAGTGAAAGGATAGCGCCGCAGGCTTGACTGAAAGCTAGTTCCTTATATGCTTCTTTCACCTGTTCCCCTAGACGTAAACCTATTGTTTTCAAAGGATTTTCGTCAGGAATTCCTTCATTGCCGATTGATGGAACATTGTTGTCAACGCAGTATTTCTTCACCATGCTCAAGGTGCGATTGAGCAAATTACCTAAATCATTTGCCAAATCTGCATTCAGAACATTAATGAACCTTACTTCATTAAAATCTCCATCTTTGCCAAATTCGATTTCCTTAAGGAAGTAATAACGAACGGCATCACTACCATAGCGTTGAACTAACGAAACAGGATCAAGGGTATTACCCAGACTTTTACCCATCTTTTGACCATCTTTAGTCAAAAAGCCATGCCCAAATACTCTTTCTGGCAAGGGTAAGCCAGCTGACAACAACATTGCCGGCCAATAAACTGCGTGGAAGCGCAAAATATCTTTACCAATTAGGTGCAGGTTGATTGGCCACCATGTTTCTAAAGCATTTGCTAAAGTGGGTTCTGCATCTGGTTCGAGTAATGCCGTGACATAACCTAGCAGCGCGTCAAACCAAACATAAAGGGTATGTTTGGGATCAACTGGTACAGGAAAACCCCAATCTAGATTTACCCGTGAAATAGAAAAGTCTTGCAGTCCTTGATTGACAAAGCTGAGGACTTCATTGCGCCGACTTTCTGGTTGAATAAAATCGGGTTTAGATTGATAAAATTCTGTCAGCTTATTTTGATATTTAGATAAGCGGAAAAAATAGTTTTGCTCGTCTCGCCACTCAACTTCTTTGTTAGTATGAATCGGACAACGATGTCCTTCTAGTAGATCGCGTTCTTCTTTGAATTCTTCGCAAGATACGCAATACCAGCCTTGTTGTTGTCCTTGGTAGATATCACCAGATTCCCAGACTCGCTCAAAGAATTCTTTGACGATCGCTTCATGACGAGGTGCAGTTGTCCGACTAAAGCGATCGTATTTAATGTCTAGTAACTGCCACAAACTAACGAAACTAGGGACAACTTCATCGCAAAACTCTTGTGGCCCTTTGCCTAAACTTTCCGCCGATCGCTGAATTTTTTGTCCGTGTTCATCTGTACCTGTAATTAGTAATACCCGATGTCCTAGTAATCTATGAAATCGTGCTACTACATCTGCTGCGATCGTCGTATAAGCACTGCCTATATGGGGGACATCGTTTACATAATATAGTGGTGTTGTCAGTGCAAATGTTTTTTCTGTTTTATTCACTAGATTCATACAAAATAAAAATTAACTTATTAAAACCTTTTGCTTCTTACTTTTGTGGGAAAAACCACGCAATTATACAATAATATTTCCATTTTTTCCAATAACACCTTAATAGTAGCAAATTTATCAGGTCAAAAATTGTTTTGTAATATGTATCTATTCAAATCATTTTTGCCTATATGAGGAAAAGTAACTAATCATAATTTTTTTGAATACTTTCTATTAGAAATTATTGTGATCGAGAATACATAATGCAGAATGCAGAAAACTTAGCTGGTTTTGTAGATCAGATATTTCTATCTTAAGACGGTCATGGCAGTAGTAAAGAAATGTAAAAATTAAGTTAAGATAAACCGCCATATTTACCGGAAAAATATATTGATTAGGTATGAGTCGAAATAGCCCCCTAGAGATTTCTCGCGCTTTGGTGGCGGCACTCTCAACACAAATGTTTCGCTATTATGAGGATCGCATTCCCCAGGATGCTAGCGTTTTGGTAGTCAGCAATCACCGCAGCTTCATGGATGCACTGATATTAATGGCAGCGTTATCAAGTCCGATTCGCTTTGCTTGCCATCACTATATGGGACAAGTGCCAGTAATGCGGGAGATTGTCACCGATCAATTGGGGTGTTTTCCTTTGGAGGAAACTCAAAACCGCCAACAAAGCTTTTTTTCGCAGTCGCAGTTGCTATTGCAGTCTAAGCAGATGGTGGGAGTATTTCCAGAAGGGACTGCACCAATGGTGAAATTTACTCAGCCAAACCAGGTGGGTGAGTTTCAACGGGGATTTGCCCATTTAGCATTGCGAGCTGATGTGCAGGATTTAGCAATTTTGCCGATCGCGATCGCTTCCTTAGAAGAGGTAAACACGAATGGTTTTCCCTTAAGGCTTTTGAGTGTATTTGACCCTTCAGAACCTTTATTTAATCAAGCTGGTTGGCATCCTTTGGTAATTTATCGTCGGGTTGCGGTGTTAATCGGTCGCCCTTATTGGATAACACCCCAACATCAAAAAAAATATCACGGGAAACAAGCCAGAACTGTTGTGGCTGAACTGACAGAACACTGTCATGGTGAAATTAGCCATTTACTGCGTCAAGGTTGCTATTAGAGCTATTCGATTTTGGATTTTGGATTGTCGGAACAATTAACAGTTCAAAAGTTTTATACCATTGACTAATGACCATTGACCAATGACCAATGACTATCTCTGAAGTTGAGTTAAAGCCTTGTTTCCTGACTCCTAAACGAGTACAGCCAGAGTATCCGCTATTGGTATATTTACCGGGAATGGATGGAACAGGTCAATTATTGCGATCGCAGACTGCTGGATTAGAAACTGGCTTTGATGTCCGTTCTTTGGCACTCCCCCGGAAAGACCTTAACACTTGGGATGTACTAACAAAAAGTGTATTGGACTTAATCGACGCTGAATTACAAAAAAGCTCTCACAGGTCAGTTTACTTGTGTGGTGAGTCCTTTGGTGGTTGCTTGGCCATGAAAGTAGCGATCCAAGCACCCCATTTATTTAAGCGAACTATCTTAATTAACCCAGCTTCGTCTTTTCGTCTTCGCCCTTGGTTGAGTTGGGCATCTCAACTTACTTACCTAGTGCCATCAGAATTTTATGATGTTGGCGCACTGGGGTTGTTGCCGTTTTTGGCATCTTTGCCTCGCATTTCTCGGAGCGATCGCCATGAACTGCTGAAAACCATGCGTTCTGTACCAGCAGAAACCGTTCTGTGGCGATTGTCTTTACTGCGAGAGTTTGAAGTTGATGAGGAAAAACTAAGTCGCTTAACTCAACCAGTTTTGTTGATTGCCGGTGGTAGCGATCGCCTTTTGCCTTCTGTAACCGAAGTGAAGCGGATAGGGAATATCTTACCAAATAACAAGATTGTGGTGCTGCCTGAATGCGGACATGCTTGCTTGCTAGAGCAAGATATTAATCTCTATGAAATTCTTAAAGATAACGACTTTTTAGAAAATAATGCTGATACAAGTACAAGGCTAGAGGTGAGAGGATAGGATAAGAGGTGATCGCATCAAATAGAAATTAATTAAACAAACTCAAAAGACACTATGACTAACCTGCTGTAGTGGTCGGTATAGCTTGGGGAGAAGTCCGCTATCCAATGCTAATGATTACATCTTTAACTACTCAGAGTGGTTCTTGGGTATTGAAGAATCCCACTTTATATCCGCGTTTGTGATCTGTGCTGGTGGTTTGCCTCTATCTTCCATTGTCTTGCTAGATCAAACGCGAGGATTAGATATAAATCGATTGGGGTATTTGGGAACACTCACCTCTAACCAATATTTTCCTATTTTTGATGGATTAAAACAGTTGTTTAGATCAGAAAATAGTTAATTTTAAACTGATATTTACGTTTATAGAGGGATGTAGAGCCGCTCAGAATTCGCTACAACAAGTTTATAGAGAGGCTTTACAGCATGGTGTCAAGTAATGGCAGACAAATCCCCACAAGAAATAGTAGTGAATAAATCAGTTAATTCACCTAATGAAACTTCAGAAATAGAGATCCAGGCTCAATCATCAGTAGAAAATGAACCGTCTGTATTAGAGTCTTTTGTTCAAAGTGTTGCTCAGACTGGCAAAGCAGTTTTAGATACAGCATTAGAGGTAGGAGAAGCGACAGCGAAACAAACACACAAGTTAATTGAGCAAACAACTCAAACCAGTGGTCAGGTTGTGAATCGCCTCAGCGAAAATTGGTTGATTAGAAAACTATCTGGAGTATTAAATCTAAATTGGCTAATTGGTACTACTGATGCTGTTGATTTGGAAAAAGCAGAAGCTGCGGTAAACAAGCTCAAACAAAAGTATCCAAATGAATCACCTAGTGAGATTGCTCACCGAATCATGGTGGAAAAAGCGACTCAAGCAGGCACTGTTGGACTAGCCACTAGTATTTTGCCAGGAGTAGCAATTGCATTGTTGGCAATTGATTTAACAGCGACAACAAAATTGCAGTCAGAAATGCTTTATCAAATTGCATTTGACTACGGACTAGATTTAAAAGATCCTGCCCGTAAAGGAGAAGTCTTAGCAATTTTTGGTCTGGCTTTGGGTGGAGGTCGTCTTTTGAAAGCTGCGGGATTAGGATTACTGCGAAATGTGCCTTTAGCGGGTGCTGCGATCGCAGCTAGTTCAAATGCAACAATGATCTATTCATTGGGTTATGCTGCTTGTCGATTTTACGAAGCCAAGCTAGATGAATCAACTTCCCTAGCATCGCCACAGACTCTGGCAACATTAAAAGCAGAAAGTGAAAAGTATCTCGAAAGTGCGATCGCTCAAGAAGCCGTCATGGATCAAATCTTAGTTCACATGATTCTGGCTAGCCATCCAGATAAGACTTTGGAAGAAATTTTGCCAGAATTACAAGCTGTAAAACTCAGTCCTACCTCGTTGGATGCCATTGCCCAAAATATCAAATCACCTAAGTCTTTAGATATACTGCTCAATCAGCTGAATCGTGATTTTGCTATACCTTTACTCGTTCAGTGTAAAAAAATTGCCCAGCTTGACCATAAGACTACACCACTTGAGCAAGAAATAATAGCAGCGATCACCAGAAAATTTAACATTGATACAACAATTGGGGCATAGGGAATGGGGAATGGGGAATAGGGAATAGGGGATAGGGAATAGGGAATAGGGAATAGGGAATGGGGCATGAAGGAGGACGTAAAAAAATCTGACTTTTCACGGCATCTGGAAAACCTCTCTCTAAATCTCTTTCCTCTTAGGAGAGAGACTTTGAATTTTCCCCCTTCCCGCGTCGGGAAGGGGGTTAGGGGGTTAGGTTTTTGGTGGACTTTTCCACATAACGCGAAAAGTCAGGTAAAAGAATGAAGATCATAGCTTCATTAGCGAGTATAAAAGACTCGTTAACGGAGTTCTGATGTAGATTCACGAGGATAAAAGACTCGTTAACGGAGTTCTGAGGTGGATTCACGAGTATAAAAGACTCGTTAACGGAGTTCTGATGTGGATTCACGAGGATAAAAGACTCGTTAACGGAGTTCTGAGGTGGATTCACGAGTATAAAAGACTCGTTAACGGAGTTCTGATGTGGATTCACGAGGATAAAAGCCTCGTTAACGGAGTTCTGATATGGATTCACGAGGATAAAAGACTCGTTAACGGAGTTCTGAGGTGGATTAATGAGTATCAAAGACTCGTTAATGAGTACTACTTGCACTAATTCACTAAATTATAGCTACCGCTCCCTGCTCCACAATGCCCAATGCCCCATGCCCAATACCCTATAACCATTCCCCTCATCCTGAAACAAGAATTTTGAGCAATACTGGTACAAGAAGGAATACTTACACAAAATCCCAAAATGACAATTCAACCTAGTGATAAGCCTTTGCTAGAGTGGGCAGGCGATAGTTTGGCAATAGGATTATTTGAAGATGCAGTAGAGTTAACCGGAGAACTGGCAACTTTAGATCAAAAGTTTTCTGGGGTCTTAAAAGAACTAATTGCGGAAGAAGAATTTAAAGGTAAAGCCAACAGCACAATTTTCACTCGTGTAAATCCTGGTAGCCCAGTGCGTAAATTGATTCTGGTAGGATTGGGTAAACCAGATGCACTCAAACTCGATACTTTGCGACGCGCTGCTGCTGCGGTAGCCAGAGTCGCAAAAAAGCAAAAAAGCAAAATTTTGGGATTTAGTTTCCCATTATGGAATAACGATCCAGCTGCAAGTGCCCAAGCGATCGCAGAAGGTGTTGAATTAGCACTTTATCAAGATATTCGTTTTAAATCAGAACCAGAAGATAAAGGTTCGCAAATAGAAAGCATCGATTTACTAGGTTTCGGTGGACAAGAAGCAGCCATAACCCTCGCCAATCAAATCGTTTCGGGGGTAAATTTGGCACGGCAGTTAGTGGCAGCACCAGCCAATGCGGTAACACCAATTACTTTAGCCGAAACTGCCCAAGCGATCGCTAAAGACCACGGTTTACAAGTAGAAATTCTCGAAAAAGAAGACTGTGAAAAGTTGGGTATGGGTGCTTTTTTGGGAGTATCGCAAGGTTCCGAGTTGCCACCTAAATTTATTCACCTGACTTACAAACCAGAAGGTACACCGAAAAAGAAACTAGCAATTATTGGCAAAGGTGTAACCTTTGATTCTGGCGGACTGAATATTAAAGGTGCTGGTAGCGGCATCGAAACCATGAAAATGGATATGGGCGGTGCAGCTGCTACCTTGGGGGCGGCAAAAGCAATTGCTCAAATTAAGCCAGATGTTGAAGTTCACTTTATCTCGGCGGTAGCCGAAAACATGATTAGCGGTCGCGCCATGCACCCTGGAGACATTCTCACAGCGTCAAACGGCAAAACAATCGAAGTGAACAACACCGACGCAGAAGGACGTTTAACCCTTGCAGATGCCTTGGTGTACGCTGACAAATTAGGGTTGGATGCGATCGTGGATTTAGCCACCCTAACCGGTGCTAACGTCATTGCCTTGGGTGATGATATTGCTGGTTTGTACACTCCCGATGATGACGTAGCTTCCCAGATCGAAAAAGCTGCCCAAACTTCAGGGGAAAAGATTTGGCGGATGCCAATGGAAGAAAAATATTTTGAAGGGCTAAAGTCTGGGATTGCGGACATGAAAAATACAGGCCCGCGTCCAGGTGGTGCCATTACTGCTGCTCTTTTCCTCAAGCAATTTGTCAAAGAAACCCCTTGGGCGCACATAGATATTGCTGGCCCAGTGTGGGCAGATAAAGAAAATGGCTACAACGGCGCAGGAGCAACCGGCTACGGCGTTCGGACGCTAGTTAACTGGGTCTTGGGGATTGAAGAGTAGGAAATAGGAGGCAGGGGAGCAGGGGACAAGGGGACAAGGGGGAATGGCACGCTTGAAAAGCTGAAACCTCCTTGCTGGCATGGTGTGGGAGGTGTGGGAGGTGTGGGAGGTGTGGGAGGCAATGCAGCGTTCATTGATGTGCAGTTATTCAATTTCTCCTCTTTCTCCCCACCCTCCCCACACCTCCCACACTTCCCCCACTCCCCCCACTCCCCACACTCAAAAAGCAAGTTATATCAGGGCTTTGCGATTAACAAGCGTGCCATTCGGGACAAGAGGTGAGAACTTGAAACAAGTCTTTCCCCTTGTCCCCAATTCTCCTTGTCCCCAAGTCCTCTTCCCAATTCCCCATTCCCCATGCCCCATGCCCAATGCCCAAATTCGTGCTATCTTGAGCTTGCCAGCAAAAATTGTTGCAATAGTAACAGAAGTAATTTGGCAGTCAGAAAGTTAAGCTTTTTCGGCAAAGCCATCTGGTAAAATTTATAAGGTTTCTAAAAGCTCTGAGCAATGGGATCGACTCGCGTACGGATCGCAATTGACGCAATGGGAGGGGATCACGCACCCGGTGAAATCGTTGCTGGCGCACTGCGAGCAAAGGAAGAATTGGGTGTAGAGATATTACTTGTTGGTGATCCCCAACAAATAGAAGCTGCCTTGCCGCCAAAAACGAATTTAGCGCAGGTGGAGATCGTTCCTGCTGAGGAAGCGATCGCAATGGATGAGGAGCCTTTAAATGCGGTTAGACGCAAACGCAAGGCTTCTATCAATGTGGCAATGGATTTAGTCAAGCAGCAAAAGGCAGATGCCGTATTTTCTGCCGGTCATTCTGGGGCAGCTATGGCATCGGCTTTGCTTCGCTTAGGGCGATTGCCGGGAATTGATCGTCCAGCAATCGGGACTGTTTTTCCGACAATTGTTGCTGGTAAGCCAGTGTTGGTTCTTGATGTTGGGGCAAATGTAGATTGCCGCCCGAAGTTTTTAGAGCAGTTTGCCGTCATGGGATCGGCTTACAGTCAGTATGTCTTAGGTACAAATGAACCGAAAGTGGGTTTGTTGAATATCGGTGAAGAAGACTCTAAAGGCAATGATGCAGCCGTCCGCGCCCATCAACTGCTCCGCGAAAATTCTCAAATTAATTTTATTGGCAATGCCGAAGGGCGTGATGTGCTTTCCGGTCACTTCGATGTAATTGTCTGCGATGGCTTTGTGGGCAATGTACTGTTAAAATTTGCCGAAGCAGTTGGAGAAGTGATTCTGCAAATTCTGCGGGAAGAATTACCCCAAGGATTGCATGGTCAAATCGGTTCAGCATTCTTAAAACCAAACCTGAAGCGAGTTAAGCAACGCATGGATCATGCAGAACACGGTGGTGCTTTGTTGTTAGGCGTGGCAGGAGTTTGTTTTATAGGTCACGGTAGCTCACAAGCACCTTCAATTTTCAATGCTATTCGCATGGCCAAAGAAGCTGTTGACAACCAGGTGCTACAACGAATTCAGTCCCAATATATCCTAGAGCGCGAAAGCGGTTAGTCATTAGTCATTAGTCATTAGTCATTTGTCAAAGACAACTGACACAGGACAAATGACACAGGACAAATGACAAAGGACAAATGACAAAGGACAAAAGCTGATAGCTTGGGAGATTAGGAGTGGAAAACTTAGGCATAGCAATTACCGGAAGTGGCTCGGCAGTACCAGCAACTTCCCTACACAACCAGACATTAACTGAACTAGTTGAAACATCAGACGAGTGGATTGCCACAAGAACGGGAATTCGCCAACGACGATTAGCGGTGTCATCTGAGTCCTTAAGTGGACTAGCTGCTGCCGCCAGTAGTCGCGCGATCGCAGCTTCAGGAATTAGACCAGAAGACCTAGACCTGATTTTGCTAGCGACTTCCACCCCTGATGATTTGTTTGGTAGTGCTTGTCAAGTACAGGCTCAATTAGGAGCTACCAACGCAGTCGCCTTTGACTTGACAGCAGCCTGCTCTGGCTTTGTGTTTGGTCTGGTTACAGCAGCCCAATACATTAGAACAGGTGTCTATAAAAATGTACTGTTGATAGGGGCAGATATCCTCTCTCGCTGGGTAGATTGGCAAGATCGTCGCACTTGTGTATTATTCGGCGATGGTGCAGGAGCAGTAGTATTACAGGCTTCTAAAAGCGATCGCTTATTAGGATTTGCCCTTAAAAGTGATGGTACTCAAAACCATCACCTTAACCTTGCTTATGCAGCAACTTCCCAAGAATTACTCCCCGGTGTAAATATCACTAAAGGTACTTATCAACCTATTACCATGAACGGCAAAGAAGTCTACCGCTTTGCTGTGCAAAAAGTGCCAGAAATTATAGATAAAGCCTTATTTCAAGCTAACCTCAAAGTTGACCAAATAGATTGGCTAGTGTTACATCAAGCTAATCAGCGCATTATAGATGCCGTTGCTCAACGCCTAAATATCCCAGAACATAAAATCATAAGTAATCTCGCCCAGTATGGTAATACCTCTGCTGCTTCCATTCCGTTAGCTTTGGATGAAGCAGTGCGACAAGGTAAAATTAAACCCAATGACATCGTTGCGACATCCGGCTTTGGTGCCGGTCTTACTTGGGGCGCGGCAATCTTTCAATGGGGAAGATAAATATTTTGTCATTTGTCATTAGTCATTTGTGAATGACCAATGACCAATGACAAATGACCAATGACCACTGACTATTGACAAATGACAAAAACTGCATGGGTGTTTCCCGGACAAGGTTCCCAAGCGCTGGGAATGGGAATGGATTTATTAGATATACCGTCTGCCAAAGACAAGCTTGCCAAAGCTGAGGATATTTTGGGCTGGTCTGTAACTGAAATTTGTCAAACTCAAGAAGAGAAGTTATCACAGACGCTATATACTCAGCCAAGTCTTTATGTGATAGAAAGCATTCTTGCCGATCTTCTCCGAGAACGAGGACACCAGCCAGATTTAGTTGCTGGTCACAGTTTGGGGGAATATACTGCTCTTTATGTAGCGGGTGTCTTTGAGTGGTCGGCTGGTTTATATCTAGTAAAGCGTCGTGCAGAACTCATGGATAATGCCGTCGGTGGGATGATGGCAGCTTTGATGAACTTTGACCGCGAACAGTTGGAAAAAGTCATTGCCCAAACGCCTGATGTGGTTCTAGCAAATGATAATAGTTCGGCTCAGGTGGTAATTTCAGGCACGACTGAGGCTGTACAAGCAGTGATGACTCAAGTTAAAGCCAAGCGTGCTATTCCCCTAAAAGTTTCTGGAGCATTTCACTCACATTTAATCGCACCAGCAGCTGCGGAATTCCAAGACATTTTAGAATCTGTGGAATTTCAACCAGCTACTGTGCCAGTCTTATCTAATGTAGAACCAATTCCGTCTATTGATGCCGAGATTTTAAAGCAGCGCCTCAACAAACAAATGACCGGTTCTGTAAGGTGGCGAGAAATTTCTTTGCAATTACCAGCTAACGGTATCCAGCGAGTAGTAGAAGTTGGCCCAGGTAAAGTCTTAACTGGCTTGATTAAACGTAGTAGCCCTGATTTGATTTTACAAAATATCCAGAGTGCTACTGATTTACCTGTTGCTGTTGAATCTTTTTAGCTTTTAGAGGTAGGGTGACAACAAATTCTGCACCCAATCCTTGTGTGGAATTACAATTAAGTTTACCTTGATGTAGTTCAGTCACAATTTGATAGCTGATAGTTAAACCTAATCCAGATCCTTTACCCACATTTTTAGTTGTAAAAAAGGGGTCAAATAACCTTGTTATAATTGTGTCTGGAACTCCAAGACCATTATCTGCAATGGAAATCATGATTTGGTTTTCAGATAGCAAGCAAGTATGAATCCAAATTGTGTTGGGATGCGAAGCAATTTCTGTAGGCGTGCGCTGCTGATTTGCATCTTCTAAGGCATCAATAGCATTAGACAGAATATTCATAAATACCTGATTGAGTTGTCCAGGGTAGCAGATCGCCGGAGGCAATTTACCATAGTTTTTTAGCACTTCTATTGCTGGACGGTGTGGTTGATCTTTCAGACGATGTTGCAAAATCAATAACGTACTATCAATGCCCTCATGAATATCAACAGCCTTAAATTCAGCTTCATCTAAACGGGAGAAATTGCGGAGTGATAG
Organism: Desmonostoc muscorum FACHB-395; assembly: GCF_014698035.1. Taxonomy (GTDB): domain Bacteria; phylum Cyanobacteriota; class Cyanobacteriia; order Cyanobacteriales; family Nostocaceae; genus Nostoc; species Nostoc muscorum_A. Next base: position 67,928 of record NZ_JACJSF010000010.1, read on the forward strand.
CACAATTTCGCGTATGCGATTGGTGCCAATTTTCATCGAAGACAGCATCTTGGGTAGATCATCTCGAATAAATTCCAGATCAACTTCTTTAGCCTCAGTTTGAATTTCAGAGACTGGATTGGGATAGTGATACTGATACAGTTGAATAAATTCCAACAAATCTTGGGCATAATTTTGTATATGGGTGAGGTTGCCGTGAATGAAGTTGACAGGATTATTAATCTCATGTGCCACACCTGCCACCAGTTGCCCCAGGGCTGACATTTTTTCACTCTGGATCATCTGGGTTTGAGTCCGACGTAGTTCTTCAAGTGTCTTTTGTAACGTTGTTGTTCGCTCCTCAACCCGTAGCTCTAACGCATTGTTTACCTGTTCTAATTGAATGAAAGAAGTCTTTAACTGACTTGCCATACTGTTGAAAGAACTAGCAAGTCCTCCCAGTTCATCCTGTCGCGTGGTATCAAGAGCGATCGCAAAATCACCGTTAGCAAGTTGGTTACTAGCGGCGGTTAATTGCTGGAGGGGTTTAGCGATTTCTTGGTGCAACACCGACAAGAGCAACAACACTTCAACCAGCAGCGCCACTGCACCAGAAATTAAGATAAATTGAGCCATATCCCATGCTTCCCCCGATAGCAGTGATTTGGGATAGACTGTGACAAAATACCAATCTGGGCCTTGTAAGCGAGTCACTGCTAAGTATTCACGGTCTTGGCTATTTTCCAGGACGTGGGTTTTGGATTTAGTGGTTGTCACTAGCTGAAAAATGCGGTTGAGATGAGGATCGTTGATTGTATCGATTTTTAATTGACCCTGAGCTTGCTGAATTTCCGCAGTGCGTTGGGGGTGGACAATTAAACGACCGTCTGAGCGAAAAATTAGATTGTAGGTGCCCGATAATTGATCCTGGATCGTATGCTCCATCAAATCGGTTAAGACCACATCATGTCCTACAACGCCCAGGAAGCGATCGCCATCATAAACAGGTACACTTGCCGAAATCATCCAGACTTTAACACTGAGATCGAGATAAACACCTGTCCACTTCGGCGATCGAGACGGGTTATGCTGAGGATCGGCAATATAGAAAAATTCCTCTTTCGGCATATAGAAATCAGGCGGTGTCTCCAACAAGATCGGCATACCTTTCCAATAGGTTGTCGTTGCATTTTCTCGTCTCACGAAATAAGTATCAACAAACTGATTAGACCAAGCAGATCCGTAGGCACTAATCAGCGTGTTAGCCGTTAGTAGTTGCTGCTTTAGTTCTTTAGTAATTTGCACATTTTGACCAATGAACGATCCAGCATATCGAGTAGAATCAAAGTCTTTGCGCGGTCGATTTTGGGGAAAATTGCGTTTAGTACCATCGTTCCAGGAAAAATATTGCCGCTCAAATTCAGCCTGGAAATCATTAGTGGGTTGCTTGAATTCCTGCAAAAGGCGATCGCGCAGCAAAGTGAGGTTATCCTGTGCAAGTTTAAAGATGTTGCTTTCATACTGTCCTCGAGCGCTGATGTACTTTTCTAGCTGGACTTGGGTCTGGGCTTCCAAGCGGGACATGACATGGATATAGCTCACCCCAGCAGAGACGAGTACCACCACAGTTACTCGCAATGCCATATTGATTAGTGTTTTGTAGGTAAGTGAGGTAGGGCGATTCTTAACGAAACGGACAAACCTAAAAAGCAACTGTTTCTGAAGTGTTTGTCTAAATTGGGTAAGCATAAAGCAGAGATAAATATTTAGGCTGAAGATTTCCTGAAAGTTCGTATGGATGTATCTGCTACATCGGTAGCTGGATCACAAATTCAGTACCTTCGTCTGGTGTAGAATCTACCTTAATTACTCCGCCATGTTTTTCTACAACGATTTGACGAGCGATCGCTAATCCTAATCCCGTACCTTTACCCACAGCTTTTGTAGTAAATAAGTGGTCAAAAACCTTTTCTTGCACTTCTTCACTTATCCCATTGCCATTATCAGCGATCGCAATTTTCACCCCTTTATTTTCTACCGAGGTTTTAATTGTAATTCGGTTGGGATTTTTCTTAATCTCCTCAAAAGTCCGTCCCGTATTTGATTCATCTAGCGCATCAATGGCATTTGCCAGAATATTCATAAATACCTGATTTAATTGCCCAGGAAAACATTTAATCTGGGGCAAATTACCGTAATTAGTGACCACTTCAATTTCTGGACGTTCTTCATTAGCTTTCAGACGATGTTTGAGAATTAAAATAGTGCTGTCAATACCTTCGTGGATATTAAACGGCACTTTGTAATCTTTATCAGCACGGGAGAAAGTCCGAAGACTGGTGCTGATGTTGCGGAGGCGATCGCACGCCATAGTCATGGAATCAATGATCTTGGGTAAGTCTGATAAACTATAATCCAAGTCAATATCTTCGGCATGGTCTTTAATTTTATCGCTGGGATTTGGTAGACTTTCTTGATATAGTTTTAAGTGTTCAAAAATATCTGCAATAGTGGGTTTAGTTTGTTGGAGACTGGCATAAATAAAGCCCAAAGGATTATTCATTTCATGGGCTACCCCAGCAACCAAATTACCTAATGCAGACATTTTTTCACTTTGAACAACTTGTAATTGTGCTTGTTGTAAGTCTTGTAATGCTTGCCCAGCTTGTTGATAAAGTCGAGCATTCTCTAGAGATATTGCAGCTTGAGATGAAAGAAGGTTAATGACGCTGAGGCGATCGTTAGTAAAAACTCCTTGAGTCAAGCTATTTTCTAAATATAGAATACCTACCAAATATCCTTGATTAATAATCGGGACACACAACACACTCTGGGGTTGATGTTCTAACATATATTCCCCAATTACCCCAGGAATATCTGTTTTACAATTGTCTATAACAATTGTTTGTTGAGTATTTTTGACATAATTGATAATTTTTACAGGAATATCTTGACAATTATCTAGTAATTGTGAGTGGAGGATAGTTTGTATTTCCTCATGCTCAATAAAGGTAATTGCTCTAACTTCCCAAGTGTCGTCCTCTTGGGGAAGAATGAGTACAGCTTTTTTCGCGCCAGAGTTTTCTAGGATAATGCGAGTGAGGCTGGCAATGAGTTGATCTGATTTCAGAGAACTGGAAATAGCTTGAGCAGCTTTGAAAACAGAGGTAAAATCCAGAACATCAGCAATACTAGTGCTGGCAGTACTAGAAGATGACGCGGTACTACGAAAAGCAATGGTTTCTAAGGGATTGAGATTGATTCGTTGGTGTTGCAAGATGGGTTGCAGTAGTTGGGGATAAGTTTTTTCTAGGTGATTAACTTTGGCTTTTGCTCCCCAACGGGCGTAGCAGTATTATGCTTCTTGTATATAGACTTGGGCGATTTTTTCTTTACCCCAATCGAGGTAGAATTTGGCTGCTAGTTCGTTGCTAAGTGCTTCTTCTTGAATGTAGGCGTTTTCTTTGGCAAGAGATATGGCGCGATCGTACAATTCTATTGCTTCGATTTTTTGTCCTAATATCCGAAACCTTTCAGCTTCTACCAAGTTGCATTTGTGGGCATAATTCTCTGGCGCACTTTCTGCCCATTTTTTGAGTTTTTTATGAGCTTCTGCTACTCGTTCAATAATTATTTTTTGTTCAGCTACTGAGCAGTCTTTATATAAGGCTAAATTAGTCAAAGCCTCATAAAAATAAAAGGTTGGAATTAGCACTAATCCAGTCACGCTGGTTAAATATTTCTCGACAATATCAGCATTTTTTAGTGCTTCTTGATAGTTGCCAAAGAGATAACACAAAAGCAATTTACAAAAATGAAGTTGACAAATAATGCTAGTTTGATTGGCAGCTTGATGCAGAGGCAACATTGCGACTTCATCATAAACTTCGCCAATTAAAAAACAAGGATTATCTGACATTCCCAACAAATTCACAACTGATTGATAATAGATTCTATTTCTTCTTTTTTGATTTCAGGTATGTTTTGAAGTAATAGCTTGCCTATTTGTAAATGGGTAGCTTTTTTCTGTTCTTCAGGGATAAGAGAGGATGCAGCTTCTTGGACGCGATCGTGTAAAAATTTATAGTTAACAATTTCAGGATTTTCTTCAGCAATAGCTTGATTTTCCTCACCAAGATAAAATTTATATACCTCACTAGTAGGTAAAATTAAACCCTCATGTAATGCACTCCACAAATTAGTTGCGGTTTCTACTTGCGATTGTTCTGAAACAACTGCTAATGTTTTCAAATCAAACTGATTTCCAATACAAGCAGCTAATTTCAAAACATCTTGAGTTGCTTGTGATAGCTTTCTCAACTGCAATACCATGAATTCAACTACATCATTTGTAACTGCTTGCTGATTAATTTCTGTGATATCACATTGCCAGCAACCCTCTGTAAAGTTAAATTTAATTAGCCCATCTTGGTATAATGATTTTAGAAATTGAGTATCAAAAAATGGATTGCCAAAAGTTTTTTGATAAACTATCTGTGAAATTGGTAATGCTAAAGCTTCTGAACATTTAAGCGTTGCAGCAATTAATTGATTGACATCTCCTTGACTTAATAGTGCTAAAGTAATTGTGTTAATAGTTGCTGCTGTTTTTTGCATCTCACTAACAGTCAACATCAAGGGATGTACTGGATTTACTTCATTATCTCGATAAGCACCAATTAATAAAAGATGTTTTGTATCAGCTATTAATAACTGCATTAATTTCAGTGATGCCAAATCAGTCCATTGCAAATCATCTAAAAATATTACTAATGGATGTTCAACGCTAGTGAAAACTTGAGTAAATTTTTGAAATAATAAATTAAATCTATTTTGGGATGCGCTTCCTGATAATTCTATGGCTGGTGTTTGTTTGCCAATAATTCTTTCTAATTCGGGAATAACTTCAATAATAACTTGTCCATTTTCACCTAAAGCTTCTAAAATTTGACTTTTCCATTGTTGAATTTGAGAAGTACTTTCTGTTAATAATTGACCGATTAAATTTCGGAATGCTTGTACAAAGGCGACAAAGGGAACATTTCGTTGAAATTGGTCATATTTGCCTTTGATAAAATAACCGCGTTGGCGCACAATCGGTTTATGAACTTCGTTAACAACAGCAGTTTTACCAATACCTGAAGAACCAGCTACCAGAATCATTTCAGTTGCACCTTTGCTAACTCTTTCAAAGGCTTCAAGGAGGGTGGCTATTTCGGCTTCTCGTCCATAGAGTTTATCGGGGATAATAAAGCGATCGCACACATCACTTTGGGCAATTTCAAAGTTATCAATTGTGCCAGTTTCTTTTAGATGATGTAAACATTTTTCTAAATCAAGTTTTAATCCTAATGCACTCTGATAGCGATCTTCAGCATTTTTGCTCATCAATTTCATGACAATATCTGAAATCACCTGCGGAATTTCTTCGCGTTTAATTTTTTCTGGAACTTTTGCAATATGACAATGCAGCAACTCCATTGGATCGTTTGATTTAAATGGTAATCTTCCAGTTAGTAGTTCGTAAAAAGTTACACCTAGAGCATAAAAATCAGTTCGATAGTCAATCCCCCGATTCATTCTGCCTGTTTGTTCTGGGGAAATATAAGCAAGTGTCCCTTCTAACACATTGGGACTGATGAGCGTTTGGGTTTCTCGTGGTAGCAGAGATGCAATACTAAAGTCAATTAATTTAACTTGTTTGGTTTCTGGATTAATTAGAATATTGGCGGGTTTGATATCTTTATGAATAATCCGTTCGCGGTAGAGTATATCTAAGGTATTGCACAGTGCGATCGCAATTAGTAAAAACTCTTGTAGAAAATCGGTATGTCGCGTCTGGTGAGAGGTGAAATAATCTTTAAGAGAAATCCCGCCAAAGTCTTCCATTACCAACGCATAGCCATTTTGATACGGTTCCAAGCTGTAGGTTTGGATGATTAGAGGTGAGTTAAGATTTTTAGCTATGGTGTACTGATTACGAAACGATAAGAGTTCGCTGAAACTCGGATAAGGATTTTTCAGCAATTTAATCACTACAGGTAATAAGTCAGCTTCTCGATAACCGCGATAAACCACGGTTCGAGAACCGTTGTAGAGTTGTTCGCTAACCTTGTATCCAGAAATACTGACTGTACTGGGAAACATACTGTTAAATTATAAAGATTTCTAGATTTAGTGTTCCCCAATAGATGAAGTAATTCATCTCTATAGCTTTTTTGCGTTTGATCTGGGTGTTGCGATCGCTTATGCTAAATTCAGTTTGATTTGTATTATCTTCTGTGGACAAAAACCGCGAACCGTTGATCAGTCTGGCACTTTACCACGCCTTTAAATGGTCAGTCGTCAGCCCCATGCTTCACGCTTACTTTCGGGGCCAGATTCATGGTACGGAAAATGTCCCCCAATCAGGGCCGTTATTAGTAGTAAGTAATCACGCTAGTTACTTTGACCCGCCGATTGTCTCTAATTGTGTACGTCGTCCAGTGGCGTACATGGCTAAGGAAGAGTTATTTAAAATCCCAGTTTTGGCGCAAGCGATTAAACTGTATGGCGCTTACCCAGTGAGTCGCGGAAATGCCGATCGCAATGCTATCCGTTCCGCCCTAGAATATCTCAATAAAGGTTGGGCTGTCGGTGTTTTCTTGCAAGGTACTCGCACCCCAGATGGTCGAATTACAGACCCCAAAAGAGGCGCACTGCTGCTGGCTGCGAAAGCAAAAGCCCCAATATTACCAGTAAGTGTCTGGGGTACTGAAAAGATTTTACAAAAAGGCTCATCCCGACCTCACGCAGTTCCCATCACTGTGAGAATTGGTAACTTAATTGATGCTCCCACTTCCACTAATAAAGAGGAATTGGAGGCGTTGACACAAAAGTGTGCCACGGTAATTAACGAAATGCATGATTTAGGGCGATAAGCTAGACAAGCTCAGATAACGCAGTTTCCGAGTAAATAAGGTTCTTAGCAACTTTTGGTGATGATGAAAGATTACGCGCTTTAAGCTGCCTCCAAACCAGTAGCTTTGTACTTCATACGAAAGAAAACTACTGTATATGCTTTAGGGAGGTAGCGATCGCCCCTTAATCTCTGTATGTTTAAGGTCAATCTGCTCTAGCAATGACATCAGACTTTATGCTTAAATGCAACTGCTAGGCAAATCTACCAGCAATTTCACCCTAAACAGCATTATGAGCGGCTTTGAAGCCAAGAATTTTTGGGAGCGATTAAATAATCTGGCATTAGTCCGCTTTTTACTTTTAGTTGCTTCTGGCTGGGCAATTGTACAGCTTTTAGCTTACTTTGAAGCGGTCATTGTGATTTTCACATTCGCTGCAATTTTGGCCTTTTTACTCAGCTATCCTGTACAAGGGCTACGGCGTTTTTTGCCCCACGGTGTAGCTGTTGGCTTAGTTTTCTTACTCAGTATTGTGATTATAGGCAGTCTAATAATTACTGTGGGCTTAACAGTCTTATCTCAAGGACAACAATTAATTGATAGTATCACTGCATTTTTAAATTCTTTAGTACCTTTATTAGAGGGACTAGAAGTATTTTTGCGAAGCCGTAATTTACAGATAGATTTAAGTTTTATTGAAGAACAATTGCGGAATCAAGCTGTATCAACTCTTGTTACTAGTTTAGCTATTTTACAAGGGTTTATGACGAACTTTGTGACTTTTATATTAATTGCCGTTGTGGCTTTCTTCATGTTATTAGATGGAGACAAACTGTGGAATTTTATTTTAAAAATAGTACCAAAGCAGCGCCGCAATAGATTTACAAATATAATGAGACGCTCTTTTTTAGGATTTTTTAGGGGTCAGTTATTATTAAGCGCATTTTTAACACTTTCGACATTCCTAGTTTTTTTAATATTAAAAGTACCTTTTGCTTTGATATTGTCAATAGTGGTCGGAGTTCTTGATATTATTCCTGGGATAGGAGCGACATTAGGAGTAAGTACAGTTATTCTATTTATCTTATCTCAAGGTGTTTGGTTAGCATTGAAAGTATTGATAGCTTGTATTATTCTCCAGCAGATACAAGACAATTTGATTGCGCCCCGAATTATGCAAGGTGCGCTGAATCTTAATCCTGTAGTAATATTTTTTGCTTTGCTAATAGGCGCTAGAGTAGCAGGATTATTAGGTGTTTTTATATCTATTCCCATCGCGGGAGTAATTGTATCTTTATTTGAAATTGATGAAATGAAATCTGAAGTTTAGAGAAGCGATGAATCGCGTCTGTACAAAAGGTGGAAGTAGAGACGCGATTCATCGTGTCTGTAGTAATTAATGTAAAATAATTTGTTAGACAATACAAATTGATGAATGATGTCGGATTTAAGAGCGGAATTAACAGAAATTTTGGATGAGGCAGAGTGGGAGTGGCTAATTCCTCATGTACAACGAGATGCAGTAATTTTGGTAGCACCAGAGTTAAACTTGGTGGATGTTGGAGTAGCGATCGCCAGTGATAACATTCCATCAGTAGAACAGTGGATTGATGAGCAATTAATTACCAAACCCACAACAGTACAAGTGGGAGAATGGAATATTGAGCGCAGTAAGCGATTTAATACTCTCATCGTTCAGCCTTACGTTTTGGTGAAGGAAATAGTCGCTACTTCTTAAATTAGTTTCTGTATTGTTTTCGATGACAGTTTGTGTTGAGGTAATTTTTCAGTAAAGATAGCTTGATGTGCCCTTTATTACTTGGTGATTACCACACACTGTCTGGCTGATTTGAATAAAGCGAAATTTTCTCCTTTAAGATTTAGCCATCTAGGAGCTAGAATTGTTACGATAATTTCAGATTAGATGTTGAAACCTTGATCCAATCTGAAACCTTAGAATTATTAGAATGGCATCGCCTCTGCCAGCACCTTGCCACCTTCGCGGCAACTAAGCTGGGGGCGACAGCTGCGCGTCATCTGAAAATACCCGATTCTCAGATCCAAAGCGAACAGTTGTTAGAGCAAACCAAAGAAGTCTACCAACTGGAAAGTCGCCTGACTACGGGACTATCATTTGAGGGAATTCAAGATATTGGCGATTCCTTAGAACGGGCAGAACGCAGTGGAGTTTTGGCAGGAGAAGAACTGTTAGCGATCGCCACCACCCTCGCTGGTGCTAGAAGTTTGCGCCGTGTCATCGATAATCAGGAAGATTTGCCAATACTGACTGAGTTAGTTGCCGATTTACGGACTTATCCAGAACTAGAACAAGAAATTCACCGATGTATTGATGAACGGGCCCAAGTAACTGACCGCGCGAGTCAAAAACTGGGAGAAATTCGTACAGATTTGCGGCGATTACGCAGCCAAATTACCCAAAAGCTGCAAAATATCTTACAGGCAAAATCTGGGGCAGTTCAAGAACAACTAATTACCCAACGGAGCGATCGCTTTGTCATTCCCGTAAAAGCACCGCAAAAAGATGCCATCCCCGGTATTGTTCACGACACATCTACTAGTGGCGCAACCCTTTACGTAGAACCGAATTCAGTAGTGCCTCTAGGCAACCAACTGCGGCAAATCATCCGAAGAGAGCAAGCGGAAGAAGAAACGATTCGCCGCGTTTTGACGGAACAAGTCGCCGCAGTCAAACCAGATTTAGAGAGATTGTTAGCGATCGCCACCACTTTAGATATGGCAACCGCTAGATCCCGCTATAGTTTTTGGCTAGGAGCGAATCCTCCGCGATTTATCCAGCGTGAAGACAAGGAAATCATTACCTTACGGAACTTACGACATCCTTTGTTAGTGTGGCAACAACAGCATGAACAAGGGCAACCAGTAGTTCCTGTAGATTTGCTGATCAATCCGCTAATTCGGGTTGTAACCATTACCGGACCAAATACTGGCGGTAAAACTGTAACCTTAAAAACTCTGGGGTTAGCAGCGTTGATGGCCAAAGTGGGTTTATTTGTCCCCGCGCGCGAACCAGTGGAAATACCTTGGTTTGATAAAGTGCTGGCAGATATTGGCGATGAACAATCCTTACAGCAAAGTTTATCCACATTCTCTGGTCACATCCGCCGAATTAGTCGAATTTTAGAAGCATTGGGAAATCAAGAAGAAGAAATTCCTAATCCCCAATCACTCGTTTTACTCGATGAAGTCGGCGCAGGAACCGATCCAGTTGAGGGTAGTGCCCTAGCGATCGCCTTATTGCAATATCTCGCTAACCATGCCCAACTAACGATCGCCACCACTCACTTCGGGGAACTAAAAGCTCTGAAATACGAAGATGAGCGGTTTGAAAATGCCTCTGTAGAATTTGACGAAAGTACTCTCTCGCCTACTTACCGTCTGCTGTGGGGCATCCCCGGACGTTCTAACGCTCTGACAATTGCCCTGCGCCTGGGATTAAAACCAGAAGTGGTAGAAGAGGCAAAAATCCAAGTGGGAGAGGCCACAGATGAAGTCAACCAAGTGATTGCTGGCTTAGAAGCCCAACGCCGCCGCCAGGAAACCAAAGCAGCCGAAGCCCAAAGTTTGTTGCAGCAAGCGGAACGTTTATACAAAGAAGTATCCGCAAAAGCCGCAAGCTTGGAAGAAAGGGAAAGTAGTTTGCGGGCTTCACAAGAAATAGCAGTCCAACAAGCTATCGCTCAAGCAAAAGGTGAAATTGCCCAAGTGATTCGGCGCTTGCAGAAGGGTACGCCCACAGCCCAAGAAGCGCAGCAAGCAACTAATGCTTTGAATCAAATTGGCCAGCAATATCAGCCAGCAACGCCAGCAAAACCAAAAGCTGGGTTTATGCCCAAAGTAGGCGATCGCGTCCGCATTCCAAAATTGGGACAGATAGCAGATGTGATCACCGCCCCCGATGAAGATGGCGAGTTAAGCGTTCGCTTTGGGCTAATGAAGATGACGGTGAAGTTGCAAGATGTAGAATCTCTAGATGGTCAAAAACCCGAACCAGTTGTTAAAGCCAAACCAGCCCCAGCAGCAGTAACCCCACCGCCACAAAATGTCCCAGAAATTCGGACTTCCAAAAATACCATCGATTTGCGTGGTAAACGGGTAGCTGATGCCGAATACATTTTAGATAAAGCCATCTCGGAAGCTACAGGCCCAGTCTGGATTATTCATGGTTACGGTACTGGTAAACTGCGGCAAGGAGTTCACGCATTTTTGCAACAGCATCCCAGAGTGAACAACTACGAACCAGCAGAACAAGCAGATGGCGGCACTGGTGTTACCGTTGCTCACATCAAAAAGTAGCAATAAATGTGAAAGTAGGGGCGCAAGGCATTGCGCCCCTACTTAGGCAAACAAACAATGGCTGAAAAGAAAGATTTTAATCTTAGGGAAATTCATAAATTGCCCCTACCGCGTGTAGTTTTGCGTAAGTCCTAATTAGTTTCAAGAAGGTATAAATCATCCTGATGTTACCCAGGATGTGATGAAATCAAACGCTACACATAGATGGGATGATGGAAAGGGAAAGCAGTAAGAAGCGCCTTTAGCAAACAGGTAAAAGATTTGTATAGTAATTATGTATACATTAAGAACAAGTAATAAACATCAAGAAATTTCAAAATCTCAAACCGCAAATAAATGTAGGAGGTATTCTACATAATTAGCAGTTAGCATTCAAAACAATAGTTTATTTATACTCTTGTACGGAATTAACAGTGAAAGTCAGGTAAACCTTAATTAGAATTGATACTTTTCTACTTTGTTGAAAATAAATTTTCATCTAGAGTAGGACAAAGATACATGCTGTTTACCACATAGAAAAATCTAGCTGAAGTCTCTGGCTCATAGCTATGGGAAACCAAGTTTGATGCTTGAGAGTCTGGTTTCAAAATGGGTAACAGCAACATCCCCTATCAGCTTGATCACCTATGCTAAAAGTTATGCACTCGGCCGCCAACTCAGCCACGCCAAATTCTCAGTGGGAGGATTTAATCAAGCTTCCAGCCCCAAACACAGTTCAATGGGATAATATCAAAACCCAATTAGACTTGGTGCTGTTGGCGCTAGAAACCTTAACTGGGATTGGTTCAGAGGCTATGCTTTCGGCGGCAACTGATCTGAATTTAGAGTCAAGAGTGCCAGACCGCGTAGCTTTATGGCGACTGCGCCAATCAAATCCCCTACGTAAAGGTCAAGGAGGGCGAAAAAAGCTAGATGTCGAAGAAGCGCGATCGCTTGTTCTGATCATCTGCTACTTAGCCAAACAGCACCAGGAATTGATTCGCCGCGCTGTCGGTCTGTTGGAGCAAATGGCAGAAAATAACCGGGAACCTCACCAAGCTGCCTTACTTGGAGACTATATTGATGCTTTTTGCAACACCTACCAAGAGCGGATGGAAGAGGATGAGAAAATCTCAACAGATTTGCTTACTAACCTGGCACTAAAACTGCTTGTAGATTTACTTTTTTACAGCGCCCCTGGTGGACATCGCCGTCTCTGGCTAGCACTTATAGACGGTTCGACAAAATTTTAGATTTGAAATTTGAAATTCCTCAATCAAAATTTGCTTGTGATTTGTTTGCTAGATCGGGAAACTCTTTTGATCGTCATTAGCTCTTGAGCGATGCACTATCAGCAATGCTTCCTCCTAGTACAAGACTACATAACGAAAGAAACCTGACCAACTTCCTTCACTCAGAAGGAATCCACCGTTTAACTTTTCTTTGCAAGCAACTGGCTTAACTTTTTGCAAAATCCCAAATAGTCTTCCTCGCAGTTCCTGCCATGCCTCTATCAAATTCTGTAATTCGTCGCTACACACCACCTACTTGCACGCTAGAAGTATTCGCCCAAAGCTCGCCTCTGTCCCGTTGGATGGGTAAAACTGTCCTCAAACACCTAAGCTTTGAACTACGCTTTGATGATCCCCGCCTCCCAGAAGAACACAGAGTTCCAATTCGGGGCGATCGCGAGCAGCTTGAAGCTTTATGTGATGCAGTCACAAACTATGTACAGCAATTCCTTCAACAGTCTCCAGAAAGCTTTTGGGTAAGTTTCTCCGGTACCCAGGAATCAAGCACAGCAATAGGTGAGCCGGAATTAAAGTCCTCAACAAAAACATTAAATTCCTTTAGCACCCAGTTTCCTGGGGCAAATATCCGCTTAGAACCAAGCAGCTATTTAACTCACAATTTATTTCTCGGTTCTCTGGCCAACTTCTCATCTGGCCCCGTCATTAAGCTCAGTCTGCTGCAATTATTCGATTTGGCAAGTGCTTTAGATGAATACTCAACTGATGTCATGGCACTCCCAACTCTTAATAGCACAAGTTCGACTCTGAGGTTCCCTGCCTGGGCACCTGTTGCCGCAGTATTAGTGTTAGGTATAGGTTTCTTACCAGTTACTTGGCAATATGCTAACAGCATTAGGGGAAAGGAACAGCAGACAGCCAAAACATCAGATTCAGCAGCAGTAAAGACAGCTTTAGAACCTTCAACTTCACTAAACTTTCCTACACCTGAACCTGGAATTATCCCTCCATCGGATAATTTGCTAGGTTCCACTCCTCCACTTTCCACATCTACTTTGCCCCAAGCACCTTTAACAGCCCCTAGTTCTAGTTTTTCTGTACCGCAACCTCTATTTCCCAATAATTCACTGACAACAACCCAGGGCAAGACTGCAACCCTTCCTAATAATCAAGCGATGCCTTCTCTGCGAGACGCTACGCGTAGCTTGCTTCCACGAAGTGGTACGGCGAGCCTTGCTAACTCACCATCAAGTAAAATCCCAGGACAGGAAATAGCCATCGTACCAAATCTTGCACAGAACCCTACAGGGTCAAATCCCCAACCTGGAACTCTCCCCCAGTTGCGGAATTTGCCACCCAGACTATCTTCTAACCCAGGCAGTTTACCAACTAATATCTCACCAGTTCTCCCTCCGTCTCTTGAGAGCATACCCAATAATAATCGTGGCAATACCTCTGCACTAAACTCACAACAGCTAGACGAAAGAATCAATTCCCTACGGCAACCTTCTACTGGAGAAAAACCCGCTTCACAACTTCCTTCGTCTAGAACTGCGGAGAACAATCCATTCATCGACCAATTAGGAGATGCACGCAAAACCCCTAAATCCACAGAAGTGGCTACTGGTACATTATTTGATACACCTCAAGTAGCAGAAGCTAGAGAATACCTCAAAAAGCGTTGGCAACCACCTACTGGGCTAGGGCAAACATTAGAGTACAGTCTGATCGTCAGTGTTGACGGCACAGTTGAACGAATTTTTCCTCTTAATAAGGCAGCAAGAGAATTCGTTGATAGCACTGGGATGCCTGAAGTTGGTAAACCTTTTGTTTCCGCCAATACACGCGGACAAGATGTCAGAATTCGAGTTGTTCTCAGTCCTGATGGTAAGGTACAGACTTTTCCAGATGAATAAGTAAATTAATCTATTTAATGCCACTTATAAAACTGGTACAAACTTTGTGCCAGTTTCTATTTACTTCAATTGCTCTTGAGCTTATCTTTTGGAGCCCAGTTACCAAACTGGTCTTACTATTGATAACAGTAAACCTACTAATGAATACAATCCTTTTAACAACACTTTTTCAACATTAAACTACAGATACAAGTCTGGAAACCCAGATAAAATCTGATGCCTTTTACAGCAGCTTTCATGTATTTGAAGCACATCTGACGCAGAGGCATAGCAATGCTATACCCTAGCGCGTGGTCTATTTACCTGAAAATAGCTTTAATTACGAATTAGTATAAATCACTCATATCAAATATCAAAGTTAGGAAATATGCAAACAATTGGTACTCAAAAAGACAGTCCAGCTTGGGTTATTCAAACTTGGGCAGCTTTTGTGATTTCTATTTCTATGACCAGCTTCGGCATTGTAAACTTACCTGTAAATGGTTGGGTCAAGGGCTTTATGGGTATGGGTATGGCTTTCTCTGTTGGCTCAACTTTTACGTTGGCGAAAACTACTAGAGACTTGCATGAAAATAGAAGATTAACCGCTAGGTTAGACGAGGCTAAAGTAGAAAAATTACTTTCACAACACGATCCTCTAAATTTCAAATAAAGCCAACCATAACGATTTTGGATTAAAAGACTTTACCAAAAAGCTGTCAGAAATTAACTATATTACGAAAAGCAAAAGGACTGGATATACCCAGTCCTTTATTATGTTGATTTAATGTTTTTTGTTAATAACGAGATTTTTTTGTCTTTAACTTTTGCTTTTTACGCCGACGTTCGCTAGCAGCAACGGCCTGTTCTACCGGATAACCCACTACGGGAATTACTTGATATTTGCGCTCTGCTTCTAAGTTTTTCAATTCAGTGTAATCAACCCAGTGAATACAATCAACCGGACAAGTATCAATTGCTTCTTGAATAATTTCTTCAGCGTCTCCATCTTGCCGAACCACGCGCGATCGCCCGTAATCTGGTTCAATATAAAAGGTGTTACGTGCAACATGAGCGCAATGCTTGCAACCAATACAGGTGATTTCATCAACATAAACACCATTTTGGCGCAGCAAACCACCCAATTCCGGCTCTAAACCAGAACGTTCTGGGGCATCCCTTAAAAAACCCCCTAATTCTGGTTCCAAACCGGAACGGTTATCTTCTTGTTCTTCCGGCGACGGCAGAAAATCAGCCATTACGCACTCCAGCGCTGTACTACCAGACGAATCGAACCATCTTCATTTTTTTGTTGTTCAGAGACTTGAAAACCAACACGAGCGGTTTCTTTCACAACTGTTTGGTAAGCATAGCGCTGTGTTACCTGGCGCAAAAATCCATCCACAGAAAGGTCTTGCTGCCAATATTGCAAATCAGCTACTAATTCATATTCCTTGCCATTCCATCTAAAGCCGATATCATAGCCATTTTCCTGCTCAATACTAACTTCCGCAGGATGGGTTTGACCGCGATAGCCACGGACTTCGCGTGGGCCGGGTTTCCAGTCTACGCCCAATTCAGTCAAAGCATCTTTCAAAGAATCAAGGTTACGGATTTGAGTCTTAATTTGGCTAAAGTGTGACATGGTGGTTGTGAATTAATAACACTAAACTACTGTGAAAACTTACCAATCGCTGTAAGTGGTGTGCGTATTCGCCACATTAGATTGCTGCAACTTCGCGGCGAAATATTCTGAGGTTGGCTCATGATTAAGTACTTGTCCCAATTGCGCCTCTATTGCTGCTGTAACCTCAGCGCAAGAAGCACCCACAATACCAGTGACTTTCTCTTGTACCCGACCGTCTGGATAGATTATGAACTCTAATGTCTCCATGCTCTTGGCCAACCAGGATAAGTACGCTTAAATTGTACTGCCTTAGCAGAAGGCTATAAATATAGCCGTAGGAACATTTTTACTTAGATACAAACTTGCCATTTGTTAAATAATGTTCCATCTTTCAACATATATATCTCAGAATCTTTACAAAACTTATTAAATTTATAAGCAGTCACATCAGTATTTAGTTAGTCTCTCTTAACCTCATCGATTAGTCAAGGTAACAACCAAGCCTGCCAATTAAGCGGCAAAAGTCCTAAAAATAAGCATTAGACGTTAGTATAGCCAGCTAGTTGAGTTACAAAAATATAAAAATTCTTGAAAAACTTTATCATTATGATCAAGTTTGCCCTATTCCCCCAGGGTTTTCTAAAAGATAGTAGCTATTATGAACGGCGTACATCCTCCGGGTTCACCAGTCATAATGCAATCGCTAGCTTTATACCTATTGCAACATCTCTTTGATGTAGCAAAATGTTATTCTGTTTGACTACGTAACAACCTCGAATCACCTTCCGCAGCAATTATCTCAAAACAAGAATCCATTTCAAGAAATAATTCCCAGTAATCTTTTCTACACTGGGTAGCCAAATTTTTAATTACAATATCTTCAAGTTGAGTATTGCGCTTACCTGTAAAAGCTAACCTTCAATCGTACTATGTTTACCCTGTGGTATGGATTTTTGGATAATTTTACCCATTATTCAGCAAACATTTCAGCCAAAGTATCCAAAACTGCTTTTTGTTCGTCAGAGTCAATCTGACCTAGCTTTTTGACTAATCGATTTTTGTCAACTGTACGAATTTGATCTAGAACAATTTGCCCGTCCTTGCTCTGAAACTGACAAGCAACACGAGTTGGATAAGACTGTCCTTTAGTTGTCATGGGAGCAATAATGACCGTGGAAATATATCTGTTCATTTCATCTGGTGAAATTACTACACAGGGTCTTGTCTTCTGAATCTCACTGCCAATCGTCGGGTCGAGGTTAACCAAAAACACATCAAATCGATTGACTACCACTCCCACTCTAGATGCTCCCACTCTGTAGTCACCGCATCATCGAGCAGTGCATCATCGTGTTGCTTTGCCATAGTAGCAAATGCTTCTTCCCATCCCTGACGCGATTGAGAGGCTGCACGGACAATTAGGCGACAATCTTGAATTTCAATTTCTACCTCTTCACCAATACCACTTTGTTCTAGCAAAAGTTTAGGAATGCGGATACCTTGAGAGTTCCCGATTTTAATAATACGGGTTCTAATTGCTGTCCCCATGAGGATAGTTATCCTTAATTGTAATTACATTGTGATTACAACTCAGGATTTTGTCAACAAGCGTTTAATTTTTCAAGAATTTTGGTTCTTCAGTACACAGTATGCCCAACACGTCTATAAATAAGCTTGAAACCTTTGCTGGGCAATAATAACAGTCGTTATTCTTAACATTTGAGGTAAAATTTCTGAAATTAATGCTAAAACGCACTGTAAGTCCTGATTTTCAAGGTATTTTACGGAATACAATGAAAATTTCAGCATAATACATACTGAAAATCCCAAAAAGAATACGGTTCTTGCCCAAGCCTAAATCACTTAGCAAGAATTTCTGGTAAAAAAACTGATTTGCTTAGAGAACAAACAGGATAATGAAGCATAATTAACCTTTATAGCTAAAAGCTGTCAGCCATCAGCCACAAGCTGAGATGGTAAAGTTTGAAGGCTTGTGATTCAACTTAAGTAATTGACTATGAGTACAGCAAATATTTCGTCAGCGATACGCATAGGAGTACTAGGTTTCGGTGGACTCGGACAAGCCGCCGCCAAAGTACTTGCTGCTAAACAGGAAATGGTTTTAGTCGCAGCCGCAGATCAAAAAGGTTACGCTTATGCTGCTGAAGGTTTAAATACTCAAGAATGCATTGCAACCTATCAGTCCCAAGGTTCAGTAGGTTATTTGGAGCCAGTTGGTACATTAACAAATCAAAGTATTGAAGATGTAATTAAAATAGCTCAACCCGTGGATGGGTATTTTCTGGCTTTACCCAACCTACCAAACGATTTTATTCCCTCTGTAGCGAAAGAGTTTATTAAATCTGGTTGGCGTGGGGTGCTAGTGGATGCAATTAAGCGCACCACTGCTGTAGAACAATTACTGGCGATGAAAGAAGAACTACAAGCCGCCGGGATTACCTATATGACAGGCTGCGGTGCTACACCCGGATTGTTAACCGCCGCCGCCGCATTAGCAGCCCAAAGCTACGCCGAAATTCATCAAGTCGAAATTACCTTTGGAGTGGGAATTGCCAACTGGGAAGCTTACCGCGCCACTGTTCGGGAAGATATTGGGCATATCCCTGGTTACACAGTGGAAACCGCTAGGGCGATGACTGACGCAGAAGTAGAAGCACTACTAGATAAAACTAATGGCGTGCTTACCTTGAAGAATATGGAACACGCTGATGATGTGATGCTAGAGGTAGCGGGAATTTGCGATCGCGATCGCGTTACTGTTGGTGGTGTAGTCGATACTCGCAATCCGAAAAAGCCCCTCAGCACCAACGTTAAGGTAACAGGACGCACCTTTGAAGGTAAGATTTCCACCCATACCTTTACTCTAGGAGATGAAACCAGCATGGCAGCTAATGTCTGCGGCCCTGCATTTGGCTATCTCAAAGCTGGTAGACAATTGTACCAACGTGGCATTTATGGAATATTCACTGCTGCTGAAATTATGCCCCAATTTGTGAGGTAATAATTAGGAGAGACGCGATTAATCGCGTCTGTACAGAAGTTAGGAGTTAAAAACTAAACTTGAGACTTAAAAATCTCTGGTTTTGTTTAAAAGTTGCAATTGAAAACTCTTAACTCCTAATTTTTTCTAAGCTGGTGGGATTTCTGGACAAAAAATATCTGTCACATTCTCTTCAAGCAGCAAATCTGGTGTTTGCATAATAAATGGAAGTTCCGCCCCTACGAGTCCTCTTTGGATACGTTCTAAAGTATCACTAAACACAACGAACAAAGGATATATAATATTAGCGCCCTCGCTCAAAATATGACTGTGACGGAGAGGCATTAACCATTCATAATCATTGTCCAGGAAAACTTGGGTTTGTCGCCAACGTCCTAACAAATCAGAAAAGTCCTCGTGAGCGCGATGAATAAAGACTAAAATTTCAGCTCCAGTTTTGATCTTCCACTCTGGATCGCACATCAAAATTGCTACATCACAGGGTAAGCAGATTGTTTGTGGAGTTGTTGTCGCAGTATTGCGAAGACGGACAATTGGCAAGGGGATAGTGATAACACTTTCATCTGGACGGCGCAGACTGGGAATCATCTCTAAGTATGGCCGATATTGCTTTAGTAAGGCGATCGCAGCTAGATGATTGCTGTACTCTGCCAAACTCGCTTCATAGTGAGATTTTTGCACAGTCATAGTTGATTAAATAGTTAGGAGTTAGAAATAAAATTAAGTGGTTAAGAGTTAAAAATGAGGATGAACAGTAAAGAGCTTAAACCCTTAAATCCTAACTCTTAACTCTTAATCCCTTATCCCAGCTTTTCAAAGACAGCGAACATAGGCAAATACATTGCTAGCAAAATAGTTCCAACCATCCCACCTAAAACTACAATCATCACTGGTTCCAAAATACTGGTCATTGCTTTTACTGCTTGCTCGACTTCATCTTCATAGAAATCAGCAACTTTCATCAACATTGCATCTAGTTCTCCAGTTTCTTCTCCAATACTAATCATCTGAATTGCCATAGCCGGAAAAACGGCATCTTTTTGTAAAGCAAGACTAATCATACCTCCCTGTTGAATCTCCATCCGAGCTGCGTCTATGGCATTGGCAATTACTTGGTTCCCTGATGTATCTCGGACAATTTCCAAACAAGTTAAAATTGGTACACCTGAACGAGTCAAAGAACCAAAAGTCCGGCTAAAGCGGGCAACTGAAGATTTTTGAATTAAGTCACCAAACAATGGCATTTTGAGGGAAAGACGATCGATTGTGATGCGGCCAACAGGAGTTTTACCGTATTGTGTAAAGGCAATTTTCGATCCTACAAGAATACCTAGAAGTACGAAAGCACCCGGACTTCTCAAAAATTTACTAGCATCCATCAAGAATTGCGTTAGAGGTGGTAATGAGATTCCGATTTCTGTAAAAATCTTTGCAAAAATGGGAATAAGAAAAATGGTCATACCGAGAAAGATTGCAACTGCTATAAAACCTACAACACTTGGGTAAGATAATGCTGATTTAATTTGGTTTTGTAGACGAGCAACATCTTCTAACAACTTAGCTAAACGATTCAATACTTCATCTAGAACACCACCCACTTCACCAGCTTGAATCATACTCACATATAACCCATCAAAGCAGTCAGGATGCTTCCGCATTGCCTCTGAAAGGTTCATTCCACTTTGAACATCAGTGCTAATCTCAACCAGGGCTTGTTTGAGTTTAGTATTACTACACTGTTCGGAAAGTACCCCTAAACTTCTAACTATCGCAACACCCGCATTCATCAAAACGGCAAATTGACGGGAAAAAACGGCTTTGTCTTTCACAGAAACCTTAATTAAGGAATTCTGGAATTTTTTTAAGGCAATATCTGGCTGAAATCCTTGAGATTGCTTGAGTTCTTGGATTACAAAACCTTGATCTCTCAGATTAGTACGAGCTTGTACTAAGGATTCGGCAACAATTTTTTCTGTTCGAGATTTTCCTTGAGAATCACGAACACGGGCAACGAAGGTTGGCATAAATAAATTCAAAATAGTTGTTATTCATTGGGCATGGGAAGTAGGGAGTTAGGAGTGAGGAGCTATTCTCTTTGTTCCCTTTTCCCGTTATCTCCTTCATCTCCCCAGTTCCTTTAATGCGCTTTGGCCGCTGCACCGGGTTTTGCACCTGCGGCTGCTTGCGGTGTAGAATTCCCGATGAGACGTTGGATTTCATCTGGCTTAGAAGTTTTAGACATCGCGGCTTCAAAGGAAATCGTTCCTGATTTATAAAAATCAGCTAAAACTTTCTCCAGAGTTTGCATCCCCAATTTACCGCCAGTTTGAATAGCTGAGTAAATTTGAGATGTTTTGCCTTCTCGAATCAAGTTGGAAATAGCGGGAGTAACAATCAGAATTTCTTGAGCCATCACCCGACCATATTCACCAGGTTTAGGGCTTTTCTTGGACACCAGGGTTTGGCTAAATACTGCCACTAACGAGTTAGATAACTGCACCCGCACCTGGGTTTGTCTTTCATGGGGGAAAACGTCAATAATCCGGTCAACTGTCTGCGCGGCAGAACTGGTGTGGAGAGTACCAAATACTAAGTGTCCTGTTTCTGCTGCGGAAATCGCCAAAGAAATCGTTTCCAAATCACGCATTTCTCCCACCAGAACAATATCTGGATCTTCCCGCAAAGCTGCTTTCAAAGCGTTAGCAAAGCTCTTAGTATCTTCACCCAGTTGTCGTTGGTGAACCAAGCTTTTAATTGGTTCGTAGACAAATTCAATTGGGTCTTCCACCGTTAAAATATGCTCTGCTTTAGTGCGGTTAATCAAGTCGATCATCGCTGCTAGGGTAGTTGTCTTCCCAGAACCTGTAGGTCCTGTCACCAGAATCAGTCCTCTGGGCTTATCTGTCATTTCCCTTACGATATCTGGCAGACCTAATTTTTCAAAGTTAGGAATCTTAGAACTTAATGCCCGTAAGCAAGCAGCATAAGAACCACGTTCTTTATAAACATTGACCCGGAAACGTGCCAAACCTTTAACCCCATAAGAACAATCCAGTTCCCAGTTTTGCTCTAAGGTTTTACGCTGGGTGTTGTTGAGCATACTAAAAATCAGCCTTTGACATTGATCGGCTGTCAATACATGCTCACCGATGGGAGTGAGTTTGCCACTGATGCGGAAGTAGGGAGGCAAACCTGCGGATAAATGCATATCCGAGCCACCCAGTTCAATCAACTGTTCCATCAAATCTTCAATCATCATTTCCATAGTTCTGCTTCCTTTTAATGTTTTTTATTTGTCCGTTGTCATTTGTTTAAAGTTATTAAGCATTCACCAATGACTAATGACCAATGACTAATGACTAATGACTAGTCTCAAAACCGAGATGTCATACAGTAAGGACAATCCAGCCATTCTTGTTTCAATGTGGCATCACAACTGCGGCAGGTAAGGCCAGTCTTGCGTTTGGCTTTTAACTCTGCTTCCAAACCAGTATCAGTAAACGTCACTCGTTCTACTTCTTCTAGAGTGGTGGAACCTTCGCGTACTAAGTCCAAACTGTAAGCCAGCAAGGTTTTCATCCCCTCTTCTATTGCCACTTCCTTGATGCGTTCCGTGGGTGCATCTTCGTTGATGAGAGTTTGCAGGTTTTCGGTGACTCGCATGACTTCATAAACACCACAACGCCCTTTGTAGCCTCCGCCATTACATTTTGGGCAAAGCTGATTTTTGGTTTTGGCTTCGGCGATCGCATCTAATGTCAATGTGTTAGCCTTATAGAAGGTAATTGCGACATCAGAAGAAGCTGATAGACCATAACGAGCCAGTTCCTCGGTTGTAGGAGTGTAGGGAATACGACATTCAGAACATACACGCCGCACCAAACGTTGAGCTAGAACGCCAATTAGCGAACTAGAAACCATGAAAGGCTCAATCCCCATTTCTCCCAGACGAGCGATCGCACCTGGGGCATCATTGGTATGTAAAGTAGTTAATACTAAGTGACCGGTCAAGGCAGCTTCAATCGCTGTTTTTGCCGTTTCCTTATCCCGCGTTTCACCCACCAGTAGCACGTCTGGATCTTGCCGCAAGAAAGCCCGCAGAGCAGTAGCAAAATCTAGCCCCTTTTCCCGAATTACCTGTACTTGAGTAATCCCTGGAAGACTGTACTCAATGGGGTCTTCCACAGTACTGATATTAATTCCGGGATCGTTCTTTTCTGATAGTGCAGAATACAGCGAAGTTGTTTTCCCAGAACCAGTTGGCCCAGTTACCAAAATTAGCCCAAAGGGACGGCTAACCATATCCTGGACAATATGTAAAGTCTCTGGATCGGTAATTAACTTATCTAATCCCAGTTGAGTGGAAGAGTTATCCAAAATCCGCAGCACCACCTTTTCCCCGTAGCGACTGGGCAAGGTATTCACCCGGAAATCTACTTTGCGTCCCTCAAACATCCGCCGGATACGTCCATCTTGGGGCATACGGCGTTCGGCAATGTCTAGATTGGAGATGATTTTAAATCGGGCTGTCACCGCCGGGATAATTTTTTTCGGTAGGGGATCGAAAGCTTCCTTCAGTACGCCATCCTTTCGAAAGCGAATGCGTAAGTTTTCTTCTTGCGGTTCGATATGAATGTCAGAAACACCTTCATGCAAAGCTTTAGCCAGGATTCTATTGACCAGGTTGATAACTGGGGCATCCTCTGCACCCTTCATCGCTGCCCCTAGATCAGCCTCCATTTCTTCAGGAGCATCTGCAAGATCAAGATTTCCGAGGTTTTCTAAATCCTGATTAATATCTGTAAACTTTTCTTGTTCCAGGTGCTTTTGCCGAACAGCCATTTCATCCAGATATTGGTTGATTAGCTGCTGGTAGTCTTCCTGTGTAATCACCATACGCTGTAATGCCAGCCCTTGGGGACGCAAGATGCGGTTCAGGTCATCAGAAGCCTCTAGATTATCCGGAGCGACCATCGCCACTAAAACTGAGGGCGGGGTTTGGTCTTCGTGTTTCGATAGTGGTACTAAACGATGGCGACGGCAGATATCCACTGGGATGAGGGTTTCAATCAGGTTCCCCATCATCGTGTTGCCAATGGAGTTGACTTCCGGATCGAGGAATTCAACACCGTATAGTATTTTAAGTTCAAATAGCTGCTGTTTTTTGTATTGCCTGAGCAACTCAGGTGATAGTTGTTGCCCAGTAATTGACTCTAGTACTTCCGTTAAGGGTCGGCCAGATTTGCGGCTTTCAATTAGTGCCTGCCTCATCTGTTCGGTATTGACATAGCCAGATTGCACTAGCTTGTTGCCAAAGGGCGAAAACTCTGTTCTGGTAGTTAGAGCGGTACTGCGCCGTTGTGGTGACGAGTAAGTCATAAATGAGCGAATGAGTAGGGGAACCTCTGCTTAAAGTATTCCCAGCCTGTGAGATAGAATTCTCATTTCCCAAAAAAGTCCTGAATCAAGTCGCTTGCTTCGCCAAAGAGTACGCTCGGAATTCAAAATGACGCTTTCTACGAGACGCTAAAAGCTTAGCTTGCAACTCTTACAGAGTACGCGGGCTCACTAATGCTGCGCTAACAAAATTAAAGATACTGCCTCCTACCACTCTTCCAAATTACTTACTCCTAGAGGTAGACTACTCGTTCGGGTTCCCGCCTTAATAGTGCCTACGCGAACGTGTTCACCATTTGTCACAATAAGAAAATGGTTACATCACTTCCAGAAACTTGTCGGCAAAAAAATCAGCCTCAGTTGCAAGTCGTGGATGACGACGGTTGCAAACAATGGAGATACACTGCCATAAATAGCAAGCATCTGGAATGAGTGGACAATGATGGATGAAAATAAACAGATAAACAATACTAGCCAGCAATTGGGTGAACCAACAGAGGTAAAGCAAGCAATGAAGAGTGACTTCCCAGCCCAAATTAATTTCAATGAATCTGATAGCGAGGTGACAGAGCAAGTGTCAGCCCAAACTAATGTATCGGGAGATGCAGCTACTTTCAATCCAGAAACTGGTGTTGCCGCAACCGAGAACACTGGAGTGGAAACGGCAGCTTTGGCAGAACTCACTCAACAAATTGAGTCTCTCAAAACGCAGCTAGAAGAGCGCAGTACTCAATATATGCGGATTGCTGCTGATTTTGAGAATTACCGGAAACGTACTAGCAAAGAAAAAGAAGAGCTAGAGACGCAGATGAAGCGGAACACGATTCTAGAATTGCTGCCAGTGGTCGATAATTTTGAGCGGGCGCGATCGCACCTCAAACCTCAATCTGATGGCGAAATGACCATGCACAAAAGCTACCAAGGTGTTTACAAACAATTAGTAGATAGCCTGAAGCGGTTGGGTGTGTCACCAATGCGTCCTGAAGGTCAAGAATTTGATCCTAACCTGCACGAAGCAGTAATGCGGGAACCTACGGATGAACATCCTGAAGGAACAGTGTTAGAAGAGTTAGTGCGCGGATATTACTTGGGCGAACGTGTGCTACGCCATGCAATGGTCAAAGTAGCTGCTCCAAAGGAAGATACACCTTCTACGGAGGAAGATCAGTCGAGTCCAGCCAACAGTTAAGCTGTAGTCGCTCGTCTCGCTGACCAAAAGTGCCTGGGTTCTAGCAAGGACGAGCATCGCGTACCTAAAACTTGGACAAGGCTTTGGATAACTTTCTGTGTTTCAACTTCCTCTTGCTACCAGCAAAATGGGTTCCACAGACGTTATCCGCTAGCCTTAGTTCGGAGCTAAAAAGTTAGTCCGCGACATATTACAGCAGGAAGACTCAGTAAAAATACTGGCGAATATGGGAAAAGTTATTGGAATCGACTTAGGCACTACTAATAGTTGCGTCGCAGTTTTGGAGGGCGGTCAACCACTGGTGATCTCCAATTCTGAAGGTGGACGAACTACTCCGAGTATTGTGGGATTTGGCAAAAGTGGCGATCGCTTGGTTGGTCAATTGGCAAAGCGCCAAGCCGTAACCAATGCCGAAAACACAATTTACAGTATTAAACGATTCATCGGGCGGCGTTGGGAAGAGACTGATATAGAACGCGAACGTGTACCCTACAACTGTGTCAAAGGTCGAGACGATACCGTTGATGTCCAAATCCGCTCAAAAAATTATACGCCACAAGAACTATCCGCCATGATCCTGCAAAAGCTTAAGCAGGATGCGGAAAACTTCTTGGGTGAAGAAGTCACTCAGGCAGTGATCACCGTACCTGCATATTTTACAGATGCTCAAAGACAAGCTACTAAAGATGCAGGCACAATTGCAGGATTAGAAGTTCTGCGAATCATCAATGAACCAACAGCTGCGGCTTTAGCTTTCGGATTGGAAAAGCAAGACCAAGAGCAGCTAATTTTAGTATTTGACTTGGGAGGCGGTACTTTTGACGTATCGATCCTACAACTTGGGGATGGCGTTTTTGAAGTTAAGGCGACTTGTGGTAACAACCACTTAGGTGGAGACGACTTTGATAATGCGATCGTGCTTTGGCTGATGGAACGCTTTCAGCAAGACGAAAAAATCAATCTTTCCCAAGATAAGATGGCACTGCAACGCCTACGGGAAGCAGCAGAAAAGGCGAAAATTGAACTCTCCAGCATGGTTAATACCTCCATTAACCTGCCTTTTATCACATCTGATGAAACCGGTCCAAAGCATCTGGAAATGGAACTCAGCCGCTCTAAATTTGAAGAGCTTGCAGGACAATTAATTGAAGCCACTATCGAACCGATGATCCAAGCACTCAAAGATGCGGATCTCAAACCATCAGCCATAGATCGGATTATTTTAGTAGGTGGTTCTACCCGAATTCCCGCAGTCCAAAACGCGCTGATTAAGTTTTTCAATGGCAAAGCTCCCGATCGCTCTATCAACCCTGATGAAGCGGTAGCATTGGGAGCAGCTATCCAAGCAGGGGTCTTGGGTGGAGAAGTCGATAATCTTTTACTTTTGGATGTCACCCCTCTGTCTTTGGGAATTGAAACCTTGGGTGAAGTATTCACCAAAATTATTGAACGCAACACCACAATTCCTACTAGTAAGTCACAAATTTTTTCCACAGCAGTTGATGGGCAAACCTCGGTAGAAATTCACATTCTCCAAGGTGAACGGGCAATGTCACGGGATAATAAGAGTCTTGGCAAGTTTCTGCTAGCAGGAATTCCCCCATCGCCCCGTGGTGTGCCACAAATTGAAGTATCTTTTGAAATTGATGTCAACGGCATCCTGAAGGTTTCTGCCCAAGACAAAGGCACAGGTAGAGAACAGAGTATCAGGATTACAAATACAGGTGGTTTGAGTACTAACGAAGTCGAACGGATGCGCCAAGAGGCCGAACTGTTTTCTGAAGAAGATAGAAGACGTAAAGAACTGGTTGAACTCAAAAACCAAGCAGATAATCTGTTGTTCAGTTACGAATCTACCATTAAGGATAATAGCAACTTTATCGGCGATCAGATGAAAATCTTGGCCAGTGAAAAAGTTTCACAACTCCAAGCTGCAATGATTGACTCCAGCATCTCCACCGTGGAATTTAAGCAGCGCTTAGACGACTTCCAACAAACCCTGTTTGCAATTGGTGCTGATGTCTATAACCGAGCTAACAGCCAAGCAGATGAGATTGAGGAGGCTTCAGCTAGTCTCTTTACCCCAGAAGTAGACTCACCAATGAACGGTACACTAATACCACAATTCAACTTTGATTTTGACGAAGAAAGTACCGCACAGGTTGATTATGAGGCGATAGATTAAGGATTGGGGAATGGAGAATGGGGAGCAGGGGGACAAGGGGACAAGAGGTGAGAACTTGAAACAAGTCTTTCCCCTTGTCCCCAATTCTCCTTGTCCCAAAGTCCTCTTCCAAATTCCCAATTCCCAATATCCTAAGTTGCAGATTTTTATTAAGACATTTTAATATATCTAATATTGATTGTAGATTTAGCGAAGTTTCACAAGACCCCAAGGGTTTGCTAGATTGTAGAAGCAAATTACTGCTAGGCAGTATGCCGATTCAGATGCACTTCCATTACATAAGGGTGGTTTTCCACACCGAATGGTGCGGCTAGCACCTCTGGTTAATGGGCGGGGTTTTCCTCTCCTACGTAGCACAATTGTAAAAGAGACAACCGACTCGGCAGTGATGAAGTCTGAGCAGAGGCTTCCCCTGATCATAACTTCTATAGCTTTTGTCGTCTCCCACGAGGAAAGCACCTGTTGCTCAAGATTTGTCGGTGATTTTTGTAAAAGGTAAAGGTTAAAATCAGTTATTAACAAAAATTAATTTTACCTTCTGCCTAACCTCCGGCAAATCGCCCTTTAAAGGATAGTGTGTTGCTCTTACATATTCTGTAAAGCAAAACGCCTTACCGTAAAGTAGCAAGTGACCGTGAGTGACGTTCTGCTGACTTCTGCTTTCTTCCTTCTAACTTTTACCTTTGCTATATGGCCCGCGACTATTATGAAATCCTGGGTGTCTCTCGTGACACCGACAAAGAAGAACTCAAGCAAGCTTATCGCCGTTTAGCCCGGAAGTATCACCCAGATGTGAACAAAGAGCCGGGGGCGGAGGATCGCTTTAAAGAAATTAACCGCGCTTATGAGGTACTCTCGGAACCAGAAACCCGCGCTCGTTACGATCGCTTTGGGCCAGAGGGTGTGTCAGGTGCTGGCGCTGGCTTCCAAGATGTCGGCGATATGGGTGGTTTTGCCGATATTTTTGAAAGCATTTTTAGTGGCTTTGCTGGCGGTATGGGTAGTCCCACGCAACAAAGACGGCGCAGTGGGCCTGCGAGGGGCGATGATCTGCGGCTAGACCTGAAGTTAGACTTTCGGGAAGCGGTATTTGGTGGCGAAAAAGAAATTCGTATTTCACATTTAGAAAATTGTGAAGTCTGTAGCGGTTCTGGTGCTAAACCTGGAACCCGCCCCCGGACTTGTTCGACTTGTAGCGGATCTGGTCAAGTCCGCCGTGTCACTAGAACACCCTTTGGCAGTTTCACCCAAGTCTCGACTTGTCCCACCTGTAATGGGACAGGGATGGTAATCGAAGACAAGTGTGATGCCTGTGATGGGAAGGGCGCAAATCAAGTCACCAAGAAACTCAAAATTACCATTCCAGCTGGGGTGGATAATGGTACTCGCTTGCGGATTTCTAGTGAAGGAGATGCCGGTCAACGTGGTGGCCCTCCTGGGGATTTGTACGTTTACTTGTTCGTAAATGAGGACGAAGAATTCCAACGGGATGGGATTAATATTCTTTCGGAAATCAAAGTTAGCTACCTACAAGCGATTTTAGGTTGTCGGTTAGAGGTAGACACGGTAGATGGCCCTGTAGAACTGATTATTCCAGCTGGAACTCAGCCAAATACGGTAATGAAGTTAGAAAATCGCGGCGTACCTCGCTTGGGTAATCCTGTCAGTCGTGGGGATCACATGCTGAACGTATTAATTGATATTCCCAACAAAGTAACCCCAGAGGAGAGGGAACTTTTGGAGAAGCTGGCTAAAATTAAGGGAGATCGTACTGGTGAAGGCGGTCTAGGAGGATTTTTGGGAAATTTATTTAAGTAATGATACCCTCTTCTCTCTTAACTCCCGATGCTCAACTTGATTTACGTGGCACCCCTTGCCCAATTAATTTTGTCCGGACAAAACTACGTCTGGAAAAAATGCCATTGGGAGGTTTGCTAGAAGTCTGGCTAGACCCAGGTGAGCCGATTGAGCAGGTTCCCGATAGCCTGACAATGGCAGGTTATGTGGTGGAACAAATTACAGACTGTACTAATTATTTTTCTCTGTTAGTGCGTCGTCCAGTTGCTGGCCAATGACAGGGGAAAATTTTGCTGAAACTGGACAGTTATTGGGTACGGTGCTTGCTGTACAGGCTAATTTTTACCGAGTACAGATGGATCAAGAGCAGGGGGAGATGAGGGAGATGGGGGATCAAGATTCTCATCTTCCTTATCCCCCTCTCCTCCTCTGTACTCGCCGAACACGGCTGAAAAAAATCGGACAACAGGTGATGGTAGGCGATCGCGTTGTGGTTGAAGAACCAGATTGGGCCGGAGGACGGGGAGCAATCGCTGATGTCTTACCCCGTCACAGCGAATTAGATCGTCCAGCGATCGCCAATGTCAACCAAATTTTATTGGTATTTGCCGTTGCCGATCCACCTTTGGAACCTTATCAACTGAGTCGGTTTCTAATTAAGGCTGAGTCTACTGGCTTGGATGTGCTTTTATGTTTAAATAAAAGTGATTTAATTTCAGAACCAGAACAGCAAAAAGTTAGCGATCGCCTGCTCGGTTGGGGCTATCAACCAATATTTATTAGTGTCAAAGATGGTATAAATACTGACCAAGCAAGCAGATATTTAAGCAATAAAATTACTGTCATTGCTGGGCCTTCCGGCGTTGGCAAATCCAGCCTGATTAATACACTAATTGACACGGCGAAGTTGCGAGTAGGAGAAGTTTCTGGCAAACTAGCTCGTGGTCGTCATACCACTCGACATACAGAATTATTTGAGTTAGCTAGCGGTGGAATGCTTGCTGACACTCCCGGCTTTAATCAGCCGGACATGGATTGCATACCAGAAGAATTAATCCATTATTTCCCAGAAGCAAGAAAACGGTTAGCAGTTGCTAGCTGTCGGTTTAGTGATTGTCTGCACCGAGACGAGCCTGAGTGTGTGGTGCGGGGAGACTGGGAACGATATGAACATTATTTAGAATTTTTGGATGCTGCGATCGCTCATCAAACTCAGCTGCACCAACAAGCCGATCCTGAATCCACCATGAAGTTAAAAAGCAAAGGCAAAGGGCAGAGTCAATACGAACCCAAGCTAGAAAGTAAAAAATATCGCCGAATTTCCCGCAAGACTCAGTTACAGGACTTGCAGGAATTATATCGCGATGAAGAATAAGGAGTGCGATGTCTACGACGGGATGCGCCTAGCCTACGCACTTCTATATAAAGGAAGATTTTACTTTGTCGGCTTTTTGGGCGATCGGTGCAACACTCATCTGGCTGCAAGTCTTGATCGAATATGTAATTGTTCGGGTTTCTGGGTTGCGGGAATCACAGGTTTGCGAGTTTAAAGGCTGACTGGCAAACTTTGGGTTAGCACTTACCCGCAGTATCCCTCTTTTGTCACTTTCCGGGAGGGCGATTGTCAGAAGCCTCATGAGGCAATCAATACAACCTATCCTATTAGAAAAAAATGGGTCTTGTATTTGTGATTAGAAAATAATCGTGCGTAGGCGTAGCCGTTGTAGACATCGCCTGCTATGCAAAAGCTCTAGAATTCAGCAATAGCAAATATATAAAAATTATTATTGCAAGATTATCTCATCAGATTTGGATTTATTATTTGCGATCGCGTAGCGTAAAGCCTTCTCTTCTCCTTCTCCTGTCGGAGACGCTGCGCGAACAGAGACGCTGACGTATAGCTTGCTTCCACGAAGTGGTAGGAGAGGCTTGTCTACGATACTTTTAAGCACTATTACTTATTGATAAATTGTTCATGATTCCAACCTGTCACTGATGCTCCTGAAGTAAACTCTCCCAGGAGGAGACACCAAAGGCGATCGGTAATAACTGTCTCTGTTGTTGAACCTGAGTAAATATTTTCAGTACAGGCTTATACAATAAGCAAATAGGCAGGTTTTACAACTAGTTAACAACAACACGCAGTGGGTGCATAACGGCATAACATTGTTGTGTACGTAGACACACTATATTTAACTCAATTGAAAACTATTCTTACGATCCCCATAAAGTCTTAAAATATTGTTAATTTCAGCCAAACCTCTCGACCTTCAACTTACAAGTATCACCCCAAAATCACTATGTCTATCGGCTACGTCGCGCTTGTACTCCACGCACATCTGCCCTTCGTTCGTCACCCGGAAAGTGACTACGTGCTGGAGGAAGAATGGCTCTATGAAGCCATCACAGAAACCTACATTCCATTATTGAAAGTATTTGAAGGCTTAAAGCGAGACGGTATCGACTTTAAAATCACGATGAGCATGACACCTCCTCTCGTGTCAATGCTCCGCGATCCTCTGCTTCAAGAACGTTATGAAGCACACTTAGCCCAACTAGAAGAACTTATAGCACTAGAAGCAGAACATAATGTCAACAACGGGCATCTTCGTTATTTAGCCGAACATTACGCTACTGAGTTTAGCGAAGCGCGTCAGCTATGGGAACGCTACGACGGTGACTTGGTGACAGCTTTTAAAGGGTTCCAAGACAGTAACAACCTGGAAATCATCACTTGTGGCGCTACTCACGGCTATTTGCCGTTGATGAAAATGTATCCAGAGGCGGTGTGGGCGCAAATCCAGGTAGCTTGCGAGCATTACGAGCAAAACTTTGGACAAGCACCTAGAGGCATTTGGTTGCCGGAATGTGCCTACTATGAAGGTTTAGACCGGATGCTAGCCGATGCGGGGTTACGCTACTTCCTCACAGATGGGCATGGCATCCTTTACGCCCGTCCCCGTCCGCGCTTTGGGACTTATGCGCCAATTTATACAGAAACTGGTGTTGCTGTCTTTGGTCGAGATCATGAATCTTCCCAACAGGTATGGTCTTCTGAGGTGGGCTATCCTGGGGCGGCGGAATATCGAGAATTTTATAAAGATTTGGGCTGGGAAGCAGAATATGAGTACATCAAGCCCTACATCATGCCCAATGGCCAACGGAAAAACACGGGCATTAAGTATCACAAAATTACAGGGCGTGGCTTAGGGCTATCAGATAAGGCACTCTACGATCCTTATTGGGCTAAAGAAAAGGCAGCAGAACATGCTGATAATTTTATGTATAACCGAGAGCGGCAAACTGAGCATCTCTATGGTATAATGCAACGCCCGCCAATTATCGTTTCGCCTTATGACGCAGAGTTATTTGGACATTGGTGGTATGAAGGCCCCTGGTTCATCGATTACCTATTCCGCAAGTCGTGGTATGACCAAAAAACATATCAAATGACCCATTTAGCAGACTATTTGCGAGATCAGCCAACGCAGCAAGTCTGTCGTCCTTCACAGTCGAGTTGGGGTTTCAAGGGTTTCCACGAATATTGGTTGAACGAAACCAATGCGTGGATTTATCCGCATTTGCACAAAGCTGCTGAACGGATGATTGAAATCTCGCATTTGGAACCAGAGGATGAATTGCAGTGGAAAGCGCTTAACCAAGCGGCGCGGGAACTGCTATTAGCACAATCTTCTGACTGGGCATTTATTATGCGGACGGGAACAATGGTACCCTATGCAATTAGACGGACGCGATCGCACCTAATGCGATTCAATAAGCTCTATGAAGATGTGAAAGTCGGTAAAGTTGACAGTGGTTGGCTAGAAAAAGTCGAATTAATGGATAATATCTTCCCCGAAATCAACTATCGCGTCTACCGTCCGCTATAGCCTCACATAAAAATAATCAACAGCAGTAGGGTGGGCATTGCTCACCCTATATTAGTAGTGAGGAGCATTTATTTTACCAACAACAGAGCAAGCCTTAGCTTGTGTAAGGGTTTGTCAAATGCTGTCAAATCTTTACAAAGACATCCGCTTATTTCGCTTTGACGACAAAATCGGAAAAATTTATATTTTATCTGCGGATGAACTGCAAATCATTGTTTATCCCAATGGCGAATGGGAGTTTGTCAATAAATAGATTACCAGCGACGTATACATCTGGGTGATTTTGGAAATAAATCCGTAGCGCATTTCTTGCATAAGTCGTTTACTAGCAGTTAATAGCGTTTCATTTTAATAATGATACAAATACGTTGGTAGGCGTACAGCAATTTGTATAAGTCCCAAATTTCTAAATTTCGTGTAACTAACGTTAAAAAAGACAGGCATATTGCCTGTCCTAAAAATAATGATTTAGCAAAGAATTTAGAAATTCATCTCAGCAGCTTGAACTTTCTCAACCTGCTTCTTCTTCAGCACAAGCATAACTTGAGCCAACATTACAAGAGCTGTGAATGCAATCATCCATTTGACTCTAGAGGCATCTTGCAGTACGATTTCTGCATCTATTTGACCGAATCCACCGACGTTCGGGTTGTTGGTCAAAGCATCACCAGTCTTAACTGCTTGCCCTTCGGAAACAATCAGGTCTGGCCCTAAAGGAACCGTATCAACAACAACATCGCCAGATTCAGGTTGGATGTTTACTAGATATTTGACGTTACCATCTCCATCTTCCTCTTTGGCAATCTTGGTAATTGTGCCAGTCGCGGAAGCGTTGTAAACAGAGTTGTTGCTCTTTTCGCCAGTAGGATAAACTTGTCCGCGTCCCCGATTACCACCTACGTGAACTGAATATTTACCGAAGTGGATGTTTTTGTCGGTTGCGGGGTTGGGAGAAAGAACTGGGAAGATGATTTCCTGATACTGTTCACCAGGTAAGGGGCCGACGATGACGACATTTTCTTTGTCTTCGCTGTAGGGTTGGAAGGCAGTGTCGCCAATTTCTTCTTTAAGTTCCTCAGAAATACGGTCTTCGGGAGCAATCTTAAAGCCTTCAGGTAGCATCAGTACAGCACCGACGTTCAAGCCAACCTTAGAACCATCAGCACCAACTTGCTGGGCGGATAGATCGTAAGGGATTTTCACTATAGCTTTGAATACAGTGTCAGGTAGAACCGATTGAGGAACTTCTACTTCTGTAACTTTGGCGGCTAGGTGACAGTTGGCACAAACAATCCGCCCGGTTGGTTCGCGGGGGGTTTCGGGATAGGTTTGCTGTGCCCAAAATGGATAGGCGGCAGCTGATTGGGGAAGGGCTAGATCGCTGGTGAAGTAAAATGTCACAGTGGCGATCGCTATGAGCAATGTTTTTACGATCGCTCTAGCACTGCGAGTTAACCTCGCTGTTCGGAAAACATTTCTCATCTCTAATAAGGGCAACGATTGAATTTGTCATTAGTCATTGGTCATTAGTCATTAGTCATTAAGCCCTGAACAAAGGACGAATGACTAAGAACTAAGGACAAAATTATTAACTCCACCAAGGTGCATCACCGGTGCGGAAGTCGGTTTCTGTCCAAGGGGTCAAAACGATTTTGTCGTCGCTTACATTGGTATGGGCTAAAGCCAAAGACAGTGGTGCTGGGCCCCGAACAACCTTACCGGTTTCGTCATACTGGGAACCATGACAAGGACATTTAAATTTGTTCTCAGCAACGTTCCAGGGGACGACACAACCTAAGTGAGTGCAGATGGCGTTAATGCCATAATCTTTGATAGCTTCTTTGCTGTCTACCACAATATAGGTAGGATCTCCCTTAAGTCCTTGGACTAGGTTGCGATCGCCTGCATTCCGGTTTTCTAGAAATTTGGTGACGCTAACATCGTTACCTAACTCATCTTTTGCCGTTGTACCGCCACCAGCACCACCAGCAGCTGGTGGAATAAAGTAGTTGACAACGGGATACAATGCACCCAGAGCTACTCCAGTGACAGTCCCAAAAGTGAGCAGATTCATGAACTGACGACGACCCATATCGGGCACGTCTGCTGATTCAGAAAATTGAGCCATAATCTACGCGCTCTTTGTGTATTTTGTTAAGCATTTTGACAAAAGTACTGTACTTGAGGAACTCTTGTCTAAGTCGAAATGCTAGCGCTCACAACGATGCCATACTTCTTTGTTCCAAGATATAAAAAGCATCTTTTCTGTTAGCATTACATTTCTTTATATCCTTATCATACTGGAGTCACGGAACTTAACATCATAACTAAATGTAAAATCTGATTGAGAAAAGCTATGACAGGACAGGAATTACGTCAGATGTTGCTTGATAAGTGGGGATATTCTTATGATGTCCAGTTCCGGCGGGCACAGGGAAAGATATTTTTGCAAGTAATGTGGAAATATCTGGAGCAAGCTTCTTTTCCCTTGAGTGAGGTGGAGTACCAAGAACATCTTGACAGCATTGCTAATTATCTCCATGCTTTGGGCGGGTCAACGCAAGTACAAACATTTATTGCCCAAACACGCGATCGCCCCCGGCTTGGTAAAGCTGTTAGCATTCCTCTAGATTTGGGTGAACGTTCTTCGGAATGGATATTATGACCTGTTATTGCATTAACATTAATAATTTCTTGGGTAATCACAGTGTTTTTTATACAAAAATACCATAATGTCCTATAAAACTCTTTTGCCCACCGCTACATCTCTATCAGGCTGAATTAATACAACTTCTCCATCATCTAAAACTACTCCCAAGACTAAAACTTCGGAGATGAAATTGGCTATTTGACGAGGTGGAAAGTTAGTCACAGCTAATATTAATCTGTTGATTAATTTCTCTTGGTCATAAAGTTTAGTAATTTGGGCACTAGATTTTTTAATGCCCAAATCGCCAAAATCTATCCACAATTTATAAGCTGGTTTTTTTGCTTGAGGAAATTCTTCGACTTTAATGACTTTGCCAACATGAATCTCGATTTTTTCAAAATCACTATAGCTAATAAACATTTGCTCAAAAACTCAGCATTAAAATCTTTTTACCTATTTTCTATGTTATTTGCCTGTAAGCTTCACCAGCCCAACACCACCGAAATAAAGCCCTAAAACGGCTCCTGCTAAAAGACTTTGAGTTAGAGGATCAGTCGAAGGTGTAAGCACGGCTCCTAAAACTACTGCTCCCATAATCACGTAACGCCAACCAGAAACCATCCGTTCAGACGAGACAATATTCAAATTACCGAGCAACAATTGGATGATGGGAATTTGAAATGCTAAACCAGTGCTGAATAACAGTAGCAGCACAAATTCAAAATATTTATCTATCGACCAAAGTTGTTCAACTACATCTGCTCCGTAGCTGATGAAAAATTTCAAAGCTGCGGGGATAAGGAGTAAATAAGCAAATGCTAAACCCGCACCAAACAGTACACTCGAACCCAAAACCACAGGCCCCAGTAAACGGCGTTCGCGGCGAGTCAATCCTGGAAGCACAAATTGGATAATTTGGTAAAGAATGAAAGGGCTAGAAAGTACTAAACCAGTGTAGGCTGCAACTTTGAAGGAGACAAAGAAATATTCTCCGGGTGCAAGTTGGAGAAATTTTACTCCTTGCGCTGGAACCTCAAGCAGCTGGACAATCGGCTTAACGGCAAAGAAACAGCCAATAATACCTATCGCTACGGCAATCAGCGAATAGAAAATGCGCTGTCGTAACTCTTCTAGGTGGTCGAAAAGGGACATTTCGACTTCATCGGGCAACTCATTAAGAGGATCTGTGTCTGAATTGCCATATCCTTCTGGATCGATGTTGGGAACGTTTACAGTATCTACGTCTTGTAAAGGCGGCATGAGTCAGCTAGTAGGCAACATTTATAACTGAGTGCTAAGTAATAAGCAAGATTTTTCACTTAGGACTTGGAACTCAGCACTCTTCATTATTTTATCCGGGGAATGCAGCCACCATGATATGTTTTTGAATGCTGTGGGTTTTTTGTCCTGTTTTTTAGGGTTGCATCTGCATAAGTTAGTAGGAAGCCATCTTGTAGGCAATGCCTAACCTAAAAAAGGGTGGAACTGATAATTTAGAAATCACGTCTCTGCGGCTAGTAGTCTGTCCCATTAATTTTGCTAGGTTTGTAGTAAGCACTTTAGTGCTTGAATATTTGGGGACTAAAGTCCTCACTACAAGCGTATTTACCCCTCAAATTTAATGAGACAGACCACTAGTAGCGCTGGGTAAATTCACACAACATCAACATATAATACTCAGTTTTAAAAATCCGGTTCATCAAGGTGGCATCTATACATACATAGCGCAATCGGAAATTTTTAGCTGAGGTTGAGTATGAAACGGACAATTTGCATTGTCATGATGGCATTGCCTGTTTATTTATACAATGTTGGACTAAGTAATAGTCTTAGTAGTGATGTGACAATTGTCAAAAACCAGCCTCCGATAATAGCTGCTCTAATTGCTTACAGTACAAATGCTCCGTCACGCATATTACCTTGGCAAATATCAGCTAGAGATGACCAAACTGAAGATTGTCTTCGGTTTGGTACTTGCAAAGATTGATATTAATTGGGAATTGCCAATTGGGAATGGGAAATTGGGAATTGGGAACTTGTACTGAGCGCAGTCCTTGGCGCAGCCTCTTGTAGAGAAGTATTGGGAATTGGTGATTCGTAGTCCAAATTATAAAAAAAGAAAATTAATGGTTGTAGAACATCAACGTACAGTGGTGGTTACGGGAGCATCAACAGGAATTGGCCAAGCGTGTGCTTTGCTTTTAGACCAGTTGGGCTTCTCTGTTTTTGCTGGCGTGCGTCAAGATATTGATGCTCAAACACTTAAGCAGAAAGGATCACCAAGACTCATTCCAATTTTTTTAGATGTTACTGATGCTGAATCGATCGCAGCTGCGGTTGATAAGGTAACAAATGAAGTCGGTGGTACTGGAATTTTAGGTTTAGTGAATAATGCCGGAATTGCTATCCCTGGGCCTTTAGAATTATTAGCGATCGCAGAATTTCAACACCAGATGCAGGTTAATGTCACCGGACAATTAGCAGTGACACAAGCATTTCTTGGTCTTTTACGCCAAAGTCGGGGCCGAATTATCAATATGGGTTCCATTGCTGGTAGGAGTCCTACGCCGTTCTTGGGGGCTTACAATGCTTCTAAGTTTGCCCTGGAAGCACTCACTGATGTCATGCGGATGGAATTACGTCCTTGGGGAATCTCGGTTTCAATTATTGAACCTGGTTCCATTGCTACCCCAATTTGGGAAAAGTCCCTAAGTCAATCTGAGGTAGCACAGCATGACTTACCACAATCGGCACAAAATCTCTACGGTCAAGCAATGAATATTGTCCGCAAGAAAATGCAGATTCTCGCATCTAAGGGAATTTCTGCGGATATTGTCGCTCAGACTGTTGTTCATGCGCTTACTGCAAAGCAACCCAAGACGCGCTATCTGGTTGGCTCAGATGCCAAACTCGGAGCGGTGCTAAAGCATATTTTGCCTGATAAGCTACATGACCAGATAATTTTATACTCAATGGGATTGTAGATTAGCGATCGTCAATACTTCAGGGGTAGGGCGTGTTTTCAAACTACTCGTTTAGCCTCCTAATTTTTTAGATCCCCCTAAATCCCCCTTAAAAAAGAGGGGGACTTGAAGAGATTTTTACCCGGATTTCTCACGCATAGTGTAGGCAGAGGAGTGTGGGGAGTGTGGGGAGTGTGGGGGGTAAGACTTCTTCCCCATCCTCCCACACTCCCCACACCTCCCATACCCCTTGGATTTCTCACTTGTGAGAAATCCAGGTTTAGCCCCACTGACTTTTATAAGGCGGGTTGGGGGGATCTAAGACTTTGAAAACACGCCCTAGTCACTCTGAATTTAAAAGCTGTCATGAACAAAAGCATGGTTTTCATCAATAAAAGCATGGTTTTCATCAAAAAAATCATGCTTTTCATCAATAAAATCGTTCTTGTCATCAACAAAATCGTTATTTTTGTAACTAGAGGCAGAATCTAGTCAACCATTAACTCTAAATTGAAGTTGTAATTAACCAACGCTTTTGCTAAAAGTCTTATGTTGCAAGGATTGTAGATTATTCTCTCGCAAAAATGATAAAAGTTCTTTAATAATTCAAGCTGATGACCAGTTCAAGAGAGCTACAAGATTGTACTTCACAGTACCTTTTTTTATGTTGGATATTTTTAATATTGATAAGATGAGCTTATTGAATATTAGATAATTTTGCTGTTTGTACTTATAGTAGTATTTTTGCTTACTTTAACTAAAATCTCAGCATTACTATGTGCTACATCTAACTTATGTACAAACAATTATCCGAAATTCTGCTAGTTTAGTTAGTAGTTTGATTAAAATAAAGCATAAATTTCCTAAAATCAATATATTTATTCAGTAAATTTTGTCATCCTCATTCTTGAGTGAACTTGATTAGTTATGCTCCTAGATTTAGAAAGATTTTATCAGGCTTGCAATCCGAGCAGACCTCTAATCATAGGAAACGCCAGCGATCGCAGGTACTATATTGATTTTGCTGCGGTACGGGGTGGCAAAATTATCGAAGCTTTGCAGCGCACGATCGCTAAAATATCGCCCGATGAACCAACTTGTCAGCTATTTACAGGACATCTCGGCTGTGGAAAATCAACGGAATTGTTGCGGTTGAAAGCTGAGTTAGAAGCGCAGCAATTTCATGTAGTTTACTTTGAGTCTACCCATGTCTTAGAAATGGCAGATGTGGATGTGACTGATATTTTGTTGGCGATCGCAGGCCAAGTAAGTGAAAGCCTAGAAGCAATGAGAATCAGGCTCAAATCTACTTACTTTACCAAGTTGTTTGGTGAAATTGTAGATTTTCTGCAAACACCAATTGACCTGGGAGTAGAAGCAGAGTTGTCTGTGGGAATTGCCAAAATTACAGCCAAAACTAAAGAAAGTCCCCAGTTGCGGCGGCGGTTAAGAGATTATTTAGAACCACGAACAGCAAACATTTTACAGTCAATTAATCAAGAATTGCTAGAACGTGCCATCAAGGAACTAAAAACTAGAGGTAAAAAAGGACTGGTGGTTATTGTTGATAACCTGGATAGAGTTGCAATTCGACCTTTACCATCGGGGCGATCGCTGCCAGAATACTTATTTATTCAGCGTGGTGAACAGTTACGTAAACTAAATTGCCATGTAGTCTACACTATTCCCTTAGCTCTGACTTTCTCCAACGATAGCGCCGAACTTCAACATCGTTTGGGGGGAGGAGTCGCACCAAAAATGTTACCGATGATACCTGTACGTCTGCGCTCTGGAGAGATTTTTCCTCAAGGGCTAGCAATGTTGCGGCAAATGGTACTAGCTAGAGCTTTTCCAGACATTTTACCTAGCGATCGGTTAGGCTTAATTACAGAGGTGTTTGATAGTTTGGAAACCTTAGATCGGTTGTGCTTGATTAGTGGTGGTCATGTCCGCGACTTGCTAGGGTTACTGTTTGACTGTCTGCGAGAACAAGATCCACCTTTTGAGCGGGAATGTGTTGATTTGGTGATTCAAAGACAGCGAGATTACCGAGCTAACGCTATCGATCCTCATGAGTGGGAATTAATCTTTCAGGTGGTGCAACAGCAAAGAGTTAGAGGTGACATAGAATACCACACTTTATTGCGAAGTTTATTTGTATTTGAATACCGAGATCATCAGGGAGCTTGGTTTGCCGTCAACCCAGTTTTAGCAGAGACGGAAAAATTTAAATCATGGTTGAACGACACCCACAAGCAGATATAAGAGCGGCTAATGAGCGGGCTTTACGGAGTTTGGGGAGAGCAATTGCCCTTTCTAACGGTCAGTTTTCCCTAGTTTTGGTGTGCTGCAATTATCGAGTTTTGCAAGAACTTATGCTGCAACGACTCGAAGAACTCTCTTCAGGTGTACACCATATTCAAAAGGTAATTCTGCCGCATAATGCTAGAAGTCTTTACACAAGTATTCATTTACAACTGGTAACTGAAGAGAATCCGCCATCGGCGTTAATG
This sequence comes from Desmonostoc muscorum FACHB-395, assembly GCF_014698035.1. Lineage (GTDB taxonomy): Bacteria > Cyanobacteriota > Cyanobacteriia > Cyanobacteriales > Nostocaceae > Nostoc > Nostoc muscorum_A. The sequence goes on from NZ_JACJSF010000010.1 coordinate 109,498, forward strand.
ATTTTGGGTTTGGAGTCAGTAGATGGAATTGACGATTTACTGAGGTCTATCAATCATATTCGTGATGAGTTTCGCAAACGTCACCCATTCCCGATGATTGTGTGGGTGAATGAAGAAGTGTTGCAAAAGGTAGTCCGTTTAGCACCAGATTTTGCGAGTTGGGCAGCTACACCGATTCGGTTTGAGATGACAACTCAATCATTGCGGCAATTTTTGCAACAGGAAACGGACGCTTTATTTGCCACGGTGTTACCAAGCGATGCTGGACAACACCAACCTCCTCAAGTTGCCAAGCATTATTTCACTGTGGAGCAAGTCTGGAAAAATAGCTATGAACTCCACTTTGCTATTGAAGAGTTGCACAATCGTGGGATTACCTTAGAGCCAGAATTACACGCTAGTTTAGAGTTTGTTTTTGGTCTAGATAATTATATTAGCGATCGCATCAATACAGCTTTAAGCCATTTTCAGCAAAGCTTACAAGTTTGGCAAAAGTTGGAGGAAATAGGGGAGGCAGGGGAGCAGGGGAGCAGGGGAGCAGTGGGGCAGAGGGGCAGGGGAGGCAGGGGGGCAGGGGAGCAGGGGAGTAGGGGAGTAGGGGGAGATGAGAGGGTATTTTCTTCGTCTGCGCCTCCTAGTCGGCCATCGCCGCTACCTTTGCGACAGGGAATCTTGCTGTTTTATATTGGGCTGTGTTATTGCCGTTTCGCAGAGCAAAATCAAACAGAAAATCGTCGTCATTGGTACACAGCTAAATCTTATTTTCAGCAATGTTTAAATGTTTTGCAGATGGCTGGACGTTTAGATATAGTTGCTGGGTTTATTAGTCAACTCGCTGAAGTTTTGCAATATCTGCAAGAGTGGGAAGAATTGCAGACTGTTGCCCAAAAGTCTCTGGAGTTGCATCAAACTTATGGTAGTCAAATTCAATTAGCTTGTGACTACGGTTTTCTGGCACAAGTGGCTGTGCAGCAGTCGCGGTGGGTACAGGCGAGTATATTAGCCCATGTATCGCTGCTGAAATTAGGTGAAGCCCAAAAGCATAACGACCCTTATAACTGCTTATTTCCCTTACTGTTAGCGCAAATTTACTATTTAGTGTTGGCGAAAGCACAGAGAAATTTGGGTGAATTGGTAATCGCTCATGAATACTTAGAAAAAGCAACAAAAGAATTGCCAGCAGCTTTAGAAAGCAGTGCCCATCAATACGATGCCCATCGTTATATTCGCTTATTGCGGACACTGCGATCGCTATACTTTGAAGAAGGGCGCTATCTGGAAGCCTATTACATTCGGCAGAAACGGCGTTCTGTTGAGCAACAGTACGGTTTTCGGGCTTTTATTGGTGCAGGGCGTTTGCAACCCCAAAGACAGGCGACAAACCCAGCATTGATGTCACATTCTGGGAGTAGCAGCGTTGCTTTAGAAATTGCGGCTTCTGGTCGGGAGCGTGATATTAATAACTTAATTGGGAGAATAAGCCGCGCCGATCAAAAGCTGACGGTGATTCACGGTCAATCAGGGGTAGGTAAGAGTTCTATTGTCACTGCTGGTTTAGTTCCAGCACTGCAAAATCGAGCTATTGGCGATCAAATAGCCGTGCCTGTAGTATTGCAAGTTTATACCGATTGGGCGCGGGAATTAGAGAAATCTTTAAGTGAAGCGATGTTTAGTGACGCATCCCTTGCCGTCTACGCTGATATTAAGCTAGAAGCAACCATTGAAGCGGTGGAGATGCCCTACTCTCCTACACCCATCACCATCGTCAGAATTTTACAACAACTCAAACAAAATGCTGATAACCACCTGATCACAGTTTTAATTTTTGACCAGTTTGAAGAATTTTTCTTTGGTTATAGCGATCGCAAGCAGAAGCAAGAATTTGATAAATTTATTAGTGATTGTCTGAATATCCCCTTTGTCAAAGTTATCCTTTCGTTGCGAGAAGATTACTTACATCGTTTGTTAGATTTTAAACATCTCTCTGCACTAGAAGCGATTAATAATAATATTCTCGACAAGCATATTCGTTACCAGTTGAATAACTTTTCGCCAGAATATGCTAAAGCAATTATTCAAAAATTGACCGAGCGATCGCAGTTTAATTTAGAGCCTGCTTTAATCGATGCCTTAATCGAAGATTTATCCACAGAATTTGGAGAAGTCCGCCCCATTGAATTGCAAGTTGTGGGAGCGCAAATTCAAGATGAGCGAATCACTACTCTAGAAGAATATCAGCCATATAGACCCAACAAACTCATCGAGCGATATCTTAAGGAACTGATTAAAGACTGCGGCCCAGAGAATGAACGAGCCGCCTTACTCGTTTTATATTTATTAACAGATGAAAGTAACAACCGACCTTTTAAAACTCGTGCTGAGTTAGCGGCGCAATTAGCAGAATTAGAAGATGCCAGCAAATTAGAGTTAGTATTAGACATTTTAGTACGCTCCGGTTTGGTAGTACTATTCCCTGATGTACCAGAACGCTATCAACTTATTCACGATTATTTAGTAGACTTGATTCGCTATTTACAACAACAAGAATCGAGCCTACAGGTACAACTAAATCAGTTGCGTCACAAAGTAGAACAAAGTAAAGCTGAAATTGACCGACTTAAGAGCGAACTTAGCCAAAAAACGCAGCGTTCCACATTAATAGATTCTTATCCTCAACAAGGATTAGATTTATTAACGGAATTACGAGAATTACACAAGCGAGAAGAATTGAGTCAGTTACAAATTGAGCAATTACGAGCTGAACTAAAAGAAAAAGAATTAACAGCAAAACTTGCAGAAAGTCAAAAGAAACAAAGGCTCAGTGAAGCTCAATTAAATCGTTCGTTGAAAATTGCCCTAACTGCTTCCATTCTTGCCATATTGGGATTAAGCGTTTCCATAGTAACAGCAGTAGATAGTGAAATTAAAACCCTCAGTGCATCCAGTGAAGCCCTCTTTGCCTCACAAAAAGGTATTGATTCTTTAAAAGAAGCTTTAAGGGCGGGAAGAAAATTACAACAAATAGTTTGGGTAGATTCCTACACAAGAGAGCAAGTACAGACGGCGCTTTATCAAGCCGTTTCTGGGTTAAGAGAATATAACCGCTTGGAGGGGCATCTATCTGGAGTAAATAATGCTACATTCAGTCCTGACCGCTCCTTAATAGCCTCAGCTAGTGCGGATACTACAATTAAACTTTGGCTTCCCGATGGTAGCTTGTTTAAAACCTTGTCGGGGCATGAAGATGTAGTTAATAGTGTCAGTTTCAGCCCCGATGGTCAAATTGTTGCTTCCGCTAGTCAAGATAAGACGGTGAAACTTTGGAGTAGAGAGGGTGTACTACTTGTTACTCTATTAGGGCATCAAGGTGTAGTGAATAGTGTCAGTTTTAGCCCAGATGGACAGATTATTGCTTCTGCAAGTACAGACAAGACAGTAAAACTGTGGAGTCGGGATGGAAAACTGCTCAAAACCTTGCCAGGACATGATGGTGCAGTTTTGAGCGTCGCTTGGTCAACCGATGGACAAACCATTGCTTCTGGGAGTGCTGACAAGACAGTGAAATTGTGGAGTCGGGATGGTAAGCTGCTCAAAACCTTGCAGGGACATGAGGATGCAGTTAAAAGTGTAGCTTGGTCAACCGATGGGAAAGCGATCGCTTCTGCTAGTCTAGACCAGACAATCAAACTGTGGAATCTAGAGGGTAAATTACTGCGAACCTTATCAGGGCATAGTGCTGGAGTTACCAGCGTCAGTTTTAGCCGTGATGGTAACACGCTCGCTTCTGCAAGTACCGACGAGACAATCAAACTCTGGAGTTTTGAAGGTGTGCTGTTGGGAACCCTGAAGGGACATAATAATTGGGTTAACAGCGTCAGCTTTAGCCCAGATGGTCGCACCCTAGCTTCTGCAAGTCGGGACAAAACTATTAAACTCTGGCATTGGGATGATGTGTTATTGCGAAAACCCAAAGCTGATAATGATGACTGGATAACTAGCATCAGTTTCAGCCCAGGCGATCGCACCTTAGTAGCAGGAAGCCGAGACAAAACTGTAAAACTATTCAGCCGCGAAGGTAAATTAATCCGCATATTTACAGGGCATCAGGGTCAAGTTTGGGGGGTTAGTTTCAGTCCAGATGGTCAAGCGATCGCTTCGGCTAGTAAAGATCAAACAGTAAAGCTTTGGAGTGCTGACAGTAAACTGCTCAACACCTTACAAGGTCATAGTAGTACAGTCTTGAGTGTAGCTTGGTCGCCTAATAGTCAAGTAATTGCCTCGGCGAGTAAAGATAAAACGGTAAAGCTTTGGAGTCGAGACGGTAAACTGCTTAACACCTTGGAAGGACATAAAGACGCAGTAAATTGGGTAAGTTTTAGCCCAGATGGTAAATTGCTAGCCTCAGCCAGTGATGATAAAACCGTAAAAATCTGGAGTTTAGATGGTAAATTGTTATATACCTTAATTGGTCATAGCCGCCGGGTAAATGGGGTTGCTTGGTCGCCTGATAGTCAAGAAATTGCTTCAGTTAGTATTGATAGCACAGTCAAACTTTGGAGCCGAGACGGTGATTTACTAAATATTCTTGCAGGCGATGGCGATAGTTTTATTAGTGTGAGTTTTAGCCCCGATGGTAAGACTTTAGCAGCTAGCAGTGATGACAAAGTGAGGATTTGGAACCGCGAAGGGACATTACTGATTGCTTTGAAAGGTGATAAGCAAGAGTTAACCAGCGTCAGTTTTAGTAATGACGGTAAGACTTTAGCTGCGGGTAGTGGTAATGGTACAGTGATTTTCCAAGATTTGGCAGATATCCAACTGGAAAAACTACTAACACGGGGTTGCGATTTGCTCCATGATTATTTGCAGACTAATCAGAAGGTCATGAAAAGCGATAGCACAGCGCTAGCGAGTCCGCAAGCGTCTGGCTCCGCCAACGCCAGGGGCGATCGCGCCTTGTGTTCTAATAGGTGATGGAGATTTTTTTCCCATTCAGACCAGAGAAATTGTTGGCACCACCTTGTAGTTGCGTGAGAGATTATTTGCAGAATAGTACAGATGTGAGAGAGGATGAGCGACATTTGTGCGATGGTCTAGACCCCACCGTAGGCGATCGCATTCCCAGAATCTCTCCTTAATTTAGCAGGTAGGGCGATACTCACTAACAAATATCGTTTACTTAAAGCAATTAGCACCCAAATTCTTCTCTAAGCCTGCGCCTTAAATCTCCAGAGATAGGTAGCCAGTTAATTTCTTGGCATATATTATTACGAGTTTCACCATTTTGTAAGCGCTGTCTATAGATGGCTATTAACAACATCTCTAGACCAAACCTAGATAACATATCAGCTGCCAAGCCTATTATTCCAAGCAGAACTATACCACCAATCATCCCTCCTGGCCCCAACATTGCTAAAGCTGCTGTAATAGCAGCAGCTCCGGTAAGACCTGTAGTAGCCATCGTAATTAGAAGTACAATTGCAGGCAAACCTATTCCAGCTGCTTTCCTTACGAATTCATCCATACTATATCCTCTGGTAAATAAATACTGATATAACAGACTCATTGGGTTTCAAGTTTAGTGTTCCCCGAAATTTGTATGGCTCAACATCAAATAACAATTGTTCTGTAGCGTAGTGATTTGACGTTGGTTGTGGGGAAATATTATAACAATACAATTTCTAGCAGTTATAACTATAATTATTCATCAGTATGCTTGTATTCTTTATTCACGGTGTCAACACTCAGAATTCTAGATATGCTGACGTACTAATAAAAAAAATCCACAGAAAACTAACAACCCCTGCAAATTTTTACTCAAGTTTCTGGGGAAACTTATTCAACAATAAGAAACATCAAACTATTGGATGTATCGAAAAAGATTTTTCTAGAGTTTGTGAACACCATAAAGAATATAAAAGTTCGTATGATGATATTTACAGATACAAAAAACGAAGAAATGAGATAATCAATAATTTTTTAGGTGATTTTTTAATTTATCAAAATCCCGTTCGCGGTAAAGCAATACGTAAAACTATCGTTGAACAACTGAATCAGTTCTTAAATGACCACTCAGATCAACAAGAAATTCATTTGATTGCTCATTCTCTAGGCAGTTTTATTCTTTGGGATCTCATTTTTTCAGATACTTTAGACAATGATGATCCAGCTTTTATTTTTCGTGAGAAACTAAATCTATTAAATTTAGCTAGCATTACGACACTGGGTTCTCCTCTCTTATTCCTTAAGCAAATGCTAGATATTGATTTCTCGGTTATCAATTATTTTTTTAAAAATTCTGATAAAGAAGAAACTGCTGGATTACAGAAGTTAAGATGGGTAAATATAATTCATTCCTCTGACTTAATTGCCTATCCTCTCAAAGCTGCCATAGAAAATGAAATTAGCTCAAATTTATTATTCTGCGATCATTATGTGTGGCAGTATGCAAACGGGATGGAGAAAACATTAAACAATATGAGTCAATCAGATATGGCAATGGTTGTTGGAGCAGAAGATGCTCATTCTTCGTACTTCTACGATAATCTGGATGGTGAAATCACATCAGGTATTATTGCATATAATTTGTTAGGAAAAACACAAAAACTTTTAGAAAGGTGTGTCCATCCAAAACCTATGGGATGATTGAAGCCATAGACAAAGCTGTACATCTTGGTAGCATTGAGTGAAGTACCCGTCAGCAAGGGAGCGAGGGCGATGTATGCAAGCGTCACACAACCACTGACTTTTGAAGAGTTTCTTGCTTGGGACGATGGTTCAGGCAGAGAGTTTGAGCTATTAGATGGGATTCCCGTGCCATTATCAGAACCAAATGCAAATCATGAGGATTTGATCCAGCGACTGTGTGCTTATTTAGAAAATCACTGCCAAGAAAATGACCTGCCTTATGTGTCGCGCCAGTCCAAGCAGGTTCGGCTCAAAACAGCACCAGGAGAAAAGGAAAAAAGCCGGAAAGCAGATATTATCATATTTGCAAGAGTTGAATGGCAGAGGATGAAAACTATCTCTAGTTCTGCTGCTGCATATATTCCACCACCCGGAATCATTGAGGTCGTTAGCAACAACTGGAAGGACGACTATCTGACAAAACTTGCTGAGTATGAAGATTTAGGCGTTTTCGAGTACATTATTGTAGACTATGCTGCTTTTGGTGGTATTCGGTTCATTGGCTCTCCCAAGCAGCCAACGATTACAATCTACCAACTTGAAGATGGAGAGTATTTACCCCCGAAGGTGTTTCGAGGGGAGGATCGAATTGATTCTAGATTGTTTCCCAACATTCCCTTAACGGCTGAACAGATTTTTGCAATGAGTCGCTGATTAGCAACGAATAAATTTATTCTAGTCGTCTTCTTGCCACTAGTTTAATGCGCGATCGCTCCACAAATGCTAGGAGCGATCGCTGGCTTAACTCAATAGACTTTTATCCTCACGAATGGATAATCAGTATCTACGAGCTTTTTAATTTTTCCATCAGTTTAACTTCTGGCGGCTCCACATTTTCTATTATTGGAATTTCTGGAGAATTTTCTGACATCACTCAAATTCACACAACACCTTGAGCAGATGGCTTAGTTAATGGTACTTCGTCAATCTCGGCACTAAAAGCTGCTGCTAACTCAGGACTAGCGATCGCAATAGCACTCTCATGCCATTCATGGATAATCGCATCAATCATAACCCATGCCTGACTAGAGAAATCAATCAACCGAAAAGCTTCACTCAGATCCTTGATAATGTTATGCAGTACTCTTTTCCAGCTACTACGGTAAAAATAAAATCCCTATTACCTGCTATTCGTCAAGGTCTTAGGGATTTCTTTGGTTACGGGACTGGTGCGGCTCGAACGCACGACCTGACGCTTAGGAGGCGTCCGCTCTATCCAACTGAGCTACAACCCCAACTATCAAGCATATATAATTATAGCAGTAGTTTTAGCGAGACTGCCAAACATTATCCCAAGAGCCGCCCCCTACTTCTAAACCACAAAGAAAACTTTCTGCTTTTAGGATTATTTGAGATTTTCTCCCATTTAATTCTCGTAACTCTAAATTTAACTTTCCTTGCATAGTGTCTCGGCAACAGTATCTTAAACCATCCTCTGTGGGCGCACGCAGAGGTGTACCGGCTAAATCTGTGGTTCCTGTCAATTCAATTTCATAGTTAGAATTTGTAGCTTTCATTTGCCATGTACCCCAAGGCTGAATTTCCCAGTCTACTTGTGAATTCCAGGGAACGAATTCATAAAACTTGCCTTGATAGTGCAACCCAATCATCGCTACAGATTCCATCCACCACAGCACACCCCGCCGTCCACCGCCAGCAGTTAATGCTAAGTCGGGTTCGCCTTCAAAGCAATTACAATTTAGCCAAAACCATTTTTGCGGAAAAGCACCACCCCAATTTTTCTCTCCATAAGCTGGGGCGTTGGTGAATTCGTAGATTTTGCCATTCCAATCAATCTTCCCACTGGCTAAACCGTGAGCCATCAAAATTTGCCATCCGGGTTCAAAAATCTGCGAGAATGAGAGCCAGCCTGCGGTTGATTGCTGAATGCTATTTTTATTACCCCAACCGTATACTGGTTGAATTTCATACTCCCAACGGCAATAATTATTGGTGGCAGGTTCGCGAATTATTCCCTGATTTAAGGTAGCTGTGGCTTGATATCCCTCTTGAACATGATGCTCAAACTCTGCTGGTAAAAGGTATAGAGGAGCAATTTGCAAATCTGTTTTACCCCAATGACCTAAACCCAAAACATCCCGACTCCCCCAAAATTTCTTGACATCAGGAAAAGTACGACATAAATACTCATCATCTGGCCCAAGGATTTGGGCTGCACCGCCACTGTGGGGTTTCCCGCCGATGGGGTCTTCGATGGAGTACATAAAGGCGAATGTTTGCCCAATTTCTGGTAAAGTGACGCGGTAATACCAACCTTCAAAAAAGCGGCGACTACCGCCATCCCAGTGATAACCAGAATGGGGCGTTTGGGTTGATTGGAGGAAATTGAGGGGAATAGTTAACATAGTATATAGTTGCCGATTTTTTCAGTATGCGCGATGTCTAACGACAAGCCGAAACGTCTACGCTTCGATATCAATGATGCTTATGAAATTCTTGGGCTAGAACCCGGTGCGTCTCAAGCACAGGTGAAGCGAACTTACCGTAAACTGGTAAAAATTTGGCATCCCGATCGCTTTTTTGATCCAAAGCAAAAACAGGAAGCTGAGGAAAAAATCAAATTAATTAACGTAGCTTACAACAAGCTCAAATCAGAAAGTCCATCCGAGCCTCCCATTTCAGAAAATCCCTCTTCATCTTCGCCTAAAAGTCCCACAAAAATATCTGTCAATCGTTGGGATGCAGAAGCTTTCTATACTTTAGGCGTAGAGAATGCCACTGAAGGGAGATATGAGGATGCGATCGCAGATTTTACCCATGCAATTCATCTCAACCCTCGCTATATAGAAGCGTATAAATATCGTGGGCTAGTTTGCTCACAACTGGGATACGAATATAGAGCCGCTTCCGATTTAAATAAAGCTGCACAAATAGAACAAGAGTTAAAAAATCCTGGTGCTACAAGGAGAGTGCGATCGCCTAGATATGTATCAAAGCCTAGACCTCTGCTAGAAAGATTTTGTCAGGGGATTAAAAAGATATTGCGGCTAAATCGGCTTTGGAGATAAGAACCGCTATATTTTAAAACGCTTCGGATGGCGAGAACATACCTTAAGTTACTTAATACTTATACTTGGGAATACTAAGTATATTGAGATTTGCTGCTGATTTTCTATTATGAGCGATCGCTTTGATATAAATCATGTTTACAACATTCTTGGGTTGAAACCAGGTGCATCTGTTGATGAGGTGAAGCAAGCTTACCGTCAGATGGCTAAAACTTGGCATCCAGATTGTTTTATTGAACCGCAGCAAAAGTTAGAAGCGGAAGAAAAAATTAAAGAAATCAATCAAGCCTATGCAAGGTTAAAGTCTTATCAGCCGGATGAGACAAATCAATCTGCTTCTACTTCTATCAAAATTGATTTCACTCCATCTAATGCTGAAAGTTTCTACAAACTGGGGATGGAGAAAGCTCAAAAAGGAAAATATACTGAAGCAATTGAAGACTTTACCCAAGCGATTCGTCTCAACCCTAACTACTTTGAAGCTTACAAATACCGAGGGCTTGCTTGCTCGAAACTAGGATATGAAAATAGAGCCAAGTCAGATTTGAAAAATGCCAGAGAACTGGAATTAAAACAGAAAAAAGCACCACCCAAACGAACATCGCCGCCGCCACCACCTAAATCACAGTCTCAACCTTCACCGTGGAAATGTATACACACCCTGACTCATCTCAACTGGGTTTTTACAACTGCAATCAGTCCAGATGGGCAAACTTTGGCTAGTGGAAGTAGTGATAATACGATCAAAATTTGGCATCTCGACACAGGGAAATTACTACATACTCTCACTAGTCATACAAAATGGGTAAGATGCCTAGCCTTTAGCCCAGATAGCCAAACTCTGGTTAGTGGCAGTGATGATAGCAGCATAATGATTTGGCAAGTGTCTACAGGTAAATTACTCAAGACACTCAAAGTACATTCAACCCCAGTTTTTTCAGTAATCATTAGTCCAGATGGTCAAACTATCCTGAGTGGCGGTACAGACAGTACTATCAAGATTTCCCATATAGAGATGGGACAATTACTGCAAGTCCTCAAAGGTCATTCTGGATTAGTTTACTCCCTTGCTATTTGCCCAAAACAACAAATTTTTGTCAGTGGCGGTGCGGATAATACCATTAAGCTGTGGAATTTGAAGAGTAACAAACTGCTGCAAACTCTCAACGGGCATTCAGGCAGGGTGATGTGTGTCGCCATTAGCCCTGATGGAAAAATTTTAGCTAGTAGCAGTTATGACCAAACTATCAAGCTATGGAATATCAATACAGGTAAGGTAATTAACACTCTTGCCGGACATCGCAGCTATGTTTGTGCGATCGCTTTTAGTCCCGATGGTCAGTATCTTGCTAGTGGTAGTGCAGATCACAGTGTAAAGCTATGGGATGTTAACACGGGACAAGAACTTTACACTTTGAATAACCATTCGGATTGGGTTAACTCCGTCGCTTTCAGTCCCGATAGCAAAACCCTAGCTAGTGGTAGTCGAGATATGACAATTAAGCTTTGGCGATGCGATATCTAAATACAAATTAAAAATTTAGATGATTTCAGTAATTTACTAGATTTTTATCAATCCATCACCTGACAGTTTAATAACATCCATCTTTGGGATGCTCTTTCTCTAGATTAAGTATTAACTTCCTATAGATAGAGCCACTTGTCCGATCTCAGAGGTTATTCTGGCATTAACCAACAGTTGGGTAATAAATAAAACTCAATATTTATCAGCAACATAGATTTTTAAACTCATTAAAACCTCTTTCTCTTACAACGTTTTAGTTTGTCAATATCATATCGAGGAGTGAAATCAATAGTTATGTCTATTCCCAATGAACGCGAAAGCAAAAACAGTGAAATTAAGCAAGAATCTTACACTGATACTAATGGTAATATTCACACTGACTTGACGCGAACTACAGAAACAGTCAAGAACAGTACACCTAATCCCAACTCTTACACTAACGGTTACGTACAAGGTCGAAATACCGAGCGTAGCTACCAGCAAACCGATTTAGCCGAGCGTGACAATGAAAATGCTAGCCGTGGTTTGCTGTTGGGTATTATTGTTACTTCTGTAGTCAGTTTGATTATAGGTGGGGTATGGTACTTCAACCAACGTAACAACGCTGCGGTTGACACTACTGTGCCGGTCGTGGTTCCTGTACCGAGTAATAGTAGTCCAACTCCTCAACCACAAACGAAGATAATCGAAAGAATTAGAGAAGTACCTGTTCCTGTCCCTGTTCCACAACAGCAGGTTACACCTCAATCTGCACCTCGCCAACCGGATATTAACATTACTATTCCACCCCAACAGTCTGCGGCAGAAAAAGCACCTTCTGTAACTCAGCCAGCCCCGAAAGCAACACAAAGTCCGGCGACGAGTCCAACTACTAATACTCCTACTTCGCAGAATGAGGGTGGTACTTCTACTAATACCGCTACTCCAGGTACAAAAGTTGATACCCCTAAAACCACTTCACCTCAAGGAGTAGACCAGTCAAACAGTACATCTAATAATGGTTCTTCTACCACAAATGATGCTACAACAGGCGGTTCTGCTCAATAACGGCTTCTGAACTTCTAGCCCACTTGATAATGCTGGCATTAACGCCAACATCTCATCAAGTGGGAATATTTTTAAGAAAGATTTCGGAATTGTTGCGATAAATTAATGGTGTTCAAGTTTAGTAAACGTATCTTGTAGCTAAACAAACACGATGCTAGATTAAGAGCAGGGTACAAACAGGTTAAAAGTTAAGAAAAACTTTCAAGTTAGAGCCTGTACCTCCTGCTCTAATGTTCTTGCGATCGCTCTGAAGTTGTGACATCCATTGAATGTGTTTTGGTTTAAGTTCAATGAGTTCTTTTGGAGGTTTGAAAACGCACTGCCAGAAAATGCCTGCCTAGTTAGAATGTTAGGATGTGCAATTCTGAGTATAGCGATCGCAAATAGTGTCCACCTTAGTTGAGTTACTTACTTCTGAATTCTCTAATCTTCAAGAAACCGCCCCAAGCTGCTGATATTTATCCATCGTAGCTTCCGGCGGTTTCTGCTTTGAGTGTTATGCATTTTTGTCCTTTGTCATTTGTCCTTTGTTATTTATCTCTTTTTTTAGGAGAGGGTTATTTAGACCAATGACCAATGACCAATGACTAATGACTAATGACTAACTAACGTAATTACAGTCACTTCTGGCGGACAAAATAAACGTCCTGGTTTATAAGTTCCTAAACCCCGGTTGACATATAGTTGATTTTCTTGCACCTTGTGAAACCCTTGCGCCCACTCCCAATACCGGACAACTTTAGAACAGTCTCCTAGTAAAAACGTTACCCAACACCTTAATTTTTTGGGAATTTTTTTGAGTAGCTTTTTATAATGGAATACTAAAGGCCCAATCCCAGGGATTACGATGTGACCGCCGTGGGTATGACCCGATAGTTGCAAATCTACACGCCATTGTTGCAGTATCTTGGCTGTATCTGGATTATGGGATAAAACGATGCGGGGTGTAACAGAGTCTAGTTGATTCATCACAGGTGCAGGGTAGAATTCCCGTGACCAATAATCAGCTAGTCCTACAAATGGTAATTCTTTTCCTAGTGGATAGGCGATTTCATTCCAAAGCACATGCACCCCAATGCTAGTTAACGCCTGTGTAACTTCTGCTTTTGAATGACTGTAGTAGATATCATGATTACCCAGTACAGCGTAGATACCACAGCGACTTTGCAAATGTTTGAGTCTATGCACCAATTGGTGAATTGGTGTCGGATCATCAGTTACATAGTCACCAGTTAATAGAATCAAATCCGGTTCAGCTTCGTTAGTAAGTGCGATCGCTTTTTCTAACATATCTTCCGACAAGCGCAAACCATCGTAGTGAAAATCTGACAACTGCACTAGCGTTGTACCTTGTAAAGATGCTGGAAGTTCCGCAATCTTAACCGTGATTTTATCTACTCTTAAATGTCCCGTAAACAACCAATGCATAAGGCAACCGATACTCCTCATACCAGCGCTTACAGCTTACCAAATATCAAAATGTAACTTGAGAAACTGCAATAATTTATGTCACATACTCAAGATAAAATTAACGAATTGATTTAAATCCTGAGACTAAACTAAGCAGGACTCACTCAAATCGATAGGTACTGATTAGCCAGAATACCTGCTGTGATTCCGTTGTGGAATTTAGAAATTTGGATTACTTACTCACCCTGTAGCGTGATTATAGTAACTTCTGGGCGGCAAAATAAGCGTCCTGGGAGGTAAGTTCCCAAACCACGATTGACATATAGCTGATTTTTTCCCAGCTGATGGAAACCCTGTGCCCATTCCCAATGTCTGACTACAGAAACATTTTCTTGCAACAATGGAAATCGACGCTGCACTTTTTTAGGTATTTTTTTTGCAAGCTTTTCGTAAAAAAACATTGCAGGGCCAATTCCGGGAATCACGATTTGACCACCGTGAGTATGACCAGATAATTGTAAGTCAACTCGCCATGCTTGCAGTATCTCCGCAGTATCTGGGTTGTGGGATAAAACGATGCGTGGAGTGTCGGGATTTAGTTGATTCATCACAGGTGCAGGGTAGAATTCCCGTGACCAATAATCAGCTAGTCCTATCAATGGTAATTCTTGTCCTAGTGGATAGGCTATTTCGTTCCAAAGGACGTGGATTCCAATGCTAGTAAAGGCATCGGTAACTTCTGTTTTTGCGTTTTTGTAATGTATATCGTGATTGCCAAGAATAGCATAGATACCACTGTGACTTTGCAGATGTTTGAGTCTAAGTATCAGTTGGTGAACCGGTGTCGGATCGTCAGTTATGTAGTCACCAGTCAATAAAATTAAATCTGGTTTAGCTTCATTAGTAACTGCGATCGCTTTTTCTAGCATCTCTTCCGACAGCCGCAAACCATCGTAGTGAAAATCTGACAACTGCACCAGCTTCTTACCTTGTAATGATGCAGGCAACCCTACAATCTTAACCGTCAATTCTTCTCTACTCAACGGCCCAGATAATAACCAGTGCATAAGACGTTCAATAAACTCTAATCATAGCGCTTACAGCTTAACGAAACATCATCGTTTTGTGTGTAGTGACCAGTGCAACTTATTGAAAATTTCATGAAATCTGTAGATTTGAACGTATAATCCTCCAAAGGCAAGGACATAGCTAGACTTAAACACTTTGGAGGGAGCAATAAGCCTCAAGCCTATGCAGGGCAAGGTAAATACACCAAATACTGAAACATAGCCCAATCGTAGGTATATCAAGAAACCAAGCGAAATGATACCAAACTCTATCTATATATAGATTTGAGGCTCTTTTATAGGTGTTTTTTATCTAAGTTCCAGTAACGGCGTTCGCACACCATTAAATTCTTACAAATTTTGATTGATTAAAAGTTAAAAAATAGCACCAACCTATGATTAGGCTAGTGCTATTTTTTTGATTTAATTCACGATAGTTAAATAAATTTGCTAAATTACCTTCAGTTATTGTCAGCAATTATGCTTTTATACCGCGCTGCGATTTGTTAATAAATTCCAGAGGAAAACTGCAACAATTGCACCAAGAACTGCTACTGCAATACCAGGAATGCTGAGAGTCGGTGCTGCTAAACTTAACGTCCCTGTACTGAAAAAGACTCCAAGACTACCACCAACAAAAGCGCCGATGATTCCTAATAAGATTGTTCCTAGAATACCGCCACCTTGATGACCGGGGTAGATAGCTTTAGCGATCGCACCAGCAATTAGACCTAAAACAATCCAAGCAAGAATATTCATTGTTATTAATTCGGTAAAGGTTTTTTTACTCAACGAATACATATTATCAATCTTGCTCTTTTGAATCCATCTACCATCAGAATCAATCATTAATATCCATAAGGAATAGTTTAATCGCAACTACGCTTTATTTCTATATACCGCCCCAACAGGTAGATAATCACTTAAAAAATATCAATTAAAAAAAGCTCCTAATAGGTCTTTAATTAGGAGCCGATCAAACTATTGCTTGGTTATTGCAGTATATGGCTTTTTAATTAGCTCTCTCCTCTACTAGAAGAATTAAGCTGAGTTTTCAAAGACTGTCTCTAAAGTAATGTAAAGGAGCAAAATCAGGCAATTTCTACTACAAGCGTAGTTTTAGCAACTTTATTACCAGCATTCCACACTGGGCATCACCAGGATACCCGTAACATCGCATCTTTTCGGGATGGGGGCTTTAAATATTGGTTAGGACTTACGGATGAGTTACGGAAGACCAAAAGCATAGCGTCGAACAAGTTGGACATTGCCTACCCAAAGGAAAGGGACTGCCTTTTCGTTGTCGCATCTGGCGCGACACAGAGGAATAAGAGTACAAAAATGTAACTAATATTATGAAGTTATATGGAAAAAGTTAGACTCTTTTTTGATACTATTTAAGACCGGACTCTTGAAATATTAATTTACGTATGAGCAAAGGTACCCTGTTTGATAAAGTTTGGGACTTACACACCGTTGGTACACTTCCCTCTGGGCTGACGCAACTATTTATCGGGCTTCACCTAATTCATGAAGTCACCAGTCCCCAGGCCTTTGCTATGTTACGCGAGAGGGGTCTAAAAGTACTGTTTCCAGAGCGGACTGTTGCCACAGTCGATCATATTGTGCCGACAGAAAATCAGGCGCGTCCCTTTGTTGATAGTTTGGCAGAAGAGATGATTCAGGCGCTCGAAAATAACTGCCAAGAAAATAACATAACTTTTTACAACATCGGTTCTGGTAGTCAGGGTATAGTTCATGTCATCGCTCCAGAACTGGGACTGACTCAACCAGGAATGACGATCGCTTGTGGAGATAGCCACACTTCCAGTCATGGGGCATTTGGTGCGATCGCATTTGGCATTGGTACTAGTCAAGTCCGGGATGTTCTCGCTTCCCAAACCCTCGCCCTCTCAAAACTCAAAGTCCGCAAAATTGAAGTTAACGGCAACCTGAACCCAGGAGTTTACGCCAAAGATGTCATCCTGCATATCATCCGCACCCTTGGCGTTAAAGGTGGTGTGGGCTATGGCTACGAATTTGCAGGTACGACATTTGAACAAATGAATATGGAAGAGAGGATGACTGTCTGCAATATGGCGATCGAAGGCGGTGCTAGATGCGGCTATGTCAATCCCGATCAAGTCACCTACGATTACCTCAAAGGCAGAGATTTTGCTCCCAAAAATGCAGATTGGGATAAAGCAGTGGCTTGGTGGGATTCCATCAAGAGCGATGCTGATGCCCAGTACGATGATGTAGTGGTATTCGACGCTGCGGAAATTTCTCCTACCGTCACCTGGGGGATTACTCCTGGTCAAGGTATCGGTGTCAACCAGTTAGTGCCTCAACCAGAAGAATTGCTCGAAGAAGACCGATTTATTGCCGAAGAAGCTTACCGCTACATGGATTTATATCCTGGTCAACCCATCAAGGGCACTAAAATAGATGTCTGCTTTATTGGTAGTTGCACCAACGGCAGAATTAGTGATTTACGGGAAGCGGCGAAAATCGCCAAAGGTCGCCATGTTGCAGAGGGAATAAAAGCCTTTGTTGTCCCCGGTTCTGAAAGAGTGAAACAAGAGGCGGAAACTGAAGGACTGGATAAAATCTTTCAAGAAGCTGGATTTGAATGGCGAGAACCAGGATGTTCCATGTGCCTAGCCATGAACCCTGATAAGCTACAAGGAAGACAAATTAGCGCCTCCTCATCTAATCGCAACTTTAAAGGAAGGCAGGGTTCATCCTCTGGTCGGACATTGTTAATGAGTCCGGCGATGGTTGCTACTGCTGCAATTAAAGGCGAAGTCTCTGATGTGCGAGAGTTGCTGTAATTTTTTGGTCATTGGTCATTGGTCATTGGTCATTTGTAGAAATTAATAGGCTGTCATTGAAATGATAGGTAAATAAAGTTTATGGTGAGTGAAGTTAAAACAGTTTCAGGGCGCGGTATACCTTTAGTGGGCAATGATATAGATACCGATCGCATTATTCCCGCGCGATATTTAAAAGCCGTTACCTTTGATGGGTTAGGCGAAGGTGCGTTTATCGATGACCGGACAGCACTTAAAGGTGAACATCCCTTTGACCAACCGCAATATCAAGGCGCGAATATTTTAATAGTCAACCGTAACTTTGGCTGTGGTTCATCACGGGAACACGCACCCCAAGCGATCGCAAAATGGGGAATCCAAGCTTTAATAGGTGAAAGCTTCGCAGAAATCTTTTTCGGTAACTGTGTGGCAATGGGTATACCTTGTCTGACAGCCGACGCTGCTACTGTTAAACAACTGCAAGAGTTAGTAGCTGCCAATCCTCAAGCCGCCGTGACAGTAAATCTGGAAACTTTGCAAGTGCAAATTGATGATTATACTGCCCCAGTTGCGATCGGTGAAGGTACAAGAAGCACATTTATTTCTGGGACTTGGGATGCTTGCGGTCAGTTGGTGGCGAATGCTAGCCAAGTTCGGACAACAGCTGCAAGATTACCCTACATAGGTTGGGGCAATATAGCCGCAAGTTAGTTTTTTCTCATTCCCTGCTTGTCAGGCAGGGAATGAGAAAATGGCAAAAATTTTATAACCACTCGTTGAAAAAGAATTCAGAAGTCAGAATGGGCTAAACGCCCCGCTACCGCTAACAGGAGTCAGAATCAAGACGCTCGTTCCTCTCTACGAGACGCTGCGCGAACGCTACCGCTACTCTATCAGTCGGGGATTCAGACCCGCGACTTTCTTGTTGACCACCAAATTTTCAATTTGGTGGGGTTGCAAAAACGTCGATTATTCAGACACTCGCAGACTCGCTCTAAGTAAAGCCATGCCGTTGGGCGCAGCCTCTCGTTCGCGTTAGCGTCTCTGAAAGAGAAGAGAAGGCTTTACGCTGCGCTATCCGCTTTTTCGTTCAGAATTCATTCTGAATTCTGACTCCTGACTCCTGAATTCTGTTCGATAAAACATCAATATTGGGTGGACATCGCCCACCCAATATTGTTATCCCATTAATTCAGCAGTCTTCTTCTTATCCAACTTGAGAATCAACACACCCAAAGGTGGCAAACACAAATCTAGCGAATAGGGACGACTGTGCAAAGACCAATCATCCGTCCACTTACCGCCTAAGTTGCCCATATTGCTGCCGCCATATTGGCGTGCATCACTATTGAATAACTCAGTATAAAATCCCTTTTGCGGTACACCGATGCGGTAGTGAGAATGGGGTTGCGGTGTAAAATTGCAAACCACGATCGCAAAATCATCAGAATCCTTGTCACGACGGATGAAGGAAACTACACTATGGCGATTATCACTACAGTCAATCCATTCAAACCCAGGTTCAGCAAAATCCTGGGTGTACAAAACAGGCTCAGAACGGTAGAGATGGTTCAATTCCTGGAAAAACGTTTTTAACTGTTGGTGGGCTTCATGCTGCAATAAATGCCACTCCAAATCTGCCCAAGCATTCCACTCACTCCACTGCCCAAACTCCATGCTCATAAACATGGTTTTCTTGCCTGGGTGAGCAAACATATAGCTAAATAAACAACGGATATTAGCTAACTTCTGCCATGTATCCCCCGGCATTTTACCGATGATATTGCTCTTGCCATGCACCACTTCATCGTGGGATAGAGCCAGCATGAAGTTCTCACTGTGGTTGTACCACATACTAAAGGTGATATTGTTTTGGTGGAACTGGCGGAACCAAGGGTCCATGCTGAAGTAATCCAGCATATCGTGCATCCAGCCCATATTCCATTTCAAGTTAAAACCCAGTCCGCCTGTGTATGTGGGCCAAGATACCATTGGCCAGGAAGTAGATTCTTCAGCAATTGAGAGAATACCGGGGAAATAACTAAAGATAATGTGATTGACCTGACGCAGAAAATCTGCTGCTTCTAGATTTTCTCTGCCGCCGTACTGGTTGGGCAACCATTCTCCTGGTTCGCGGCAATAATCGTTATAGAGCATTGAGGCAACAGCATCGACACGAATCCCATCAATGTGATACTTGTCGAACCAGAAGAGGGCATTTGCTGCTAAGAAATTACTGACTTCATGGCGACCGTAGTTGAACACCAAAGTACCCCATCCTTTGTGTTCGCCCTTGCGGGGGTCAGCATGTTCGTACAGGTGGCTACCATCAAAGAAAGCTAAACCATGTCCATCTTTGGGGAAGTGACCGGGAACCCAATCCACAATTACCCCTATATCATTTTGGTGACATTTGTCAACAAAATACATGAAATCTTCGGGGGTGCCAAAACGGGAAGTGGGAGCATAGTACCCAGTTACTTGATAACCCCAAGAACCATCAAAGGGATGCTCCGCAATGGGCAGCATTTCTATATGGGTGTATCCCAATTGTTTGACATAAGGAATCAGTCGGTCCGCTAGTTCCCGGTAGGTAAGGAAGCGTGCGCCCGGCTTAAGTTCCGAAACGATAACTACCGGTTCAGTTTCACCATTTGGCAGTTTAGCAGGTTCGGCACTCGAAGCGTGTAACCAAGACCCTAAATGCACTTCATAAACTGAGACAGGCTGGGTAAGGGGATCAGTGTGTCGCCGCTTCTCCATCCAGCTTTCGTCATCCCAAGTGTAAGCATCTAAATCAGTGACAATAGATGCCGTTTTCGGGCGGGGTTCTTGCTGGAAACCGTAGGGATCGGATTTTTCGTAAATGTGTCCTTCAAAATTTTTGATTTCATATTTGTAATGCTCTCCCACACCGATTTCAGGAATAAACAATTCCCAAACCCCGGTTGGCCCTTTACGCATTTGGTGTTTGCGCCCATCCCAGAGGTTGAAATCTCCCAACAATGAAACGTTACGAGCATTGGGTGCCCAAACTGCAAAATAAACGCCCTTAACGCCGCCTATTTCCGTGGTGTGCGCTCCCAGTTTTTCGTATATTCGGTGATGGTTGCCTTCACTAAACAAATGCAAATCAAAATCTGTCAAATTAGGAGAACGGAAGGCGTAAGGATCATAAGTAACACGCTCATGTTCTCCTTCTTTAATCCGTAACTGGTAGTTTGCCAGTTCTGCGGTTTCAATAGTGCATTCAAAAAAGTGAGGATGATGCACTGTTTGCATTGGGTATTCTTTCCGTTGTTCAGGAAGAACAACCCATACTGCACTTGCATTTGGTAAGTAGGCCCGCACAGCCCAGACAGTTTTGCCGTCTTGTTCTATGGGATGAGAACCTAGTATTTCAAAGGGATCGTTATGCTGATTCCAAACGATGCTGTTAACCTGTTCAGGGGCGATCGTGGTCATGGACATGAAGCTACCTAAGTGAAATAACGTGATTGACTAAATCTACTTTTTTAATATCTATATATATTCTTTACATTTATTTGCAATTTTGTCGCCACCGTTATCGTACATCAGAATGGGGAATGGGGAATGGGCAATGGGCAATGGGGAATTTATCAAAAATTTAAAAATGGGAAAAACTGAAGTAAGGTTTTACGTAGGCGAAGCAAGAAAATCTGTTCCCGAATTTTGGGATCTAGTTTTGGTGGTGGGGCTTCTTGAAGCTGTGCTTGTAATTGAATATATTCGGCAGCTGTTAGGAAGCTTCCATCAATTGGCGATCGCGCTTCTATGATAATCTTTGTCCGTAATATTTCTTCTGGTGTATCCTCTGGTGGCGGTAATGCTATGACTACTGATGATGTCCAATAGCTACTTACTACAACAAAAGTTGCACTAATCACAAACAAGCTCAGAAATTTTACTGCCTTTCTCGCTTTAACTCTCCCCATCTCTTGAACTGCATTCACAACGCAGCATGAAAATCTATTTCCCAGTACCAAATTCCCAAAGTTATAAATTTTCCCAATAAAAATCTGGCAATATCAAGAAACATCACTAGGTCTGTCCTAATACAGAATAGACTACAGGGAATGCTCTTGAGCAATTGCCAGCGATCGCAATGAATTCTTTTGTCCTCTCAAAACTCAGGAGTTTCAGCTATTCCAAACACTAAATCGTGGAAGTATTTTGCCCACAAGATGGCTTAGATTTACGGAACTAAACTCACTTTTACTTGGAATAAGGTTCGGTCAGGCGAGAATTTTCAGGCGGACACTTGGTTGACGAGGTAATCCTCATCACCAGTGTCCTTTTATTGCTGCCCTACTTAGCTGATATTTGAGCAAACTCTAGGCTCTGATACACCAAAAGAAAGATCAAGGTTTCTAGATAAACCTATTAATTCAAGCTATGTGGTGACGAGCGTTGTTACTAAGCTGTTTTGGGCATGATTTCAACTAAAGCTAAAAGCTTAAGATGCCTTATTTAGGAGTAGCAGCAGGTGTAGTCGCAGGTGTAGCAGCAGGTGTAGCAGCAGGTGTGATTTTAGTAGCGGGAGGCGCATCAGTTGGTTCACCTGTAGCAGCAGGAGTACTAGTAGTAGTACCACCATCACCACCGCCTTCACCACAGGCTCCCAGAATTGTAGCTAGACTTAAGATTACAGCCAAACCAAAGATTTTTGTTTTCATAACTCCTCTTTCACCAATTGTGGCTAGAAAAATTTTTCGCCTGTTGAATACGATACCGTATTTATTGCTTTTTTTTTAATGCTGTGAGATTACATACTTAAAAAAAATAATCCCTTGGGATATTCTTTTTGGCAGTATGTCTCATACAGCTATCTGATTAGTTTCTCTTAACTCAGAAGCAAAAAGGAAATTACCAAATTTTTTAGCAAACCGAGCTATCATAACAAAAAATTTTATTTTTTTCACAGAGTATTGCACCTTGCTGCCCGGCGTTGCCATACTTTAGGTGCTATCTCTAAAGGGTAAGCTGTCTGGTTGCTAATCGCTGATTGCAAACATTGCAATATCTAGAGGATGCAAACATTGGTACAGCTATCTATCAGAACAGTTAAAAGGGTGTAGTCTGTTATGTGTGCTTGTTGCACAGAAGTAAGTCTTAACCCTATCAAAAACAGACAATCACGAAAATCAATCTAAAGTACAGTATTTTCAATCTAAAAAATTTATGGTAGTTGCTCGTAAATCTGCTATTTCTGGAAAGGGTAATTGGTTCTGGCGAGATTCTATGTTTTCTTTAGGAAGGCGACGTTCTGCGCGTATAGAGTCGATAGCACAGAGCGCTGCTACACCAGCGACCAAAGCCACACCCTTATCCTCTCGAAGACAACAGCGTTCCTCAAAAAATTTAGCGGTTTCTGCCACAAATAAGGCAGCTATGCCCAAATCGGTGAAAGAGTTGGGTAGACAAAAGTTACCAAATCTCAATGAGCAGTCCAGTGCGACTCAGAAAAGTTCAGGGGTAGATTTTCTTGGACTTCCGACAATGCCTAATTCTGGAGCCGTACCTTTATGGTTGTTGCGCTTGTACACATTTCATCGTTATTCGACAGTTTTGGCGTTTTTGGTAGTAGCATCGACACTTGCTGTTTATGGCTGGACAGTATATTCCCAAGAGCTTTGGAGTAAGTCATATCGCAGACTGCAAAACCTCCAACGTCATGAGCGGTTACTAACGACAACCAACGCCACGCTGACAAATAGAATGGCTAAGGAAGCGGAACAACCAACAGCAGGGCTAGTATCACCAACCCCTCAAGGAATGATTTTCTTGTCTCCAGCACCTCATACTCCTAAGCCAGCATCATCTAATAAAATAACGCCTAACATAACGCCAAGTTCGGAAACGCAACGGCAAACGCTATCACCACTTGGATATTAAGAGTTAGGAGAGACGCGATTAATCGCGTCTGTACAGGAGTTATGGAGTAACTAACTTTAAGTTTGGACTTTTGACTCCGAAAAGTAATTTGGTACTGAGTAGGCAATGCAAAAATTACCAAGCAGAACAAGATTAAGAAAGTCTCGGAATCCAGCATTCAAAAAGCAGCAGAAGGGTTCTAAACGAGGGTTGTTGGGGACACTTGCCTCTAATATCCAAAATCAAACATCCAATACCAATTCCCGGCTGTTCGTTGTCTGGGGCGTATTGATGGCAGCAGGATTGGGGTTAGGTATCAAGTTGTATAACTTGCAAATTGTTAAGGGGGCAAAATTAACAGAGCAGGCGCGGAACCAGCAAATGGTAGATTTGCGACCTTTTATGCCCCGTCGCCCGGTGGTAGATCGCAATAGTGAACTGTTGGCGATTGATCGTCCTGTGTATACTTTATATGCTCATCCCAAGCTGTTTGATAAGTCTAATGAAGAGATGGCAGAGCGACTTGCCCCAATATTGGCCAAAGATCCTGCTGAATTGGTGAAAACTTTTCAAAGCAAAAGAAGCGGAATTATACTTGCCCCAGCTCTACCGGAAGAAATTATCGATCGCGTGACTTCTTTGCGTTTAAATGGCTTGGAGTTAATTCAAAAATACTCCCGATATTATCCGCCAGACGATTTGGTTGCTGATGTGGTGGGTTATGTGAATGTTGACCGTCGTGGTCAAGCAGGTGTGGAATATTCTCAAGAGAAGTTATTAGAACGTCCTGTGCAAACGGTGCGGCTCAGTCGCTCTGGTAATGGAGCCGTGATGCCAGATCATGCACCGGAAGGTTTTCTGCATTTTGATGATTTGCGGCTGCAACTCACAATCGATAGCCGTCTGCAAAGGATTGCTAGCCTGGCACTCAAACAACAAATGGAGAAGTTTGATGCTAAACGTGGGGCGGTAATTGTAATGGATGCGTTGGATGGTTCCTTACTCGCCCTCGTTTCTCAGCCTACCTATAACCCTAATGAATACGCTAAAGCTAATATCTCGCTGTTCAAAAACTGGACGGTGGCGGATCTTTATGAACCAGGATCAACTTTTAAGCCTTTGAATGTGGCGATCGCTCTGGAAAATAATGTCATCAAACCAGATGATATGTTTAATGACTCCGGTTCTATTCGAGTAGCTAATTACACCATCAAAAATGCCATGAATAATGGTAATGGGCGAATCAGTATCGCTCAGATTTTGCAATATTCCAGCAACATTGGCATGGTGCAAATTATCCAACGCTTAAAGCCTTCAATCTACTACAACTGGCTGGAACGTTTGGGGCTAGGACAAAAAGTTGATACAGATTTACCTTTTGAAGTTGGCGGTCGGCTCAAAAGTCAAGAAGAATTTATTGCTTCGCCAATTGAACCAGCTACTACTTCCTTTGGGCAAGGTTTTTCGATGACACCGATACAGCTAGTGCAAATGCACGGTGCTTTAGCCAATGGCGGTAAATTGGTTACACCCCATGTAGTTCGCGGGTTGATTGATACCAAAGGGCAGATGCATGATTCACCTACTCGGACTATATCACGCCAAATTTTCTCAGCCGCGACAGCCCAAAAGGTCGTAGAAATGATGGAAACTGTTGTTAATGAAGGCAGTGGTAAGGCGGCACAAATTCCCGGATATCGCATTGCTGGTAAAACTGGTACAGCCCAAAAAGCTAGTCCTAATGGTGGTTACATCAAGGGTGCTAGAATGACAAGCTTCGTGGCTATTTTACCAGTAGAATCTCCTCGCTATGTAGTGTTTGCACTGGTGGATGAGCCAAAAGGAGAAAGTGCTTATGGTTCTACTGTTGCCGCGCCAATTGTGAAGTCAGTAATCGAAGCACTGATTCCTCTGGAAGAGATTCCGCCAAGTAAGCCGATTGAGCAACAGCCGAAAGCGCCGTAGTCGGGGGAAGGGGGAAGGGGAGTAGGGGAGGCAAGGGGGACAAGGGGACAAGGGGACAAAGAGAATAATTAATGCCCAATGCCCAATGCCCAATCCCCTTCTTTTGAAACTTAATCTTTGTTTATAACCAGGGAAAGAGGTACAGAAAGCTACTGGTGTGGAAACCTAGGTATTAGAGGTGAAACTAATTTCTCACTTTTCCATAGCTAGCGAAGATTCCATGCAAAGCAATTTAGTTATATTTCCTAATGCTGGGACTGCAAAAAAAAGCACCCAAACAGAAGAAAGAACAATTACCAAGTACCACCGTGCTGAGGAGCAATTTATAGAACTGCTAGCAATGGAGGATTTGGATCATCAGCTGGATATCAAACCTGCAATAGCTAGTGAGTTTGAACAGGCGCTCTCAACAGCAATTCGCGCCGCCTATAAAAACGATCGCTCTGATGAACAGGCTCACCGTTTTTTGCAACGGATACTTTATCGAATTAATAGGCTTAAGCTGTTTTGGTACGACGATTTGCAGCACTATACCAATGAGCGATCGCTTTATTTATTCTCATGTCGCGATCAAATTGAGGCTGCTTGGCAAAACTGGGAACTGGCACAGATCGATTTACCAGCGCTGCAACAATTGGATGTCAAACACGCTTTAATTGAGCGTGCATCTGCCGATTTAAATCCGCCTTTGTCGGATAGTAGCCGCTATATTCGTGAGGAAATGACTGAAGCTGGCTATCGTCACTTGCTAGCGATCGGTTCCTTTGATGGCTTGGTTGAAGGTAGTCGTCTTTGCTACGTATTGGGTGGTGCTGCTAATGAAGTGCAGTGTACGCTGGTGCGAGTACTACTAGAAGAATACGGGAATGGTCGTTTATCCCGCAAGCACTCGACGTTTTTTGCCCAAATGCTGGCTGAATTTGGGATGAACACTGAACCAGAAGGATACTTCGATTTAGTGCCCTGGGAAGTTCTAGCTTGTGCTAATCATAATTTTTTGACCACGGATCGCAAACGCTATTTCCTACGTTATTGTGGTGCGTTGACATATTTTGAAGTGGCTGGCCCTGCGGCTTATAAAAACTATCTGGCGGCGGCGCAACGATTGGGACTGTCAGAGGCAGCGATGGGTTATTGGGAACTGCACATCAGGGAAGATGAACGCCACGGTCGTTGGATGTTAGATGATGTTGCTTTGTCTTTAGCAGAACAATATCCCAAGAATGCGTGGGAACTCCTACTTGGGTATGACCAAGAGAAACTAATGGGCGATCGCGCCACTAGTGCTGTTGTGCGATCGATACGCGAAGCAAAACAATTCGTCTGACTCGTATGTGAAGATAAATCCCAAAAATTAAAAATAGCAGGTTTTCGCATTTTAATTTGACATTTTTAAGTCATTTTATATCTAATTCACCTGCAAAAACATTTCTTTAGCAACATGTTGCTAAAGGAACAGTTTCTTATTGCCTTAATACAAGGTAATAAATAATTTCTTTCTTGCTTATTATACATTACCAATTGATTGCAGTCAAATGAAAGATATCTTTTTTTGTCCTGAAGAATCCAATTTCTACTCAAACTGTTTAGAAAGCTTTGTGATCAGAAATTGTAAAAATTCTGAATCTATTGTGGAGTTTGGTTCAGGAGATGGCAGCCCTGTAATTAATTCCTTATTGAGAAATAACTTTA
Source organism: Desmonostoc muscorum FACHB-395 (assembly GCF_014698035.1). Classification (GTDB taxonomy): domain Bacteria; phylum Cyanobacteriota; class Cyanobacteriia; order Cyanobacteriales; family Nostocaceae; genus Nostoc; species Nostoc muscorum_A. Next base: position 136,628 of record NZ_JACJSF010000010.1, read on the forward strand.
ATGGCGTAATCCAGGGATTTGAATTAAATACTTCTGCATTGAAGGTTGCCAATTCAACCATCGATGAATACAATCTCACAAATAAATATATAATCCATAATTCATCTTTGTTTAATTCGTCTCAACCAGATGCCGAGTATCTTGTAGCCAATCCACCCTATCTACCCGCACCAGATGATGATATTTATATACCGCTCTTATTTGGGGGCGTAGATGGAGCAACAGTTACCAATGATCTTTTGTCGTTAGATTATGAAAATGTCTTGGTTTTAATATCTAGCTTTTCTAATCCCATAAATACGTTGAATCTAGCAAAACAAAATGGTTATTATGTTCAAAATTTCATGGTGTTACCTTTGCAGTTCGGCTACTATAGCTCGGAACCTAAAGTAAAAAAACACATAGAAGAACTCCGAAAAAACAAAATGGCGTTTTATTCTGGTGATTATTATTTTTTAGCTGGCGTTTTATTTACAAAATCACAGAATCCTGGAATTGATTTATCTAATCAATTAGCTCAGGTGATGACGAGTTTGTGAAAATCAGGAGTTCAGATTCCCGACTTGTATAATAAGTTGGGAATCTAATGTTTCATGACTAAAACTTTTACAAAGAACAAGGTTTAAATCGAAGATTTTCCTTCACAGTAGAAGCCGTATCCGGGTAATCGCTAAATACGCCATCAACACCTAAGCTGAAAAATAGTTCATATTCCCCTTGGGGATTTCCTTGAAAATCCAGTGGCAAAAAGTAGTCTTCATTGCGGAAAGTCCAGACATGAACCAGCAAACCAGCCGTATGAGCGTCAGTTACTAAAGATGTAGGCGATAGCAATTTACCACTACTATCTCTAGGAACCAGTAAATTTTTATGAATCCCAACCGCCTGTGCATATTTAGCAATCTCTTCTAAACCTGATGCAGTGACTAAATCTGCATAAGTGCGTTCATCGCCACTAACGACAAAATCATTAGGCTTACCACTGTTATTCAGCAATTGCACCAGAGGTAAATCAGTCTTTGTAGATAAATCTTGTAAATTACTCACTTCAAAAGACTGAATGAAAATAGGTGCATTAGCGCCCTCATAACCGTTGGCTGTCAAAGTTGCAAGTAGGGGTGGTTCTAGGGCTAACCCAATAGATTTAAAGTAAGTTGGGTGCTTAGTTTCTGGATAAATGCCGATCGCACGATTAACTTCGGCACTTTTACGCTTCACTAAATCAATGATTTCTTGCAGCGTAGGAATTTTAAAGAGTCCATCATAAGCGGTATTTTGCGATCGCAGTTGCCCAATTCGCTCTTTGGCTCGTAGTGTTTTCACTTCTGCCAAGGTAAAATCTTCAGTAAACCAGCCAGTTTTTGATTCGCCATCAATTATTTTGGTGGTTTGACGGTGAGCAAATTCTACATGGCTAACAACGTCGGTGGTTTCAGAAATCTCATTTTCGTGACGAGCAATTAAAACACCGTCTTTGGTGGAAACTAAATCAGGTTCAATATAATCAGCACCCAATGCAATCGCTAATTCATAAGCAGCTAAAGTATGTTCTGGACGATAGCCGCTAGCGCCTCGGTGTGCAATGATAATTGGAGATGTTGTACTAATAGCCACTGACATCAACTAATCGATATCCTTCACCAACCAGTTTGTCAAACGTAGCTTGATACTGGGCCGAAGTCAATCCATGTCGCGCCTGCCAAGCTGAACCACCAGACTTTTCCCAAATAGCGGCGTATCGGTTTTGTCCGTTGACATCATAACCACTTACGTCAACTAATCGATATCCTTCACCAACTAGTTTGTCAAAAGTCGCTTGATACTGGGCTGAAGTCAATCCATGTCGCGCTTGCCAAGCAGGTCCGCCAGATTTCACCCAAATTGCGGCGTATCGGTCTTGTCCGTTGACACCATAACCACTAACATCAACTAATCGATATCCTTCACCAACTAGTTTGTCAAAAGTAGCTTGATACTGGGCTGAGGTTAATCCATGTCGCGCTTGCCAAGCAGGGCCGTCAGACTTCTCCCAAATAGCGGCATATCTGTCTTGTCCGTTCACAGCATAACCACTAACGTGAACTAATCGATATCCTTCACCAACTAGTTTGTCAAAAGTCGCTTGATACTGGGCTGAGGTTAATCCATGCCGCGCTTGCCAAGCTGGGCCGCCAGACTTGACCCAAATAGCAGCGTATCGGCCTTGTCCGTTGACCTCATAACCACTGACATCAACCAACCGATATCCTTCGCCAACCAGTTTGTCAAACGTAGCTTGATACTGGGCCGAGGTCAATCCATGCCGCGCTTCCCAAGCCCCACTACCAGACTTGACCCAAATAGCGGCGTATCGGTCTTGTCCGTTAGCGATCGCTTGTCTTCTAACATCAGGTATTCTCTGTAATTGGGCAACATTTTGAGCAATTACCTTTGTGTTTGTCTCACTATTGCTGACACTATTAGCAAAGTTAATGGGAGCGGCAAAAGCGGAACTGACTAAAGTTGCAAGTAACGCTGCACTAGAGGCAGTAAATGTTAAAGAACGTATGAACATATTAGTAAAATAAAAATGTAAATTTGTGGGCTGCACTGACTAAATAGGTTTGCATTTATTTTTTATGCAATACCCAGGTAGCGATGCTGATAATTGTGGATACCCAAGATTTACAGATGATTCCTGAATTCAGAATACCGAACTTTTATTTGTATATCTTTGGCATAACTTTACTATGTAGTTTTAGCTTATTTTCTGCCGATGATAGCTAATTAAAGGCGCGATACTCTCTATTTTGTGCTTTGCACTTTCTTACACTTTAAAGAAAAAGTATTTTAACTCGCCCAGAAGAATAGGAACTCAAATAAGCTTAGTACAAAATACATTTATCTTGACTTTAAAACATCTTGTTCCCCAGCCAATAAGAATGGATTCTATGGTTATCGATCCATATTTTTGAGATGGGAACGATCAAGATCGCATCACTCTCAATACGGTTCGAATAAGTTTTTTTGATGAAAGTTATAGATTGCAAAGACGCGATAAATCGCCGTCTCTTCCCTTAACCGAACCGTATTGGCATCACTAGTAATGAAAGTTGCCGAAAGATATCCGGTACTTCCTTGCCCTAGTTGTAGCGATCGCCTACCAAAACATCCAATTTGGGTAGAATATAATATGAAAGATTTATTCATGAAAGCCTTGATTTCACGGGTTAGTCGCGGCTATCCAAACAATAGGCTTCATTATCTTTAATTTTATTCCTAGATATTTTGTAATTATTCTAATGACACAGATTAAGCCGGAAGTAAAGCGCACAGAAGAATTGCGCCAGTTATTGCAACAAGCCAGCTATGCTTATTACGTCCTAGATACTCCAATTATGGAGGATGCAGTCTATGACCAGCTATATCGAGAATTACAACAACTAGAAATTCAATATCCAGAATTGACAGCACCCGATAGCCCGACTCAGCGCGTGGGTGAGAGACCAGCAACGCAGTTTACTTCGGTGCGGCATAATATCCCCCTGTACAGTCTGGAAAATGCGTTTAATATTGATGAGTTGCAAGGGTGGGATCAGCGTTGGCGGCGACAAGTACCGAAAATAGATTCGGTGGAATATGTCACTGAACTGAAAATTGATGGTTCTGCTTTGGCTCTTACCTACCAAAATGGCATTCTAGTTAGGGGGACAACTAGGGGTGATGGCGTGACAGGTGAAGATATCACCCAAAATGTGCGGACAATTCGCTCAATTCCCTTACGTTTAAATTTTGAAGGGTTAGAAATTCTAGAAAGGGTGGAAGTGCGAGGCGAGGCGTTTTTGCCTTTGGAAGTATTTAAACAAATTAACGAAGAAAGGCAAAAAGCAGGGGAGCAATTATTTGCCAATCCCCGGAATGCCGCAGCAGGTACACTCAGACAATTAGACTCGCGCATTGTTGCTAAACGGCGGTTAGCTTTCTTTGGCTATACCCTGCACATTCCTGGTAGAGATGACACCAGTATTGCCAATACCCAATGGGAAGCGTTGGAGTTGTTAGAAAAGATGGGTTTTCAAGTGAACCCAAACCATAAATTATGTGCCTCGATCGCAGAAGTGGCAAAATATTATGAATATTGGGATACGGAACGCCTGAATTTACCCTACATGACTGATGGGGTGGTAGTAAAGCTAAATTCTTTTAAACTTCAGGAACAGCTAGGGTTTACCCAGAAATTCCCTCGCTGGGCGATCGCGTTAAAGTACCCCGCCGAAGAAGCACCCACCCGTGTGGAAAATATTGCTGTAAATGTCGGACGAACCGGGGCGTTAACGCCGTTAGCAGAAATGCGCCCTGTACAACTGGCGGGGACAACAGTTTCCCGCGCGACTTTACACAATAGCGATCGCATTACTCAATTAGATATTCGCATTGGGGATACTGTTATTGTCCGCAAAGCTGGAGAAATCATTCCAGAAGTCGTGAGGGTACTCAAAGAACTCCGTCCTGCTGACACTGAACCCTTCGTTATGCCCACCCATTGCCCTGTCTGCGATCAAGCAGTGGTGCGGGAATCAGGTGAGGCGGTGACTCGATGCGTTAATGCTTCTTGTGCAGCGATTCTCAAAGGTTCTATTGAACATTGGGTAAGTCGTGATGCCTTGGATATTAAAGGTTTAGGCGAAAAGCTGGTGCATCAACTCGTTGATAAAGTTTTAGTGCATTCCGTTGCTGATTTATATGAGTTGACAGCAGAAAATTTATGTGCATTAGAAAGGATGGGGCAAAAGTCAGCAGAGAAATTAGTAGATGCGATCGCTCAATCAAAAAATCAACCTTGGTCAAGGGTATTGTATGGCTTAGGTATTCGTCACGTTGGCAGTGTGAATGCCCAATTGTTGACTCAAAAATATTTCACCGTAGAACAGTTAGCAACAGCAAAGCAATCGGATATTGAAGGAATTTACGGTATCGGTGCTGAAATTGCCCAATCTGTGTACCAGTGGTTTCGGATTGATGCCAACCAAAGATTGATAGAACGCTTGCAAGCAGAAGGATTGCAATTAACTGCCCCAGAAGAAACAAAAACACTTGGTGATGGTAATCAAAAGTTTGCAGGTAAAACTTTTGTAGTGACAGGCACATTGCCAACCTTAAAGCGAGATGAGGCAAAGGCTTTGATTCAAAAAGCTGGTGGAAAAGTGACTGATTCGGTGAGTAAAAAAACAGATTATTTGGTACTAGGAGAAGATGCAGGTTCTAAATTAGAAAAAGCGCTTTCTTTGGGAATTACACAGTTAAGCGAAGCGCAGTTGTTGGAAATGCTTAACGATTGACATCCTCACCGCCGTGAACGCACTCTTAAGAAGGAGTAATGAGTAATAAGTAATAAGTAATGAGTAAATACCCATTTTTCATCCACTCATTACTCATTACTCCTTACTCATTACTCCTTACTCATTACTTTAAAGCCGTGCTGGAAACACGGGGTTTTAAACCCATTTTTCTGATAATTCGTAATTAAAAAAACGGGATAGAGTATAAAGACTTCTACAGCTTAAACTTTCTTAAGCTGTAGAAGTCTTTTAATTTGCCTCCCCCAAAAAATAAATCTCTTGTGGGGTGGACATCTTGTCCGCCCTAATTGTGCCAATTAAATGAGCGACATAATTACGTTTATATCAAGACTTGATCCTCCCTAAGCTTCCTTAAAAAAGAGGGGAATTAGAGCAGCCTAAGTTGCCCAAAGTCATCTGTAGCAAGCCCACAGGGTGCAAATGATTAGGCAGTTTAAAATTCGATACTTTTATACTACTGCAAATCGATAGATTTAACGTATAATATTTTTCAAATGCGATCGCTTCCTTTGGGATGTAGCCATAAAGTGCAAACAACATACAAAAGGAAACGGACGAGTGTGAACACCGCCCTATGAATCAAACTTATGGAGAATTCAGATGACTAACAAACACATTGAAGTCAAACAGGTAGCTGGTTTCATTGGTGCTGAAATCAGTGGCATAGACCTTTCACGTCCTTTGCACGATGATGCAGTTAAAGAAATTCGTCAAGCGCTATTGAAGTGGAAAGTCGTGTTCTTTCGCGGACAGAACATCGATCATGCTGCACAGGTTGCATTCACGGCTCGTTTTGGCGAAGTGACCTACGCACATCCCCACGAAGATGAGCCGGTAGAAGGTTTCTCAGAAATCTTGCCAATTGACCGCAGCCGCTACGAACGGCGTAATGGCCTACGACGTTCCAGCTACGAGAGTCGCTGGCATACCGATGTGACAGCAGTTGTCAACCCACCTGCGGCATCTATTTTGCGTGCAGTTAACGTTCCTAGTTTTGGTGGTGACACACAGTGGACTAATTTGGTCGCAGCCTACGAAGGTCTATCAGCACCCCTACGGGCGCTAGCAGATGGATTGAAAGCCGAACATCGCTTCAATGCGCGTTTGAATCTGCCCAGCAATAGCAAGATCGCCCAGCGCATTGCTGCCAATCCACTGGTTTCAATTCACCCAGTAGTACGCGTTCATCCTGAAACAGGCGAACGAGCATTGTACGTGAATCCTGGTTTCACCTCACACATTCTTGACGTGTCACGACAAGAAAGCGACCTGCTGCTTGAGTTGTTCTTCAACCAAATCACCAAGCCTGCCTACACCACTCGCTTTCGATGGAACAACGGTGACATTGCCTTCTGGGACAACCGTGCCACCTCGCATTTAGCCCCACAGGATCTAGATCATCTGGAAGTTGAGCGCGTCCTTTATCGCACTACCATCACGGGTGACGTTCCAGTTGGGCCCGATGGTTTCCGATCGCAAGTGGTTGAGGGTGAAGCATTCAGTAGCGAGTTACCAACCATCTTGAAGAACAGAGCCGATAAGCTAGAAGCAGCAGTGCTTTCGTAAGTAGTTAAAAGCTTATATACAAGGCTTTACCCACCTACGCGGGTTCATAACCTGGATTTCTCACAAGTGAGAAATCCAAGGGGTGTGGCAGGTGTGGGAAGTGTGGGAGGATGGGGAAGAAGTCTTACCCCCCACACTCCCCACACTCCCCACACTCCTCTTCCCCTGAAGCCTACACTATGCGTGAGAAATCCAGGATAACAAGGGGCACAAATCCCCTTGTTAATTTTTTCTAACTCTACAGAGGTGGACGATAACCAAAATTGATCTGGATTGTACTGTTATATTTCTGAAGAATATTACCAAAACCTTGATAATATTGATAGCGATTGCGTTCAACTCTGGAACCCTAGTAGATCGTTTACCCTAAAAATGGTCAAAGGTAAATTTGGAGTTTTATTAAATAAAACAAATGTCCGAAGAAAAGCCTATAAGTCCTTGGAACTACAAACCTTGGTGGTGTCAGCCCTGGTCTATAGTTCTCACAGGTGTAACAATCATTAGTGGTAGCTGGTTACTATTTAAAACTATCTGGCTAACCATTCTCGTCTCTATCCCTATAGTGATGTGGATGGGATTTTTTGTGTTGTTTTGGCCACAACTAATGATTCGCAGTGGGATTTTAGAGTCGTATAAAGACTAATTCTAGATTTCATAATTCTTGCTTTTGTGTAACAATCCACATCAAATCTAACCACAATTGAGGATAAGCCTTCTTAATCTGCGATTTGGGGTCATGCAACAGATTTGTCGCATTCAAGCAAACAACTTCAACTAGACCCAGAGATTCTGCCACTTCTATCAGTAAATTTTTTTCTGCGACTACAGCATCAATCAGTCTGTCAGGACAGTAAATTTTAATATGTTTGGCATGAGCGGTATACGCTCCTTCTAAGCTAGAATTTAGCACTTTTATATAGCAGTGGCGTAGTAATTCCCATGCTGTTGGGTGATATTGCTGCATAATAAAGGTAAATTGTTGGGTTACGTCTTCTTCAGTGATCATTACTCTCTCCATTATTATTGTGCTAAAAACTGCAATTTCATCTCTGCACAGTAGAGATGACGCAGCATTACTAATCTTGTGTGCATTTTTATCTGAGTAAAATTAGCAATTTTAGTTTGGGTAAAATTTATCCATCTGGCAGAATTTGTTGATAAGTTTTCTACGGTTTATGTTACTTTCCTATCAAGGATCAAAGCTGAAACCGATTACTAAAACCGTATCAATCGCTGCTTTATACCAAACTAATTGCTATAAAGCCAAGTTACTGAAAACAGAATTAAGCAGCCAGAATAACTTTTGTGCAAGTGGTAGATGAATCAAAGCAAAAATTTTGCCCACCACAAGAAAGCTAGTGATATTTAGGTTTTAGTTAAATCCACTACGGCTTTTTAAAACTCAAAGATTAAAGCCAATCAATCAGGATAGCCATCTACGCAGAGATCATCTGGACTGGACTGCAAAATTAAGCGATCGCACATTTTTATTTTTGCTGTCAGTCTGCTTAGTTGTCTGACGCTCCCTTTGGCAAACAACAATCTAACTCTCGGAATTTATCTGCATCCAAACAAACTATCAGTATCAAAAATATCCCGTTTTGATAGGAACTCTGGCAGTATGATAAGTTTTGATAATTTTTAGTTGACAATGATAATTTTCAACATGGCTTTGGGTAGAAGACCTTATAAGCATATAGATGCTCAGAGGATTTGCACGGTGAGAGTTAGGGTAATATGAACAACAGAGCAAACCAAAGGCATGAAGAACATCATGCAATACAATATTTCTGTATATTCAATCGAATGTTGATTTTCGTTGCAGAGATATTTATATCACGCAGCCTGGTTGCTGGAGAGTTAGCCCTGCGGTTGTTGCAAAAATTCCAGCGTATCAGACTTTCCTGGCTAAGGCTCGGACACTCTTCTGTGAAAATACCAGTTGCTCCTCTATATAAAAATGAAGCAGAAAGGCTCAAAGCATTAACAGACTACAATATTCTGGACACTCTACCTGAACAAGCATTTGATGACCTAACTGCTATTGCTGCCTACGTTTGTAAGACTCCAATTGCTTTAATCAGCTTAGTGGATGCCGATCGCCAATGGTTTAAATCTAACATTGGACTAAAAGTTAGAGAAACACCCAGAGAGTCGGCTTTTTGCTCCCATGCTATTCTGCAACCAGAGAATATATTAGTAGTTCCCAACGCCATTAAGGACGCTCGCTTTGCAAACAATCCTCTAGTTAAAAGTAATTCTAAAATTCGTTTTTACGCTGGTGTGCCACTAGTTACACCTAATGGTTTTCCAATAGGGACGTTGTGTGTGATGGACACTGTTCCTCGTCAGCTAAGTTACCAGCAGTTGGATGCACTACGCCGCTTAACTCGGCAAGCGATCGCTCAGATGGAACTCATTCAGGAAATTCGCAACCGTAAACAATCAGAGATAGAAGGAAGGCAGTTATCGCTGACCGACGATCTAACAGGTTTGCATAACCGACGTGGCTTCTTCGTGATGGCTGAACAAGAGTTGAAAATTGCTCACCGCATGAGATTGTTGTGCTGGGTGATTTTCATTGATTTAGATGGGCTAAAACAGATTAACGACACCCTTGGTCATGATATGGGGGATGCCTTGATTGTTGATGCTGGTCAATTACTCAAGCAAAGTTTTCGGAACTCGGATATTGTTGCTCGCTTGGGTGGAGATGAGTTCATTGTTTTCATCTCCAGCTACTTCAAAGATGCTGATAGCATCCAAGCGTATCTGCAAGTAAATATTGCCAACTTTAATCAAGAGCAAAACCGGAGCTATGAACTTTCGATGAGTATGGGAATAGAGCGTTACTCACCAGGAAGTAATATGTCACTAGAACAACTAATTGCCAGGTCTGACGAATTAATGTACGCTCATAAGCGTCTCAAGCGGCAATCTATTCATCGACAAGAATAGGGGTGTTCTTTTATAACTTTTCTTTCATTAGAGAAAAATACGCTGATTTCAAAGTTTATATATCAAAGTGCGATCGCATAAATTGAACGGAACTTTCCTGTTATACCTGCCCCTTCAGTAGTTGATTAGTATTTTTTCGCTCCTCGTGAATCCATCTCAGAACTCCGTTAACGAGTCTTTTATACTCGTGAATCCATTTGTCAAGGCTTGAATACCAATAATTCCCACTGCATAGATATCGCTGCTCAATTGTAGAGTGCGATTAGCTTGTTCACTTGGCATATAACCATGAGTACCAATGGCTACGGTAAAAGTTGTTTGTCCTTGAGAATTAGGCATCTGAGTACTAATTTGTTTGACAGCCCCAAAGTCAATTAGTACTATCTTGTTATCTGATGCTCTCCGTCGAATATTAGCCGGCTTGATATTCCGGTGAATCACATTGTGCTGATGGACAAGTAGGGGCGCAAGGTCTTTGACCCTGCATTAAATTCACCCTTTCTCCCGGATTGAATCACTCACTGATTTTGTTAATCTTGATTTTTGCACAAAATCTAAGTAGGGAATGGGTAATGGGTAATGGGGAAGATGAGGGGAAACAGGGGACAAGGTGACAAGGTGATTTGAGTGAGAATCTTGCAACAAGTCTTTCCCATTGTTCCCTTCTCCTCTTGGCAATTCCCAATTCCCAATTCCCCATTCCCAATTCCCAATTCCCAATTCCCAATTCCCAATTTTTAACTTATGAGTTTGAGTCTGTGCATGATTGTGAAAAACGAAGCCGCAACACTGCCTAAATGCCTGAACAGTGTCAGAAAACTGGTGGATGAAATGGTAGTTTTGGATACAGGCTCAATCGATCGCACTCCCAATATTGCCCAACAACTCGGTGCAAAAGTTCATCATTTTAAATGGTGTAATGACTTCAGTGCTGCCCGTAATGCAGCTTTAAAATATGTCACTGGTGACTGGATTTTGGTCTTAGATGCTGATGAAACTTTGACTCCAGCAATTGTACCGCAGTTGCGAGAGGCGATCGCCAGAGATGAATACCTGCTCATTAACCTCGTTCGCCAGGAAGTAGGTGCTGAACAATCTCCCTATTCTTTGGTTTCCAGGCTGTTCCGCAATCATCCAGATATTCGTTTTGACCGTCCTTACCATGCCTTAGTGGATGATAGCGTGTCAGCAATTATGACTAAAGAACCCCATTGGCAAATAGGTTATTTACCTGGGGTTGCACTTGTACACACAGGATATCAAAAAAGTGCGATCGCTCAAAATAACAAATATGCCAAAGCAGCTACGGCGATGGAAGGGTTTCTTGCTACTCATCCCGATGATCCTTATGTTTGCAGTAAATTAGGGGCATTGTATGTGGAAACGGGGAAAATTACCCAAGGTATGGAGTTGCTCAGACATGGAATCAGCGTTGCTGAAGAAAATTACGATATTTTATATGAACTCCACTATCATTTAGGCATTGCTTACAGTCGCTTGCAAAAATCCCCACAGGCGATTTCTCACTATAAAGCTGCTATCAAATTGCCAATTTATCCCATGCTCAAATTAGGAGCATACAACAACTTGGGTAACTTACTCAAAGCAGCAGGAGATTTCAATGGTGCGAAAACAGCTTACGCCACAACTTTGAAAATTGACCCTAATTTTGTTTTTGGACATTATAATTTGGCGATGACATTTAAGGCTTTGGGTTTATTTACAGATGCGATCGTATATTATCAACATGCAATCACCTTAAATCCCAACTATGCCGAAGCGTATCAAAATTTGGGGGTAGTGTTGCTCAAAGTTGGCAATCATCAAGAGAGTTTAACAGCTTTTAGAAAAGCGATCGCCCTTCATGAAAGATATAATCCCGAAGAGGCGAAGAGACTACGCCAGGGGTTGCAAGAGATGGGGTTGATGTAGAGGTGAGGGGGCAGGGAGTATGGGGAAAATCGCTGAGAAAAAGCTGTTCTAAAATTAGTGTCAACATTATTTGTAACAGATGACTTCACTTCACCTCTGTTATCAAATTTTATTGTCACTGTGGCATGATAACCTTAAGATTTGCCTCCCCTACTTCTCCCCGATTGTTATCTAATCTAGAAAATATCAACCTAAAATTTTCAATCTAAACTTTTAGTTATACTAAACCTTTCAATATTTTATGAATGAAGATACAAAGTTCTTTCGTATATTTGGTTCAATATTCGGCGGTGTTGGTAGCATAATTGCCGTTACGGGCATTATGATTGCATTGAATACTCGTTCCTTTGTTACCTCAGCAATACCAGCACAAGGGACAATAATTGATTTGGTGCAACGTTCATCAACTGATAAAAAAGGTCGTTCTTCTTATGCCTACTATCCAGTAATAAAATTTACTGCTCGTTCTGGGGAAACAACGGTTTTTGAATCAAATTCAGGCAGCAATCCACCAGAATTTGCTAAAGGTCAGCAGGTAGAAATATTATACAGTCCTGAAAAGCCAAATTCTGCCATGATAAAATCTTGGCTAAGTTTATGGTTTTTACCTGTTATGTTAACTGGTTTAGGATCAATTTTTGCCTTGGTTGGAGGAGTTGTACTCATCAAGTCCTGTCCGCGTTTGATAAGTTCTAAGTAAAAGTATTTTGGGAACTAATTTGAGGCTTGAAAAGAAACTCCACCAGTTCTGATTTGAAAAGGTGGAGTAACAAATTGAAGAGTTAATAAGTTCTCCTCACAAATGACAAATGACAACTAAATACGTGACTTGACAAATTTCTCTAACCTATCCATTCCCTTTTCAATGGTTGCCATATCTGTAGCGTATGAAAGGCGAATGTTGTCATCAGCGCCAAAAGCAATTCCAGGAATGACTGCAACTTGATGTTTTTCCAACAAAGCGTCACAAAATTCTAGGGATTTTAGACCGGTTTTGCTGATATCAGGGAACAGATAAAACGCGCCATCTGGTTTTGCGGTACTCAATCCGGGAATGGCGTTGAGTCTGTCTAGCATTACCTGTCGGCGTTTGGCGAAGGCTTGGCGCATTTCTTCGACACAATCTTGAGAACTTTGTAGCGCTGCGATCGCACCATATTGAGCAAAGGTACACACGTTAGATGTACTATGCCCTTGGATGGTACTGGCTGCTTTAATTATTTCCACTGGCCCCGCTAAATAGCCGAGTCTCCAACCAGTCATAGAATAAGCTTTCGCAAACCCATTACTGATCAAAGTGCGGTCAAAAATTTCCTTCCCAAGAGAACCGATGCTGATATGTTCTGCACCGTCGTAGAGAATCTTTTCGTAAATCTCATCTGAGACGACAAAGATATCTGCATCAACTACTACCTGCGCCAGTGCTTTGATTTCGTCTGGCGTGTAAACCATCCCTGTGGGATTAGATGGTGAGTTGAGGATAAATAACTTTGTCTTGGGGGTGATTGCTTTACGGAGTTGTTCGGGAGTAATTTTATAACCTGTCGTGGCATCTGTGGGCACAATTACCGGAACTCCACCGACTAAAGTCACCATTTCGGGATAACTTAGCCAGTAGGGTGCAGGGATAATTACCTCATCGCCTGGATCGATTAGCGCCACCATCAAGTTGTACAGAGAATGCTTACCGCCATTAGTGACGATGACATTCTCCGACTTGTAATCAAGACCGTTATCATTTTTGAGCTTATGGGCGATCGCTTCCCTTAACTTTGGTTCTCCGGCTGCTGCACCATACTTGGTTTTGCCTTCATCCAAAGCTTTAACTGCTGCGGCTTTAATATGCGCTGGGGTATCAAAATCTGGTTCTCCAGCGCTAAAACTACAAACATCTATTCCTTCTGCCTTCAGTGCCTTAGCCTTGGCTGCGATCGCTAAGGTCAATGAAGGTGTTACCTGACTTACTCTTGCTGCCAGCTTCATTCTTACTATTTTTTGGCAAATCTTTCACTTATCTAAGGATATCCCAGAATCATTACCGAGATTTGCTTTTTCTGAATTCGTTAGGCAATGGGGAATGGGAAATTAGGCTTTGGGCATTGGGAAAGAATTTCTAAACCTTGATTATTGACTCTTAAGAATGTATCGTATATAACTTTGTTTTTAGTGCAAACTAACTATTTTTATGCAGATTAAGAAACTTTTAATTGCATCTTCTCTGCTAATTACTGGTATTTTTATACCTAATGCTGCCATTGCTCAAAATCGCGGTACTCCAGGGAAATTTGATTTTTATGTACTGACACTCTCCTGGTCGCCGGATTATTGTGCAAAAAATGGTACCCGTGACCCGCAGCAGTGCGGTTCTGGAAGGAAACTTGGTTTTGTATTACATGGTTTGTGGCCACAGTACCAAACTGGTTATCCTGCTAATTGTTCCACGCAAAAACTACCGTCGGAAGTAAAGCAACGGTTTCCCAATTTGTATCCTAGTAATAAACTTTACGATCATGAATGGGAAAAACATGGTACTTGTTCGGGCAAAACTCCTACGGAATACTTGGCACTGAGTAAAAATTTAAAAGATGCGATCGCTATTCCCACAGCTTATAATCGCCCTAATAAACCAGTGCGTACCACAATTACAAATTTTAAAAATTCATTTGTGAGTGCGAATAATCGAATTACTGCTGATGGTGTAGCACCTTTCTGTTCTGGTTCGGGGAGGTTTTTACAAGAAGTCTTCTTTTGTTATTCCAAAAACGGTGAACCTGGTATTTGTAGCGCCGAAATTTTGAAGCGATCGCGAAAAAGTTGTGGTCAACCAGATTTCTTAGTGAGAAATGTTAGATAGCAATGGGGGATTAGGTGACAGGTGACAGGTGACAGTGAATAATCTGTAACCTGTAACCTGTACCCTACTCCCTTTCCTAATCCCTAAGCGATCGTCACATCTGGCGATAAGTAAACATCTTGAATGGTATGAAATAACTTCACACCTTCCTCAAAGGGACGTTGGAAAGTCTTTCGCCCAGAAATTAATCCCGAACCACCAGCGCGTTTGTTGATTACGGCGGTGCGAATTGCTTCGGCGAAGTCATTTTTACCAGTCGCGCCACCAGAATTAATCAACCCCACACGCCCAGAGTAACAATTTAGTACTTGGTAACGAGTTAAATCAATTGGGTGATCGGTTGTCAATTCTGTGTAAACGCGCTCATCGGTTTTGCCGTAACTCTTACCGCTGGCTTTGGCAACTGCACCGTAACCATTGTTATTTTCGGGTAACTTTTGTTTGATGATATCAGCTTCAATCGTTACACCCAAATGATTCGCCTGTCCGGTGAGGTCAGCCGCAAGGTGATAATCCTTATCTTGTTTAAAGGCGTTATTCCGCAGATAGCACCAGAGAATAGTCGCCATTCCTAATTCATGGGCGCGTTTAAAAGCTTTGCTGATTTCCTGAATCTGTCTGGTAGACTGGTCTGAACCAAAGTAGATTGTCGCACCTACCGCCGCCGCCCCTAGATTCCAAGCTTGTTCCACATCAGCAAACAATACCTGATCAAATTGATTGGGGAAAGTCAGCAATTCGTTGTGATTGATTTTGGCAATAAAAGGAATTTTGTGGGCATACTTGCGCGAAACTATACCTAATGTTCCCAAAGTGGTAGCAACAGCATTGCAACCTGCGGCGATCGCTAATTTGACAATATTTTCTGGGTCAAAGTAAATTGGATTGGGCGCAAAAGACGCACCAGCAGAATGTTCAATACCTTGGTCTACAGGTAAAATTGAGAGATAACCTGTGTTTGCCAGACGACCAGTAGAATAAAGTAGCTGGAGATTACGCAACACTTGAGGATTGCGATCGCTGTTGATCCAGATCCGATCTACAAAGTCTGGCCCCGGCAAGTGTAGTAAATCCTGGGAAACCTTTGCTTTGTAGGTAAGCAGGTCTTCAGCCTCTTTACCTAGCAATGACTCGATAGAACTAGACTCTTTGAACGTTGTAGTCATAGTTTTTTCCTCAAAAATTGAGCAAATGACCTTTGCCTTTAAGATAGCATTTTTAATATTGCTAACCTGGTTATGCAGGCATTAACTATATGTAAAATCTTTCTGATATGGCAGTCTTAAATTATTAGTAAAAACTTTTTTGACTCATTAAACGCGAGATTTTATTGTCAAAATTTGCATTTTCTCCCACACAAATAACTTCTTAAGAAAGATGCGGATTGATAGGATTAAGCTAAAGATTAGAATTTGCCTCCAAGTTCGCAGATTAATTGTCTTTAGCAGAGTTGCTGCAACCATAAAGTTTAAACTTGTTACCACCCCTTCTGCTACTATAAGTCTTGCCTGATAGACATTACACCTGAAAATTAGAGAAAGGATGGCAGCGAAGACATAAGCTGCGATCGCTAAAGAACCTAAAAACTGGATAATTACTGCCCATACTGAGAAATTAAAAAGATTCATCCTTGATATCGTTCTTTTTATTCTTTGCTTGCTCAATTTCTTTTGCCAAAAAGAAATTCAGAATTGTTCGTAGCGCAATGATGGCAGCTAGTTTACCAATTTCGTCCCAAGTTGGAGCGATCGTACTACGTAAAATGTCAGCAGCCAATGCAAACTCAAGGGAAAGAGCCAGCCACATACCCAGCGATAGCCGAATTTCCTCTTTAGCCTCATTCAACTTTTTACGGCGGCTGAAGAAAAAAACCAGAATCTTGGTTACGGCTTCCAAGACGGCTATACCAATGATAATGCCAGTAAAGATATCAACTGCTGTAGCAAGTACAGTCGTCAAATTCGTGACGAAAGCTTCCATATAGTTTATTTCATAGGTTCAAGCAGGCAAACGCCCACGCGCAAAGCATTGGCGATACTTGTCAGTGCAAAGTTAACTGATCCCTACCATCTACTAGCTGCTCAATCATGCTATCTTCGTATCCTATCTACGATTGATAGCAAAATCAATCAAACTTATCTTTTCCTCATTGTGGTAATAATCGTTGAAAGAACAAATACAATTCTATGAGTAAGTTTCAAATCGATATCGACTTCAGCAATATAGATTTAGCTTCCCTTGAGACAGAAGAAGATTTTCAAAGAGAGGCAAAAACATTACTACCAAAGGTACTTGTCAAACTAGGTGAAAGTGTGGGTGAAAAGACTTGGGAAGAATTACAGCAAAAGCTGCAAGGAACTGGAGGTAAACTCAAATCTTCTCCAAGCGAGAAACGTAAGTTTATTCAAGAAACAGGAAGAACCTATCAACGAAATGCCAGTAACAGAGAAAAACAAGAACTAGAAGATTATATAGTAGAGCAATTACGCCAATACAAACTGTAAATATCGACCTAAGTAAGTGAGCGTAAATTATCGTTGGGATAAGGCAATAGGCAACAGGCAATAGGCAATAGATATAAGGATTTTAGCCTAGTTCATTTCTCTTTACATAGTTTGGTTTTATTGTGCCAACTTACTTAACTTGTATGTCTGATTGACACTCCCCCGTTTATAAAACCTACGGTGTATACACAAGTCCTAAAATCCTTGCCTGGTAAGATGCAAGCCTTAGTAGGCAAGGTTTTGAGTTTATCAAGCTGATTATCAATAGTGTCAGCTTATTGATATAGGATTAACGAAAAATCAAGGATTTTAAAAATAATTTTCCGTTCTTTTCCCTCTATTTGATTCTCAACCCGACTTGTGTATACACGGTAGCGCATGAATGACGGGGGCTTTACGCTTCACGGCTCGTAACAGCGATGTCTATGATGGGCTATTCCTACGCAGCTTCACTGACATGGCTACCGTCGCTCACGCCAACAGACCGAAGTCTGCTCAAACGGACTTCGGTCTGTAGTACTTTTGTAAATCTTTAATTTACACAAAATATATTTTGCATTATTGTATAAAAATAATCCTTATATTACAGAGGTATCAACAATAATGCTGAACTGGGATAGAAGACTTCTAACTACTAGTTCTTTGTGCCTACTTTTGTTCAGTGCAATACTGCCAGTACAGGCTAAACCAGTCCAACCAAAGAAAGCAGCACCTACAGCTACAACAATTTACCAGCAAGCTAAAAAAGAATTACCTGAAGATTTTTATACCCTCTATCGCGTCATAGATAGAGTAGCACGTGCCAACGAATTAGATAATCGTCCTTGGCGGGTTGTGGCTGTTCCCAAGTATGATGTCAATGCTTATGCAAGTGACGTTAATTTGGTTGCTATTTACGATGGCATACTTGACCAGTTAGCTGGTGATTCTTCAGCATTAGCTTGTGTAGTTGCCCATGAAATGGGACATCACACCAAGCGTCACATTGCTGTTGGTGAAGCTAAAAAAACTGAGTTAATTGCCAAAATTCAAGAAGAAGCAACCAAAGAAGTACTGGGAGAAAGAGAAGCTGCAAACCAAGAGTCAACAGCTGCTAACGTTGGCGGTGCCGTTGTGAATCGTGTAGTTGGAGGAACTTTTGGTGGTTTGCTGGGTTCAGTTCTTGGTAATCAAGGCGCTCAACGACAAGTAGAATCACAGCAACGCATTAATGAGATTGTCGATAAAAAGAAAAAAGAGTTAGAACAGCGTTTAGCAGAACAAGAACGACAACAAGAGTTTGAAGCTGATGAAATTGGCTACATAGCTTCTGTGAAAGCAGGCTTTGAACCAGAAGGATGTTTAAGAGTAATGCAGGTTTTGGCTCAAACTCCTGGTTCTGAATTTGATACAACTCATCCAGCAGTACCCAAACGAATTGAGGCAATCAAAGCTTTAATTATTAAGTATCCACCCCAGACTTTGGCTAAAGAGGGTGAAGCGCGAATATCTAAGACAAAGCCTTTAACTTATAACATTTCTAAAGATAAGACCTCGTTACGGATTAACTCAGTTCGCGGTGGTTCCCAAGCAGATGATATAGAGCGTCGCTTTGGTAAATAAAAACACTAATACCAATTCTGTATGAGGATGCACAGAATATTAAACGAACCGCCAAGTACGCCTTCTCTACGAGACACTACGTGAACGCGAAGCGTCTCGAAGAGAAGAGCGCCAAGAATAGAGAGTTACTCATTTAGTGCAGCTTCACATT
Organism: Desmonostoc muscorum FACHB-395; assembly: GCF_014698035.1. Classification (GTDB taxonomy): domain Bacteria; phylum Cyanobacteriota; class Cyanobacteriia; order Cyanobacteriales; family Nostocaceae; genus Nostoc; species Nostoc muscorum_A. Next base: position 155,534 of record NZ_JACJSF010000010.1, read on the forward strand.
AAATTGGTATAAGTTATGAATGGCATAAATTTTAAGTAGGGTGTTCATCACTACATAACACGGTGCGTTAGGCGCGAGAGTCATATTTTTCGTAACAAACTATATCGAAATATGCGCCTAACAACCCTACAAGAATTTTATTTTTACTTTATAAATAGCCTCTAATACTCATTTTGAGTATCAAATTACGTATTAAAGAGCGGCTGGAGTCAGCTAGACTAAAGAAGAAATTGCTTAATAAGTTTTAATAATTCTGTTATGAGTACTGATTCACCTGTTAATTCTCCCGATAAGCCTGAATCTTCATTAGGGAAGCGTTTGAGAAACTTCTTAGTTGTCATGGTAGCGATCGCTCTTAGCGTTGCCCTCGTCTTAGGATTGCGAACTGAAACAACCTCAGCAACTCTAGCCAAGTTAAGCGATTCGTCCACACCATTAGAAGTAGCCGTCAGCAACGGCAAACCATCTCTAGTAGAGTTTTATGCTGATTGGTGTACTGTCTGTCAGAAAATGGCACCAGATATTACTCAATTAGAAACAGAGTATGCTGACAAGATGAATTTTGTCATGCTGAATGTGGATAATACCAAGTGGCTACCGGAAATGCTGAAATATCGGGTGGACGGGATTCCCCATTTTGTATTTTTGAGTCAACAAGGGGAAACCATAGCTCAAGCGATCGGCGATCAACCCCGCACAATTATGGCTAGTAACTTAGAAGCTTTGGTTAATGGTTCGTCTCTTCCTTATGCTCAAGCTAGCGGGAAAGTTTCCAAATTTTCAGCCCCAGTAGCACCAACAGCTAGTCAAGATGACCCCCGCAGTCATGGCAGCCAGGTAGTAAATTAAAGTAATTCGTAATTCGTAATTACCTCCGGTTCGCCCATTTTTTAGGGAGTTAGGAAAAGTAGATAGTTAAAAGTATACCGAAAGCCATATTCCCTAAAAGACTAATAGTAAAGTTATTAGATAAGTGACCTACTTAACTTTCAGGGTTTTATTCACCGGGATAGATGAGTTTACCTTGGGATAAGGAAAGCGGTATCAAAAGTTACTTTTAAGTAAGAAATCCAACTACTTTCGACTCTCTATCCTACGCGATCGCGCATATTTATAGTAAGCAAATTTAACTAATTTATTTGTGTATTGTATAGTAAATAATGTTACTAATCTAAAAATTGTTCAAAATTAGTTGCTATAATTATCAATCTTTCACCTAAACTTTTATAGTAACATCTGGATATTTTTAATTAATTCAGATAAACTAATACATTTGTCCGTTGCATCACGCTTCTTTTGTATATGCCCAAAACTTACACCGTAGAAATTGATCACCAAGGCAAAATTCATACCTTGCAAGTTCCTGAAAATGAAACGATCTTATCAGTTGCCGAGGCTGCTGGTTTGGAATTGCCGAGTTCTTGCAATGCAGGTGTTTGTACAACTTGCGCCGGTCAACTATCTGAGGGAACTGTAGATCAAACTGATGGTATGGGCGTTAGTCCAGATTTACAAAAGCAAGGTTACGTATTGCTTTGTGTTGCCAAACCCCTTTCTGATTTAAAACTTCAGACAGAAAAGGAAGATGTAGTTTATCAGTTACAATTTGGCAAAGGCAAATAATCAGCGAACAGTTATTCATAACTGAATAACTGTTCACTCAGATTACCAAATCTGATAAGTTACACAAGTATTTCATCGCCGATGAAGTCAGCTATTATAGAAACTACAAATTAACAGGATTTACCAAAATGACAACTCATTTTATTACCGCAGAAATTGATTTACAAGAAACTCCCGCAGAGTTACTAGAAGTAATTGAAACAGAGTTAAAGAAACAAGGCGAACCTCTGCGTTGGGCAGTTACTTCTGTAGATGCTGACGAACAAAAAGCTACAGTTGAAGCCGTTATCACGACAGTTCAGAGTTAGAGGATGTTTGAAAAGTCCTCTTGTCGGTAGCAAAAATTTGTGATCGCTCAAATTCATACTTCAATTATGCAACGCCGGAATTTTTCACCAATCGTTGCTATACCTCGACTATAGTCAAAATAGCCTGCATTAGTAACTCTAGCTCAATTGGTTTAGAAATATGCTGTTGAAATCCGGCTGCTAGTGCCAGTTGTTGATCAATCTCTCCTGCATAAGCGGTAAGGGCGATCGCTGGAATTTCTCCGCCTTGATCAGACGGCTGCTTTCTAATTTGACGAATTAGTGTGTAGCCATCCATATCGGGCATACCAATATCACTGATTAGCAAATCAAATTTTGCTTGCCCCAAAGTGCTTAGAGCATCATGTGCTGATTCAGCTTCAGTCACTTGCGCCCCATACTGTTCTAGCAGAAAGGCAATGAATTCCCGTGAATCTCTGTCATCATCTACAAGCAGAGCTTGCAATCCATTCAGATTGAAGTCTGAACAATTATGGAACGCAGTATCAGCTTGATTCAGTTTTTCCGCAGTGATTGGTGGAAACTTGATTGTAAACGTTGCTCCTTGACCGACTCCAGGGCTTGCTGCCTGAACGGTTCCGCCATGCAATTCAACTAAATGACGCACGATCGCTAACCCTAATCCCAATCCTCCAAATCTGCGGGTTGTTGTCCCATCGGCTTGGCGGAAGTAGTCAAAAACATAAGGCAGAAAGTCAGTAGAGATCCCCATACCAGTGTCGCTGACAGTGATTTGAGTGTATTCCGAAAGATGAGTATCTAATTTATTCTCGATTTTTTCTAACCGCACCTTTACTCCACCACCCTGTGAGGTAAATTTAATCGCGTTGGAAAGGAGATTCCAAACAACCTGTTGCAGGCGACCAGAATCACCCAACACTTGCCCAACGTTCGGTTCAAATACTGTTTCAATCTGAATAGATTTAGCTTCAGCAGCTAGCCGCACGGTTTCCAGAGCAGCTTTGATGGTTGTATTTAGATTGACTGGAACTGTATGCAGACTCAACTTGCCTTGGAGAATACGCGACACATCGAGCAAATCTTCGATCAGTTGCGCTTGCAGTTTAGCGTTACGCTCGATCGTTTCAAGTGCATACTGAGTTTTGGCTGCATTCTGCTGGGTCGTTTGCAAAATTTTTGTCCATCCCAAAATTGGATTCAGGGGCGATCGCAATTCATGAGACAGTACTGCCAGAAACTCATCTTTAATTCGATTGGCTTGCTGTGCTTGTTCAGTTTGTTGCTGCAAAGAAATCATTAGCTGATTGAGGCGATCGTTCTGCTCTTGCAGCAACGCTGATGCTCGCTTCCGTTCGGTGATATCGGACAGGATGAAAACGGCACCAGTGAGAGTCCCATACTCATCAAATACTGGGTCAATAGTTTTGGCAAACCAGCGTTCTGTGGACTGAAATTCTAGAACTTGCCGTTGGTGAGTTTCTTTCGCCCAACGAAAGCAAGTGCCATCACCAACTCCCAATTCTGCGCCCATTAGCTCATGGTAAACACAACCTAAGATTTCGTGGGAGGGCTTGCAAAAAAGCTGCATCATCGCTAGATTACAGCGCAGAATTACACCTTCTTGGTCTACCAGACATACACAGTCCTTGATAGAGTCAAAGGTAGTTTGCCACTCTTGTGCTAAGGATAAAGCAGCTTCCTCCGCTCGTCGAATTCGCAGCAGCGATCGCACTGTCGCCAGCAGTTCAATGGGTTCAACAGGTTGCACCAGATAACCATCGGCACCACTGTCTAAGCCTTCTGCTTTATCCTGGCTTTGGACAAAACTTGCAGAAAGGTGTAGCACGGGAATAAAAGCAGTTTCGGGATTTGCCTTAATTTGGCGACAGACTTCAAAGCCGTTAATATCTGGTAATTTAACATCCAAAATCACCAGAGCAGGTTGATGTTCAGTAGCTGCCTTTAATCCTGCGGCTCCCGTTGCCGCTTCCACAACAGTAAAGCCTGCATTTTGCAAAATCCGGGTGACGATGTAACGATTGGCTTCGTTATCGTCAACATGGAGGATGATAACCTGTGGCTCAGACATGACTTTGCCCACAAGGATCTAGAACAAGCCCAGCTTTGATCAGCGCATCTTGAAGTTGAGCGTTCGCCGTTGCTGGAGTTTTCCGCAGGAAAGGCGAGGCGTAGTCCATCGTTGCAGTTTGAGAGCCTGTCTCTTTGGAAAGAATGGCGATGCTTTTTTTTGCTAATTGGCTCTGAGTTTCTGCATCAAGTTGTGCCGATGAGTAGATGATCACAGGAATCGACTGAGTGACAGGATTGCTTTTAAGCTGCTTGAGTACATCAAACCCACTCAACTCTGGCATCTCCAAGTCAAGGATGATCGCACTCGGTTGCTCGCGTTCTGCTAAATTTAATCCTTCCCATCCGTTCATGGCTTCTAAAATACTCAATTGTGTATTTATTAACAACTGCTTCACCAAATACCGATAGGCAGGGTCATCGTCAATTAACAAGATTTTTTGAGGCTTGTTCTGATTAATTAGCGTATTAAGTTTATTCAACAACTGCAATCTGTCTACCGGCTTAATTAAAAAACCGTTGGCTCCTAGGGCTAGTGCTTGCTTCTCGTTATCAATGATAGTGATAACTAGTACAGGTATGTTGCGGGTGGTTTCATCTCCTTTGATTTCTCGCAAGAACGTCCAGCCGTTTTGACCTTCTAGCATAATATCGAGCATAATCGCCGCCGGTTGAAGTTGTTGTAAGGCAAGCCTAGCTTGAGCTAAAGTGCGGGTCGCAATTAATTGATAGGCTGAATCCTGAAGGTGCTTTTCGTAAATAAATAGCGTTTCTCGATGATCTTCAACTGCCAGAATTGGCAGACGAGTTGGTTCAAGTGGTGCGATCGTCTCCCCTCGACCGTCGGACATCGGTTGCAGTAGGGTGGGAAATTCGGTTGCATAAGGGTAGACGATGGGAATCGATGCTGTAAATGTAGAACCTTCACCCAGCTTACTTGTAACTGAAATACTGCCGCCCAGTAGCTCCGTTAGCTTGTGCGATAACGGCAATCCTAACCCGGTTCCCTTCACCTGCTTTTGCAGAGAAGACTCAATTTGGACAAAATCCTCAAAAATGCGCTCTTGATCAGCGATCGGAATACCAATACCCGTATCAGACACAGAGAAGGTCACGGTATGACCCCTTTGCACAGCGGTTACATGCACTTCTCCCTGCTCGGTAAATTTGAGGGCATTGGAGATAAAGTTTCTTAGAATTTGCGCGACTTTGCCCTCATCACTATATATCTGCCCAATGCCTTCAGGTTCCTCGATATTCAGCGCGACAGAGGAATCTTGAACCAATAATGGACGCAGCATTCCCCGCAGTGTGGCAAACAAATCACTAACTTCAAAGGAACTGGGACGCACTTCAATTTTTCCAGCTTCCACCTTTGCCAAATCTAGCAAGTCGTTGACCAGTTCTGATAATCCGCTCGCCGCCTTTTGGATGAATGTCACCTGCTTTTCTTGCTCGACGGTCAAATCACCATCCATCCGGGCCAGTAGCATCCGAGATAGGGAGAGAATCGAGTTAAGCGGTGTACGAAATTCATGGCTCATATTTGAGAGAAAGCGGGTTTTTAGCTCGTTTGCCTTTTGCAAAGAGTCTGCTTTTTCATCCAACTCTGCATAGAGGGCAACCACACCGCGATTGGTATCTTCCAGTTCTCGGTTTAGCTGGGTTAGTTCTTCCTCCCGCTTCCGTAGCTCTGCCATTGCCCGCAGTAACTCCTGATTTTGTCGCTGAATCTCTTCATAGGGATTTTGGGGCGATCGCTCCATCACGCTTTCTCGAATCTGCTGCAATTGCAAATCGGTGAAATTAGGTGTGCGCTTCGACAATCTTTTGCTCATCACTACCGTTGTTCCCTGTCCTGGTAGCGATTCCATCTCAAAGAAATCCATCAGCTTTTGGCTACCGACGATGCCCAGTCCTATTCCGGTGTCAGAGGTGTAGCGTCCGGCTAAAACGTCTGCTAGATGAGGAATACCCTCACCCCGATCCTGAATTTGAATCACAAACTCTTGAGGTTCTCCCGCCACAGAAAATTCAACCGTTCCACCTTTGGCATACTGAAAGGCGTTGCGGGCAATTTCTGAAACTGCCGTTGCCAATCGTGCTTGATCTTGAGTATCAAAGCCCAATTGCTCGGCAATCTCACGAGTTCGCTGCCGAGCTTGGACAACATCTTGTTCGTACTCGATTTCGAGGATGAAAATAGTTGTCATCTGCCCATTCCCTTAGCCACTAACACTGTCACATCGTCCCGGTCTCGGTTAAAGTCTCGGTATAAAACACCTGCAATCAGGCTGGGATGTTTTTGACTCAAGCCTGGATAGCGATCGAGCTGCCACTTAGTGTCTAATCCGTCAGAATGCATAATTAAAAGTCCGTTGGCATACCAGGGATAGCTAAACTCTTGAATTTTGCGGATTTCATGTCCCACTGTGCCGTTATTAGATATCAGATGGTGGCGTTCAGTAAATGAGAAAATGCTGGCAGCGATATTGCCAATGCCGGCAAAGCGGACAGACTGTTGTTCAAAGTCGATTTCAGCAATGGCGAGTGCTGCTCCTCGCGTACTTCGCAAGGCGGCGTGGGCAGCTTCGACGATCGCAGCAGGAGAGCGATCGTGTTCTTGAAAAATTCTGACGGCTTTTGAGGAAGCAGTAGCAGCCGCAGGCCCATGCCCTAAGCCATCGGCTACTAGCAACAGGCTGCGGCAACGATCAACTTGATATGCCCAGGCATCTCCTGAAATGTCCTCGCCTCGTTTGGGCAAACAGATCGTCCCAATTTCTAAGGTTTTTTGGGGCGGATGGGGTGTCGAGTCTGACCAGAGGTGGACGAGGAGCGCTGTCCCTTGGTTGCGAATGGAGTAAATTTCCAATAAACCAGAGAGGCGAGAAATTGCACCCAGTCCATTGCCTAAGGTTCCGCCTGTGGAAAAGCCATCTTGCAAACACTCATCCACATCAACCATTCCCCGTCCTTTATCTAGCGATAAGACTTCAATACCAATGGCTGAATCGTGTTCGAGCAATCTTAGCAATAAGACTCCACCCTGACCGTGCTGGATCAGATTGTTCGCAATCTCTGTCACCACAATGCCAACCTTGCCCCGTTGCGTTTCCTGAAAGCCAAGCCGAGTTGCCAATGCGATCGCTACCCGTCGCGCTTCCCCAGTCTGGCTAGATTCAGTAATTGTAATGGCGACAGATTCTCTCATTTTATTTCCATCGTACAATTATTACCCGTGTTCCTTCTCCCACCACAGACTGAATTTCAAACTCGTTGGCGAGTCGTTTGGCACCGCTCAATCCCATACCCAATCCGCTACCCGTGGTGAACCCATCCTTCAGCGCCAGTTCAATATCGGGAATTCCCGGGCCCCCATCTTCAAAGGTCAGCCGGAGTCCTCGTCGTCTCTCTTGCTGAAGCGTTTCTAGTTTTACTGTGCCACCTCCCCCATAGTCTAGGGTATTGCGGGCTAACTCACTGGCAGCGGTGACAATTTTAGTTTGGTCTACTAAGCTAAAGCCAATTTCCACGGCCAGCTGGCGCACGGCTTGCCGAACTAAGACTACATCACCAGAAGATTGAATGTTGATTGTTTCAGTCTTCTGCATCGTCATCTGCACGCCATTGAGTGGCAATGACCTGATTTGTGGTTTCATTGAGTGACGATCGCAACAGTGCCATTCCCTTTTCTACGTTTAGGGCAGTGCGAATGCCTGTCAGCGACAGCCCCAATTCCACCAGCGTAATTGCCACAGCAGGCTGCATCCCAACGACAACTGTTTGGGCATCCATCACCTGTGATATTCTGGCAATGTTGCCTAAAACCCTACCAATGAAGGAATCAACAATATCTAATGCAGAGATATCGATCAAGACACCGTGAGCGTGAGTTTGAGTGATGCGGTTGGTCAAGTCATCCTGTAGAGTCATGGCAAGGCGATCGTACATATCCACTTGGATTGTCACCAGCAGGAAATTGCCCATTTTGAGTATAGGAATACGTTCCATTGGTTCCTACCTATTTGGGTTGAGAGCGGGTAATGGTTGCTCCCAAACTTTTTAGCGCTGTGAGAAAGGCATCGGCTAAGGTTGCCTTGGTTGTGATATTAGTTAAATCAATGCCGAGATAAACGATCGTTTGGGCAATTTGAGGACGAATCCCACTGATCATACAATCGGCTCCCATGAGACGGGCAGCAGTAACGGTCTTGAGCAGATGTTGAGCGGTGAGGGTATCCACGGTAGGAACCCCGGTAATGTCAATAATGGCAATTTCTGACCCGGTTTCAACAATTTTCTGCAACAACGACTCCATCATCATTTGCGTGCGGGCACTATCCAGGGTGCCGATAATGGGTAATGCCAAAATTCCGTCCCAGAGTTTAATCACTGGAGTAGACAGCTCCATCAACTCTTCCTGCTGTCGCAAAATCACCTCTTCCCGCGCCTTTTGATACACTTCAATTGTCAGCAATCCCAGCTGATCCAGTAAGTTGGTGGCTAACCAAATCTCTTCACCCAACTCAATGGGGTCTTTCAATTGCTGACGCATTCGGTTGAAGAGGGGTTGCTTGAACGAAAAGACGAATGTAGCTGTTTCCGCCGGTGTGAAGCCTTTTTGCGATCGCGATCGAGAAATGCTGTTTAGTATCTCCCGCATATCTTGCCACACCCCTGCCTGAATATTGGTCAACTTGCCATGCCCAACGGCACTCCGAAACAAGCTCAGGAATTCCCGGCACTCCTCCTTTAGCTCGGCTTCTTTAATCAAGCCTTTCCGAATATTGACATTGGCTAACTCCTGAGTCCACTCTGACAGCAAGTCTGCCTCGAAGGTTTCCAGGATTTCTGGTATTTTACTTTCGCTCATTGTTCCTATAAGGACAACCACTTTGATTAGTCCAAAATCAGTGTATGCTGATTCAGACCAACGCGAAAGTCGTTCGTTGGCAGATGATATTAAACTAGCGATCGCTTTCTTTTGGTCTGGGGAAAGGAAAATTCAAGCCCTTTCCCTTTCCCCTTTCCCCCAAAACCCGAAAAGTATTGAGTTCTTGCAGCGATCGCATTTTCCGCAATTCTGAATCCCTAATTAAATTTTTCTAATAATCATTCTCTATTTTGTGGCATAAATTTAGTGAATGCGGATGATATGTACATAGCAGCATTGATCACTAAAGATTGATTTATGAATAACTCCACCTATCAGCTAGACGATTTCGCTTTAACATTACCGATTCCCCAATTAGCTCGCATCACTGCCCAGGAATTTGCTAACCAACAGCCAAATTCGGAAAAAGCAGAGCAAGTTCGGCTGAATACGCTAGCTGTGTGGGTGGTGAATGACTACTTGGAAATGATGGATATTCCTACCAACCTCCAAGCTAGCGACAGCTGGAACCCCATCATGCGCCTCTGTGGAAATGTTGCTGACTTAGAATTGCCCTCAGTTGGCCGTCTAGAGTGTCGCCCTGTCCATCAACATCAACAGATATGTTCCATACCCCCAGAAACCTGGGAAGAACGGGTGGGTTATTTAGTAGTTCAATTTGATGAATTACTCCAAGAAGCAAGGCTGCTTGGTTTTATTGCTAGTGTCGCAACTGAAACACTGCCTTTAAAACAACTGCAACCATTGGAAGCATTTATCGACCACTTGGGAGAATTGCGTCAATCTCCAGTTAGTTCACTCGTGAATTTGAGTCAGTGGTTTACCGGTATATTTGAGGCAGGTTGGCAAACAATTGAATCTTTGTGGAACTTGCCGGAACTCAGACCAGTTTATGCCTTTCGTAGTACCGAAACTTTAGAACTAAATGCCCTCAATCAAGCAGAATCAATTACTAAACGGGCAAAACTAATTGATTTAGGTATCCAAATTCTTAACCAACCCGTTATGTTGATTGTGGAAATCAGCCCAGAAAAAGATCAACAAACCAGTATTCATCTGCAATTGCACGCCACTGGTAATCAAATCTACTTACCACCCGGAGTTCATCTCACCGTTCTAGATAGTTCAGGAGCTGTATTTCTAGATGCTCAATCGAGAAAATCAGACAACTACATTCAGTTACAGTTTCGCGGTGAACCTACAGAACAATTTAGTGTTAGGGTAGCCATTAATGATACTAGCATTACTGAGCATTTTCGGATTTAAAACATCCAGTTATTTTCCCTCTTGTCGGTAATTTATTAAGTGCTAATTGGTTAATTAAAAATTAAAAATTAAAAATTCAAGCCAGTTTTGGGGATTTTGAAAAAAGTCTGTAAAAGCTTGTGGAGCTTGTTATGAGACATTAGAACAGGGGATGATTTTGCACAGAGGGATAGTGAGGTCATGGGTAAGTTAGTGGTTCTGAAGTTCGGAGAGGGTAGTTTTGAGCAGGGATTTGCTGTCACCCTCCAAATTGGTGAAGAACACGAGCGGGCGACAACAGAAATCACGGGGAAACTACCTTCATTTCCCGAAATGCCGCTTTATTATAGTCATTGGCAGTCTAGTTATCGGCAGATAGGCAATCGTTATCGTCTCCATGCTGACAAAATGCAGGTGACGAATGTCTCGATGATTCAAGACTGCGAAAACACTTCCCGTATCTTACGGGCCCGCTTTAATACCTGGTTGCGAGCAGAAGAATTTCGCCCTTTAAGGGAAAAATGGTTAGAAAGATTGTCGTCCGAAGAAGAAGTACGAGTAATTTTGCAAACAGAAAATAGCCAATTGCAGCTATTGCCTTGGCATCTGTGGGAGTTGTTAGAACGCTACCCCAAGGCTGAAATCGCTCTTTCTTCACCATCCTACGATCGCATTCACAAGCTACGCCCAAAAAATCCATTAGTCAATATTTTGGCAATTGTGGGCAATAGTCAGGGGATTGATACTGAGGTCGATCAAGCTTTACTCCAACAATGTGGTAACGCAGAAGTCTACTTTTTGGTAGAACCACAACGTAAAGAATTAACCGAGCATCTTTGGGGCAAAAACTGGGATATTCTCTTCTTTGCTGGGCACAGTTCCAGTAACAAAAATGGAGAAAGTGGACGAATTTACCTTAATAAGACTGATAGTCTGACCATTGGCGAATTAAAGTATGCTCTGAAGAAAGCCATTGAGAACGGCTTGCAACTAGCTATCTTCAACTCCTGTGATGGATTAGGATTAGCACGAGAATTGGCTGATTTGCAAATTCCTCAAATAATCGTCATGCGTGAACCAGTCCCAGACCAAGTTGCGAAGGAATTCTTAAAGTATTTTCTCCAAGGCTTTGCTGGTGGCGAGTCTTTATATCAAGCGGTACGCCAAGCACGGGAACGATTGCAAGGACTTGAGGATCGATTTCCCTGTGCAACTTGGCTACCAATGATTTGCCAAAATCCAGCGCAGATACCACCCACTTGGGATGAATTAAGGTCTCCAACAAAACCTAAAGATACACCGAATCTAGTTTTGTCTACCAAACGCAGATTGGCAACAACTTTGTTATCCAGTTTAGCGATTACAGGCTTGGTTTTTGGGGTGAGATGCGTAGGATGGCTAGAAAGTGTAGAAATTCCTGCCTTTGACCAGATGATGCGATCGCGCCCTGTGGAGCCACAAGATTCGCGTCTGCTGGTAATTGCAATTGATGATGACGATCTGGCAATTCAAAGACAAAATGGTGAGTCCTTGATTGGAGCTTCCATTTCCGAAAAATCTCTTAACAAAGTATTGGCAAAACTGAATAAATATCAACCCCGCGCGATCGGCTTGGATATTTACCGTGATTTTCAAGCCAAACAACCAGATTTAATTACTCGTCTTCAAAAAACTCAGAATTTGGTTGGCGTATGTAAAGGAAGTGATAGCACAGCAAACATCACTGGTATTAAGCCAGCACCAGAAATCCCCCCAACAAATCTGGGATTCAGTGACTTTCTTCACGATTCTGATGGAGTTATCCGTCGCCATCTCCTGTTCATGAACCAGGAGCCGACATCGTTGTGTCCTGCTACCTTTGCATTCAGTCTACAACTAGCTTCCTTGTATCTGCGTCCTTCAGGAATTCAACCAAAGTTCACCCCAGAAGGGAATTTGCAACTCGGTAAAACTATTTTTCCGAATCTGAAGTCTCGCACTGGCGGCTATCACGATATTGATGCTAATGGCGGTCAAATCTTACTTAACTACCGTTCTCCAAAACAGATAGTCCAACAGGTGAAACTTACCCAATTTTTAGCTAATCCAATTAGCCCCAGTGCTATCAAAGACAAAATTGTTTTGATTGGTGTGACAGCAAGGGGGGATTCTCCAGACACTGATACCGTTGGCGAATTCCCCAAACAGCTAAACTGAACCGATTAGTTCAGCAATGAAACGATTGAGAACCTTCTGAGCAGTTTTATACCCAGTAGCTTGCTTACCTA
>NZ_JACJSF010000100.1 GCF_014698035.1 Desmonostoc muscorum FACHB-395
GCGCGGTGGAACCACACTGATCCCTTCCCGAACTCAGAGGTGAAACGCTGTTGCGGCAACGATAGTTTAGGGGTCGCCCTACGCAAAAATAGCTCGGTGCCAGGGATTATATTTAAAACTAAAACCCGTTAGCTTATCTAATAGCTATCGGGTTTTTGGTTTTTCTGATTAGGGCTATCAAAAAATAAATCAATAACCGTGTCACTATAGAAAATAGAGTTGCAATATTGAGCAATAGGAAGACTAAAGAACACTGTGCAGATAACATTCTTAGGGACGAGTTCCGGTGTACCCACGCGATCGCGCAATGTTTCCAGTGTCGCCCTGAGATTACCCCAAAGGGCAGAACTGTGGTTATTCGACTGTGGTGAAGGCACCCAGCATCAAATTATGCGGAGTGAGCTGAAAATCAGTCAACTCTCCCGAATTTTTATCACCCACATGCACGGTGACCACATCTTTGGCTTGATGGGACTTCTTGCTACTTGCGGCTTGGCTGGCAATGTGGAAAGAATTGATATCTATGGACCACCTGGATTAAATGATTACATTCAATCCGCCTCACGTTACTCCTACACACACTTTTCTTACCCAATTAAAGTTCACGCCATCCGTCCAGGGGTAATTTATGAAGACGATGACTTCACTGTTAGCTGCGGTAATTTGCATCACAGGATTACAGCTTTCGGCTACCGCGTAGCTGAAAAAGATCGGACAGGACGCTTTGATGTGGAAAAAGCCAAAGCCTTGGAAATTCCTTCTGGTCGTATTTACGGTCAACTCAAGCGCGGTGAAACTGTTACCCTAGACGACGGTCGGGTGATTGATGGCACCCATTTATGCGGGCCTACAGAAATTGGCCGGAAAATTGCCTATTGTACAGACACTATTTATTGTGATGGTGCAGTGGAATTAGCTCATGATGCAGATGTATTAATTCACGAAGCAACCTTTGCCCATCAAGATGCAGATATGGCTTTTCAGCGCTTGCATTCCACAACCACAATGGCAGCGCAAACAGCTTTAGCTGCTGGGGCACATCGACTGATTATGAGTCATTTCAGCCCCCGTTATGCTCCTGGCAATACCTTGGAGTTGAAGGATCTCCTCAAAGAAGCCCGTGCTATTTTTCCCCGCACTGACATGGCTTATGATTTCATGATTCATGAAGTACCCAGACGACGAGAAGTAGAGTTAACCAAGGTAGGCGTTTAATTTTAGATTTTAGATTTTCTATTGAACCCTTCTAATCTACAATCTAAAATTAACCAGGCTCTATCTTGGAGTTTAGTACTCCAAATCATAACGTCCAGCAAATAAACAGCAGTTTAATTTTACAAGTAAGTCAACTAGTTAACCAACAATTTACGGTTATCTAAGTGGAGAAAAAATCTCCAAAGAGTATGGGTTAAATATTTTTCTCAATGTTTTTTATACTACAAGTTATCAAAAGAACTTTAATTTATATAGTAGTGTTGTAAATTAGATGATTTTCTACTTCAATACTTAGACAAAATAATTAATTTTTGGTCAAGATTTTTATCCTTTCAATAAAATATTTATTGAAAATTTATTCTTCCAACACTGATTAAGAATTTATATGCATGAATTGATGAACATGAAAGCACCACTTGGCATAATATTGTGCCAAGTGAGCTTGTCATTGTTGGAAGAATAATTAAGTGTGCTATTACGGCTATAGGTGTAAAAAACATTTTAGATTTCTCATAAATCTTCCAAATAAATATATTGTTTCGATATTAGAGGAGTTTAATAGTGGCTAAGATTAGTCTGAATCAAGAGCAACAAGTTACTACTACTTCAGCACAAGGCGCAGTTGACATCAGACAACTATCTACTATTTTGCTTCGCCGACGCTTTTTGATATTGGGGGTTTCCTGTGTAGTTATGTCTGCTGCTAGCCTTTTGGCTGTTATTGCCAAACCTACTTACCAGAGCAATATGCAGATATTGGTGAATTCCAATTTATCTCAAGGGGCACAGTCAAATAATATTCCAGTCGTGGCAGATACTCAGGTTACTAATTCTAATTATCAAGTTGTTGATTCCACTACTCAGATGAAACTTATGCTGAGTTCTAAGCTTCTCCAGAAAGCCGTAGATTTAGTTCATTCTGATTATCCTGATATTACCTTAGCGGATATCAATGGTCAAACAAAACAAAACAAAAAATCACCTCTAGAAGTAACTCCAGAAGAGGGAGGTATAGGAGCTAATAAAGTTTTTAGTCAAGTATTTAAAGTTTCTTTCAATGATGAAGATCCAGTCAAAGCACAAAAATTACTGCAAGCACTACAAAAAGTTTATCAAAATTACAATAAAGAACAACAAAAAGAACGCCTGAATCATGGACTAGCTTTTGTAAATGCTCGCTTACCGGAGATAAAAAAAGAGGTAAGTAAAGCTGATAAAAATTTGGAACAATTTCGCAAAAAACATAAATTACTAAATCCCGAAGTCCAAAGTAAAATATTGCTAGAATCTCTAGCCGATATTCAAAATCAGCTACAAACTACTCGTGCCAACCTTCAAGATGCAAACGCTCGCTATGATAACCTGGAGCAACAAATAGCGTCTTCATCCCAGCAGAATGAACTAATTTCTTCTCGTTTAAATCAGTCAAGCCGCTATCAAACATTATTGAGTGAAATTCAAAAGACCGAACTAGCATTAGCTAAAGAGCGACTGCGCTATACAGATGATTATCCATCGGTACAAAAGCTAAGGCAACAACGCCAGAGTCAATTGTCGCTATTACGACAAGAGGTAAAATCTATTACTAATAGCACTAAGGGAGAACCGCTTTCAAAAGGGCAAATAGTAGGGGTTGATCCAACGCTAATAGATGAGTTTATTCTGGTGCAAACAACTGTTTTAGGACTAACTGCCAATGAAAAGAATCTAGCTGAGTCAGAACAGCGGCTCCGTTCTGAATTAAACAAGTACCCAAGCTTAATAGCCGAGTACAATCGTTTACTGCCAAAGGTAGAAACTAGTCATAAAACCCTTGAACAACTCCTTCAAGTACAACAGTCTTTAGGGCTAAAAATTGCTCAGGAAGGATATAATTGGCAAGTTTTAACAGAACCTGCTCTAGGGACTTATATGGGGAATAACAGATTATTCCTTTTGGTTGGAGGAACTCTGATTGGACCGATTTTAGGTATTTTAGCAGCCTTGATTTTAGAAAAGTTTAATGACGCTATTTATTGTGCGGGAGATTTGAAGAAACTGACGAATCTACGTATACTCGGATCAGTGCCAAAATTGCCGTCGCATAGTGCGAAAAAACGGTGGCTGGGACTGTCTTGGAAGGGGCGGCGCAGATCAAATGACTCTGTAATAGAAGCTACTACTAGATTGCCCGTCCATGAGAACCTGGATATGATCTACCAAAATATTCAGATATTAAAATATCCCTTACCTTTCAAGTCGCTGATGTTTACTTCAGCACTACCAGGGGAAGGGAAGACAACCTTGGTATTAGGGCTTGTAGCTAGCGCTACCCGGATGCACCGACGGGTATTAGTTATTGATGCTAATTTGCACAATCCTAGCTTGCATAAAATCCTGGGACTATCTAATGATTGGGGACTATCTCTGTTATTAGTTGATGAGACAACTACTCATTTTCAAGATTATATCCAGCCTATTCATCCTTCAATTGATATTTTGACTGCTGGACCAGAACCAGAAGACACGGTGAAGTTGCTCAGTTCTCAACGAATGAAAGAACTAATAGAGTTATTTGAGCAAAGTTATGACTTAGTACTGATAGATGCTCCACCTATTTTAGGTACGGTTGATGCCAGGATTGTGGCATCTTTTTGCAATGCTATTGTGATGGTAGAGCGCATGGGCAAAGTAACCCGAACTGAACTGACTCAAGCTACAGAAATTTTGAGTCAGTTGAATTTAATTGGAATTATCGCTAATGAAGTGAGTAATTCCCAAAAGGTATTGGCATCTTAGACTGAAGAAGCATTGGGAATTGGAAATTGGGTATTGGAAATAGATAGAAAAGAGGAATTCTCTCACTACCTTCTGGCTTCTTCTCCTGATTTCTAGCTGATAGCTAAAGCAAAATGCATAATGAGTAGGAGGTGGCAACCTCCTGCGTTGGAGAAGTGTCTCATCTTAAAGTAGTAGACGTGATAATCCAGAGCGTCAATTAGATACTAGTGTGATTAGATGACCAGCATGAAATTCCAACTTTACTTAGGCTTTTTATTTTCCCAGATTAAAGTACGTCATTGGTGGGTGAGTGTCCTCTTATGGATTGCTTTGGTTGCCCCAGCCCAAGCGTCTGTAATTCTGCGCGTGGCAATTGAGAGGGGCGTTAATCAGGTAAAAGTGGGCAGTTCTACCACTGGGATCGTCAAGGATAGTACCGGACGAACTCTCGGACAGTTACCAGCGATGAGTGCATATTATGCCCAAGCCATTCCTGGCGGAGTTGCTTTAGATAAGTGGCAGTCTGGTTTATTTTGGATTGAACCAACGGGTAAAGGATTTGTTTATATTGGCGATCGCTGGTATCGGGGTAGAACTCTGGTTGTCCCCACAGAAAAAGGCTTAACGGCTGTTAATTGGGTTGATGACCAAGAATATCTCTACAGCGTTCTTGGTGGCGAAATGGATGCTAGCTGGCCCCAAGAAGCTTTAAAAGCCCAAGCGATCGCAGCTCGCACCTACGCTCTCTACGAACGTGAAAAACAACGGAATAATCCCGTTTACGATTTAGGCAATACCCCAGATCGTTGGCAAATTTACAAAGGTGTCATCAGTGAAGCTCCCGCTACTTATGCCGCAGTGGATTCCACACTAGGGCAGGTATTAACTTACAAAAACCGGATTATTCTCTCAGTCTTCCATGCTTGTTCTGGGGGACACACCGAAAATGTAGAAGATGTTTGGGGAAGCAGTGAGCCTTACCTGCGTGCTGTTCAAGACTACGATCAAAATATCCGCGAGTGTAATTGGGTGAAAAGCTTCTCGCCCAGTGAGATTAGCGCTAAATTTCCTGAAGTTGGCAGTGCGACGGCGATGATTCCAGAGACATACTCGCCTTTTCGCAGTGTTAAAGTCTTGAAAATTGTTGGTAACAAGGGTACGAAGGTGCTACAGGGCGAGGAAGTGCGAACAGCCCTCAAGCTCAAAAGTACTCGCTTTACCGTTACTAAGGGAGCAGATGGTAGTTTTGTACTCCAAGGGCTTGGCTACGGTCATGCTTTAGGTATGAGTCAGTGGGGGGCGTACAATCTGGCTCGGCAAGGAGTAAACCACCTGCAAATTTTGGGACATTATTATCAAGGTGTAGCCCTAACACCAATTCAGGCGAAGTAATTGGGGCATGGGGCAAAACAGTTCCGTTAGCGATAGCGGGGCGTTTAGCCCGTGAAGAGTTAGGAGTTACGAATTTTCTCCCCCTGCTCCCCCTACCTTCCCTGCTTCCCCTGCTTCCTCTGCCCCTCTGCCCCTTTGCTTCCTATTCCCCACTCCCACGTTCCAAGCGCCGTTGCCATTCAGCGTCAATTTGTGCAGAACGCTCAACTTCCTGGTCAAGTAAGTCAGTTTCGCTAGAATACACTAAATCTTCCTTGCTAATGACTTTTTCTTGGGCAAATTGTTGAGCATAGTCGATTTTTTGTTGCAAAGGTGCATCAGGACTTGCCAATAGCCTTGATCGGGAAAGGCGATCGCGATTGCGATCGCCTATTTTGCGATTACGCCACCGAATCCAGAAATAACGCAATAACGGTATGCCTAAGAAACCTGCTCCATAAGCCAATAGCAGCCAATAAATTCCTTGCACAAAAGCTACCAGTCCACCTAATTGGGCAGCAACAGTACCATCTCTCAACAAACTTCCCAGTACTAAAGCACCAACTAAATTTAGTGCCCCCAACCCTGCACTCAACATAATTTGCCCTGAACTTGCAGCACTAAAACGCCAAGGCAATTCTTCCAAGTAAGATGATATTGAATGACGGCGCTTTTTAACCGCACTCACCTGTAACTCTGGGAAGTAATAAACAATTTGCCCTTCTGGACTTACCGCCGGTTGCCCATTAAATCGCGTCAGAACGGGCAGCATGTAATCTTCGTATTCTCTTGTATATCCCTCGCCTATATCATCCAAGTATGGGGCAATTTGTTCTGCTACTACTGCGCCACGATTGCTCCGAATCACCGTAGCAATTTCTTGCCAGCGACGTTCGTCTAAATTGGCGTTAGGATTCCCATCACCAAACAAAAACGAAAAGACAGCTTCAAAAAAATTCAGATTGCTTTCTTCTCTGGTTTCATGTCGTCGTTCCTGGTAGTAGGTGTCATAATTTGGGCTAAGATACCAGAAGAAATTTGGAAAATAAAAGAAACCCCCACCGCCGGAATTACTGCCGCGATTGTCGCCGTCGCGATCGGAATTGGCAGCAGTAATAATTATGAAGATGGTAACAGTTATCAGGGCGATGGAAACAGTTAAGAAAATTCCAAAAGAAATCCGAATCAGGTAAAACAGAACACTCCAGACTTTTTTCCACCATTCCTGCAATCGTAGCCGGAAGTATTTATTACGCAAAATTGCTCGAAAGTTTTGTGGAAAAAGGAAAACTATATCACCTGAATCCGCTACCTGCAAATGTCCTCCAGCATCAGATGCTAGGGCTAACAAGCTTTGATTAGCTTCAGCGACGTTCAATCCTGCCTGGGTTGCCACATCACCAACGGTGACACGGTAGCCCAGTTTTTCGACAGCTTGCATGATGGTGGGATTGGGAGCCATTGCTCTCCCCTCCTGTTGAAACTTATTCCCGTTTTATTAAGTATAAAGTTTTATTTTGAGCGATTTAGCAGGGTTAAGAATGAAGCATGAAATTATGGAAATTACATCAATTTCGCAACCCAGCAGTGAAATAGATAAACCAACAAAAGACCTGACACACAACATGTTATAATTATTTCCCTCAGCTTGGTTAATCAGCAAATTTTCTGCTCAAATATGGTTCAATATACTCTCGCTCAAAGTCCAGAAATTATCCTTACTGTTTCTGGAAAAGATTCAGTCAAAGCCCGTGATAAAGCAATGGATCAGCTGATGGAACTGATGGATGCAGGTAAGCTACCCACGGAACTGGAAGAAGGATTTGGCCCTCAACAATTAATTGAGGTTAAAGAGTCAACTATTGACACTGCTAGCGGTGAGGATACTATTACACAAGCTGTCCAAGTTTTAAGTAACCTGGCCACACTTAAGCTGAAAGTTCAGGAGTCACGAGCTGAAGCGTTAGAAATTCGCAAAGCGGTTGATGTTCTGTTCACTGACGATTCGGTGACTGAAGAGGAAATTACTCGACTCAAGGAAGGTTTTAAAGTCCTCAAAAATTTTGCCCAAGCTAATGTACGTTATCAAGAAGCACGATCTAAAGCAGAACAGGCTCGGCAAACTCTAGACCAAGCTCTCAAATCGCCTGATAAGTAAGCTCTACAGAATCAGATAAATTAAGTTGAATTTTTAGCTAATTGAATAAAAACTCTAAAAGACAGGTGTAACAACCTGTCTTTAGATGTACTGGGGCGCTAGGATTCGAACCTAGGGATGGCGGGACCAAAACCCGCTGCCTTACCACTTGGCTACGCCCCAACGACTTTACTCTAGTTAATATAGCAGTTAATCCTGGGTTTGTGTCAAGTACTTTAATAGTTTATTTCAGATAAAGGATTTTTACGGCAGGATATTGATTGGTCGGAATGCTTGCACTTAGACTTTTTCATCGCTTTGGGGTGAACCATTAAATTGATGCTTGGTTGTATCGTCGAACTCACTTTGAGGGTAAAAGAATTGCGATCGCGATTTCTTTGCATCTAAAATCTGCTTCACTTGATTATGAACGGCTTATCATCTCGTTCGTGCTTACCAGTGAGACACCTAGCTTTGAATATAAAAGCTAGGGGTATCTGGATTATTTCTTTCCACACCAGTCAATCTTGCCCTATTTCCTTTTCCTTAATCCCCAGTCTCGTGAAGAAAAACTGCTGCAATCCGACTTGATGATAGTAGTTGCTTGGTAGCCAGCCATATAAATAGTGGAATAGTCTTAGCATAGCGGCCGCAAAGTCGGCGTGGTTCTTGAATCCATCGATACAGCCATTCAAGTCCTAAGTCTCTAACTATGCGGGGTGCCCGCTTGTGAATTCCTGCATAAACTGGGAAAACTCCACCAAGTCCAATCATTACAGCTTGTATCTTACCTTTATGTTGAGCTATCCAATTTTCTTGCTTAGGACATCCTAGAGATACTAGGACGGCGCTAGCACCACTAGAATTAATCTTTTTAACCAAGGCTTCGTCTTCAGTTTCAGTCAGGGGACGAAAGGGTAAAGGTTCCATCGCCGCAATCTTCATTTGGGGAAATTCCTGCTCTAACCTTTTTCGCATCCTAGAAAGAATTTCTGTTTGGGAACCTAAAAAGAAAATACTGAGATTTTGTGTTTGAGTTCGCTGACACAATGCTAAAAAAATATCCATCCCTGCCACACGGTCTTGGTAAATAGCCCCCATTTTTCGCATCATCCATACAAGAGGCATACCGTCAGGAGTAACTATATCTGCATTTCGTAATACTGTAGCAAACTGTGGATGCCAATGAGCTTCAATGAGCATGTGTACATTAGCTACGTATACAGTTTTACTCTCACGCTTACCCGCCCACTTCAGTATTGTTTGTATCTGCTCGTCAAAACGTAAAGCAGTAATAGGGAAATCAAGCACTTTTTTAGTAGGTAGAAGCACTCTTGCCACCATCAATAACTCCTATGTCCAAGAAAAAAAATCCATAGATTGCTTAGACCATTCCGAATATTGAATAATTCGGATTGGATGACTCCTGACTTTTTATAGGCTTGTGTCATCGTTGGAAGTTAACACATGGAGGTGCAATTGCTTTTTTAGTATGCTTTTAGCTTAATCGGTAATATTATAAGTATTTGGTGTTGTGTCCTAGCTTACTGTTTTAAGCTAGGGGTTTTAGATGCTGCTTGACAAAATTCATACTTTCTTCATAATTAATTTTTGATTGGTTCATGCAAGCATTACAATTATGATAAATTCCTAGTAGAAACTTTATTACTAGGTAGTATTTTTTACGTAATTAGTTTACATAGAAAAACGAAATACCAGACACTCAGTCTGCCAAATTTGATACGTAATTATGTGCTTAAGAGATAAAAGCCCAAAAAATAAAGGGAAGATAAGCTTATCTTCCCCTGTTCGATTATTTTTGTTATTGTCTGGCTTGTTAGCTTCTTTGAGTTTTTGAAGTAACATTTGGCGTTGCTTTTTGAGTTGCCGTTTTCTTGCAGAGCCACCTCTACCTTTGTCATTCCTACCTTCTTTACGGGGAGATTCCCATCTTTTCAGGCGCATGAACTTTTAACCTCTCTATTCTATTTACTTGTTTAATAGTGGGCAGGAGGAGAATCGAACTCCTATGACCGCAAGGCCGCCACATTTTGAGTGTGGTGCGTCTACCAATTTCGCCACCCGCCCTTACATCCAACTTAACTATTATATTATAGATGAGCGATTTTGTAACAAGTTTGAAAATTAATTATCAAAGTTTTTCTGGAATAATAATGTCTAAACTATTATCTAAGGCTTAAAAGCGTGGTAACACCAATAAACTAGGGTTAATATCCTGTAGGTTTGCACAGCCGCTAAGTGCCATCCCCACATTTAGCTCATCTTGTAGCAGTGAGATAACATGAGATACGCCAACTTGTCCTGCTACTGCTAGTCCCCACAAAATCGGTCGTCCAATCAGTACTGCTTTTGCTCCTAATGCCAGAGCTTTGAGAATGTCTGTGCCCCTGCGAATGCCTCCATCCAGCAGTACTTCTATTTTACCATCCACTGCTGCTACGATTTCAACTAGGGCTTCTATTGAAGCGATCGCACCATCGAGTTGTCTGCCACCATGATTGGAAACAACAATTGCTTGGGCCCCATATTCTACAGCCCGCACAGCATCATCTCCCCGTAAAACTCCTTTGATGACTAAAGGTAATGGAGATAAAGATTGCAACCATTCCAAATCATCCCAAGTTACTGCTGGGTTTAGTTGTTGGGCAAAATAGGTAAATAATCCAGATTCGCCTTTTTCATGGGAAATATCTAGCCCTGAGATGGTGGCGAGATTAGCCAGATGTAAGTCTGTGGGTAAGGCAAACTCGTTACGTCTATCTCTTTCGCGTTGTCCGAGAACTGGTGCATCTACAGTCAGACAAAGTGCTTTGTAGCCTGCTTTATAAGCTTTTTCTACTAAAGCACGAGTTAATCCCTTGTCTTTATGGATGTAAAGCTGGAACCATCGCAGAGAATCTGGAAATTTATCACACGCAGTCGCTACTTCTTCAATGCTCTTTGTGGCCATTGTACTTAATACCATTCCCACACCAGCTGATGCGGCAGCTAGGGCTGTGGCCACTTCTCCATCTGGATGGGCTAGACATTGAAAGGCCATTGGCGCAATTAATATAGGTAGTTGCAGGGGTTGTCCTAAAATAGAGGTAGTGAGATTGCGATCGCTAACATCGACTAATATCCGAGGTCTTAACTTGACTCGCTCAAAGGCAGCACAATTATCTCGTAATGTGATTTCGTCCCAAGCACCACTGCTATAGTAATCAAGGGTCATTTGAGACAGATGCTCTTTTGCTAGCTTTTCGTACTCAAAGAGATTTATGGGTTGAAAGCGATGGTCGTTGGATACAACTGTCATGGTAGCGGCTGTGGGTTAACCAATAGGATGTTTTTAATCCGATTGTCTGATTAAACGATTTTTTTAGTAAGTAACTGAGTTCTTGTAAAGGAACTGACAGTGCGATCACATCATTAGTAACTCTACCAGTTTCGCCAGCCGCCTTTGGGTGCAATTTCATTACTTGTTGACTTCAATCCATGAGTTTGGATTAAAGATTGATATTCTGTGCTGCTTGCCCAACGGTCAATTTCTCGCGCCCGCAACACGGGCACTGGATGGGTTAATTGGGCTGTGCGAGCGGTTTTGACCATTTCGCCTAATTCGGTCTTGCTAATGTCATCATAAGCGCGGGCTTGGGCAACAAAGGCATCGAGATTCAGTTGTGGCGCTAAAGTTGGGGAACCACCCGCCAGCTTCATCAACACTGACATGACAACTTTGGGATCTTGGGTTGCTAGTAATGCGGCGCGATCGCAGGTAAACTCAGCACAGCGTACCCATTCTAAAAGTTGTGCCTGTATCGCTTGAGCAACGAAGGTTCCAACATTGGGCACAATCGCTGCAGCTAATATTAGTAAATTTACAGGGGTCAAGTAAACGCTATGGTCACACTTGAGATGTCCTAACTCGTGGGCAATTACTGCCTGAATTTCCGCTGGGGTGAGGATATCAATTAGGGATGTGTGTATAACCACAAAGGGCTGTTTACCCCGCACAGCAAAAGTATAGGCGTTGGGAGCCGGATGTTGCCGGACATACAACTGGGGAGGCTCTATATCCAGAATTTCACAAGCGTCTAACAACAGCTTGTATAAATCGGGTAGTTGTTTTTCACCCACCAAAATGCTAGAAGCAATATTTTCTACATAGAAAACCTGCTCTGCCATTGGCCCAAGCCAATTTCGCACCAACATATCTATGCCTGGTATTTGCTTGAGCGTTTTAGTAGCTTCCAGGTCTAATGGATGACGAAATGAGTCAGCTTTTAAACCAATCAGAGGGGTTTTGAAGAAAGACATAGTGCAGCAAGCTATAAAAAACACAATTATGGAATCTGGCTGTTTATTTAAACCAGTCACCTACAGTTAGTATAACGATGTGAACTACCCCACCGCTTATGCAGATGGGGCTTCCCAATTCAACGGGAACTGCCTCCAAGACTGCGTAGTTCTATTGGTCTTACATTCCCTCCAAGGGCAGGAGTCCTGGTTCCCAAGACCCATACTTTTCCTTGCAACATATACCTATTAGCTTGGTTTTCGCTTATGGCATTCATGGTCAAGATATCTCTATTCTAATGGAGGAGAGTTCCTTTCCTCATCCACTCCATAACGGTTGATATCTGCTCATATCAATTTGTTCAGGGGTAGAATCGTCACCTCACTCGCTATCCATGCCCACCGTAAGACGGATGGGCAATTCCGCGAAATTTGTTAAACAGGGTGGGCAGGGAGAGCAGGGGGGAGAAAATTTTACCTTGCTTGTCTCCCTCATTCCCGCCTCAGTCTCAACGAAGAGGCAGGGGGCAGGGAGCAGGGGAGAACTTACAACAAGTCTTTCCCCTTCTCTCCCGCCTCCTGCTGCAATTCTTCTTATTCAACCTATCAATTTCAACTTGAGAGGCTACTGATGCTGGGAGCGATTTCGGCATCTGCTGATGTTTCGCCCACACGAAGGATTTTAGCTCCCAATTGCTGCAACTTCATATCGAGCCGATCATAGCCGCGATCGAGGTGCTGTAATCCTTGAATGGTCGTTTTTCCTTCTGCTGCCAGTCCTGCTATGACTAGTGCTGCTGATGCTCGTAAGTCTGTGCCTAATACTGGTGCGCCAGACAATTTTGGCACTCCCCGAACGAAAGCAGCGTTGCCTTTAACACGAATGTCTGCCCCCAAGCGATTCAACTCTGAGGCATGACGCAAGCGATTTTCAAAGACGGATTCGTTAATCACGCTGTCGCCTTCGGCCAATGTCAGCAAAGACATGAACGGCGCTTGCATATCTGTAGGGAAACCCGGATGGTATTGAGTTTCAATATCCGTTGCCTTGAGAGTTTCCGCCGGTAGAATGCGTAAGTGTTCAGGCTTGTCCTCAATTATCGTCACCCCAATATCCCGCAGCTTGGCAATCACTGGTATAAGATGTTCTGGAGCCACTGGCGAAAGAAGAAGTTCGGAACGGGTAATTGCTGCTGCCAGCAAAAACGTTCCGGCCTCAATGCGATCGGGAATGATACTGTAATCAACAGAATGTAGCTTGGGGACTCCTTCAACAATAATCCTGCTAGTACCCGCCCCTTTAATCTTCGCTCCCATCGCGTTACAGAAGTTAGCTAAATCAACTACTTCCGGTTCTCTGGCAGCATTTTCGATGATGGTTTCGCCCTCTGCCAGGGTAGCAGCCATCATCAAGTTTTCCGTCGCTCCAACGCTGGCGATATCTAAGTAAATCTTCGCACCTTTTAATCTCCGGCTGCTGCCAGGGACGTAGGCATTACAAATGCCATGCTCAATCTGCACCTCAGCCCCCATTGCTTGCAGTCCTCGAACATGCAAGTCAACTGGTCTTGCCCCAATAGCACAACCGCCTGGTAAGGGCATCTGTGCTACTCCCAATCTTGCAAGAATGGCACCAATGGCAAAAAAACTCGCTCTTAGCTGGGTAACTAGTTCGTAGGGAGCTTTTGATGTTTTAATTTCGCTGGCGTTGATGTCTAAAATATCGCCTTGGCGCGTTAAGCTTACACCCAAAGCCGATAATACCTGACCCATCCGGTCTACGTCCGCCAATAAGGGGACATTGCGGATACGACAATCGCCCGGACACAGCAAGGCTCCAGCCATGATTACCAGTGCTGCATTTTTTGCCCCGCTAATTTTCACATGACCTCGCAAAGGATGCCCACCCCAAATTTGCAAGACTGAGGAGTCTGCTTCTGGAGCAATTTTGGCATCTGGTAAGCTGGTAGAAGGATTGATAAGCCTACCTCCAAAAGTAATACGTATTTTATATGTTTGAAGTTGGTTTTGATTCTACAGTAAAGATTCAAATTGTCCACATTTTAGAACAGCATATTGCATAAAAAAATTGTTTTTTGGTGAAAAATAATGGCTCAAAGCAAGCAATAGCAATTATTTTGAGCTTTTAAAAAATTTAATAAAAAAGAACGAATGAGTAGTAGTTTTAAGCAAAATTAAATACTCAGTAAAATGACTTAAGTATTCTCTAAAAATCAATGCTGTACTGTTCAGTTAATATTTTGATTCGACCTAATCCCCTGAAAAATTCCTTTCCAGTCTGAGCCTCTTAAAGGAGGCATTAGGTTTTCACTTGACAAAGGTAAAACATAACGCAATAATAGGAAATTGTCGATAAAGACAAGTGCCAGCGGAACTGGCGGAATTGGCAGACGCGCTAGATTCAGGTTCTAGTGCCGCAAGGCTTCCGGGTTCAAGTCCCGGGTTCCGCATAACCAGTGCTGAGTGCCGAGTAGTGAGTGCTGAGAAGGAAAAACTCAGCACTCACTACTCAGCACTCACAACTAAAAAATGTTGACCAGTTTACAAAATTCCTTAGTTAAGCAAATTCGCAAACTTCACTCCACCAAGGAGCGGCACAAGCAGCAGTTATTTTTACTGGAAGGGACGCACCTGTTGGAAGAGGCTTGTGCGGTAAATTACCCACTAGAAACAGTGTGTTGTACTCCAGATTGGCAAGTAGCCCACTCATCACTCTGGGAAGAAGCTTGTAGTAAAAGCGATCGCGCCGAGATTGTCAGCGAGGAAGTCTTAAATGCGATCGCTACTACAGTCCAACCTGATGGTGTGGTAGCAACGGCAAAACGAAGGGATAGCCAAACTCAACTACCATTGACTGGTTTAGTTTTAGCTTTAGAAACAGTACAAGATCCGGGAAACCTGGGTACGATGATTCGCACTGCTGCGGCGGTAGGAGCATCAGGTTTGTGGGTAAGTGGAGATAGTGTCGATTTAGACAGCCCAAAAGTTCTCCGGGCTTCCGCAGGACAATGGTTTCGCCTAGCAACGGCCGTAACCGAAGATTTAAAAGCAACAGTTAAACAAAGTCAGCAAGCAGGAATGCAGGTAGTGGCAACCTTACCCAGTGCGAGTTTAACTTATTGGGATGTGGATTGGCGCAAACCCAGTCTGATTTTACTGGGAAATGAAGGTGCTGGATTGTCGGCAGACTTAGCAGCGATCGCAGATCAACAAGTCAGAATTCCTTTGAGTCCTGGGGTAGAATCTTTGAATGTAGCGATCGCAGCCGCTTTAATGTTGTACGAAGCTAGGCGGCAAATGAGTCAGAGACGCGATTAATCGGTTCTGTACAGGAATGTAAAACTCATAACTTTTCTTGGGTTTTTGTCTTTTCTTCAAGATATTGTTCAATATCAGCAACTGCGTCCTCAAGGGCCGCTAAATCAATAGCGATCAAATCTTGATCGACTTCCACTTCACTGAGATTAGTAATATGCAGTTGGGGGAGGTGGGGAATTTCTTCTTCCTCAGTTTCAATTTCTTGTAAGATATCCTCCAACTGATCGAGGGATTGCTGAAACACTTGATCGGCGACGCGGCGCTGTTGTGGCTGAATTGGCTCCATAATATTGACTTGAAAATCCTGATTTACTGACCTAATTGTGATTGCAGTTTCTACAGATTTAAATTTTGCACTTATAACATCATAGTTGTGTGCTGTATCAACTTTAGCAGTGGTTATCAATAATATCGATACTTGGCTTTGGTCACTTTTGCCAAGTTGTCTCCAATTGTTAGAACTTGTATTTTTGTAAAGACTGTGGAATAATCCCGGAAGTTTGTACTTTAATTCGACCGATAAACCGTAGTATAATATCCAATATGCGATTGCACTTTTGCGTCCCCAATAGTTGGTATTTAGCAGTACTGCGCGTCTACGCATTTACAAGGAAAGTATTTTATGAGCAACATACAACTTTACTTTGCCAAAGCCTCCACCTTTTCCCAAAGAACCCGTGTGGTTTTACTAGAAAAAGGAATTGACTTTAGCAGCACTGAAATTGACTTACAAAACAAACCAGATGGCTATACACAAATTTCGCGCTACGGCAAAGTCCCTGCGATTAAACATGGGGATATCGAAATTTATGAGTCTGCCATTATCAACGAATATCTTGATGAAGTCTTTCCAGAACCACCTTTATTACCCAGTGATCCAGGTACTAAAGCGATCGCTCGGATCTGGATCGATTATGCCAACACTCGCTTTGTACCCGCCTTTAACAAATTCTTGCGTGGTAAAGATGCTCAAGAACAGGGACAAGGACAAAGAGAGTTTTTGGAAGCGTTATTGTACATTGAACAAGAAGGACTAGGTAAGCTTTCTGGTAATGGCCCTTACTGGTTAGGGGAGCAATTGAGTTTAGTTGATATTAGCTTCTATCCTTGGTTTGAACGCTTGCCCCTTCTAGAACACTTCCGCAATTTCACCTTACCAACAGAAACCCCTCGGTTGCAGAAATGGTGGAATACCCTGCGCGATCGCGAGTCAATTCGGGCTGTGGAAAATCCTACAAGCTTCTATTTAGAACGATTTGCCAAGATTCTTGGTGTGCCCACTCCCGTTGCTTCTGCTCAAAAATAGTTAATAGGTTACAGTCCTCTATCCGCCATCACTAAAACATTGTTGAATTCACTGGGAGATTAACCCATGAGCTTAAACAGTCAATTATTCAAAGATATACCGCACGTTGAGGGAGAACTCCATTACCTCACCCCAACAGCAGAAAAACCTGTTAACTACACCTACGAACCACCGCCAGGTATTCCACAGCGAAGTGGGAAGTATGAGGTACATACACTCCCAATCTACGATGCTCGGGCGATCGCAGAAAATGTGTCCTTAGATCAGCAGGGATTCGCCTTAGTCGAACAGCACAGCACTGTTAAAGACTTTTACGATCGCGATGAGGTGCGCCGTGTTTACTACCCTGAAGCCGAGGAATTTCTCAAGGATTTGACAGGTGCCCAAAGGGTGATAGTGTTCGACCACAACCTGCGTAATGCCGAACGAGCGAAGCAGGGCGAACAAGGCATAAAGACACCAGTAAGAGGCGTACACAACGACTTCACCGCCAAGTCTGGTTATAGTCGCGCCCGTGCCGTGTTGGAAGCAATCGGTACTGAAGATCCTGATGAGCTTCTGCGGCATAGATTTAGTGTAGTCAACCTCTGGCGACCGATCGCAGGGCCAGTTCAAGAGTCTCCATTAGCGGTGTGTGATGCCCAAAGTATCGCACCGAATGACCTCGTGGCTACCGATCTTGTATATCGCGATCGCGTTGGCGAAACTTACGCAGTCACGTACAATCCAAAACATCAGTGGTTCTACTTTCCGCAAATGCAACGGGACGAAGCGCTACTTATCAAGTGTTTTGACTCAGAGGAAGAAGGTTTGGCGCGGTTCGCCGCCCACACCGCATTCGACGATCCAACAAGCCAGCCAGATGCCCCACCACGTGAGAGTATTGAGTTGCGAACGTTAGTTTTCTATGCCGCATAATTAGCAGGGAGCAGGGGGCAGGGGAGCAGGGGGAAAATTCCTCTCCTCTGCACTCCTTCCCTCTGCCTCTTTTCATGCCCAATTCTCCCTTTAGTGCAACTCAAACCTTGCTTGAAAGAAGCGGAGATACTTCGGCTCATAAATCATTTTGAGTCCGAGTAGGCGATCGCGATTACAAAAAACCTCTTCAACTGCCTCAGCAGTCAAATCCATGTGAGCCTGGGTGTAAACACGGCGGGGAATAGTTAAACGGACTAGTTCTAACTCTGGATAATAATTATCGCCTGTTTCTTTATTGCGCCCTGCGGAAACGATGCCCCGTTCCATTGCCCGAATGCCTGCTTCTAGATATAGTTCTGCTGCTAGACGTTGTGCCGGAAATTGGTCTTGGGGGATTTGTGGTAAAAAGCGTTTGGCATCTAAATAAATGGCATGACCACCAATCGGCACAACAATTGGAATACCCCAATCTAAAAGCTTTTGTCCGAGGTATTCAACCTGACCGACACGCGCACGAATATGATCGTCTTGAACTGATTCTTCTATACCCCGTGCCATAGCTTCCATATCCCGGCCAGCCATACCACCATAAGTATGTAAACCTTCATAAATTACTATTAGGTTACGTGCTTCTTCGTAAAGATTATAGTCATTAAGAGCCAGCCAACCGCCGATGTTAACCAGTGCATCCTTCTTGCCGCTCATGGTGCAACCGTCGGTATAGGAGCAAAATTCGCGTAAGATGGTAGCGATCGCCTGGCTGGAATAATCCTCTTCCCTCTGCTGGATAAAGTAAGCGTTTTCCACAGCGCGGGTGGCATCAAGAATAACGCGGATACCGTAAGTTTGGGCTAACTGATGTACTGCCCGCAGGTTAGCCATAGAAATCGGCTGTCCGCCAGCCATATTCACGGTTCCGGCGACGCTGATATAGGGAATACGTTCTGCCCCAACTCGCTCAATTAGGTCTGTAAGCTTTTGTAAGTCTACATTGCCCTTGAATGGATGCAGTGATTGAGCATCGTTGGCTTCATCAATAATCACATCGACAAAAGTGCCGCCAGCTAACTCCTGATGCAGTCTGGTTGTGGTGAAATACATATTGCCAGGTATGTAGTCTCCTGGTTTGATCAGTATTTGAGAAAGAATATTTTCTGCACCACGCCCTTGGTGAGTAGGTACAATATGGCGATAGCCGTAATACTTTTGGATACTAGCTTCTAAATTGTAAAAATTTTTGCTGCCGGCATAAGCTTCATCACCTAGCATCATCCCTGCCCACTGATAATCACTCATGGCTGAAGTGCCGCTATCAGTGAGCAAATCAATATAGACATCTTCAGAACGCAGTAGAAAAGTATTGTAACCCGATTGTGCGATCGCTTGTTCGCGTTCAGCGCGAGTAGTGATTTTTAATGGCTCAACCACCTTGATTTTATATGGCTCTGCCCAAGAGCGACGGCGGCGCGGAGAAGTTTGCTTGGCATCGGTCATAAATTCATTCCTCCTTTATGCAGATAAGCCGAATATTTGCATACCATTTTGGGTGCTAATACTTGCTGTTGCCAAGACCCTCATAAGTACTTTTAGCGCTCTTTAGGGGCACACCACTGAGCTATTGGTTCAATTCGTGCTTGCTGGATCAATTCCAAAACTTGTGATTTATTACAACCATAGGTAGATGCTAATAATTCCTCACCTTGTTTTTTTGCATCGTCGGCTGATAGACCAAAGGTCATAATTTCTTCGTCTTGGTTAGCTGTAATTCTCTCAACTGGAATAATACATATATATTGCGGTTCATTATGTCTTATTTGTTGCACCATTATTTACCTACCATTTCACTATTAGTTGTATCTATTTTAAAGTCTAGATAAATCACGAGTGAAAGTGAAACATAATCAGTATTTAAGTAGTTTTTGATTAAAAAAATACTAGTTTTTACACATGGTTAAGGCAACGTTAAGAATTCTCTCAAAATTGCCAAATTTCTAAGTGTAAACAGTTACGTATGGGAAAATAAAGTTAAGCATCAACAAATATCTTTTTGTAAATTTTTGTTTATTAGATCGGTAATGCGTTAAGACACACGCTTTATCGTAAACATCCCTAAACGGATTAATTTAAATCTCTGTTGATTAGTCTTTGGGAATCAGCTAATAAAGGCTGATATTCCTAAAGATGAACTTTTCTTTGCTCAATCCAGGCTTCATACCTTGAGTAAGTGCAAGTTTAATAAAAATTGGAGGTTATATGGCAATTCGAAATAACTTAGTTAACAATTTCTGGCAAAGAGTACAAAAAGATTCAGTTAGTTGGGGTTCGTTAGCTCTTTGGATCAGTGGATTAGTTGTTCTATTAGTAATGCTTACCATGTTTTCTAACGCTTAGGTTATTCTAGTTCCTGGGCGACAGCCTGGGAACTAAAATAGGGTAGACTTTCATCCCTAGAAAGCTCAAATTTATGAACTGCAAACTTTTGGTAACAGTCGTAATGCTAGCTACTACTAGCTTTGTTACTCCTGTTAAATCTCAAGAACCTACTACCGACACACCAGTAGAATCGAATCAAGTTTTGAATGCTTGTATCCAAAATCAAGCAGAAACTTTACCGAATCCTTTTAGTGATGTGCCAAAAGACCATTGGGCTTTTAAAGCAGTTATGACTATGCACTACTGCGGTGCATTCCGTAAAGCTACCCCACCAGCTTTATTTAATAAATTGCAACCAACAAATAGCCAGCAGCAACCGCAGAAAGAACCGCAGTTTGAAAAATAAAATAGGAGTCTTATAACTATATTAAATAGCAGAAATTAAGCCAATGAGTGAGAAGGATTGCAGAAAGACTGTCATCCAAACAGGTCAAAAAGTCAATTTTGTAGATATTGGCAGTTCATTTTTGCCTGCCTTTGAAAAGATAACGAGTGTTCTAGTCGTACCTTTTACCAAGGATGGTTTAATTGTATGCGCTCTCCTTGACCGTGGTATTGACCTTCCTGGGGGACATGTGCAGATAGGCGAATTGACTTGTGAGGAAACTGCAAGACGAGAAGTTATGGAGGAGGTAAAAGTAACTCTAGGAGAATTAAAACTTGTAAAATTTATCCAGTCTGATTTTTACGGTAGTCAACCTGAGCAGCTTACATACCTTGTGGTCATGACTGGATTTGTTGAGGAAATAATCTCTAACAATGGCTACGACTGTCTAAGCTTATGTACACATGAAAGTATGGGAAGAAACATTATAGATATTGATGAATTCATTTCTCAATATCAAGCAGGCAATAAAAATGATATGCGTCAAATTGTGCTAGACGCAAAAAGTGTGCTATCCGGCATCTAATGGTATTTTCGCCTTTTGAAACAGCTGCTCAACAGTAAATTCCAGTCCCTCGAATAGAGAATCTGTGAGTAATTCGTCTCCCATATAAGTTTGTGGTGCTGCATCTGGATAAAAAACAGTAATACTTCTGGCTTTACTATCTACCACCCACACCCGCAGCACTTTAGCATCCAAATAGTCTTTGGCTTTAGCTGCCATTTGTCCAAAGGTTTGTCCAGGTGAAATAATTTCAATCACCAAATCGGGAGGAACAGAACATGCTCCCTCTTGTTCCCAATCAGGGGGTAAACGTTCATTGGAAATATACAAAATATCCGGTATTGGCATCCAATCTCGCCCTCGACGGGTTAAGGCGATAGCTAATTCTGGACAAACTTCTCCTTTACCCTGACAGCATTGCTCAATCAAATTGAGGAGGGCACGGGTAAGTTTAGAGTGAAATTTTTTTGGTGACATTTTAGGACTTGCATGACCATCAACAAATTCATAGGTGATATCTCCCTCGCCTGGTGGAAGATTCAAGAATTCTTGCAAGGTTAATTGATTCTTGGCTTGGAGTCTCATGGCTCAATCATTCGTAATTCGTAATTGAAGAACAGAGTAGCTAATTTTAATTCGGAATTCTTCTTCAAATTGTTTACATTCCCTGTAATACTTGCCGAATAATATCTGATGGCACTTCGTCGGTAACTGTAACTACACCAATTTGCGTTGGTAAAACAAACCGCACTTTTCCTGCTTTGACTTTTTTATCTAGTTGCAACGCCTCAATAATTCCTTCAATATCCAACCCAGATGGTAACTGAGTCGGTAAACCTGTTTTTTGAATTAAAGCATTTTGACGTTCCGTGTCTTCCTTTTGCCACATTCCCAATTCGACGGCAATCTGACCGGCTGCTACCATACCAATAGCTACCGCTTCACCGTGATTCACTAAACGATAACCAGTTAAGCTTTCCACTGCATGACCGATTGTATGTCCATAGTTGAGAATTGCGCGTAATCCGCCTTCTTTCTCATCTTTGCCAACAACGTCAGCTTTGGCTTGGCAAGAGCGCGTTAATATGGTGTCTATTAGCTCAGGTTTTACATAGCGGAGTTGGTCAAGCCGTTTACTTGCTTCCAACTGGGCAAACAATTCAGCATCCCAAATTACACCGTACTTAATAACTTCAGCCATCCCTGCCCGAAACTCGCGCATCGGAAGGGTTTTTAACACATCTGGGTCAATCAAAACCAAGCGCGGCTGATGGAATGCCCCAATCAAGTTTTTACCGTGGGGATGATTCACGCCAGTTTTACCACCAATTGCCGAATCTACCATCGCCAAGAGAGTTGTAGGCACTTGGACAACATTAATACCCCGCAACCAGGTTGCGGCTGCAAAGCCAGTCATATCGCCAATCACACCTCCGCCCAAAGCCACCATTGTCGCAGAACGTTCTAGGCGGTTTTCCAAGGCTATATCGTAGAGTTTTTGGATGGAATTAAGGGTTTTGTAGCGTTCACCAGGCGGTAGGGTGCAGCTAGCGACTTCAAATCCCGCAGATGTCAGGGATGTAATTGCTCTTTCGCCATAATGCTTAAAAATCGTTGGATTAGAAACTAGCAGTACTTTCTTGCCTAGCTTCAGATTGGCCATCTGTTGACCCAGTTGATCTAAACTCGAAGGTGCGTTAGCGCAGCTCAACGAAGTTATCGCAATCTCATAAGACTGCTCTGGTAAATTTACATTAATTAAAGAAGTCATTGCTCAACCCCAAACAAGCGCCCGTGGGCTGTATTCTATCGCAATCTGGGAGTGGGGGAGATGAGGCAGACAAGAATAACCATGCCCCAATGACAAATGACAAATGACAAATGACTAATAACTAATGATTCAATATATTTAGGAAGTATTGTGGAGAAAAATAAATGTTTGCAATTGCAGCTTACATCGGCTTTTTAGCTTTGTTCTTCGGTTTATCTGTCGGTCTGTTGTTCGGTCTGCGGACTGCCAAGATAATTTAACTAAGACTTTTGTGGGGCGGGCATCTAACCTGCCCTCAGTTTATCCGGGGATGGGTGTTTCACCCATCCCATAAGAAGATATTTATCCTACAACTGCTGGACTTGCTACCTTCTCCTGTCTTTGGGAAGGTGGACGCATCCCCAAACCAAGTAAATTGAGCATTTCTCGATCGCTATCGTAATCTGGACAGGGAGTTGTCACCGTCAGCATTTTGTTGTCGTCGCTAGAAAAGATAGAATTGGCTCCTGCCATAAAGCAGAAAGCTTGTTCAACTTGAGAAAGTCTAGCCCTCCCGGCACTAAGACGCACATCGGAAGCTGGCATTAAAATTCTGGCTGTGGCAATCATCCGCACAATATCCCAAATGGGGACATCAGGCTGATTTTCTAAGGGTGTGCCCGGCACTTGTGAAAGAATATTAATTGGTACTGACTCTGGATGCGGATGTAAGTTTGCCAGAGTTTGTAACATTCCAACCCGGTCATCGACAGTTTCGCCTAAACCAAGGATACCGCCGGAGCATACGGTAACATTTGTCTGACGGACATTCTCGATTGTGTTTAAGCGATCGCTATAAGTTCTCGTGGTAATAATTGTGTTGTAATATTCCTGCGAGGTATCTAAGTTATGGTTGTAGGCGTAAAGTCCCGCTTCTTCCAATTTCCTAGCCTGATTTGCTGTCAACATACCCAGAGTGCAGCACACTTCTAAGCCCATTGCGGTTACATCCTTGACCATTTCCAGGACTTCCTCAAATTGTGAGTTATCCCGGACTTCGCGCCAAGCAGCACCCATGCAGATGCGACTAACACCAGTTTCTTTAGCTTTCTGGGCGATGTTAACAACGGTTTCCTTTTCTAGGAGTGCTTCCGCCTTTACTTCTGTTTTATAGCGCGAAGATTGGGCACAGTAGCTACAATCTTCTGGACAACCTCCCGTTTTAATGGATATAAGCTTACAAACTTGTATTTTTGTTGGGTCATGATATTGGCGATGCACGCTAGCAGCTTGATAAATAAGCTCTAGCAATGGCATATTGTATATCGCCCGAATCTCTAATTCCTGCCAATCGTAGCGTATTGCCACCACATCACTATCCTTCTTGTAGATTGGGTTGAATCTTGAGCTGTCTTTTGGTTGAATTTCCTGCGGTACAGCGTTTGGGCAAAGCGATTTTATCGAAGTTATGCCCCGCACTGTGCTTTATCACCCATTGGCTCTCAATCCTTGCGCTCTAGATATTAGACATCAGCTTATCAAGATTTTGGTGGAATGGCAGATTACCAGCAAAAATACTCACTCTGTCTGTTTTAA
Source organism: Desmonostoc muscorum FACHB-395 (assembly GCF_014698035.1). Lineage (GTDB taxonomy): Bacteria > Cyanobacteriota > Cyanobacteriia > Cyanobacteriales > Nostocaceae > Nostoc > Nostoc muscorum_A. The sequence continues at coordinate 24,015 of NZ_JACJSF010000100.1, forward strand.
AGGGCATTGGGTAAAACAGTTCTAACTGCTGCTGCTAAACCGTAGGTATGAGAGAATTTATAAAATTTAGAGAATGTGCTGGGAAGAGATCCCGTCGATTATGATATCAGAACTGCCACTAATTACTAGCGATCGCCTATTATTACGAGCGGCGATTCATGAAGATATACCCCAAATTCTTAAATACTTCATTTATAACAAAACTTATCTCACCCCATTCTACCCTCTATGGGCTGATGGTTTTTTCACTGAAGAATATTGGCAATATCAGATAGAGAATAGTTTTCTCGAATTTATTAATGGGCAATCATTAAAGCTATTTATTTTTACAAAAAAAAATCCTACTGTAGTTATTGGAACCGTAAATTTTAGCAATTTTGTAAGAGGAGCCGCTCATTTTTGCTACGTGGGATATAGTCTTGCTGAAAGTAAACAAGGTAAAGGATATATGACAGAAGGGCTAAAAGCCGCAACTCAATATCTATTCCAAGAGTTGAACTTTCACCGAGTTATGGCTAATTATATGCCTCACAATCGGCGCAGTGGCAATGTCTTAAAAAGACTCGGATTTGTTATTGAAGGATACGCTAGAGACTATTTGTTAATTAATGGACAATGGGAAGATCATATTATGACAAGTCTTACAAATACTAATTGGCAAGCACCAAAATTTTAAACAGCTATTTTCTAGTAGTATAGAGATACCGAACTTATTAAAATAAGTTCAGTATCTATGTGTATTATATTTATACACAGTTAATTAATAACATTGAGACATTAACTTGCAATATCTATAAATTCATAGTAAATCCATAATAAATACACAACAACTCCACAAGCAAATGCAAGAGTAATATTTGTTCACCATCTGACTAATAAGACAAGGGGTGAATTTTTTTTAGATGATTGAGGAGTTTTTCAAAATGTCTATTAATTCTATAAAGCGCTTATCTGTATTTTCTACTATCTTCGCCTTTGCTACCATATTGCACGGAGTTGTTTTGGCAGCACCAGTTCCAACTTCCTCCACTATAAAAGGTTTAACAACTCAGAATAGTCCTACAGCACACCAAAAACTTAATATTACAAAGCAACAGCGCTTACAAATCCAGCTTGCTCGCCAGCAAAGAGATAAGGATATTGAGGCTTTATTAAACCCGTCTCAAGCCACTAAATTTAAGGCAGCGTTGCAATCCCGTCAGAGAATTAGAATAGTGTTAAAATCTTTGGATCTGAATCAAGATCAACAAAAACAGGTTCAATCAATTTTGCAAACTTATAACCAACAAGTAAAACAAATTTTATCTTCACAGGCATCACAACCAACATCCAACTCAGTAGGAATTACTTCACCAACATCAAATCCAGTAGGAACTACTCAACCAGTATCGCAACCAATTAAAAAGTAAAAAATTCAGTTTGATTTAATTAAGGTTAAGTTTCCGAAGACTGGCGGATTTGATGCAAACTTCGGTTAAGCCAGTCTTCATACCAATCATAAAAACTTAAAGGCTGCCCCTGGTCGCTATTTGGATGAGAATCATCAGGGTCGGTATCATGGAAAAAACTACAAAAATCCAAAGAAGCAGGATATATTCCATTATCATTAGTACGGTCATCTATCCAGATTTTTCCTGATTGCTCCCCGGTAATAACTAATATTGCATCAATTCCACAACCATAAGTTGTAATAGTGAGAGTACCCTGGATAAACTTATTGTCAAAATAAGCATCATTTATATTGTTGATAATCAAATCTAAATCATTCCACGCTTCTGTTAAAGGAAATGGTTTAGAGAGAATTTCGTACTTCTCTTGGTATATTTTTTCTGCGGTTATATCTTCATATTCAATTCCTGATAGTCCAGATAAGCCGTATCCTGGCCCTGCACCACCATTGCCAATTTCTAACAGAAAGTTTTTATATTCACTTGGTAAACTAATATTGTATCTAGATTCAAAAACTTGAATATCTTTGTTACTCAAGCAAGGTTTTAATTGATATTGGTGTGATTCTGAGCCAAAAACCTCAAATGTAGCGTCTAAAATAGCTAATTGAGTTAATTTTTTCTTTAATTGCAAAACTTTATTCATTATGCGCTCTAGATTTTGATGGTGGCGCTGCCATATTTTAGATATGGTCGCTTTTTGTGTCTATGCTGATGTTTCAGCCAGAGGTAGTATTAAGGGAAGAAGTGCGATTCGTTGACTAGTGAATCACGGCAGCCAGTCCGTACATAACTAAGCCAGCCTGACAGCAGATTACTGTCATTAAAAGGCTGAACTCTCGGTCAGATGCAAGTGCAAATCTTGCCATTCAGACTCAGAATTGACTCCTTACCTGCCCACACCGAACAAGCTCGGTTCTTGTAGAGTGAAGCTGGGAACAGGGCGCAATCAGACGACCGTTGCGGGTTGACACTGGCGCTAACAGGGAGTTCCTACGATGAAACAGAGCCTAAAAAAGTGACTCACTTAAAGGCAGGGCGCAACACAAAGTCCCTGACCTCACTGGAGTATATTCCCGCCGAACATTTCTTCAGTATCGGCAAGAGTCAAGGGAATCCAGCAGTCAAAATGGCTACATCTAACGGAACAACCAATCTCTCCGAGGGAACGAATAAAAACGAGTTGTGGGTCTAGGGGCGGTCGAACCCCAAGTAGCCCAGACGAGCGGAGGAATCCCCACAATTCGGGTAGGACAGACCGTAATTGGTCTGAGGTGTTCAGAAAATACAAACTCTAGAAGAGAAAATGATTAGACACAGTAAACACACTAGTGAATCTTGGAGAGCTTTACCGTGGAAGAAATTCCGCCGAAATCTTTTCCGCCTTCAAAAGCGCGTATTTAAAGCTGTTCAAGTTGGAGACAAGCGGAAAGCTAGGTCACTCGAAAAGCTTATTCTCAAATCCACCTCGGCTCGATTTCTTGCAATAAGACAAGTATCTCAGCTAAATGCTGGTAAAAAGACGGCTGGTATTGATGGTAAGAAATCCCTCTCATTGGAAGAACGCTTCAACCTTGAAGAACTACTGAAAATGAATAGTGGAAACTGGAAGCATCAAGGATTACGGGAAATCCCCATTCCTAAGAAGGACGGGACTACCAGAATACTTAAGATACCTACCATCGCGGATCGAGCTTGGCAATGCCTAGCAAAATATGCACTTGAACCAGCACACGAAGCCACTTTCCATGCTAGGAGTTACGGATTTAGAACTGGGCGCTCTGCCCACGATGCACAAAAGTACATCTTTGAAAACCTTAGATCCCACTCCAATGGAATAGAAAAACGAGTAATTGAACTCGATATTGAAAAGTGCGTGCGCCGTGACAGTTAACGCGGTATACCCAATCAAATTGGGAGAGATTAAGAAGAACATCTCTAAGTCAACCAACTTACCTAGAGTCGAAAGACAAAAGGAAC
>NZ_JACJSF010000101.1 GCF_014698035.1 Desmonostoc muscorum FACHB-395
TAGCTTATTGTATCAGTACATAAAGTAGAAGCTCCATTTTTAGATGTTACTTTTATTTTATTGTTCTTGGTTAATACTGATTGTTTTTATCAGGTGCAAGATATGAGTCAACCAATAGTGACTGCTGATAATCCTCAAAATCGCCCTCTCAATGCGCTTTTTATGGCTACCTCGCCCTTTGGGGTTGAACCTGAACTAGATTATGAAGCAGAAGAAGGGAAGATTTTAGAAGCAACCAAGCGTACTCCCGTTAATCTGAGAGTAGAAGAAAGTGGCTGCTTAACTGAATTGAGTTATGTGGTTCGGGAATATGAAACAGGATACTTTGATGTTTTTCATTTAACAGGCCATGCTACTTATAATGGTGAAACGTCCTGCTTTATGACTGAGGATGAATACGGCAACCGAGTTGATAGCAGTGCTGATGCGATCGCAAAAGCCATCCCTCGTTTGCCTGCGTTAATTTTCCTGTCTGGTTGCCGTACAGGTTATTCGTTAGATGGTGCAGTTCCTTCAATGGCAGAAGAACTACTGAACATGGGGTCAACTGCTGTTATTGGTTGGGGTGAGCGAGTTAGAGATACAGATGCTACCGTTGCGGCTGGTCAATTGTATTGGGAGTTGTCACAAGGTGGGACACTTGCACAGGCAATCGCTTCTACCTATCAAAAATTAATTGAGCAAAAAGTACCAGATTGGCATAAGTTACGGCTATGTATAGCAAATAAGTTCCCAGGAGCGTTAGTAACTCCATTAAGAACTCCGAAACGCAAACAACTGCCTAAACCTTCCAATGAAATAGAGTTCAGAGATGATGAAAAACGCTTGAGGGTGGCAACGAGAGAGAATTTTGTTGGTCGCCGTCGTCAATTACAAAACTGTTTGCGGACTCTGAAGGTAGATTACGACAAAGTAGGGCTTTTAATTCACGGCATGGGAGGATGGGGAAAAAGTAGTATTGCTTCTCGGCTATGGGATAGATTACCTGAGCATGAAAAGATTCTCTGGTGGCGACAGATTGATGAATCTTATTTAATTAAAAAAATCAAAGATAAACTAACTAATCCTACGCAATTAGAATTAATACCTTATCTAGAAAATAGTAATATTCCTTTCAAAGCTCGATTGAGTTATTTATTCAGTCAATTATCAGAAGGAGGAGAAAAACCTTTTCTTTTAATTTTGGATGATTTTGAATGGAATCTTGAACCCCGTGAAGGACAATATATTCTTAAACCTGAAGTAGCCCCAATTTTAGAAGCTTTAGTTGAAGCAATCCAAGAAACAGGAACTAATAATAGAATTGTTATTACCTGTCGCTATGACTTTGATTCTGATCTATTAGATTTTTTTTATAAACAGGGGCTAGAACCATTTAAAAAAGCTGATTTAACTAAAAAACTTAGTCGCTTGAAAAATTTTAGTTCTGATAAAATTTCTGATAGTTTACTGAAACGGGCGTTAGATGTAGCAGATGGTAATCCTCGTTTGTTAGAATTTCTCGATGAAGTTTTAGGTTATGTAGACGCAGAGACTGAAATAACTAAATTAGAACAAAGTCCTGAACTGTGGAGATACAAAATTATTTGGGAGGAATTGTATCAGCTTATTGATGAGCCATTGCAGCAAATACTTTGTTATTGCTTAGTCTATGATATTCCTGTTCCAATGTTAGCTTTAGAAGCCGTTTGTGATGAACTTCCTAATTATCAACAACAATTACAACGAGGGCTAAAGCTTGGACTGTTGGAGGTCAGTTCTGAAGTTCAAGAAGAAAACAGGGTTTATCGAGTTTCCCGGATTCTACCCCACATTATCCCCAATATCCAAATACCATTAGCACCAGATGTATATTTTCTCTACGAAAAAGCTCATGAAAAATTATATCAATTGTGGACAAAGGGAGAGAATGGCAATGAAGAACAATGGCGAGAAATTTTTCGATTGAAATTCGCTAATAGGGACAATCCTAAAAGATTTAAGGAAGGTTTTTCCGAAATAGTGAAAATTAAGTTTAGCATAGCTGCTGATATAGCTTTTGAACCCGAATTAAGAAAATGTACTGATGACTTAGTAGAAGATGAACTATTTGAAGTATTAGAAAAATATTTAAAGCAAGAAAATTGGCAAGATGCAGATAAAGAAACGGCTTGGATTTTTTACCAAATTATGATTAAAAGCAATTATGAGAATTGGGGATATTTATTAAAGAACTTTCCTAATACAGCGTTTAAAAAAATTAATCAAATTTGGCTAAAAAATAGTGGTAATAAGTTTGGTTTTAGTATTCAAAGAGAAATTTATAAAAGTTTAGGTGGTACAGAGGAGTTTAATTGGGAACTTTGGGAAGCATTTGGTGAATGCGTAGGTTGGAGAACAGAATATTGGTTGAATTATAATCAAATATTTAGAATATACAATAATGAAGAATATCCATGTAAAAGTATTCAAGAGCAAACAACAGGTATGTTTCCGCTCCTAATTTATACAATGGCAGACGGGTCTTTTTATGACTGGATGGGAACCAAACATTGGAAACCATTGGGTAGTTTAGGTAATAGGCTAGGGTTTTCCTATTTTCTCTCTTGTACAAACTTATAAATTTTAAAGCATTCAAAATACACCTGATAATCATCGGTTATTGCTCAAGGACATAATAATAGAGCAAATTCAAAGAAGTTTGGGCAGATTGAAGAAGCTATGAAAATTCTCCACCTTGACTTAAAACTAATTGGTGATACGTATGCAGAGTTCCGTTTCTTCTGGGATAACCCCAATGATTACAAGTCGCGTCAACTGCCCCTTGCAGAAATCGCTGGGTTGGTTGAAAAAGTAGAAACAGACTACTACACCAGACTGCCAGAAGACTATGCTAAGACAGGGCAAATACTTTATAACTGGTTAGATGGCAACGAGCGCAATCTTCAACGTGAAATAGACAAGTATTGGCGTGAGGGTATAGTTCTTGCGATCGCTGCGACAGAAAAAGTAGCACATTTACCTTGGGAAGTGCTGCATGATGGAAAAAGTTTTTTAGTAGAACGGAAACCTGGCATCGTTCCGATTCGCTGGGTAAAGGATGAAAACGCCAAACAACTGACTCTAGAAGATGCACCAGCAGATCGAGCGTTAAATGTACTGTTTATGGCTACTTCGCCACGAGGAATTGAGCCAGAATTGGATTTTGAAGCGGAAGAAGCCCAAGTTTTGTTAGCAACAAAGCGTCAACCCTTGTGCTTGACTGTGGAAGAAAGTGGTTGCCTAACTGAGTTAGGTTATTTACTAAGAGATTACGACCAGGGACATTTTGATGTTGTCCACTTGACAGGTCATGCCACCTTTAGAGATGAAGAACCAGTGTTTATCACTGAAACAGAATTTGGGGAAGCCCAATACAGCAGTGCGGAAGATATAGCAAGCGAATTGCAATTCCAACAGCCCAAACTGGTTTTTCTTTCCGGTTGCAATACAGGATACTCAAAGAATGAAGGTGCAGTACCATCAATGGCAGAAGCATTACTGCATCAAGGTGCAACTGCTGTTATTGGCTGGGGTCAGAGGGTTCGAGATATTGATGCAACTGCGACATCTGCAAACTTGTACCAGGAGTTATCAGCAGGAATGGCGCTAACACAAGCACTCGCGCTGTGTTATCAAAGACTGCTTCAAAAACAAGCACGAGACTGGCATTTGTTGCGGTTGTATGTGGCGCAAACTTTACCGAGTGCATTAGTAAAGCGTGGACGTAAACCAGTACCTCGTCCTTCTGTTGCTAGTGAGTTTATAGATTCAGAGAAGAAATTGAGAGTTGCAACTCGTGAGACTTTTGTTGGTCGCCGCCGCCAGTTACAAAACTGCTTACGGGTACTTAAGACTTCTTCTCAGGAAATAGGAGTTTTAATTCATGGGATGGGTGGATTAGGAAAAAGTACAATTGCGGCGCGGTTGTGCGATCGCTTACCTGAATATGAAAAACTCGTCTGGTGGCGACAAATCGATGAGTCCAGTTTAGTAAATAAACTAGCGGATAAACTTAAGACCTCAGAACAGCGAACAGCACTTAGAGAAAGTACAGACGAACTTAAATATCGATTGCGTGATGTCTTGACCGAGTTAAACCAAGCTGGAGAAAAACCATTTTTGTTGATATTTGATGATTTTGAATGGAATTTAGAACATCGCCAAGGAAGATATATTCTTAAAACTCAAGTAGCTGAAGTATTCAAAGCATTAGTTTGGGCTATTGAAGAGACTTATAGTTCACACCGAATTATTATTACCTGTCGGTATGATTTTGAATCTGACTTGAATAAATCATTTTATAAACAACCTTTGGAATCATTACGAAAATCAGATTTACAAAAAAAAATAAATCGATTAGAGGCTTTTAATTCTAAAGTTATTGAGGCAAATCTAATTGAGAGAGCTAAAACATTAGCTGATGGTAATCCTCGATTGTTAGAATGGCTGAATGATGAAATATTGCTGCGAGCAGATGCAGAAATACAACTTACTCAACTAGAGGCTAACTCTCAAGACTGGAGAGGAAGAATAGTTTGGGAAGAGTTATATCAACAGATTGACAAACCGATTGAAGATATACTCAGCCAATGTTTAGTCTTTGACATTCCCGTTCCTCTAGCAGCATTAGAAGCAGTTTGTGGATTTATCGCTGACCACAAAAACCTGTTAAATAGAGCGATTGAATTAGGATTAATAGAAGTTAGTTCCGAAACAGAAGAATCTCAGCGTCTTTATAGAGTCTCCCGGATTCTACCCCACATCATCCCCAATATCAAACTACCATTACCACCACAAGTCTATTCTCTCTACCAAAAAGCCCATGAGATATTACATCATTTATGGGGGAATGAAGATAATGAAAGCGAAGAAAAATGGCAAGAGATTTTTCGGTTGAAGTTTGCGAACAAGGAAAATCCTGAACGGTTCAGGCAAGGATTTTATGAGATGCTGGCAGTTCAATATAACGCTGAAGCTGATAAAGCTTTTGAAGGAGAATTGAGAAGATATGCGGATGAATTGGTACAAGATGGACTCTGCACACAATTAGAAAACTATCTTCAGCAGCAGCAGTGGAAAGAGGCAGATGAAGAAACTGCTTGGATTTTTTATCAAGTGATGTTTAAAGAAAACTACAAAGATTGGGACAAACTACTAAAAAATTTCCCCTGTGAAACTCTCAGGGAAATCAATAGCCTCTGGCTTGAAAACAGTAACAATAATTTTGGCATCAGCATCCAAGCAGAGATTTATCAAAGTTTAGGCAGCCCAATCTATGGGGATTCAAACTGGAATGTTTTTGGACTTCGTGTAGGATGGAAAGATGATCAGTGGTTAAGCTATGATCAGTTAATGAAAAAGTTCGAGAAAAATAATACCCAACAAAAGGATGAATGTGAGATGATCTCATCATCTACATCACTACCATCGGCGGCACTACCAGTGAGAATTTATACCCGGTATCAGAGTGGTAAGAATTTTTGGTTTCCTTCAGTTATTTGGAATTCGCACTTTTACCTTAGTTTTGTACCTGCGAGTTATCTCTCTTCTCTCGCGCTCAGACTTGCAAAGTATAACACATAAGGCTTTCAAAAGTCTGTAAACATTTATTTCTGCCTCAATTCCCACGGAGTAATCAGCATTTCATAAATCCGATACCTGGCACTGGGGACTGATAACAATTCGCCTGAATAAATTTTGTTGCTACCTCATGCACCTCCGTACTCTCCGTTACCTTCTGCTTGTTCCAAGGTAAACTCATCTGCCCAAGCGATAACTTTTTCGCCTTCGCACCTTTCACTACCGATGGCAAGAAGCTACTACCCCAGTGGTTTCGTTTCTCTGGCTTCGCCTGTGGTTTGTATTTCTGGCAGAATTTACGATACCTCACCGCACATTCTTCTAGTGTGCGCCCCAATTGCAAAAATGCCGGATGCCACTGAGTGATACCATCGTTGCTCAGACGATCATGAGTGCCATAGTTGCTGAAATCGTAGAAATAGCCTTGCTGCATTCCGGCGGCTTTGGGGTTCGCGTGGATGTATCGCAGCGTATTCAAAGCCCTTCGCTGATCTGTATTAGCAAAGCCTGTACTGTGATATATCTTCTCCCAAAAATGGCCTGTACGGTTCAACATCCGGTTAAAGCACATAGCCGTATACCAGTTGAGCCAGTGCATAATTTTGGGCAGGCCTTCTGGTTGTCGTGGTTCCAGAAGGTAATGAGTATGATTGCTCATAATACATAGAGCATACAGCTTAAACCCATACTTTTCTTGCGCCTTCTTAATGGCGTAGAGAAAGACTTCACGGCATTCGAGGCGAGTCAGGCGAAATTCTCTATTGTTACAACGGACAGTAATGTGGTAACAAAATCCTGCCTGAAAGTTTCGTTTGGGACGAGGCATTGTATTTTTGTAGACCCAACAATTAAAAATTTTAGCCCCAAAACCCTACAAGTCCTTCTGATTCTGGTTACTCATTCCCCCACCGGAAACCGCCGCATCATTTCCGCCAACGCCACAGCCTCCCCATCCGGCGTATACACCACCTCACCAGACATCGCAATCACAATCCTCTCCTTCCGCGCCCACTCAAACCAAGCGATCACTCCAGACTTAGCCTGTTGTGCCTCCGGCTTTCGTCCCTCCTTACAAGCAACCACAAACACAGCCTCTGGTGACTTGATCCCTTTCCAATTCCGCACTGCCTCCTTGAGATATGCGATCGCTCCTGGTACATTCCCCCAATACCGCTTGACTGTACGCTGAATCTCTCCGTTTAGCCGAAACTGTGGCGTACAAGGGAGTTCCCGTAACTGCTGCAATACGGACTGTACCTCCTGCTGGGCTGAACTGATTTTGCCATCAGATCAGGCAGCGATCGCTTTCAGTCTTGCCGCACTGCCTTACCCTTGCTCCCACTCCATCAACACCCCATCCACAATCGCAATTCCCTACTGCGGAAACTTCGCCAGCACCTTTTTAATCACAATCTGCAAAGCCGGATCATCCCCACACTCTTGCAAAAAATCAAACCCTGGATTCTGCCCCGAATTCGCCGCAAGCTTGAGTTTCTGCATACGCTCCGGTCGCACATTTGACCTCGCAACTATCGCCTCATGTGACCATTTTCAACACTGGGGACAGATGCAGATCAGAAATTATACTTTCATAATGGCAGTAAGTCCAAACGAATCAATCGCATTATTGATTTAAGTAGCGATGCCTTTAAAATATAAAATGACAGCGATAGTAATGTGACAATCGCTCTATGAATCAGGAATCGCCTCAATTCATCAACCATATTGTTTCAAGTTTGCGGTCAATTGAGGGAATCACAGCCATCTCATTGGGTGGTTCACGGGCGCGGGGCAACCACACTAATAAGTCAGATGTGGACTTGGGCATTTATTATAATTCAGAAAACCCGCCCGATTTAATTGCTCTAAATCGCCTTGCCTATGAGCTTGATGATAAAGGCCGCGTCAATTTGATTACTGCAATTGGTGAATGGGGAAAGTGGATTAACGGCGGCGGTTGGCTACAAGTTCAAGGTGTAGGTGTAGATTTTCTCTATCGCGATTTGGCGAAGGTGAATCGTGTGATTGATGATTGCCATGCTGGACAAATTACTATTGATTACCAACCAGGACATCCTCATAGTTTTGTATCCTCGATTTATATGGGCGAAATTGCTATTTGTCAGGTACTTCATGATCCGGATGGTATTTTAGAAGCTTTGAAGTTCAAAACAAAGCCTTATCCAGTTGGGCTTAAACACGCAACTATTGATATTTTCGCTTGGGAAATCAGTTTCTCGCTGGTGGTTGCAAAAAAGGCGATTGCACGCGATGATGTTGTCTACGCAGCAGGTTGTTGTTTCCGCAGTGTGGCGTGTATGAACCAAGTTTTATTCGCCCTCAATGAAGATTACCTGTTGAATGAAAAGGGAGCGGTGGCAATTGCTGCTAAGTTTGCTATTTGCCCTATCGACTATCAACAAAGGGTTGAGCAAGCGTTCGCACTTTTAGCTGCTTCTTCAAAATCAATAACTGAGGCGATCGCTATTCTTGAGGCCATTGAGGATGATTTGAGTCAATGGTATGGAAATCGGCGATTATCAATGTAATTTTATGGCGATTGAGTTATTCAAGTTCAGGTAGCCAAATTTCTGCAACGCCGAATAGCCCGTTGTAGACATTGCTACTCGTCCCCACATCAACAGCTAAATGCTAAATTTTATTTAGCTACCCAGTAGGAGTTTTCTTTTTCTTATGTGGTTCTGGTCTACCGATTCAGTAGAACAAGAATTATTTGATTTGTATGCCCCAGCCCTGCGATCACTCGGCGTAAATTTTAATGACGAGCAACTCCAAGACACTCTCGAAGCATCCAACTATGGTTTAGAAGATGCTTTCATGAGCGCAATTGTTTATATGCTTTGGCTCGAAGAAAACCTCAAGCCGATCTACCCAACTGCGATATTAATCGATGCACTAGCAAATCAATGGCGCACCAAGTACTGGAAGCCGGAATATTTAGAACTTGAACAGTTGCTCTCACCCGGAAAGCGCTGGTGGAGGGCAGCAGTGGATAAGTGGGGTTACGACGAGCGTAATCAACTGGTTGCAGACATATTTTATGATCACGGGCAGGAATTTATCAAGTTCCGAAATGGGAAAGAAATTCTAGTTGACACTGCTTATAAGTGGGGATGGGAGCGAGCCGCAGATTATGCGTCCCCGTTTTCAGAAAATAATTGGTCGCTTGGCAGTATCAATGCAAGGGAATCTTGATCTACAACTGTCAAGCAGCAATCGCTTTAGCTGCACGCTATTCTGAGACAGTGTAATTTTTAATACTGGTAGAGACAGCTTGGCGTTCTGAGTTTGCGAGAGTCAGAGCTATCTTCTGATCCAAATTAATCCTTAATTATTTTAAGTCAGGAGAGTAATATTCTTGGATTTGTCCTTGTAAATACAAGATTAATTGTTTTGCTTGAATGTAAAACAGGTCTTCATAAGTGCATTTAATTTTGATCTGGGGGTAGTTGATTTCCGTAGCCATCTTGACTTGGTAAGCACGGGTAATTGCTTGGGCTGCAACGAGCGGCAGTCTGTTTTCATCCCAGCATTTATTAAAATCCTTCGGTGTGACATAGCCACGATTCAAAACAGTCTTCACGCAGGCGATCGCTAAGATTTGGAATTCTGTAGTTAGATCGGTGATTAGTCCCTTGGTTTGGTGATGGGTTTGATGCCAGTAACCAAGATTAGGGTTTAGCCCTACTGAGAAAATAGCATTTTTGATTGATTCTTCCAAAAGCTTCTCGCTAAAGTCAAGCATCCGGCAAACAGGGGAATTATCATGCCGCGAAGTAAATCTCCAATCCGGGTTTATGCACTGGGGAAGCAGACGATAAAAAATCAGCATTGCTTGCCCAATTAACCCTTGCAATGAGGCAATAGAATCATGGTTTGTAATGCAATTACTAAGATGTAAAATATCTTTGGAAGCTTGACTAATTTCTACAGCACCATCACGCCCAGAGCGTTGTAGAAAACGCCGAAGGCGACGGAGGCGACCCCAGGCTACACCTTGCATAATCTCGACTCTCATAGCATCGGTCATCATAACCTGGGACTGCATGATATCTGTCCTGATTTGATAATCTGGTTCAATCCTTCCCAGGAATTCACCAGATTGAGAAAATAAAATTACTGGAATGCGCCATTGCAGGATTTTTGTGAGCGCTGACGATTTAATTTCTGGTTCTGTTGCGATAATCGCACGAATATCCGTCAATTTAAATATGCTTTCTTGTCTACCTACAGTTATTTTTAATACCGATTTATCTGGATATATGAGTTGAACTATTGCCCCTGCATCTAAATATAAAGTTGTCCCCGATTGCTTTATTATTTCTGCCAGTTTTGAACTCGGCTTTGGCACATTTGTATAAGCTTGATATTTAGTTGTCGCCATTATTCGTTTCCTGAAACTCTAAAATTATACTCTAAAGCCGTTTCAATCCCTAATAGGGATTAAGTTAGATTGCAACCACGCAAGGCAGGGTAGATCGGCGTTAGAAGCATCGTTTCAATCCCTAATAGGGATTAAGTTAGATTGCAACGCAATTTTGGGTTGGCGAACTACTAGTCACTATTGCGTTTCAATCCCTAATAGGGATTAAGTTAGATTGCAACCGTTCAATACCATTCCTTTCAACCAGAATTTTAAGTTTCAATCCCTAATAGGGATTAAGTTAGATTGCAACATGCAACGATAGCAGCCAACACAAAAGCTACATTCGTTTCAATCCCTAATAGGGATTAAGTTAGATTGCAACTGCTCGTCTAGCTCTAGATGCAACCAATTCTTCGTTTCAATCCCTAATAGGGATTAAGTTAGATTGCAACATGTGATTTTGAGTGCCTCCGGGTCGCACCAGGCTGTTTCAATCCCTAATAGGGATTAAGTTACATTGCAACCATCCGTTTTGATTAATGGTAAATCTCGTAAGACTGGTTTCAATCCCTAATAGGGATTAAGTTACATTGCAACGATATCCGAATTACATGAAGCTAGGTATATTCGTAGTTTCAATCCCTAATAGGGATTAAGTTACATTGCAACTAATTACGCTGCACATAATTTTGCCTTCGTTCCAAGTTTCAATCCCTAATAGGGATTAAGTTACATTGCAACCGATACAGTCGCAAAACCGTGTGTTTATTAGGTTTTCAAGGTTCCGATGCGCGGATAGGTCAATCATAGCATAGAGAATTTAGATTGAGTAGTAAAGAAATAGCTAAAACCTAGTCTGTGTAAGGTGCGCGGGTGCTTGAGCAACTATTTTGGCTAAAACTCTTGCACTAGGCGCATTTGAAACCTCTTTCCCTATTTTTGGTTTTGAACACCTACCTACCCGCGCATTCCGCAAGGGAAATAATCTTGTTGTGTTTACAGTGAGCCAATGAACTTTTCATATCATAACGATATAAATAGCTATAGCTTCTGAAGTTACGCTACTCTCAAAATTGATTACTGTACTAGAATATGCTAGCGGTTAAAGCGCTTTTCCTGAAAGGTTTGCTGTAGGCATCGCTATTCATTCCACTTTACCAACATTCAATCCACAATCGCAACCCCCCACTGCGGAAACTTCGCCAGCAACTTCTTGATCACAATCTGCAAAGTAGGGTCATCATTCCAACACTCCTGCAAGAAGTCAAAACCCGGATTCTGTCCCGAATTTTCGGCTAATTTGAGTTTCTGCATACGTTCTGGTCGCATATTTGACCGTGCAACAATCGCCTCATGCGACCACTTTTCAGCACTGCTGACAGATGCGGCGGAACTTTCACGCTCATGATCCGTTTTCACTTCTTTACTAGTGGCTTGATTTTCTCTTGACAACGAAGCGGGTTGATTCAATTCTACTTCCCTCTCCCTTTTCCACTTACTTGAAGAAAATTCATTTACGTCACCCTCATAGCTCTGAGGCTTGCATAGATGTATTGCAAGTTGAGTAATTTAACCACTACAAAAGAAATATTGTGTTACATTCCGTAAAAGCGCACACTGAAGATGTATGTAAAGTATTGCCTAGCCTTTCATTAGCAAAACTTTTCTATAGGAAATTGAGTAGTGGTAAAAATCAAACAGATTTGGCATAGATTGATTCCTAAGTCCCAGCATATAGAAAAAGTAGGAGATGTTGTAGAGTCTGGGGCAGAAGTTTCTAAAGCTGTTCTAGAATTTGCGATCGCCCTTGGTGTACTGGGCCCATCAGCATCAGTGATAGTTGCTGGGTTATCGTTTGTAGGGATTGCTCAAAATGGCTTAAAACTACTAAGTGAGAAAACAAACCAAAAGTTTGAGATAGAAGAATGGGTGGCGATTGCTTGCCCTCTAGCTTATATCAATAGCTTTAATGCTTTAGTAAAGAGAGATGTTTGGTTACAGCAAAGACTGAATAGAGAGATAACAAATCAAGAAGTTAAACCTCAGTTGAATCAACTGGGAGAAATAGAATTAAGTAATAGTCAAGCTGAAAAAGCTTTGACAAGTTTTCCAAATTCGATATTAGGGCAGTTTCTAAACCAACAATTATCAACTTATTTAGAAAAGGCTGGAATAGAGCAAAAGATTACTTCCTTAATTACAGGGTGGGTTGCCTGGGACACATATAACTATATAAAACAACTTTTCTTGTACGAGCCAGAAGATGTACGTCAAGTTTTAAGTTTGATGATAACAGCAGCACAAGAGGCAAGAGCAAATGATAAATACGCTAGCATAGAGTTATATATGAGAGAGCAAATATCATCCTCACCCAGCAATCCAATACTACAAGAGCGATGGAAGGTAATAGGTGAAGAATTTAAAATACCTGATATTTATGTGCCATTAAAAGGTCAGTTGTTAGATAATAATGGTCAATCAAAAGCACATGAATCGACTGTTAATTTAGAGAATTGGGTAAGAGAGCAACTGAATAAAGTTGATAGAAGTCGGCAAGTCATATTTATTCAAGCAGGGCCAGGAAGAGGGAAAAGTGTGTTCTGTAAAATGTTTGCAGATTGGGTGAGGCAAAACGAGCATCCTCGTTGGACACCCATTCTGATTCGTTTGCAGGATATCAAAATATTGGAGAAGGATTTTGAAGAGACTTTGCGAAAAGCAGTAGACTGTGATTTCGCCAAAAATGGCTCTGGTTGGTTAAGCGATCGTAATATCCGCTTTCTATTTATATTAGATGGCTTCGATGAGTTGTTAATGGAAGGCAGAAGCAGTGGTGGGCTAGAAGAATTTTTGAAGCAAGTGGGGGACTTCCAAGAAAACTGTGCCAAAAACCCAGAAAAAGCTCATCGGGTGATAATTACAGGCAGAACACTCGCATTACAAAGTATTGAGCGCTTCTTGCTACCCAACAATCTGGCTCGTGTAGAAATTCTCCCAATGGATGATATTTCCCAAAAGCACTGGTTTGACAACTGGGAGCGATTAGTAAAACAAGAAAGAAAACCTACATTTCAACAGTTTCTACAAGATAAACGATGTCCAAAACGAATTCGAGGCTCAAATGATGAAATTGGGTTAGCTCAAGAGCCACTTTTACTTTACCTATTGGCAGCAATGTATCGGGATGGTGAATTAACTATTGAACTATTTGCTGATACTAGTGCGATTGGAGCAAAAATTTTAATTTATGAAAAGGCGCTAGGTTGGGTACTTACTAAACAACGTTCTAAATCTCTGAATCGATCTCTAACCGAGATGGAAATCGAGGACTTGCGACGCATTCTAGCAGAAGCTGCTGTATGTGCTGTGCAATCAGGTAAGGAATATGCAGCAATTCCAATGATTGAAGTGCGAATGAATCAAGATAATCGAGCGAAGGATCTGCTGAAGAAAACACAGCAACGCTTACAAGACAATCCATTAAGAAATGCTTTAGCAGTATTCTATTTACAAGCAAGCACTAAAGGACAGGGTTCAGTTGAGTTTACCCATAAGAGTTTTGGAGAATTTTTGTGTGCTGAACGTTTCAAGGAATTCTTGGAAGATTGGTCAAAGCCTGGAGATAAACGTAGAAATCTTTACTATGTTGATGATGAAACGATGTATCGCCAGATTTACAATTTGTTCTGGTACGGGGGACTAACTTCTGAGATTGTGGAATATTTGATGGAGTTGCTGAAAAATCATTCAGAGTTTGATCCAGACTGTTTGTTTGAGCGTTTGGAGAAGTTTTATTTCCAATGGAGTAATGGAGAATTTATTGATGCGCCATCTGGCAATTTACCCTTCAATACTTACGTAGATATAAAGCAGCACAAGATTCCTTCAGGAATAAGGCAAGTCGATATTTATGTCGGACTAAATGTGATGATTTTGCTTCTAGAATTGTATCGTTATATCCAATCTCAAAATCAGCTAAAACATAAAAATCCCTTTCCTCTATGTGGACAGACAAACACAGAAGATTTTGACAAGGATCGATTACTTCGGATTATTGCTTATAGTAACTGTATATCTGGTTACATGTTTCAACGTATAGTTGGAAAATTTCTCTCTAACGTCAATCTTTCTCATTGTCGCATTTTTAGTGCTTACCTCCCTCAGACTAATTTTCAAAATGCCAACTTGAGCTATGCAGATATAACTAGGGTTAGTTTTGCTGCGGCAAACTTAATGAGCGTTAACTTCACTGGAGCTAATCTCAGCCGCACCAATTTAAGTCAGGCCAACCTAGAAAATGCCAATTTCAGTCAAGCTAATCTCTTTGGCACAAACTTTTTTGGTGCTAACCTCAAAAATATTACCTGGGACGAGCAAACAAAGTGGAATGATGCTCAATGTTTAGAAAAAGCAATAAATGCTCCAGCAGCATTGCTGCAAGAGTTAGGGATAGTCCTGAAGCCTTCTACACAAAATTTACCACCTAAAAATTTAGATTGAGAAAATTATGATTGTAATTCTGATGGGAGTTGCCGGATCAGGCAAAACTACAATTGGTCAAGCGCTTGCAGATGCAACGGGGTGGGAGTTTACTGATGCAGACTCGTTTCACTCAGAAGCAGCGAAGGAAAAGATGAGCAGAGGGGAACCATTAAATGATACAGATCGCGCACCCTGGTTACAGATAATCCAAAAGGCTATCACTCAATGGCTAGAAGAGGAGAAAAACGTCATCCTGGCTTGTTCTGCCCTGAAAGCCAGTTATCGCCAAATTCTCTACTGCGATCATCCACACGTGCATTTAGTTTATCTGAAAGGGAGTTATGAGTTGATCGATCGAAGACTGCGTAATCGCCTCGGCCATTTCATGAAAGCTGGTCTTTTAGAAAGCCAATTTAAAGCGTTAGAGGAACCAACCCAAGCAGAAGCAATTTATATTGATATTTCACAAAATCTAGAGGTGATTATTCAAGAGATAAAGAATTACCTATAGCTGGCTGTCCATGACATAGAACTTAAACTTGTATTTCTACTGTGGCTTTTTAACGCTATGAGGCAAGAGTTCACAGTATTCCAATCTTATTAGAAAAAATTCCCGGTTGTTACAATACGTCGTAATGTGGTAGCAGAATTAAGTTTGAAGTTACGTTTTTTCCGAAGCATTGTAAGTGTAGGAAAATACAGTACGAACGAGTAGCATAAAAATTTATTGTTCTCTTAGCTACTCCTCCCAATCAACCAGCACCCCATCCACAATCACAATCCCCCACTGCGGAAACTTCACCAGTAATTTCTTGATCACAATCTGCAAAGCAGGGTCATCATTCCAACACTCCTGCAAAAGTCAAACCCCGGATTCTGCCCCGAATTAGCCGCTACTTTGAGTTTCTGCATACGTTCGGGTCGCAGCCTCATGTAACCATTTTTCACACTGTGGCACAGGCGGCGCGGAACAAGTGCTTTCATCTTACTTGTCTCATCAGTACTTGACGCAACAATAGTCAAAGCAGACTCATCTGCTCAACAATACGTGTTTCTGCACGGGATGGCTTTAACTCTTCTGTTGCTGGCTGATCCACTAGGGCTGAAACTTCCGACTGAGTATCACTAGCCAAAATCCACGAAGGCATCTTGATATCTTGCTGATTATTCTTAACCCTTGTTTTTGCAGCCATAGCCACTGACGGAATTAGGCGCTCACGGTAAAACTTCTCCTGCAACCCGGACAATACAGCAAGTATACCCAACTCTGACCACACACCTAAGTCTTCTTCATTGAGGCTAACTTGGTAGTATCCGCACTCGGTGCGATCGCACTTCACAGGATATCCCGACTCATAACATTTCTCGATCAGACTCAATACTTGGGGTGGATATGTGGCTGGGAGTATGATTTTTTGTCCACAATTTGTGGACATTTTCTCCTTAATAACAGTTCCTAACCCAATTTCCCCGCCCCAAAGTTTAGGCAGATACCGTTGGATAACTTCACGTCCAACTTGATGCCGATGGCAAAAATCGCCAGTTTTTTCGTAGCAGCACAATGTCATGTCATGTGAGTTTTGCTGCTGTTTTGCAACCCAAATATCAATCAGCTGCTGCCTACAAAGCAAAATTTCGTGGAATTGGCGGGTGTATTCAAGTTCAGCATTAGTATCTGACACTGAAGACTTCCACCATTTCAGTAGCTCTGGTATTGGAGCAAATAAAGGTAAATGTTTGCCTTGAAAGCCTTTCGGAGGATATAGAGAGATGGAGACGGCTTCACCTCTGATTTCTCCTGCATAGTAAGAGGTAAAAATAGTCACTCCTTTTTCTCCTCATTAACTACCTCTTGACATATAAGCTGGTGGAAACTAAGCTCACCCGGAATATCTTGAAAAGGAGGCAGAAGGCAGGAGGCAGAGGGCAGAAGGAAAGAATTTGGTGGGCGATTCAGACCCTCGCCAAATAAGTGCCACTGAATCAAAGATTGCAGTAGGGAATTCAAACCCAAGACCCGTCTGGTCGCGGCAGGAAACAAAGGACAGTTTTCCTTCTGCCTCCTGCCCTCTGCCTCCTGCCTTTCTTGTTGACAATTCCAAGTTTGTAAGTATTTGTTCTGCTTGTAGTATTTCATAAGACATTCTGGTACTGAGTTTGCTGCTTAAAAGTCAACCCATTTGATATCAACCACTCGCCCTGACACAATCACAAGTTCGCATTGATTAGCAGGATCGCAGGCCCAATCAATTGCGGTTTGCCTCAATACGTCACTGCCGCAATTAAGATATTTCCTCATGTCTTGTAGTACAGCTTCTTCTTCTATTACTGGAGGCTGAACTATAACGGCGATCGCAGTCAACTTTTTAGAAGAGGCAAGGGGCAGAGAGCTATTTTCTAGAGGAGCGTGGGAGGCGATATCTCCCCACCCTTTTATCTCTTCCTCTGCTTCCCGCACAGGAGCCTTTTCATTCAACTGCTCTACTTTCTCAACTTTCAAAACCTCGATAGCTGGCTTTGCCGTTTCTAGAACGGATGCAACAAGTGATTTTTTGCGACTTGGCACAGCATGAGGTGTAAAGTTAGCCCAAAATTCCCTGTCTGACTGTTTTGGTGTATTCAAATAAGCCCCAGGATTAATACAACCAAATTCATCTTTGGGCGGCTCTTGAGAAATCAGAGTAGGCAAAGCATAGTCTGCTACTTGCTCTACCATTTTGGTTAAGGTGGGTGTTTGTGTTACACGTACTGATTCAGGTAATGGTATTGCTGCTCTAGCTTGAAGCGCTATCTGTTCCTCATCTTGAGTGGTGTCTAGCCCGTTCTGCTTGCGGGTTTGGATGTTGACAACGCGATGGATGAAAGTGGATTGATACCATTCCCACTCAATCGCTAAGTTAGTCGGTTCATTGCGGAAGTGTTTCAGTACCTTGGCTTTGTTTGCGTGCAAGTCGCCGCCATACTCCTTCATCCACCGAGTAGCGAGGGCGGTTTGAAATTCTGCATCAAGCTTGCCCTCTTCATTACGCCACGGGCCATCTGGTAGCCAATCCCAAATCACATCGTTGGGCTTTTTGCGTTGATTTTTCAAAAATGGGTCGGGCAGTGGCGGCGGAACATTTGCCTTCATGAGAGACTGACTTGTTGGTTGCGTAGTCTCGGATTTTTTTGGCAACAAAGTGGAGAAACTTGAATTGGGTTCTTCTTTGACTTGAAATCCAAATTCTCTTTTTTCTTTTCTTTCTTGTGAGTCGATGTCAGTTTGAGAGGGATTAAGGGAGAGATCCCTTAAAGGGAGATCCTTAATTGGTAATTCCTTAATGGTAATTCCTTCGTCTACCATTTCAGGTAGGGGTACTCCTACCATTTCAGGTACCACTACCCCTGCCTGATTTGGTACCACACCCCTACCTGATTTGGTACCACTACCCCCACCTAATTTGGTACTACCTGATTTACCACCAGTGATTTGTTGTCTAATTTTTTCTAGATGTTTTGATGCCATCCATTGCGAATGATCTGTGATTTCATAAATTGTGGTTTTCCCTTTTCGTTCTTGGGCTATTTTGATAAACCTAGCTGCAATCAAGATTTGTAGGGTTTTCCTGACAGTCTTTTCATTCATTAAACAGATTGCTGCCATGTTAGGAATTGACTCAAAACATCCGTCTTTCCCTGCTCGTCTAACTATGTGTCCATATAAACGATATTCTTGAGGATTAAGCCCATAGTCGTCTAGAAACGATGGAACGACTATTGCAAAATCACTGCGATTGCTTACAACAGAATTACTCATTTTCCCCTCTATACTTTGTTCTCATCCTTCATTGGGTTTTGAGCATGAAAATATTGGCGGTGCAGACTTAATACTTCACCGAGTTAGAACCCTGAACTATTTGTGAATATCGTTCTTTAAAAACTACTTCGCTAACACATTACTTAGTGCCGAGCGGTCGCTTTATCTTTTGAATTGCTAGAAAAGACTTGATCTAAAATACTTTCAGGGTATAAACCCACATAGCCGAACCTTGGGTCATGTATCTGTTCTACTTCTACCCCCTGCTTGCGGCATAACGCGCTAGCTTTCTTTCCCTTGCTGCCGGCTTGTGAGAGTGATATCTCAAGTCCTCGAAGTTTAGCAAAACCCATGACGCTGTACTTGTGACCACATGGGCTATTAAACCGATCTTGCTCAACTTCCACCGCTTTTAGTCTTGCCAGTACTTCGTTTTGACGGCGTTCTTGTTCCAATAGCCTTTGCTCTTGTTCTGCCATCTGTTGGGCGAGTGCAGCAAGGATTTGAATCTGGGTCATGGTTCCTGGGGCAACCGAGTATCCACCTGTCTTACGAATAGAGGGCAGGACTTCATGAAACACCCAGTACTGGAAACGTTTGGCAACTGGTTTACGGGACTTAAATACAAGACGATAAAGCCCTGGTTCATTGACAGTCAACATTTCTTGCTCACCACCAAGGGTACGAACATTCTTCGTACCCTTTTCGGATGCCTCCAAAGTCTCTAGTGCTTTACTTGTATCCCTTAATTGCAAACAAGCACACACATCAGCAGCTACCCATTCTGGTTTTTCTGCTGTACCAACAAATCTAACTTCTTGAGACTCAAAGCTAAAAACTGATAGGTTAGACATAGCTATTCCTTCTTGGGGGTTTAGTTAGGGCGATCGCAAACTTTGGACGGTGGGCGATCGCTTTTAGTTAGGAGGTTTCGCCAAATGCACTTTTAACCTCTTCAATCGCAAGTGATTCTATATTGGGTTGACACTCAATTCCCAGTACCTTAGCGATTCTGCCGAGAGTTTCCACCTTAATAGATTTATTCTTGTTGCTGGTTATTTGCCAGACAGCCGTACCTGTAACACCAGCGGCTTCACCAAGTTTTTGAAAAGATAGACCCTTCTGCTTCATTGCCTCAGCTAAATCATTCTCTAACCCTGGAACATCAATCGTAATCGTTACTTTCACTTCCATCTCCTAATTCACCTCCTTTGATTGAAGCATTAACTATTAGTTGTTGGTTGACAACTGACAGCTAATGGTTTATGGGATTTCAGAGATTAATAATGATGCCAAGGTAAGAACTGCTGCTGAATTCACCTCCTTTAGCTAAAGCATCAAAATATTAGCTATCTGCTATGAATCATAAGCTGATGGTTTATAAAAATCAAGCTTAAAAATGATGTTCTTAACAGTTGACAACCATTAGCTAATGGTTTATATTATAGGTGTAAGGGCAAGGAAATGCAACCGCCTGCACCCGAACGCAAAAAGGGTTTGCAAATTACCAAACTTAACTAATTTCAATCAACCACAAAACCAAGTGCCACCGGGACTAGCAGCCGGAAGCCAAACTTGTAATGCTCAAGCCAGCGAAGATGATCTCGATGACCTACCAAGTCTTAAAAAACTGGTTATTTGCTAATCACCCTGTCTAGAAATCTTATTTGCAGCAAAGCTGAATTCATTAGAGTGCCTTGTTCCTAACACAGCACTCTGCCAGAAAACAAAGGCGACCGCCCACCGTGAGAAAGATTGCGATCGCAATCTTATGCCCTGACCGTGCCTTAACTATCAACGAGAACTTCACCAATGAGCCATTTACTAGAACTGTAGGTGATTCCAGTCGCAGGGCGACTCAAAGACCAGTTCAAGGGGCCAGCTTCCATGCTGCGATCGCTGGTTTACACGGTTTTTCCAGAATCCTCCACAATCAATTCAAAAGCGGATTACTGCCATAGATCCGCAAATTGTTAGGTATTTAGTTGGTTAGTCAAAAATTAAAAAGAACTAGGAGATAGTTCAAGTGTTTAATCTGACCTACGAATTTAAACTTAAGCCCACACAAAGCCAAATAGCATTATTTGCAAACTGGTTAGAACAATGTCGCCGTGTTTATAATTATGGTTTGGCAGAGCGTAAAGATTGGATTAAATCTCGTTCTTGTCAGATTAATGCTTGTTCACTACGCTCTGAGTACATCATTCCTGTTGAGACACCACGACCAAACTACTTCAATCAATGCAAAGGATTAACCCAAGCTAGAGCAAAATACCCAGAACTGAAGGCAGTTGCAGTACACGTTTTGCAGCAAACATTAAAACGACTTGAACAAGCCTTTGTTGCAATGTGGGAAAGGAAACACGGATTTCCCAGATTCAAAAAACCTGGGAGAATGCGTAGTTTTCTGTTTCCACAATTAGGGGTTAATCCAATCCAAAAAGGAAAGATAAAACTGCCGAAAATTGGGTGGGTTAAATTCCATCAATCACGAAAAATACCTGATAGCGCTATCGTAAAACAAGCTCATATTGTTAAACGTGCCTCTGGTTGGTATGTGTTGCTCATCTTGCAATGGAATGTATCTGTACCACAATTAATTCCGCACGGTGAAGCAATAGGGATTGATGTAGGCTTAACAAGTTTTATCGCAACTTCTAAGGGGCTAACTGTCAAACGTCCAAGGTTTTTTGTAGATGCCGAGTGCAAGCTGAAATTGCTGCAACAGCGCGTTTCTAGAAAACATATAGGCTCGAATAATTGGCATAAAGCACAAAAGAAGGTTGCGTTATTGTATGAGTACATCGTCAATTGTCGTAAAGATTGGCATAGAAAGCTGTCTCATCAAATCTGTAATAATGCCGGGATGGTATTTGTTGAAGATTTGAATCTAGTTGGTTTATCCCGTGGAATGCTAGGTAAGCATTGCTTAGATGCTGGGTTTGGACAATTCTTCAACATACTACAGCAGACTTGTTTTAAGCGTGGTGTCTATTTCCAGAAAGTAGACAGCCGTAAAACCAGCCAGATTTGTCCTAGTTGCGGAGTTGAGACAGGCAAAAAAGAGCTTTCTGTTCGTACTCATGTTTGTTCAAATTGCGGCTATATAACTGATAGAGATGTTGCAGCCGCACAAGTAGTTCTCAAAAGAGGGCTTGCAGCCGTAGGGCATACGGTCAAGATGCTTGCTGAGGGTAAATTCACTGGAATCCCTGTGAAGCAAGAATCCTCGTATGTTTAGGTCGAGGAGTGTCAACGCTTGAGGAGTAACCGAGGCACTGGCACAACCAGAGAAGGCGAGGGGTACACAGCCGGGAAATGGATATTGCACTGAATAAATAATTACCAAAAGACGTTAGACGATTAGCTTTTGACGTTGTTAAAGCTGTACACGTCCTCTGATGCTGTCCGTCTGCTGTCTTGATAATGCTCTTAGCAACTAGCTTTGATGGCTACGCCAAATCTTTTTGAGAGCGTTGTGCCAAACCACAACGTTGTTTGCACACATAACAAAGGCAATCGCTACTGTCTGGAAAACTCAGCGATCGCCTTTTCCCCAATTACGGAGATTTACATTATGACCTATACAACACATACACAGCAAGCAATTCCTAGTTCTTCTGTTGATGAGCAAACCCTCGCCCAAGCAGAACTATATACCCACCTCGAATCCCAAGCCGAAGCTGTAGCCCCAACCCAAGACCCCCTCACCAGCAGAGATCGCCGCATCATTAGCGAGATTATCGAGGTCGAACCCGAATCAGTGCGTACAATCTGGATCGAAGGCGGGATTACGGTATGGGTGCAGTTAGTCGGTGGGGGACGACTACCATTCGACCGCAACTGGTTCGCTACAAGAGTTGCAGAGGTCAAGGCGACTTTACCGGAAACAGCACTGGAACGCAACGAACGATTGAGCGATGAATTGGAAAAAGCCTGCACTGTTTTTGGTCTGTACCACGGTGAGATCAACTGGTTATCATTCAGCACCAAACTCTTTCAAGACGGGCGTTTGGTCGGCTTCGTCGGGTGCAATCACCAAGGTTGGTACGCCAGACCAAGACAGTACGGAGTCAATCGCGTGGCTCCTAGTGCAGAACAAGTGATTGGGCTGTTGGGAGTTAGAGCAGCAGTAGCGGCGTAAATTGCTGCAAGCGAGAAAGGGCGATTGCTTCCCCTAGAGTTATGCAATCGCCTTCAAGCTAAATCGTTAATGAAGTGAATCATGACACAAAGTCTAGCAAGCAACTTCTTGCTTCAAGTAGGTAATTGTCAAGAGAAAATTCTCCTACCTGCTACAGATGCGAATGCAGGGGTGACAGAAATCTTTAGTACTGCAAGTAAGAAAAGCGATTGCAGCCCAAGAGTAATGCAATCGCCTCTACAACGAAATTTATGACAATTCAAATCATGGCACAGAATATGATTACCACATTTTCTCTTCAAGAAGCCCAGTTAGATGAGCCAACAGAGAAAATACTCTTACCTCCAACCGACCCCAACGCAGAGGTGCAAGAAATTCCTCCCTACAAACTCGTATACGTCAATGGAGCTTGCCCCAGAACTTATCGAGTCTACACAGATGATTTCATGATTGGGGTGATATTTCAGCATATTACGCACTGGTCGAATGCTGTAGATAAGATTCGATACGCCGAGCCTATTGATGCAGCAGTTGGACTAGACCAATTTATGAAGGTGGCAAGGGTATCAACAACAGATACGGGAGAACCACCCACGGAAGAGGAATTGCTAGATAAACAATTTGATTCACTGACGAATGACGAGTGGGAGCGACTAAAAAGATACGTTCCAAAAACTAGAGATTTAGTTGCAGCGTAAGGAAAAAGGTGGGTCTTGACGGCCCACCTCCTCAATAAAACTATTTAGCTTCATAAATAATACCAATGGAAACCACAGAAATACTGAATCAGTTCAATTCGTGCTATTTGAAGATTCAGGCAATCGCCCAAGATGAAAACTGGCTTTTGTTAATTGCAGACAAGAAGATTGACCCAGAAGCAGCGACTCACTTAGGTGATGTCCTGCACTATTTGAGCGAGGCAATGGGTTGTGTTGAAGAAATAGTTGAGGTCAAGTTTAATCAGGATATAGAAGTATGAAACTCTACGCAACTAGTATTCCTCAAGCTTTGCCAATTTGGGCAACTGTTATATCGAATGATGCAGGTTTGATTGAAGTAGAAATAAATGATCAAGACCCTGGTTTTCATTCAATGATTGAGGAATTATCTACTGAAATCCAACCAGGAGTTATTGGTGTAAAAGCTAGCGATTTATGTCAAATACTCAGCATTGAAATGGTTGATAGTAACGAAGAAAATTGATAATCAAAATGAAATTTACAACTGTATCTGTTAGCTACTCCAGAAAATTTAATCTAGGCGACTATGAATCTCTAGAACTGGGTTGTTCTCTCTGGGCACAAGTAGAAGATGGGGAAGACGCGGATGGAATAACCCAATTCCTCTATCACCAAGCCAAAGCTTCGGTAAAACAAGCGGCAATGCCTGTGCTGAAAGCCTCAGAGTTTCAGATAAATAAGGCCAAATCTAGCAAAAAAGTGTCTGGCGATATCAATGAAAACGATTGGTAAGGTGAGAGGAGCCGGACAATGCAAGAACTAATCAAAGCTTTAATAAAGGCAAAGTCAGAGTTTAATCCCATTCAAAAAGACGGTACTAATCCTCACTACAAGCGCAAATATGCAACGCTAGATGCTGTGTTAGATGCTGTCACTCCTGCGCTTGGTAAATATGGATTAGTAATAATTCAAACCACCGAAATTTTTGAAGGTAAAACCGTACTACGGACTCATATTTTTCATGAGTCTGGGGAAAATATCACCAGCACTTATCCTCTTCCCGAAATTAGTGATTCTCAGAAGTTTGGTGCAGCATTAACTTATGCACGACGATATGCGGTTTGTGCAATTTTATCGGTGACTGCTGATGAAGATAATGATGCTGAAGGCGTAACTACTCCTCAAAAGGCTGAACAAGCACAAAATAATATTAGACCCCGCAAAGACAATCAACAGCCAAGAGTTCAGCCAACCAAACAAGCTATAACTCCGCCATCAATCAACCCAAAAGATTTGCGAGTCAAAGAAGTTCGCACACTTTTAAATTATCCGTTAGATTTGGTCAAAGAGTGGCTGCATTCTCGAAATGTCACAAGTCCAAGCGAGCTTAATTCTGTTCAGATTGACGAATTAGTGAAAACCATGTGTTTGGCTTGGGCTGGTAATAAGTTTGGGCATCCAAACCATGCTGTTAATTCTTATCAGAAACAGGTAATCGATGCTGTACTGCGAGGTGTTTCTGAGATGGAAGCAATTCAAGCATGGATGGAAGGAGCGCTTGCACAATTGCCAGAACTTAATTGAGAAGAGAAACATACTTCAAATTAAAGGGTAGAAAAAATATGAATCTTTGGTCAAGAATGGATTTGATTGCACTAACAAATGAGCGTTTTTTAGAGGACTTTTACGATTTTATTTATGATTATGATGGCGGATGGATGATTAAGTTGTTCTATTTGATTAAAGTGAATGTTGCTCTCTGGTTTGGATGGGAGTCACAGCCGGAATATGACGGTTGGTATTGGGGACTGGGGTATTTTGGAGAAGAATACCGACAGGACTGGAATGCCCCAATGGGAGCTTGTGATTGGCAAGAAATCTGTACTCCAGTCAGTTTTCTAAAATGGCAATATGGTATTGGTGAAAACTCGAATTACTAATAAATAATAGGCTGTTCAGCAAAGGATTAAAAATGGCTAATCTTCCACCAATTAATTCAGTTGTCAAAGTCATCAAAACAGTTGTAGAAAAAGACCCAAGGTTAGGGCAAACAGGTACAGTAATTCAGTATTCAGGACACGGCATGGTTTGCGTTCATTTCTCAGATATGCCAACTGGTCAAGGAATTTTTTTCAATGCACATCACCTACAAATAATAGATTCATAGTCAAGATTATGCCAAGAAAATCAACTTACCCTACCCCTACTGACCAGTCATCGCTGTGCTTACAATATCTCGGTCGTTGTGGTGGTAGCGCTCGATTGTGCAGTATCAACTTTAGTCTTAGTGTAATTCAAATGTTGGTTAATCAAAGAAAAGTAAAGATTACCAATACAGGTGCGGGTTTCTATGTTCAATTGGAGGAATCTAAATGACTAACCACAAACAATCTATTTACCAATCTCAATTAGACCACAAGAGTAAATTGGTTCTTCGCCGCCGTACTAAGAGAAGATTCAACCCCAGGATTTTTTTCGACCGCATCATAGAAACAACTGCAATTGTCTCTCTGCTGTTGACTGGCTTTTCGGGAGTTGGAGCAATGGCTTGCTGGGGGCTGGAGATTATTGAGACTAATAATCCCAACATAATCATCTCTGGTTGGGAGCAACAGAAAAATATTTGCTTGGGTGTAATGCTGGTAAGTTTTTCCGCCTTCTTAGGGACTTCTTTAGTCGGAGCTAGTTTGAGTATTCAACAAGATAAATTTTAGGGAAAGAAACAACGATGGAAATCAAATTAACCACCTCAGAGATTCGGACTATCTTGCAAGGATGTCAATATACGTTGCGGCTTGTGGGGAGTAGTCGAGATTATCGTAAAATTCAATCGTCAGAACACTTTTCTACCTCAAATGATGTTGTGCTAAACGATGCTTTCAATATTCTGGGAGAAGTAGTAGAGGCAATTGATGGTGTACAGCAGGCGACTCAAAAAGGAGAATTTTGATATGGAGCAAGAAATCAAAAATGCAGTTGGCTTGGGCAGTCCTGAACTCGTGATAGAGTCGAAACCAAAACCTGAACCAGAACCAAAACCAACTGTAACGATTTACGACTTCTCTTCTTTGTTATCGAAGCACGAACCACCCAAAAAACCGAGATGAACACAAAGCAATTGATTCTTAAATCTGCCATTGGAGTTTTCGCATTTTCCACTATTTTGAGTGGCTGTGTTATGGTTTTCGGGCAAAAGAAAACCAATCACTTCAATATAACAATACCTGCAAGCGCAGCGAGGTTGGCTTTCTGTTTCAGCGCGATGGGAACTGGATTGACCATGTTTATCGGTAGTCGGATTGAAACAGCGCAATTTGAAGAATCGCTAAAACCCAGACCTGTGCCTCTTCCGTGCCGAGGTTGCAAGCATTTCCACGGGGTTGTCTACAACGGTGTGCTTCTCAATTGCGCTGTTCATCCCAAAGGCTGGCAAGGTGATAAATGCACCGATTGGCAAAGCTTTCGACTATCTAAATAAGTAGGAGCAACAAATAAAATGACGTTAACTCTGAATAATCGCTCTCGAAACAAAGAATCGTCCCTGACGCAAGCATTACGGCAGATACAACAGTTGAATTCCAAAATTCAGGAATTAGAACAGTGCCATAAAGACTATGTGGTATCGCAACAGAATTTAATTCCAGCCATTGCTGAGATTTGTGTTTCTCCGATCCAGGAAGTACAGGCGCTGCGGATTCTGATTTATCGGGGAGAAGCAGGTTGTCGGCAGTACTTGCGTTCGCTGTTGGTTAAACAACGTCAGACTTCATAGAGTTCAGGCACTCAGTGATTCCGATTCTGTACGTGATATTTCCAAAACCCGACGTAACCAATATGAAGTTTCAAGAGATGCAGATTGCTTTTGTTCGGCATCCGACCAAATGTTTTCCCAGTCAAACAGCCAATTAGTCAG
>NZ_JACJSF010000102.1 GCF_014698035.1 Desmonostoc muscorum FACHB-395
CGATCTGTGGCAGTGGTAGTGAAAGCGGCAGTGGCAGTGGTAGTGAAAGCGGCAGTGGCAGTGGTAGTGAAAGCGGCAGTGGTAGTGAAAGCGGCAGTGGCAGTGGTAGTGAAGGGGGCAGTGGTGAAGGGGGCAGTGGTGAAGGGGGCAGTGGTGAAGGGGGCAGTGGTGAAGGGGGTGGTGGTGGGGAAGGTGGCGGTGGGGAAGGTGGTGGTGGGGAAGGTGGTGGTGGGGAAGGTGGTGGTGAAGGCGCACCTGTTATTCTCGATCTTAACGGCAATGGCTTCCATTTGATCGCCGCGCGTGATTCCCACGCTTTCTTCGATTTTACTGGCAACGCTGTGAGAGAGCGTACTGGTTGGACATCGGGTGCTGACGGCTTGCTTGCCTATGATGCTAATGGCGATAGCGCGATTAATTTACGCGATGAGATTCGCTTTAAAAGTTATAAGCCTGGTGCCCGCACTGACCTAGAGGGTTTATCTGCATTCGACACCAACCAAGATGGAAAGCTTTCTGCTGCCGATGCTCAGTGGAGCAAGTTTTACGTCTGGCAGGATGCGGATGAAAACGGTATGCAAACGGCGGGTGAGCTACTGAGCCTTGCCCAGCGTGGCATCCAGTCAATTAACTTGACTAGCGACAACGTTCAGCGTACTGTTGAGGGCAATATTATCTATGGAGAAGGGTTTTATACTCGTACCGATGGTTCAGTTGCCAAGCTTGCTGATGTGCGTTTTTCTTTAAGTACCGAACAAGAAGAGACCGATCCTAAAGACGACGTGACGGCTGATGCTGGTGGAGGAAATATCTCTACCGGATCGGGCGACGACCAGATTCATGGTAGTGATGCCAAAGACACGATCTATGCTGGTTCGGGAAATGATCGCGTGGCAGGTGCTGGCGGTAACGATGTGATTTATGGTGACTCAGGTAATGATCTGGTGTCTGGTGATGCTGGAGATGACAGTATATTTGGTGGAATGGGTAATGACACCTTATCAGGTGGCACTGGGAATGACCTACTTCATGGCAATGATGGCAATGATTGGCTTTCTGGTAATGCGGGTAGCGATTACCTGCAAGGTAACAATGGAAACGATGTGCTATTTGGTGGAGATGGTGATGATACGCTTCACGGCAACGATGGCAATGACAATCTCTATGGTGGTGCAGGTAATGACTGGCTCGACGGCGGTGCTGGGTCTGATACTATGCAGGGAGACACTGGCAACGATATTTACATTATTGAAAGAAATTTAGACAGAGTGATTGAGCTACCATCTGATGGCATCGACACGGTGATTAGCTATGTGGACATTTTTGGTATTACCAATGTCGAGAATACCGTTCTTGCGGGAACTGAGGATCTGGAAGCAACAGGTAATGCTGACGCAAATACTCTCCTCGGTAATCAGGGTGACAATTACATCGATGGTGGAGCAGGGGCAGATGTCATGGTTGGCGGAGCCGGCAATGATATTTATATTGTCGATAACGTTACCGATGAGGTAATTGAACTTGCCGATGCTCAACCTTCACCTGGTGCGAGTGTGTCCCTATTTGGGACAGACAACTTGCTTGCGCTGTCCCCATTTAATACTTATGGACACGTCAACTTTACTGGTTCCACTTGGGGTATTGATACTATTAAAGCAAGTGTAAGTTATGTACTGCCAGAGAACGTAGAGAACTTAACACTTACTGGCATTACTGCCATTAAGGCCACAGGCAACTCTCTCAACAACTTACTGATTGGGAATATTGCTGATAACAGTTTGAATGGTGGTATAGGAAATGACACTATAGTTGGTGGTGCGGGGAATGATACCCTTCAAGGGCAAGAAGGCAACGATTTATTAGATGGCGGAGATGGGAACGATATCCTGATTGGTTTGTCAGGGGCAGATACTTTCACAGGTAACGGTGGTCAAGACACCTTTGTATTCCACTTTGGTGATGGCAATGACACAATCACTGATTTTAGTGGAACTGGTATTGGTTCAAATCCATCGGCAGCAGTGATTACCCAATTGGATACTTTGCAATTTATCGGTAATGGTTTAACTGCCCGGAATCTGCAACTTACTCAAAATGGTAATAACTTAGAACTTACCTTTTTGGATGCAGCTTCTACCAAAGTCACTCTGCAAAACTTCCAATTAGAAAACCTGGATAACTTACCAGCAACTAATTCAAAACCTGCTATTGGTAATATTTTGTTTGATGGGCAAACCACCATCACGGACAGCTTTGATGTCATTGATACCAACTCCATTCAAACTAGCATTTTTAACAAAAACACTGTCACCTTCCTCAATGACTTAAACAATAACATCACGGGTTTTGACAACTCCGATGATGTGATTAATGGTCAAGGGGGTAATGACATCATCGACGGTAAGAGTGGCAATGACCTTTTGAGAGGTGGTACTGGTAATGATGCCCTCATTGGTGGTGTAGGGAATGATATTCTCGTTGGTGGTGCGGGTGCTGACAGATTCCTTTACAATACCAATGCTCTCTTTGCCATGACTGCTGTTGGTGTAGATACTATAAGTGACTTTAAGACTTCTCAAGCTGACAAGATTGTACTGGATAAGACTACCTTTAGTGCGATCGCTTCTGCTGCGGGAAATGGTTTTAGTCAGAATAGTGATTTTCAAGTCACTAATAAAGCTGGGACTAGCACGGCAAAAATTGTCTACGATCCTGTGAATGGAAAGTTATTCTACAACCAAGATGGTAGTGCGGCTGGTTTTGGCAGTGGTGGTCTATTTGCAACTCTAAGTGGTGCGCCAACTCTCACAGAATCAGATTTTGTGCTGCAAGCATAAGTTTGCTTAAAACAGGGAGTTCAAAGCAAGGAATATGAAACATCAGTTATCAGTTAGTTGAAACCGTGATAACTGATTTTCCCTAAACAGCAAAAGATGTCTTACCCGAACCACCATGACAACACATTTAAGTCCAACCCAATCATATTGATTATTAAAGTTGAGTTATAGAATATCCAACATATTCATGCAGCAACACATCAACCTTTTCTGCAAGTTTTACGTGCAGTTTTCATACATGGAGAATGCAGGAACACGATCACCTGATTGCAGAAAACTGCATAATTAACAAATATTTGCTTATGTACGATCCAAAGGTGCAGTTCTGTTGGATACTTAAGCAAATCGGATAAATAGCACCAGATGACGAAAAACTACAGATTACACAGGTGTTTGCAGTTCGGGTTGGCAGGATTGCTGGGTTGGCTAATTCTCAGTGGCTTGACCAGCAAAACCCAGGCACAGCAAAGTAATGGCCAACTTAACCCGGATAATACATTAGGTAAAGAAAGCTCAGTTGTGGTCCCGATTGATGCAGTCAGTGACCGTATAGAAAAGGGAGCAATTAGAGGTGCAAATTTATTTCATAGTTTCCAAGAATTTAATGTAGATTCAGGAAGAAGTGTTTATTTTGCTAACCCTGTAGGAATCGAGAATATATTAACTCGGATTACTGGTAGTAATCCTTCTAATATTTTAGGGAAATTAGGAGTAAAGGGAACAGCAAATTTATTTTTAATTAATCCGAATGGGATTTTTTTTGGTAAGAATGCCTCGTTAGATATTCAGGGTGCATTTACTGCCACAACTGCGAATGAGATAAAGTTGGGAGATAAAGGGTTATTTAGTGCTACTGAACCAGCAAAAAGTAGTTTACTAAGTGTACAACCAAATGCGTTATTTCTTAATGCTTTAAAAAATCAGCAAGCCCAAATAAATAATCAAGCTAATTTAACTGTTGGGGAGGGGAAGAATATAACTCTATTTGGAGCTAATGTCTCCAATACAGGCATATTAACAGCACAGAAGGGGACAATTAATTTAACAGGTGCAGAAAATCTAATAGTTAGAGGTAATTTAGATACAAATACATTATTGCTAAATACTAAAAATATAACTATTGCTGAAAATACACCAGATAATAGTCAGGCGACAATTTATAAATCTACCTTAGAAGGACTGCCTGGAAATACTAATCTTATTCTACAGGCAACAAATGATATTACCATTAATACTTTAAGTGATAATAGTTTAAATTTAGTTAATGGTAGTGGTAAAGTTACTTTTAATGCTGATGTTGATGGGGATGGAATTGGTAATTTTCTAATGCAAACTGCCGACACCATCAAAACCAATAGTAGAGATATTAGCATTTCTGGAGCGAGTTTGACATTAGGTAATATAGATACTAGCGACTTTCTGGGGGGAGGCAATATAATTTTAACTGCCACAGAGGGCAATATCTCTACTCAATCCCTAATCTCCAATTCATATTCAGATTATGGCACGGTAGGAAATGGTGGAGATATTACTCTAACTGCACAGGGCAATATCTCTATTGCCGACCTCTACTCCTCCTCAAATTCATATAATGGCCCGGTAGGAAATGGTGGAGATATTACTCTAACTGCACAGGGCAATATCTCCACTCAATCCCTAAGCTCCAGCTCATTCTCATATTCAGGCATAGTAGGAAGCTCAGATTCAGGCACCATAGGAAATGGTGGAGATATTACTTTAACTGCACAGGGCAATATCTCTATTGCCGACCTCTACTCCAACTCAGGTTCATTTGATAGTGGAGCAGGAAATGGTGGAGATATTACTTTAACTGCACAGGGCAATATCTCTACCTCCATCCTTAACTCCTCCTCAGATTCATATAATGGCACGGTAGGAAATGGTGGAGATATTACTTTAACTGCACAGGGCAATATCTCCACTCAATCCCTAAGCTCCTCCTCAAATTCATATAATAATGGCCCGGTAGGAAGCTCAGATTCAGGCACCATAGGAAATGGTGGAGATATTACTTTAACTGCACAGGGCAATATCTCTACTGCCGACCTCGACTCCAACTCAGGTTCATTTGATGATGGAGCAGGAAATGGTGGAGATATTACTCTAACTGCACAGGGCAATATCTTCACTCAATCCCTAAACTCCTCCTCAGATTCAGATTATGGCACAGTAGGAAATGGTGGAGATATTACTCTAACTGCACAGGGCAATATCTCCACTCAATCCCTAAGCTCCAGCTCATTCTCATATTCAGGCATAGTAGGAAGCTCAGATTCAGGCACCATAGGAAATGGTGGAGATATTACTTTAACTGCACAGGGCAATATCTCTATTGCCGACCTCTACTCCTTCTCAGGTTCATTTGATAGTGGAGCAGGAAATGGTGGAGATATTACTTTAACTGCACAGGGCAATATCTCTACCTCCATCCTTAACTCCTCCTCAGATTCATATAATGGCACGGTAGGAAATGGTGGAGATATTACTCTAACTGCACAGGGCAATATCTCTACTGGCGACCTCTACTCCTCCTCAAATTCATTTGATGGCATAGGAGGAAATGGTGGAGATATTACTCTAACTGCACAGGACGATATCTCTACTGGTATGCTTATTATCTCCAACGGAGGGTCATATTATTATGGCATAGGAGGAAATAGTGGAGATATTACTCTAACTGCACAGGGCAATATCTCTACTGGCGACCTCCACTCCTCTTCATCTTCATCTAATGGCACAGGAGGAAATAGCGGGGATATTACTCTGACTGCACTAGGCAATATCTCTACTGGCTACCTCGACTCCTCTTCATCTTCATCTAATGGCACAGCAGGAAATGCTGGGGATATTACTCTGACTGCACTAGGCAATATCTCTACCTCCATCCTTAACTCCTCTTCATATAATTTCAGAGATTATGGGACAGCAGGAAATGGTGGAGATATTACTCTGACCGCACAGGGTGATATCTCTACTGTGGATAATCTTAGCTCCATCTCATATTCAGAGTCAGGCACGTCAAGAAATGGTGGAGATATTACTATGACTGCACAGGGCAATATCTTTACTGCACCCCTCAGCTCCTACTCATATTCAAATTTCGGCACATCAGGAAATGGTGGGAAAATTACACTCACTGCACTGGGCGATATTAAAGGTTTTATGATAGGCGACGATATTGATGGTCTCCCAGATCCCCCATTTCTTTCTTCCTTTTCTGTTTCCAAAACCAAAGTTTCAGGACAAGGTGGAAATATTACCTTAGCAGCTAAGAATCAAATTACAGATTTAAATATTTTAACTTTGTCCTCCAACTCTAAATCTGGAGATGTACAAATTAAGGGTTTTGGGGATTTATCGCTGACAAATATTGACATAAATACCAGTAAACAGCTTACATTTAAAATTAAACTTGTATTTGATGATACATTTGTCCTGGAGCCAGAGACAGGAGTTACCCTGGATGGCGGAGGAGTAAGTAAATCAGGAAATGTAACTGTTACCAGTACAGGTAATGTTAACTTTAACAATAGTCGCATTGAAAGTGGCACCAGAGGCAGCGACTCCGCAGGAAACATAACTATCATCAGTCCTAGTACTGTCACCTTTAATAATACTTTCAATAACAATAATATTAGTAAGATTACAAGTAACACCAGCAGTCAAGGGAAAGCCGGTAATATTCAAATTAATGCCAGTAACTTAGTTCTGACAGATGCTTCAGAAATCTCAGCTTCGACGACAGCAGATGGAAAAGCCGGAGACATCATCCTCAATACTCCTACCTTAACAGTAGCCAATGGTGGGAAAATCTTCGCCACAACCACAGGCAGTGGTGATGGCGGCACAATAACCGTCAACGCGTCCAATAAAGTAAATCTCGGTATTGGTGTCCAAGACTTTTCCCCCATCCTCTCGGTAGAAACCAGTGGTGCAGGAAAAGCCGGGGATATCATTGTTAATACTCCTAACCTCACCATATCCGATACTGCCCGGATCACCGCAACAGCGACAAAAACAGCGACTAATACCCAAGGTGGTGGCAGTATCACCTTAAACGCCTCAAAAATAGACCTCGCGGGTATTGTTGGTGTTTTTGCTGAAACCCAAGGAGAAGCACCCGCAGGCACATTAAAACTTAATCCTTACCAAAATCAGCCCAATTTAGACATTACCCTCTTCCCTAATTCCACTATTTCTGCTTCCACATCTGCCAGTGGTAAAGGTGGCGACTTAATTTTCGCAGCACCAGAAACTATTAATATTGCAGGTAAAGGTAAATTAACAGTAGAAAGTACAGGTACAGGTGACGCAGGCAATATTCAAATTACCACTCAAAAGTTAAACATTAATAATGGCGTGCAAATATCAGCTTCTACTAATAACATTGGTAAAGGCGGTAATATTCAGGTCAATGCTAATAAATTAGTCCTTACAGATAGTTCAGAAATTTCAGCTTCGACGACAGCAGATGGAAAAGCCGGAGACATCACCCTTAATACTCCTACCTTAACAGTAGCTAATGGTGGGAAAATCTTCGCCACAACCGCAGGCATCGGTGATGGCGGTACGATAACCGTCAACGCGCCCAATAAAGTTAATCTTGGTATTGGTGTGCAAGACTTTTCCCCCATCCTCTCGGTAGAAACCAGTGGCGCAGGGAAAGCCGGGGATATCATTGTTAATACTCCTAACCTTACCGTATCTGATACTGCCCGCATCACCGCAACAGCAACAAAAACAGCGACTAACACCCAAGGTGGTGGTAGCATCACCTTAAACGCCTCTAAAATAGACCTAGCGGGTATTGTTGGTGTTTTTGCTGAAACCCAGGGAGAAGCACCCGCAGGCACATTAAAACTTAATCCTTATCAAAACCAGCCCGATTTAGACATTACCCTCTTCCCTAATTCCATTATTTCTGCTTCCACTTCTGCCAGTGGTAAAGGTGGCGACTTAATTGTTGCCGCACCAGAAACTATTAACATTGCAGGTCAAGGTAAATTAACAGTAGAAAGTACAGGTACAGGTGACGCAGGCAATATTCAAATTACCGCTCAAAAGTTAAACATTAATGATGGCGTGAAAATATCAGCTTCTACTAATAACATTGGTAAAGGGGGTAATATTCAGGTCAATGCTAATAAGTTGATAGCCAATAATGGCGCACAGTTTTTAACTGCAACCTCCGGGAATGCCCGAGCCGGAAATATTAACTTACAAATCAGCGACCAGATTACCTTAGATGGAAAAGACACCGGATTATTTGCTAACACAGAAAAAGGTTCGATAGGCTATGGCGGTAATATTAACCTGAACACAAATTATTTCTTTTTAAGTAATGGTGGGCGAGTAAGTACCAGCAGCGAGGGACAAGGGAAAGCCGGAGATATTAATATTAATTCTGGTTCCGCGACACTTGATAACCAAGGATTTATTGCAGCAGCAAGCAACTCTGGTGATGGTGGGAATATCAATTTAACTGTCGATGACCTTTTACTATTGCGTGGCGGGAGCGGAATTTCAACTACCGCAGGTACAGCGCAATCAGGTGGCAATGGTGGTAACATCAAGATCGATTCAAAATATATCATTGCTATCCCCGAAGAAAACAGCGACATCACAGCCAATGCCTTCACAGGAACAGGTGGAAACGTCGAAATTAACTCACAAGGTATCTTCGGTATTGAGTCACGCCCAAAACCAACCGAGAAAAGTGATATTACTGCAAGTTCTGAACAAGGTGTTGCAGGTGTAATCAACATTAACGCACCTGATACCAGTTCCATCAAAAACAGCTTCACCGAATTACCCCCAGTCATCGACACCAATGCACTCATCGCCAATAGTTGCATTTCACGTGGTACCAAGCGACAAGAAAACTCTTTTACCATTACAGGTTCTGGTGCTTTGACCACTAATCGTCCTGGTGTTTCGGTTTCGGCTTACACAACTGGTGAGGTGAGAGGTATAGAAACTACATCCCGTCCCTGGAAAAAAGGCGATCCGATTATCGAACCAACTGGTCTATATCGCCTGAATAATGGGCAGTTGCTATTGAGCCGAGAATGTTCTAATTAACCTGAGTTCAAGTCTTTTCCTCTCTATCAATGAGAGGTTAAGGCTATGGTAGGTGTGAAAAAATGGTTTACCGACACCTATGCCGATTGCATCACCAATACTTGAGGTGCGGCAAGATGGGGCAGGCACGCACGGCAAAAAGGAGGAGCATTTTCTACACCCAAAAAGTAAATTGGTTTATTGCGATCGCAACTTTCTCACGCCATCCATACAGTAACAACCTACAACTGACTAAAAAATGGAAGTAATTAGAGTTGTTGGGAAATAAGGGAGAATAGAAAGTTAGTACGTAAGTGGGGAAATGCTGAACATAGAACGGGCATTAAAGCAAGATAGGCTGTTACGGGCATTGACAGGATTGAACCGGAAAGCTTTTGATTCACTATTACCAACGTTCAGCACTATCTATGACAAACAAGTACGTTCATCACCGCGCAAAAGAGCATTTGGAGGAGGTCGCAAAGCTCGGTTATGCAATCCTCAAGACAAATTATTTTACATACTGTTTTACTTGAAGTGTTACCCAACGTTTGATTTGGCAGGATTGCTATTCGACATTGACCGCGCCCAAGCTCATTACTGGATGCATCGTTTACAACCAATATTGGAAGATGCTTTGGGTGAGAAGAAGGTACTGCCGGAACGCAAAATCAATAGCGTAGAAGAATTTTGTACAAGGTTTCCTGGAGTTGAGCGTGTAATCATTGATGGTACGGAACGCCCAATTCAACGTCCTCAAGAAACAGAACAACAAAAACTGAATTACTCCGGGAAAAAGCGGCGGCATACCCGTAAACACTTGGCAGCAGTAGACCAAAGCAAACGAGTGCTGATATTGAGTAAAGCAAGAGAAGGCAAGTTACATGATAAAAAATTCCATGATGAGGAAGACATTGCTGGCAGCATACCTGATGAGATTCCGATTGAACTAGATTTGGGGTTTCTTGGAGTTCAAAAACAGTATGACAATATTCGTATTCCTAATAAAAAACCTCGAGGTCGAGAGTTAACTGCGGAACAAAAAGCCTCCAATCGAGAATTGAGCAAATCTCGCGTAGTTTGTGAGAATGCCTTTGCTGGGGTGAAACGTTATCGTGCAGTCAGCGCGCTTTATCGTAATCACATTCAAGAGTTTGATGATCATTTAATGTTAACTGCTGCTGGACTATGGAACTTTTATTTAATGGCAGCATGAAAATTAAATCAACAACCACAGGATCAAAATTTTAACCTAACTTTTAGTTATTTCCCAACAACTCTATTGATTTTTTACTGCGACTGACCTAAAAGCACCAGCCCAAGCGATACTTAGTACTACCAATAAAACTATAACGTAAGCGATCGCCTCTCCTGTGCCCTTGATTACAACCGCCCTTCTACAGCCTGCGATTGTTCCCTTAAGGTCAAGGGTGTTGTATTGGGCTTGGTTTATTGCGTCCAATCCTTGTATAGTGCAGCTTTAAAAGTTTTTCGTTCTTTTTGCGTAAATTACAAAACTCTAGCTGAAGAATATTACATATCAAACTTATATGAACCAGGGGACAACACTTTAAAAGCCCCCTATTTTATTTCTTGCAGTCGTAAGTTACGTCCTATCCCGCGTTCATCAAGCAAGTAACGGTTAAATCTGATTATGG
Source organism: Desmonostoc muscorum FACHB-395 (assembly GCF_014698035.1). GTDB lineage: Bacteria > Cyanobacteriota > Cyanobacteriia > Cyanobacteriales > Nostocaceae > Nostoc > Nostoc muscorum_A. The sequence continues at coordinate 10,577 of NZ_JACJSF010000102.1, forward strand.
TAGAAATTTTGAAACTGCAAGGAGCTTGAATATTCACGTGAAGTCATAAACACTTAAGATATGGGGTGAAAAGCAGTGTAGTCTTATTTAATAACTGGAAAAATAGCTAATTATTCTTCTATTAAAAATTATTCAGTATTGAGTATTCACTAAATTATTTATGAGCATAGATTTACTAGAGTTTTTCCAGCGAACAGACCCCAGCCGGACTTTGTATGTGAATCAAGGTTCAGATAAGAAGTACTACATTGACTTTTCTTCTGTGAGGGGCGGCGATATTATTGGCAAGCTGAAGCAGAAAATCACATTCTTCAAAGCGAACGAACCAACTTGTACCTTATTCACTGGGCATATCGGCTGCGGGAAATCGACAGAACTAATAAGGCTACAGGTAGAACTCGAAGCGCTGGACTTTCATGTGGTGTATTTTGAGTCGAGTGAAGACTTAGAAATGACGGACGTGGACATTGCAGATGTGTTGCTAGCGATCGCCCACCGTGTAAGCCAAAGTCTGGAGAAAATCACGCTTGATGAACCGAACAAATTCCACGAACTGCTGCAAGGTGCGTTGAGAGTACTGGACTCTGAGGTAACGGCGTTTAAGGTAAAAACACCAGTTGGCGACGTTGGCTTGTCTACTGAAAAGGAGAAATTCTCCCTAGCATTAGGAATTGGAGAAATCACAGCGAAGACAAAAAGCAACCCGATGCTGCGGGAAAAACTTAACCAATACTTGGGGCCACAGAAAACCAGTTTACTGGAAGCGATTAATCGAGAACTGCTAGAGCCAGCGATCGCAAAGTTAAAGCAGCAGGGCAAGAAGGGATTGGTGGTGATTGTAGATAACCTCGACCGCATAGATAACCGAATTAAACCGTGGGGTCGCCCACAGCAGGAATATCTGTTTGTGGATCAGGGGGAGTTTTTGACAAAGCTCAACTGCCATCTAGTTTTCACAATGCCCCTGGCGCTGAAGTTCTCCAATGATTACGGAATGCTGACCCAAAGATTCCCGGAAGACCCGAAGGTACTGCCGATGGTTCCAGTGCAATGGCCAGACGGTAGCGTACATGAACAGGGGATGGGGCTGATGCAGCAGATGGTACTGGCAAGAGCATTTCCCGATTTGCAACCAGACGAGCGGTTAAACCAAATTACTGAAATTTTCGACAGTGCAGAAACCTTAGAACGCCTGTGCAGACTGAGTGGTGGTCATGTGCGAGATTTGCTCAGGTTGCTCAATACCTTGATACAGGAGGAAATGGCACTGCCACTCTCTGGCAATACCTTAGAGCAAGTGATTCGCTCTCGTCGTAATGAGATGATGATGCCGATTTCAGATTCGGAGTGGGAATTACTACGTTATGTTAAGCGAAAGAAGAAAGTCAGTGATGACCAAGGATACCAAAAACTAATCCGTAGTAGATTTGTGTTTGAATACCGAGATGGGGGCGAATCCTGGTTTGATTTAAACCCGATATTGGCAGAGGCAGCGGAGGCAAGCTAATTGAGGGAACAGTGAACTTTTATTTAAAAGAGGGGAAGGGAAAAGGGAGTAACTATTAAAGCTTTTTCCCACAAGGTATAGAACAAGTATTTTTAAATATGGAGAATGTTAAAGAAGATAATGCGCGTACAACTATTTAAAATCTCTGTTTCCTAATTAATTGGTTCCTCTTCCCCTTTTACCTTTACCCTTTTCCCTTCTTCTCCAATTCTATGGATACACAGCGCCAGCCAGAAAATCAACCCACAGATTATGAGCGATCGCTACAGCAGCTAGCTTGGACACTTCAAGCTTCCGTGGGACAATTTAAGCTGATTTGGGCGCGGTGTAATTATAGTGATTTACGGACTCGCTTGATAGAAAGGTTAAGCGAAATCTGTAAAATTAAGATTCAGGTACTGCAACTCAAGGAATCAGAAAGAACGCTATTTACTGCAATCCGTTCAGAATTACAGCCAGATACCCAAGCTCTGATGATTGTGGGCTGGGAATCATTGCACGATTTACCGCAGATGTTGACAAGTGCTAATCAAGTACGCGAAGAATTCCGCAAAAACTTGTCTATTCCCGTAGTCGTGTGGATTAGTGAAGAAATCCACCACACCATCATGGAGATTGCCCCTGACTTGGAAAGCTGGGGAACTAGTAGAAGTTTTGCGATCGCACCTACTGATTTAAGCGAGTTTATTAAACAACTGGCTGATGAATATTTTAGTGGTAGCTTTAGCGTAAACGATTACAGAATACTAGAGTTAGAACTAGAGGCAGCACAGAGAGATATTTTGGCTGATAGCCCAGAAATCGAGGCTAATTTAGCATCACTGTTGGGTTTTGTAAAACAAACTAATAATAAAATAGACGATGCTTTAAAGTATTACCAAAAAGCAAGAGTGCTATGGCAACAACTGAATAAATCAGAAAAACAAGTTAGTACACTTGGTGAAATAGCTTACTGTTATTATCTCAAAGCTTCTAAAATTAAAGATATCGCTCATAAAGACTGGCAGACTACTCGGCAGTATACGCAAAAATACATTACATTTCTCAACGAAGCTAATAGGCAAGATTTAGCTGCTAATTCTATTGCCAAATTTGGTAATATTTTGCGTGATTTGAAAGAGTGGGAGCAACTCCAAAAATTAGCACAACAGGCTTTAGAAGTACACCAAGCTAACATTCAGCTTATAGAGTTAGCAAAAGATTACGGATTTTTAGCCCAAGTTGCACTGGCAAAGGAGCGCTGGAGCGAAACTAAACAATTGGCGCAAAAAGCTTTAGACATCTTACCAGTAATTTCTGGTGCAGAAGTAATAGAGAGTTCAGGGGTAGTGTCTGGCAGGGCAGAAAAACCAACTATTCCATACGATTTAAGCCTGTATTACTTTATTTTGGCACAGGCTGAATATAAATTAGGCGAACTCCAACAGGCAATTCAAAACCTAGAAGTTGCGAGAGATGGTAGCAGTCCCATAAAAGATTTACAGCTTCATTTGGATATTCTCAGTTACTTGCAGCGTCTCTACTTTGAAAAGAAAAAATATCTCGAAGCTTATGAAACAAAACAGCAACAGAGGTCTATTGAACAGCAGTTTGGTTTACGGGCGTTTATTGGTGCAGGTAGATTACAGTCAACAAAGCTTGCTCTTGTTGCAACTAGCAAAACTGGAATTCAAGAAAGCATTGCTCCTGAAATTGCTGCATCAGGCCGCCTATTGGATATCGAACGATTGGTTGAACGCCTGGGACGGCATGATCACAAACTTATAGTTATTCATGGACAATCAGGGGTTGGTAAAAGTTCATTAGTAAATGCGGGATTAGTTCCAGCTTTAAAGAATAAAAGCGTAGGCATTCAAGACTATCTACCCGTAGCAGTGCGAGTTTACACCAATTGGATAGAAGAACTAGGAAAGCTAATGCAGGAGGCATTAGAACAGAAAGGTAGAGCTAGGAGTGAGGAATTTTTAGAATATGAGACTTCTGGCTCAGAAATTCAGGTATCTCACGCTGAATCGGGTTTATTAATTTCTCAAATGCGCGAAAATGAACAGCGCAATCTGAGAACAGTATTGATTTTTGACCAGTTTGAAGAATTTTTCTTTGCTTACACTCAAGAAACGCAGAGGCAACAGTTCTTTGAGTTTTTGGGAAAATGTCTAAATATTCTTTCAGTAAAAGTAATTCTTTCACTGCGGGTTGATTATCTGCACTACTTACTAGACTGCAATGAGCTATCTAGTATGACAATTATTAGCAAGGATATTCTCAGCAGCAATGTTCTTTACAAGTTAGGTAATTTTTCACCCGATGATACCAAGTTAATTATCCAGCGTTTAACTGAAACTACTAGTCTTTACCTAGAGCCGACTTTAATTGAGCAATTGGTGCAGGATTTAGCCTCTGAATTAGGTAAGGTACGTCCAATCGAGTTACAGATAGTAGGGGCGCAATTACAAACAGATAACATAACGACTCTGGCAGAATATCAGCAGCGTGGGACTAAAGAAGAACTAGTTAAACGCTATTTGGCTGAGGTGGTTAATGATTGTGGTGTACAGAACCAGCAGATAACCGAGTTGTTATTATACTTGCTGACAGATGAAAAAGGGACTCGTCCACTTAAAACGCGTGTTGAAATAGAACTAGAACTGCAAGCATTAGCCGCAGAGATAGCCACGAATAGCAATAGTTTAGATTTGGTGTTAGAAATTTTAGTCAAATCTGGTTTGGTGATTTTGTTACCAGAGAATCGGGCTAATCGTTATCAGCTAGTACATGATTATATCGCTGTGCTTGTTCGCCAGCAGCAGGAGCCAAAGTTAAGTCAGTTGATGACTCAACTAGAACAAGAAAAGCAACAAAGAAAACTTAGTGAAGAACAAAGGAAACTTGGTGAAGTCAAACTTAATAGTTTTTTGAAACGCGCTCTATTTGGTTCAATTGCAGCAGGAGTAGTTTTAGCTGGACTGGCAGTTACAGCGTTCTTTCAAACACAGCAAGCCAAAGAACAAAAAAATCTTGCCCAAAGTAGCGAGATTAAAGCATTAGCTAATTCTAGTGAAGCACTTTTGCTTTCAGAACAAAACTTTGATGCTTTAATACAATCCTTAAAAGCAGGGGGAAATCTTAAGAATGCAGAAGTTTCAAAATTAAATAATATCCGGATGCAGACAATTGTAGCGCTACGGGAAGCGAGCTACTTACAACCAGATGAAAATCAATTTAGAGAACGTAACCGTTTAGAGGGGCATAGCGGTGCAGTCTATAGTGTAAGTTTCAGTCCGGATAACCAGACCATCGCCACTGCAAGTTCTGACAAGACAGTAAAACTGTGGGATCGGAGTGGCAAGGAACTTAAAACACTCAAGGGGCATAGCGGTGCAGTCTATAGTGTAAGTTTCAGTCCGGATAACCAGACCATCGCCACTGCTAGTTCTGACAACACAGTAAAACTGTGGGATCGGAGTGGCAAGGAACTTAAAACTCTCAAGGGGCATAGCGGTATAGTCTATAGTGTAAGTTTCAGTCCGGATAACCAGACCATCGCCACTGCAAGTTCTGACAACACAGTAAAACTGTGGGATCGGAGTGGCAAGGAACTTAAAACACTCAAGGGGCATAGCAGTTATGTCTTAAGTGTAAGTTTCAGTCCGGATAACCAGACCATCGCCACTGCAAGTTCTGACAACACAGTAAAACTGTGGGATCGGAGTGGCAAGGAACTTAAAACACTCAAGGGGCATAGCGGTAGGGTCAATAGTGTAAGTTTCAGTCCGGATAACCAGACCATCGCCACTGCTAGTTCTGACAACACAGTAAAACTGTGGGATTTAAATTTAGATAATTTATTAAAAGATGGTTGTAGTTGGCTGAATAATTATCTAGCTATTCATCCTGATATTTTGGAAGAATTAACCGTATGCCAGATTTCAGAAATCAAAAAACAAGCGGCTAGTGCGTTAGTTGCTCAAGGTGAAAATTTAGCACGCAAGGGTAATATTCAAGCTGCTGTTACTAAGTTGCACAAAGCACAGCAGTGGAATGTTGATTTAAAACTTAACCCAACTGATCCTGGTAAAAAAGCGCAGCAACTGGCTGATTCTTCTTCTCTAGTTGCTCAGGGTGAAGAGTCGGCACAAGCAGGCGATCTTGAGAGTGCAGTTGTTGATTTTCAAAAAGCTTTGAAACTAGATTCTAAGTTAGAGATTGAGCCAAGGACGAAAGCTGCCTCAATTTTATTTGAAGAAGGTACAAGCCTTGTTATACAAGAGAAATTTAAAGAAGCGTTAGAAGCTTATGATAAAGCCCAGGCATTTGATAGTAAAATAGAAATCTCTGCTGAAAATTGGAACTCCCTTTGTAGGCAAGGTAGCTTGAAAAGACAAGCTAACATTGTATTGCCTGCTTGCAACAAAGCCGTAGCACTTTCGCCAAGCGATCGCAATATCCAAGACAGCCGTGGGCTAGCCAGAGCGTTGACAGGTGATACCAAAGGAGCAATTGCAGACTTTAAGGCATACATTGCTCAAGCTGATGGAGATACTAAAGCACAACGGCAGCGCTGGGTGAAAGAGTTACGCGCTGGTAAGAATCCGTTTACAGATGCAGAACTCAAGAAACTGCGTGAACAATAGATGATTTTTACAGCGCACCTCCAGAAAATCCCTTAGTTCGCAGTAGTTCTTCACTACTCTCGGTTGCCCTTGCCGAGAGATGAACTTGTAAACTTGTACTGGAGCGGCAATTACCACATCTGCGATCGCCGTTCGCTTAGATAGCAATTAGTGTTGCTTTGGCGATCGCATAGAAATATGGAAATTGGCTGTTGCTCCCGCATGAGTATAGGCTAGATAGCAACTTGAGATAAGCTAATGTTGTCCTTAAGAATGTCTATCTCTCCAGTCGAAAGTACTTTATCTTTCATTTGTTGTAGCTCATGTAGGGCAGCGTTAGCATCGGTAGCACCAAATTTGAAGTACTCAGTTAAACTACCAATGCGATAATTGTAATTATGATAGCGGTGTTTAAAATATAGTTCGACATTACCCCTGTGTGGCCAAGTTCCAAGTATTTGAATAGCAACAGTTTTATACTGGGGCAGTAAATCTGCTTTTATTTCTGCCAATCGCTGTTGGATAGGTCTAGTAGTAACTCCTATCTTGTACAAAGTGCCAGTATGTGTTTGAATTTCTAAAAAATACAGACAACAAGATAAAATTCGTTGAAATTGAGCGCGATAAAGTGTTAAGTCAGTAAGGCAATATAACTTATCTGCTGCATTTTTATATAAGGCATGTTTGGCTGCTAGCTCCAGTTTCAGTAGCTTTTTGAGTAACAGAGGTTCTTGTACTTCGTTGAAAAAACTGAATTCTAACGTCCCAACAGGAATTTTTCCTAAATTAGTAAATTCATAAGCTGGAGGGGTTAAATACACATTTTTCTTGAACATTCCAGCTTTGAGAAGCCCTGGAGTAACTAAACCAGTGCTGATAGGATAATTGAATGAGCCGTATTCTTTCCAAAGCAATTTTAACTGTGCTAAATCTTTACGCGATAGGTAAATATTAAAATTATCATACAGTGGTAAAATCGGGAAATCACGATTAGCTACAGGTAAGCAGGTCGCTGAAGAATGTGCAAAATGATGTTGTTTGACTTTACCTTTTTTAGCAGTTAGTCCACCGTAACAATAAGGGCATTTAAGCTCGGTTTTACCACTACCAACATCTTCAACATAGACTAATTGTCCATCTGGAGCTATACCAAATTTGAGCCACATTGTTACACTTACTCATTAACAGAAAAACCGATTGGGGCTGATAGTAAAAAGTTCAAGCAAGCTTTAAATAATTTGCATATCTGCAAAATTTGGCTCAAACTAGTGCTAGTGTACTATAGGATTTCTAATTTAGGATTTTATTTGCTTGAAAGTGGTGTGAAAAGTGAGACTGCTTGTGGTGGAGCTACCCTTGGGACAAGAATCTGTCGCTAGAACCAGGAAAATAGTTCACGTTGATATGGATGCCTTCTACGCATCGGTGGAACAGCGAGACAACCCTAGCTACCGAGGCAAACCGTTAGTCGTCGGTGGCAGTCCGAATCAGCGAGGCGTAGTTGCAGCAGCCAGTTATGAAGCCAGAAAATTTGGTATTCATTCTGCAATGCCTTCAATAACTGCGATCGCTCGTTGCCCCGGACTGATATTTGTCAGACCGAGATTCGACGTTTACCGAGAGATTTCCGCAGCAATCCACGCTATATTCAAACGCTACAGTGATTTAGTGGAAGGGGTTGCACTAGATGAAGCATACCTGGATGTGACTGAGAATAGGCAAAACATCCCCTACGCTTCTACGATCGCAAGACACATCAAAACTGCAATTTTCCAGGAAACCCAGTTGACGGCAACCGCAGGCGTGTCGATTAACAAGTTTCTTGCAAAAATGGCATCAGGGCAGAATAAACCCAATGGACTAACGGTGATTTTACCGGACGATGCGATCGCCTTCGTAGAACAGTTACCAATTGAAAAGTTTCATGGCATTGGAGAGGTTACAGCAGCAAAGATGCACTCACTGGGGATTCATAGTGGTGCAGATTTGAAGGAGCGATTGCTGACTGAGTTAACACACCACTTTGGGAAAGCTGGTCATTATTACTACAAAATTGCCAGGGCAGAAGATGACCGCCCAGTTGAAGCAAATCGAGTTCGCAAGTCCATTGGTGCAGAAACCTCATTTGCACAGGACTTAAGTGATATCAGCCAGATGTTACAAGAACTCGAACAGATTGCCCAAATTGTCGAGCAACGGTTAGAGAAGCATGAAACACGAGGCCGTACATTAACATTGAAAGTCAAGTTTTCTGACTATCAGCAGTTAACCCGTAGTAAGACAATGCTTGCTCCCATCAGTGAACTCTCTACGATTTTCGAGATAGCCAAAGCGCTGTTTGAGTCGATTGAACTGGAAAACCGCAGTATTAGGTTGTTGGGAATTTCTTTGTCTAACCTGGATAACGCCAAACAAACCCAAGTTATTCAATTGCCACTATTTCAAAATGCAGGCATTATATTTTAGCGTAGGCTAGCAAGAACCACAGACATCGCAGTGTTTAAATACTGACTCATCCATGATAAAAATCATCAATTCTCAACTCGCGCCACACATAAGACATCTGCCACCCAAAGTTACCACAGAGTGTTTCTGAAAAGAAAAAGTAAGCTAAAGAGTCGGGGTGCAGAGGTGCAGAGGAGATGAAGGTTCTTGAGTAGGGAAGATAAGTGTATAAGTTTTTACCCTCTGTCCCTTTCTTCCTTTGCCCTTCTGTTCTCAAGGCTAGGATGTTACGGGAAGGGGTTGGGGTTAGGTCTGTGTTGGACTCAACTCCGAACTTATTTACGTTTGGTAATCAACCAACCTAAAGCAATAAATATCAAGGTAGCAATGATGCTTAAAGTTAACGATGCGTAAAGGGGATGTTTTTGTACTAATGGTAGATTAATTTTATCAATATGTGTTGTGAAGATACCAGAGGCGATCGCACCACCACCAAAGCCTATACCTAGTACTTGTATTGTGTTTTCTAGGGAGCGATCGCGCTCGGCTTGTTCTATTTCTACTATGCCCCGAATTGAGTCTACTGCTCTACCCAATAATTCTGAACCGTGACGAAAATAACCTAAATCGGCGTTTATTTGTTGTTGGAAGTAAGGGCAATTCTTTTGGCTAAATGTTTCTAAAAAATTAATATTTTCGCCTATTATAGCATAAATTTTCTGTAATCTTTCATCATAATTATAGGCATTAATGGCGATTGTATTTTGATATTCTTCTAAGTTTCGCAACAGGCGGGTATATGTTAGTGCTAGCTGGGGTAAAGCTTTTAGTTGATTTTTTAAGCCAGTTAAATTAGCTGTATCAATAGATTTTCGCTCACCTACTTGAGGAATTTTATCAATCTCTGCTTCTATTTGCAGATAAGCTGTATCTAGTTGCTTATAAATTTCTCGGCTGTCTTTATAAGCTTTGACAACTTTAGTGCGGAAGAAAAATAAATCTAATAATTCTTGATAGCATTGGTTAAATTTAATATCAGCTTGTTCATCTGCAAATAACCAAATCAGCACATGCTGATAGTTAGATATTTGGCTAAATAAACCATATTCAAAAATCGAACTACCAAATAATTCATCTTGGCGATTGAATGGCGGTTGTTTTTGGCTATCTGGAAAAATTGCTGTTAAACATTCTTCGGCTATTTGCTTGATAATTTTTTCGTCCTTTGCACCTGTTAACCAAGCAGTAATCAGCAGAGTTTGTCCGATAAAAAGAGGATGTTCTTTAAAGGTGAGACAGTTATTTTGATTGAACTGACTCAAAAAAGTAATATCTACATCTGGCGTTGGGTTATCATCTTCTTGTTCGGGACGACGCAAATTCAGCCACAAACTATAGCTGTCATAAATCCGCAATGGATGAGCAAAACCTTTAATTAGTACATCTTGAGTTTGATTTAGAGGAACTTTACCAGCAAATGATATTGCATAATTATCATCAATGACTTCTGCATCTTTGAGCAAATCTACACGAGGATTATTAGGTTCTTTATTTACGTCTATACGCTGGCTTAGATGCAAGTATTGATGTAACGTTGTGTCAACTATTTCATCACCAGTTTTCCAGATAAAGTTTTTATTAAACGATGGATTGTTTGAGTTTTTGTACAGTTGAAAAGCAAAGAGATGAACGTTAGGTGCATATACTTTCATGATTGGTTTGCTTGTAGCGTAGCTGTTTTTTTAGCTTCCAACTTTTGCAGTTCATCTTGTAAAGGTCGGTAGCGATTCTCTTGTGTATTTTCTTGAGCTTCTGGCTTAGTTTTACTGACTTTCTCAATTTCTCTTTCTTCAAGTAATACAGCATCTCTCACATCTTCGTGATTGATATACCAGTTGCGAATTGCTTCTGCTAGTTCTTGCGGTAACTGGGTTTCAAATTCGGCAATAGTTTCTCGCAGTTCAGGTATAGTTGCTATAGCTTCAGGTGAAAACACATAATCTTGATTTCTCACAACTTGGGTAAATGCTTGAATGAGTTTATCAGCTTCCATAAATTTGTTGTTGTGTTAGTTGAATATTATTTTACCCCACCCTAACCCTTCCCTTGTAAAGGGAACTAGATTTCCTGTTTCCCTCCTTTATAAGGCTACGGTGTACACACAAGTCTAGAAATCCCACCTAACGTTTGATTTTGTCGCCTTAATTCCCAAATTATGGTTACAAGTGGAGTTTCAAGTCCCCCAAGATTTGGGTATTTAGGGGGCTAGAAGAGTTGAGACGTATGCAGACAGTACTTGTGTGTACACCATAGCCTTTATAAGGGGGAATTAAGGCGGGTAATTCGACTTGTGTATACACGGGGTAGCCCGCAACCGAGGAGCTTGCTCTGATGTAACTTGTATGATTAGGAAATGCTATAAATAGGAGATATAGCACAAAAAGCTGCCCAGAATTCTGGTCTTTTAAATGGTTGCTCCTCTGGTTTATAGTTTGATAAATAATCTATAATTTTCTGCTTCTGTTCTCCTTCTATTTCTGTTTTATTTTGAATCCATGTAATTATTTGTGTTTGTGTTGCATGGCGTAACCATTGCTGGGCTGTGTTGAGAGCTAGCGCTACATTATATGGATTAGTTTTTAGTATCTCATAAAATTTAATCATTAATAAAGATGTATGAAAATCGCTTACTGCCCATAAGCTACTAATAATATTGACTGCACCTGCACGAATAAATCCACTGGCTAAACCAATATATTCATCGCTATTGTTGCTAATGTCAATTAAGCCTGTTTCGCAAGCTGAAAGACAGACTAGACGACAGTTACGTAAGTTTAATAAAAAAATATCTTCTAGGGTGAGGCATTTATTTAAATCAATGGATGTTTCGTTATCAACTCGCACATAGCGGGATGATGCAGTATTAGCGGGAATTTGAGCATTTGCTAACTGTAATCCAGATTTCAGGGGTGAGTCGAAATTGAAATATCCATGACAAGAAAAATGCAGCCATTGGGCATTTTGGAAATTATCATTGATTGATGATTCTGCTAAAGCGGCTTTGGTGGCTTGGCTATGTTTGAGGACTTTGTGAGGTTGAAAGTCTGTTGCTATTGTTTCGACTTCGATATCTGTAAATTCTAAGTTATTTGTAGGGTTTTGAATAGCAAATAGGTGGCTGAGTTGTAATGGTGATGAGTCTAATTGTTGCGTTTTGAGTTGAGCGAAATGCAACAATTGACAACTAGGTGCATAACTCACACCATGTGGAAATTTATCAATGAGATACTCTGGTGTTGGTGACTCGCTAGGAGATATGGGTAAGGCATGGAGAGGTAATAAGTGTAGATAAACATGAGGAATTAAAATCAGTTTTTGACAATGAGATGGCACTAGGGAAACTATTTGATTGAGGTAGAGAATTTGCGACAGTTCAGTAAGTTGATTATTAAGCTTATATCGCCATCGATTTTTATCTTTGCCGTAAAGTTTGAGATATTCACCAGTCCAATTTCTCAATTTGTCTAAGTCTTGTTGATCGGAATGCCAGATTACTGGTCGATCTTTGTCGCGGGTGATAATGAAAGCGCGAAAACAATCATTAAATATGTACCACTGAATAATTGCAGTTTTGTTGTCTAGAAGGTTTTGAATTTCTGCAAAGCGGATGCTGCTATCAATTGAAGGGAGATTTGTTTCACCGCCTACCGGTGCTTTGCCTATTTGGGCAAGTTGTTGATTTTTAGCTAGCAGTTCTACTAAGTTGCGGGTTTTGCTCTGCTCGATATATTCTATTGCTTCTGTGTCCCTTTCTAATTCTAGGCAAACTTCCACCATACATTTATAAAGTTGATTCCATTCTTCTGCTTGTTTGCGCTTGGCTTCTTCGCTAGAAACAATTTCACCCCGCAAATCTTTCACTGTTTCTATTGCCACAACAAAGATGTTATAAGCTGAGTCAAACTGTTTTTCGTCTTGGTATAACTTGCCAAGATTTAACAAAGTTTGTGCATGGTCTTGGGGAAAAGCGCTGCGGGTTCTTACTTCAAGTGCAGCTCTAAAAGCAGTGATCGCACTTTCAACATTCTCAGCTCTGTTTACTAATATTCTGTTAATGTAAGCAACCCCCAGATTATTTTGCGTACCTGCCCAATCTACAGGAAAGGCGCTGCGGGTTCTTACTTCAAGTGCAGCTCTAAAAGCAGTGATCGCACTTTCAATATTCTCGGCTCTGTTTACTAATATTCTGTCAATGTAAGCAACCCCCAGATTATTTTGCGTACCTGCCCAATCTACAGGAAAGGCGCTGCGGGTATAGACTGACAATGCCGCAGAGTAAGCGGCGATCGCACTTTCAATATTCTCGGCTGCTTCTCCTAATATTCTCTTACTATAGGCAACTCCCAAATTATTTTGGGTCATTGCCCAACCTACAGGAAAGGCGGTTTGGGTATAAACTGACAGTGCCGCAGAGTAAGCTGCGATCGCACTTTCAATATTCTTGGCTCTATTTCCTAATATTCTGTCACGGTAAGCATTACCCAGATTATTTTGGGTCATTGCCCAATCTACAGGAAAGGTGCTGCGGGTTCTTACTTCGAGCGCAGATATAAAAGCAGCGATCGCACTTTCAATATTCTTGGCTTTCTCTTCTAATATTCTGTTACCGTAAGCACTTCCCAGATTATTTTGCGTTATTGCCCAATTTTCAGGAAAGGCGGTTTGGGTATAAACTGACAGTGCCGCAGAGTAAGCTGCGATCGCTTTTTCAATATTCTCGGCTCGGTTTCCTAAAATTCTGTCACCGTAAGCAATCCCCAGATTATTTTGCGTACCTGCCCAATATTGAGGAAAAGCACTTTGGGTATATACTTCCTGTGCAGCAGAATAAGCAGTGATCGCACTTTCAATATTATCGGCTCGTTCTCCTAAAATTCTGTTACGGTAAGCCTCTCCCAGATTAAATTGCGCCATTGCCCAATCAAAAGGAAAGGTGCTGCGGGTGTAAACAGTTAGGGCAATTTCGTAGCCAGCGATCGCAATTTCCATATTGTTGGCTTTGCTACCCAAGGGGAACTGCTGAATCAGATTACTAAAACTAGCAATGTCTGCGGCTATGTCTGCTGCTGCATCTGGTTCCACTTCTGCTAAGGTATTTGTTGCCCAAAGACGCAATAATTTGGTAAAAATATGATTGAGTTTATCTGTATTTGCTGCCAGTAAGGGGTAAATTACTTGAGTATCGCCCTTATTTTTTGCTGTTGCTTGCAGTATTTCTATTAAAAATTGCTCGTAAATGTCTATATCTTCTTGGGTGATGGGGGTAGTTTCTAGGGTAGCGAGATATGTTGCTAATTTTCTCAACCACTCGGCAGTATTTTCCTCTTCCTGCTGGGCAAAATGCTCTGCTGCTGCTACAACAACCTGCACAAAGTCAGCATCTAGTAATTCTGTATTCGCTGCTAATATCTGTAGTTCTTCTCCGCTAGGGCAATCTAGCAGGGTTTGAATTAGCTGATTACAAGCGTGTAAACGCTGTTCGTTCATGAGCAGGTGTGAGTTAGACGGATCTTAATGAACCTTCAACAGTATTATCCTCAATTTCTGAAAAATGAGGGGTAAAAAGTTTTAGATCCTCCTTAAAAAGGCACGGTGTACACACAAGCACTAGTAAACTATGGATGGAAGAGATTTAGGGGTGTAACCTACTAGACTTGTCCGAAAACTCCAAAGCCAGACTGTTCAAAGCTTTGGGGCAAAACTTTGATATCTTCGTAAAAACGGAGCCATAAGGGTTTGAAATAGTTAGTGATAGTTGAGAGGCATAAAATCAACTCCTAATTTATAAAAGTTTATAATTTTTGCTACTAGCTAAGTTGGGAGAACTAAGCTACCAATTCTTAACCTAACTAACCCGCAAACTGTTAAGATAATCTGCTCATAAGTCTCAAGATTTAACCGAAACCTCTGTGAGGCAATCCGAAATATTTTGAGCAAGCGGATTAAATGCTCAATAAATATCCGATTACTGGACAAAGCCTTGTTTTCATCTTTTTGCTGTTGAGTCAGTTTTTGTTTCGGTTTTCTTTTATGAGGCGTAGTAATGTTTTCGCCGCCTTGAAATCCTTTATCACCTGAAAAAGGTTGAGATTTATCAAATTTTTCTTGAGATTGACGAAACAATTTTATATCTGCTGTTGGCCCAGGAAGACCTACTTCTACCTCAACAATATCTTTTCCTTCGGGCATCCCAATCATTTGGCTTTTCAAAGTATGTTGTCTTTTCTTACCAGAAAAATATTTTTGTTGTTCTTTTTGGTCAGAATGTCTATATATTGGCTGTTCCAGGCTATCGACCAATAGCCGAAAATTAGTTAACACTTCTTGAACAAATAGTAAATCGCTCTCATTATTTGAGACTTGTTCTAATAAACTGGAGGGTAAGATATCTCTCAGAATTGGTATCCAGTCGTGAAATGTATCATTGGCTTCCGTTTTGGAAACCCCAAACAACATTCCTAATACTTGAAATGTCGGCATCTGTCTTAAATAAAATAAGCATAAACAGATTTGCTCACTTATTGACAACTTGGTTGGGCGACCTCCTCCAGACGCATTGATTCTAATTTTTTTACTCTCTTGTTTTACTTTAATTTCTTGGTGTCGCTTTTCGCCACATCTTAACAGTGAATGCAGTTGTTCGTAACTAATCCCTAAAATTTGTTTTGTCCGGTGTGGATATTTCTCGATATAATCAAGAACCATAACTAATTATGAAAAATAGTAGACACTCAATTTAACGTTTTACCATTTTTCTTTTCCTAAGTTAATATTTCGGACAAGTCTACTCCAGGTTGCCATTACCGGGGGACGAGATTGTAGACTTGCACTAGAGTTCCGATCATTACATCTGCGATCGCCTCAACGTTCTCCCAGTCGGGAGTCAGATCGTCGTAGCTCTTGACCCCACCAATCAGTTCGGGAATGGTCTGGTGTTTAGTAGTGGATTTGACTGGTGAAGGGTACTGCCATTGTCAGTACCCAAGGATTTAACTGTAGGCTGTTCCCTTGAAAGGACAGTGGTTTGGGTCGCTGTACCGTTGTTACTGCTGGTTTGTGATATGATTAACCAGTAGCAGTACGAGTGTAAGATTTTTCAATAAATATACCAGTAGTAATTAAAGTATTGGGCTGACCGATACCATTACTTAATTGTGCAAGTTTAGAATCATTTTGTGTCCTATTTGTGGACATTTGGTCAGTCACTAGCCCAACCTCTCCACCCCACATCTGAGGAAGCGATGCCTCCGGCAACGTCAAAGACGAACGCTCAACCACCTCCTGCTCAACGATATGCCTGTGGCAGAAATCCCCCATCTTCTCGAAACAACACAGTGTAATATCTGCGCTGGCCTGCTGCTGTTTCCGCACCCAAAGGTCAATCAACTGCTGCTGCTCCTGAAGAACCTCTCGGGAGTCAGGAAAAAATAAGTTGAACAATTAGTTGACTGTTCTTGGTTTGATCTGATAGTTCCACTCACCATGAAAAGCGTGCCGTTCAATTGCAATTGCATTCAAATCTTCAGGGCTAACTTCAATACCAGTAGGATAAAGGT
>NZ_JACJSF010000103.1 GCF_014698035.1 Desmonostoc muscorum FACHB-395
ACTTTCTAAATACGCCTCGATTTCCGGCAACATCAGAATCGGAAATTTTTCGACTTGAAGGAGCCTCGTCATGAGTCAAAGAGTAATTGAGAGATTCTGTTCTTCTATAAGGGTAGCTCTAAAGCTAACTCATCGTCTCAAATCGAAAATCCAATTGGCTTACGAACTCTAAAGAATCTCCTTGTGCGATGAAAGCTGTTCATGGGCTAGAGCCGAATGGCACTAAGATAAGCGCAAACCCTTGATTTCACTGGCTTTTGAGTGTGGGGAGTGTGGGGAGAGGGGGGAGTGTGGGGGGTAAGACTTCTTCCTCATCCTCCCACACCTCCCACACCTCCCACACCTCCCCATCCTCCCACACCTCCCTCAGACAAAGGTTTCAGGTTTTCTTAGTGCCATTCGGCTAGAGCCTAAAAGGGATGTAAAGAAATGTTTCTATTAAGGTCATCAAATTTGGCTTCAATACAAGATTTAGTCATCTGCTAAGTTAATGGCAGTTAAGCATAATGGTTTTGGTAAGAATGGATAGTTAAGCATGACGCTTTTGGCAAGAATAGATCGGGTATTGTGTGGGAATTTAACGAAAATACGGAATTATGTCATCCGGGAAGTTGGTTGGAAACATCCAAATGTTTTTTCAAAGTATAGAGGCAATCAGGAGTTTTGATTCCACTGGCGTAAGGTAATTTATAGGATGCCCAAAGCTGCCAGCGCAAAACATCAACTCCAATAGTTGAACTACCGAACTGTACTTGAGAGTCTTTGTCTGGGTTTTGTATAACATTCTTGATTATGGTATTTATCGCTTCTGTCTTGAGATTATTCGGTATGCCCATTAGTAGCTTTGTAAGCCACTGTTTGATTTGTGGTGACTGTAGCCAGTCTTTGATTTGGTCATCAGTGGGAGTTAGGCGATTGGCTAATAGGGTGGGATTTTCGTTATCTTCATTAACTTGACTTTTGGGTTGAAAGAGTTGAGGAAAATTAGTATCTGTGTTGGACATAAAGTTGATTGGTTAAAAGAAAGCATCTCTATTATAGATAAATTGGATAAATCCGATAATAGCTAATATCTTTTATCAAGATATTAAGATAAATAAATATAAGAAGATTATTTATCCTCTGACACAAAATTATAAAGATTTGACTAATTAATTATGTTATAAATATTAAATAAGTTCCTTATGCAAGTATCAAATAAATACTATGCACCCAATAGAGTTTAAGAAGAAGTGGAAATTAACTTATCAAGAGATGGCATTCGTATTAGGATACGAAAGTTACGATACCGTCCGAAGCTGGTTCAGGTGTGGAAAAAAGCATCGAAATCCAATGAAGGTTGTTCATATAACTTGCTGGCTTTTGAATGAGAAGTGGGAACGCGAAGGTAAAAAAATAGTTGCTTTTTACCTATAAATATTTCCTAACTGGGTAAAATGTCCCCTTCCCCGCCACAAAAAAGGCGGGTATTTTTATATGTAGTTAGAAGTTCCAAGAAGTTCTCAGAGTCATGGGGATAGGGAGGAATGCTTGGCAAAATGAAGAACTAACAAGACCAGAAGTTGCGGCGATGTTAAAGCCAAAGGTTTCTGCAAGACAACTACAAGCATATTTGAACATAGCTCGGAAGTACTTGCCAGAGTTCCAGAAATTCACCAACAAAAAAACAGGTGGTCTAGATGGCTATGCAAAGCTATACGAGTGTCACATTACAGGACTTCAGGAAATTCGCTCACTAGCTAGGGAACATACTTTAGCTGACATAGAAATTGAATTTCAACAACGAGCATTAAGTAAGTCAGAAGTAGGAAGCTGGAAGTAGATTTTTTGTTACTTTTAACTTTGGTAATAAGGTCAAGAAAAAGGGGGTAGGGTGTGGGGTGTAGTGAGGACGGCATTGGACGTAACTCTGAAACCCCGACCAATACAATTGCCTTAAAATGCAGGACTTAAACCAATTCGCAATTCGCAATTCGCAATTCGCAATTCGCAATTCGCAATTCGCAATTCGCAATTCGCAATTCGCAATTCGCAATTACGTTTTGTGACGTGGATTTAGCTGAGGCATCAAAACGCGCTGCCGTCATTAGGCAGGGGGACTTAAACCCCCAAAGTTTGTTAAACACAAAAGGTTGTTGGGGCTATTTCTTCCCACACCCCACACCCTACCCCAACGGGGGTTGGTGATTTTTAGATTTTTCCTAGAACAATGAAAAAAGGAGTAATTGCCTTGGTATCTAATAATTCTGTGCGAAGAACACAATCTCAAGTTCTTGCTAAGGCGTTCGCGGCGATTGGGCGCAAGTATCAGCATCACATTTACGCTGCGGGTACAGCGACAATCATTGTCATGCAGTCAATGCCCTCTTATGGGTGGGGCTTGTTCGATTCGGCTCAGGTGGCAATGACTTGTATGTTCGGCGGCGCTGGAGGTATTGGTGGGGGTGGTGCGGCGGCAGCTAGTACTGCCATTAAAGCACTTCCGGCAGTTATAAATGCAACCATCACAGTGCTTTTGTTTGTATACTTTGTGGCTTCTGGGCTTAAGGTTGCCAACGGCATTGGTGAAGGACAGGAAGTAACGCAGATGGTTCAACAGCCTGTAGGCGTGTTTTTCATAATCCTGGTGCTTTGGATTGCTCAAAGTATCTTATTTAACGGCGTTACAGCCGCTTGCTAATTTATGAGCGAGTACAACAAATCCCTCAAGCGCGTAAACCAATCACTCGGACAAAATGCCTCAATCGGTATTTTCACTGGATTTCAATTTGCAGTCGCCTTATTTATGTTTGGCATGGGCTTCATCATAGCGATTATGTTTGGGGCAGGAATAGTTTGGGGACTGCTGGCTGGTGTTTGGTTGAGTGCTACGGTGATAGTTTTATCTGGCAAACGTCCTTACTTATTCTGGTCAAGAGTGTTCCCAAGCGTTCCAGTTTTCACTCGTGGCTATGTCAGATATTCTTCGCCCCAAAACAAAAAAAGGGCGGGTTCAAAGGGGATGCCTAAACTATGGTAAAAAGCAGCATTCGTAATCAAAAAATAGTACCCTTTGAAGACTTTCTAGACCTAGCAACTTTAGTGAAATTGAAAAAGGGTAACTATCAAATTGGAGCTTACTTGTTGAGTAAAAAACAAGTAAGCGACACTAACAACACGCTGCAATTAGTATTCGGATATGAATGCACTGGCTTTCACCCACTGTTTAATTCATCAGAGAGACTAGAGGCGATGGTCAAGGCTTTTGAGAACGGCTGTAAAGAGTTCTCCGAGGGTGAGAAATTCACCTTTCGTTGGTCTTCGTTTTGTGATGAAGACAAAGTGATTGAAAGCTATCGCCAGAGACTAGATAGCCCTGTATCTCCTGAGAGTGAGTTTCTTGATTGGGGGCAAGTTGCCCGAATGCAGGAACTCACACGTAACCATCAGCGCAAGGATATCAAGCTCAGTATTTACACGACTTTTACTGTCCGCCCAGGAGGAACGGAAGGTGGTGACGCGGTAGATAGAGCAATAGTTAAGCTGGCGAACTTTTTACAGCGCAAATTCACCCCAACAGGCGCGACCGAACTCACTGTTCAAAACTTAATTCAAGTTCTTGAAAAAGCGATAATTGTCTCTTTGCGCCATCAACAAATACTATCGGAAATGGGTTTATTTCCCTCGCCCAAATCAGACAAGCAATTGTGGGGCGACCTAATTTCTAGAATGGGTGCGAAGGCTGTAAAAGTGCCCCATACCTTGGTTTATGATACTGGTGAATTAAAGGAGGAGATTAACGAAGCCACGCCCAACCCATCGCGGTATAACGACCAATTGCACGCGACATCCGTACTTTTGAATAACGGTATACCCTACGCGGACAGACGCTGGGTATGTTTGCCCCACCAGAGTACTGACAAAAAGAAGTATATCGGCGTAATGACGCTTGCCCAAAAACCAGAGGTGTTTGCTTCAACCTATCAGCAAATACGCTTTTTATGGGACGTATTCTCACGCGAGGTTATTTATGATGTTGAGATAATAACAGAGATTAGCCCAGCCGATCAAAAAATGATTAGGCTTACCCAACAATTGATTACGAGGCGGTCAATAAATGCCGAGGCGATCGCCAGCAAAAAGACTATTGACGTAGGAGCGCAAATTAATACGGAGCGGTCAGTCGATGCTCAGAAGCAGCTTTACACGGGTGATGTCCCGGAAAATGTAGCTGTCATAATCCTTGTTTATCGTAACTCTCCAGAAGAAATCGACGACGCTTGCAGGATGATTTCCGGCTATATCAATCAGCCGGCTGAGTTGATTAGGGAAATGCAATATACATGGTCAATCTGGCTTGATACTTTGCTGTTAAGGCAGCGACCACAGCTGACTTTTCCTTTCAACAGACGCGCTACATTTTTTGCTAGCGAGGTGATTGGTTTAACGCCAGTCGTTCAAACAGCGCACGGTGATAAACAAGGCTTTGAATTAGTAGCTGATGAGGGTCAATCGTCGGTTCACATTGACCTATCAAAGCCGAAAAACATGATGGTAATCGGCACTACCGGGAGTGGGAAATCGGTAATAATTGCCTCTATTATTTATCAATGCTTGGCGTTGGGAATGTCAGTATTAATGATTGACCTGCCAAATGATGATGGTTCAGGAACTTTTGGAGACTTCACACCCTACTTTAATGGATTCTACTTTGATATTTCAAAGGAATCAAATAATCTTGTACAGCCGCTAGACCTATCAAAGATTCCTGAGTCGCAGTGGGAGGAAAGAACAAAAGCCCATCGAAACGATATTAATTTAATCGTGCTTCAATTAGTTTTAGGAACGCAAAAGTTTGATGGGTTGCTATCACAAACTATTGAATCTGTAATCCCTTTGGGTACAAAAGCCTTTTACGAAGATGCTGACATCAAGGAGCGATTTGAATTAGCGCGAAAAGCAGGGATAAACACCCCAGAGTGGGCGAATACGCCGACATTGGCAGATATGGAGAAATTCTTCTCGCTTGCGTACATTTATTTAGGCTATCAGGACGACAATGTAGAAAAAGCGTTAAATTACATCCGCTTGCGGTTACAGTACTGGCAGGCTAGTAGCATTGGTAGCGCTATCTGCAAGCCTTCAACCTTCCAGGCTGATAGCCAGTTAATTACCTTTGCACTGACTAATCTGCAATCAGGCAAGGATGCAGAAGTGTTCGGGATGAGTGCATATATCGCCGCATCCCGTCAATCCCTCTCCTCGCCCAATAGTGTATTTTTCATGGATGAGGCTAGCGTATTGCTAGGATTTTCCGCATTGTCGCGGCTTGCGGGTCGGAAATGCGCTACGGCTCGAAAGCAAGGCTGTCGGGTGTTTCTGGCGGCACAGGATGTCATTTCTATTGCTAAATCGGAGGCGGGAGAACAAATATTACAAAATATGCCATTGCGGTTGATTGGGCGGATTGTCCCAGGCGCGGCTAATAGTTTCTCTGAGTTGCTGGGCATCCCTAGAGAAATTATCGATAAAAACGAAAGCTTTGTCCCTAATATTCAGCAGCTATATACGTTGTGGTTGCTCGACTACAACAACAAGTATGTGCGCTGTCGCTATTATCCCTCGTATCCCCTGCTGGCGTTGGTCGCTAATAGCAGAGAAGAACAAGCCACGCGAGATAAATTCAAGAAAATTCACAGTGACAAGTTCACCTGGGTGGCAGAATTTTCTAAATATTATGTCGAGTGTATCAAACAGGGAAAACCATTATGAAGGTTCTGTCATCAGTCATTGAAAATAAGCTGTTGCTGGCAATACTAGCAGGTGTCGTGTCAATAGGAGGTTTTCAGGTTTGGCAATACAACCAAGCTCAATACGCAAAATTTATTATTCATGCGAAGAACGACTGCGGCGTGTATTTGGAATTGGGCGAAAACGCAGTTAAAAACAGTCCTAGTTTGAGGGCATTGAAGTATCAAAATAAACGACTACGTGAGCTAAGGCAACCGGGGATTGGCTCTGAATCCGCCAGCCCAGGACATTACGTTATGCTTTTTCGATCCCCTGCTTCTACCCTTCCGCCTAATGCTAACCCTATCGATGATCCGTTCTTTACCAGTTTATTAAATAAGGAAGAATCACCTAAAACATTAATGGCTGATGTTGTTTCTTTTGATTTACCAAAAAAACAGGCCACTGTAAAATCTCTCTGTACTAAAAAACCCTTTGTAGTAGACCTGGAGGACTTGTATCTTGAATACCAACCCATTGATCGCGATCTCAGGCGCAGCAATTTTGATATCCTTTTCTAGCCTCCCTGCCAATGCTCAAGCTAGTCAAAACCAATCTTTCTTAACTCAATTCCAACAAATCTATAGCAGCTTGCAGACTTACATTAGTAATTATCAGAAAGAATTTACTAAAAGTTTGGGCAAGTTAGAAGCTGAATTAAATCAGGCAATTGAATCTAGTGTTGGTGATTTGGGTATTCCCGATCCCCTAAAAGCTGGCAAGAATATCGAGAAAGTGATTCAGAAACAAGAAGGCGCGTTGCTGATATTAGACCCTCGCATTCAAGCCGACAATGCTATTAAGGATTGGAACCAGCAATATACACGCGGTCAGTCAGAATCAGTACTAGGAGTTGAGGGTCAACGAGTGCAATCGCAAGAGGCAGCAATAACTAATGATGCTACTGCCCAATCAAGCGAAAATGCTGCTGCCGCGCAGGATGATGTCATTACCCAAGACATTCTCAAAAAGGTCGCTATTCAAAACTTACAAAGTGTTGTAATTGCCAAATCTATCCATGCAGAAGCGCAAAAACAATCTCGTTCCTTGGCTGTTACAAATATCAATCTTGCTGATATTTCTAGCCGCATGGATGAGCAAGCGGCGGCGAAGGATCAGGAATCTAATGCCGCTACTCGGCAAATCATTCAATCTGCCGCCGCTAACGATTCCTTCTGGAAGAATCAATAATCAAGTCAACATAACGTTACGGTAACTGAGATGATAGCGCTCTTAACTATTCTTTTTGCTCAAACTACAGGACAGCAAGCTGGGGAAAATACGGGTACTACAAACTCAGGTGAAATAGTCGAAGGCGCTATCGAAGGTGCAGACCTAATCTATAAATCGTTTGAGAATGATTGGTTGGAATTAGCATCTGGAACAAGCCCAATTTATACGGCTGTTGTCGCTGTTTCTACTCTCACGGCTGTTGTGATGATTGGCTTTGCCTCATTCGGCTGGTACAGGAAGTTTGCAGAAGAAGGGTTTGGTTTTGATTTTATCTCTGAGATGGTTTTGCCATTAGTAGTAATTGTAATGCTTAGTAATAATGGGTTCCTTCTCGCCAATACAACAGTCGCATTAAAAAACGTATCGACCGGACTAAATAGGAGCATTTTAAATATTACCAGAAATGGGGTCAATTTGAGAGATGCCATACGGAATGTTAATGCTGATCAGAGCTTTGTTTTAGCGGCACAGATAGCCTTATCTAGTTGCGAAAAACTAAGTGAAGAGAAGAAGGAAGGTGAAGAATTAAGCCAGAAGCAAGCTTGCATTAAAAAAGCTGTGGAGAATACACGAAAAGACGCGCAGAAAGCTAGAGAAAAGACTGGCGCGGGATCTGGGGGAGGAAGTTGGAACCCCTTAGACCTTACTGGCGAACTAATCAATAGTGCAGTTCAAGGCTTTGTTTACGTAATTCTCAGTGGACTATCAGCAGCTTTTCAATATATCGTCCAACTGTCATTCTTAATGATTGCATTCGCCGCCCCAATCTTCCTAGTTTTATCTTTACTACCTTTCCAAAGCAAACCTATCTATGCTTGGTTGGCTGGCTGGTTAGGACTAACATTAGTTCTCATTTCCTACTCCATAACAGTAGGCATTATTGCCAGCGCAATAGTCTCCAAGCCTTCTAGCAATCCTTTATTATTGCAACTTTTACAAGCCATCTTTTCGCCATTACTCGCGGTAGCCATAGGCACTGGTGGCGGAATGGCTGTATTCTCAGCGTTTACCAGTGGGGTTAAATTCTCCGTGGGGTTACGAAGATGAAATTATTAGAGAGAAAAGAGCTAAATTTTACCCCAATTTTCTTAATAGTCAATGCTATTTTATTAACGCTCTTATTATTCATAGAAATTGTCAATTTTGCTCGGATAGCAACAATTTCTAAAACTAAAGCTTCCACCCTTGTGGAGCTACATGATGGCGAATCTATTAGAGTTCTTCCTATAGGCAGTGAGGAGCGCTCCCCCCAAGCTATTACACGTTTTGTCGGGCAGACAATGACCGGACTTTTAAGTTGGAATGCTCTACCAAAGTCAAGCGATGATTACAATCCAGACCCCACCAAACAATTAAAGTTAGACGCTGGTGTATCGACATCAAAAGCCAAGATTACTACTAGTGTATGGGCTTCAGGTTTTGCGTTGTCAGAAGATTTTCGCGCACCATTCCTTGAGGAGATAAGTAATCTTACGCCACCCGATGTCTTTAATGGGTCTACGCAATCAATCCTAAAAGTCAGCCTAATCAGTCAGCCGACTCGCATTAAGGATGGGCAATGGAAAGTAGATATGGTTGCAGAGATTGTTGTTTTCCAAGGCAGCAATTTAGTTGGTAAGCCCATCGCTTTTAACAAAACTGTATTTGTCAGGGCGATTGATACGGCTGCCCTGCCTAGATTTGCGTCCGATGTTCAAGAAACCGCCTCAAGGGTTCGTAAAGCGGGGCTGGAAATTTACAAAATCCAAGATTTAGATTTATGAAAAAGAACACCCAATCAGCTTTGCCAGAGGCAACTATTGAGATAGAAGAGCAAGATTTTGCCGCGATGAACGGTGCTAAAACTTCTCACGCTAATGATTCAATTCAAGCAGAACAGAATCCCGCCCCAGAAGAAATTGTTACTGCTCGAACAGTCTCGCAATCTCCACTCTTAAAAATGGGCGTTATTGCCCTAATTTGCTTTATCTTCGTGGCGCTCATTGGGGCAATGCTAGGCAACTCAATGAATATGCTGAAGTTTTCTAAGGACATTGTGCAACCGCCTACAGAAGAGCAAACGCCCCTAGCAGAGCCGGAAAATGAGACGGGCAAGGATAAAACAGCGCTTGCTCTGACTAGCCAAAATTACGAGTTAAAGAAGATTCGCGATCGCTTGCCAACCCCAACCCCTAGCCCAACCTTAGCCCCATCCCCAATAGCACCCGTTACCCCTCCGATGCAACCAGTGCAGCGCATCCAGCGACCTTACCCAGTTACAAGCGTGCCTCCAACGCCTAGAACTTTTCCCACGGCTAGAGGATCGCAACCCCAGCCTCGACCCCAGCCCCAAATTGCCCAGCCGATCAGACAATCTGCTTTGGCGTTCCCAAGGGCTGCAAGCAACGCCCCCACCCAAGACCCCACTCAGCAATGGCTTCTCGCTGCAAACGCTGGCAGTTTCAGGAGTTCAAGCGATGAGTCACTTGACGAAAAACCCATCAATACTAATGGAATTGAAGGAGGTACGGGAGGAGCTACACAAGTTGGACAGAACACTAGCATTAATTACAACGCTCTTCGCGTACTCGTTGGCAGCACCGCAGAGGGTAGGCTAGAAACGCCGATCGCTTGGGGCACTGGTGACGCTGGCAACCAGAATTACTTGGTGAAACTAACAAAACCCTTAAAAGCCTCAGATGGTAGGGACGTACTACCCGTGGGCGCTTATCTGGTTGTTCAACTAGCAGAGTCGAATGGTTCGGGTTTCGCCAAACTGCGCGGTGTTTCAGTGTTGGTCAATATAAACGGCGATACGCAAGAAAAGCAACTCCCAGAAAATGCCGTTCTGATAATGGCCAAGAATGGTGGTTTCTTAAAAGCAGAGTCTCGCAGAGGCAGTAATCTGGGCAACAATTTCATCTCTGCTATTGTTGCAGGAGTCGCCAAAGCTGCCGAAGTACAGAATCGCCCTGTAACTCAAGTTAGTACGAACTCTAATGGCTTCTCTACTAGCTCCACTACCAACGATCAAAAAGACCTATCTGCCGCTTTTGGAGAGGGTGCATTTAATAGCGTTCTCGATAATATCAAAAGTTCAAATGTCGCCCGTTCTCAGCAGTTAAGCGGTAGAGAAGAAGTATTTGTGATCGATGTTGGTAAGCCAGTGCAAATATTCGTTAATCAAACAATATCGTTATGAGGGAACAGGGAACAGGAAAACTGATGGTTTTTAACATGAGATTGAGATAATGACCGCCGAATGATTATTGCTCTTATAAAAAAGCTACAACAATAATTTATCTTCCCTGTTCCCAGTAAAAATGGAAAAATGTTAAATAAACTCGCTATTGTTACAAGCTTCTTAATAGCTACTGCCTCAAGCGTGGTAGCAATGCCCATCCGAACGGTTTACGAGAATGATGCAAACTCCAACGCTATCGAATTAAAGGTGTGGAAGGGCTACGGGCTAACTATTAATTTGATGTCTACAGGAGAAACTATCAAGCAAGTTTGGATTGGCGATCCAAGTCGCTTCGCATTTACCTCAAACGGTGGTTTATGCCAGTCATCAGGCGGCGATTCTGAATGTGCAGGAGGTAAAGCGACTGTAATCTTTCTTCGCCAGATTGACCCGATCAAGTTTCCTGTTACCTCTAGTAGCAATGGAAGCACTCAAATTACAGTACTTACCAATGATAATCTTTATCAATTTAAGATAGTCCCTGCTACTGGCAACCCAGCCTATACAAGCTTGGTGATTAAATCGGATTCGGAGCGCCCATTGCCAATTACGCGTCCGCGAACGCCGCAACCGCTAACAGTTGAAAAACCGCAATCAGCGCCGCCAGACTTCCCGCAGCCCTCGCCGCCACCACAAACAATAACAGTTCAAAAGCCTCAGCCTGTTGCCTTAATGCGCCCCAATCCTGGAACTACGCTAAATGGTGCGATTCAGAGAAACGATGCTAATGCTCTCGCTTTTGGGCTAGCAGAAGCTGGGCGCAAAGGTCAAGTTAAACCCGGATCTACCACATGGAACAAGGTGCAAGATGCTATCAAACTATTACGGCGTGGCAAGACAAGAGATGAGGCAATTTCACTTTCTCAGGTCGATAAAACTACTTTTTATCAATTACTTGAATGGGGGCAATTGTGAGTGAATTGTTAAAATTTCTTCGCAAAAAACTAGACGAGTTTCTCTATTTTTGTAGGTGGGGAAATGAATTGTTGATATTTTCCGTAACAGCCTAGTTATTAACTCTTACTGTTGTTAAAATCATGAAGTTTAAACTCTTTCTACTGACTGCTTTCGTCTCCCTGGTTCCACTTTCCGCCTCAATCGCAGAGACACCGACAACTACCCCGACAATTGAGCATTCCCAAGGGAATTACAAAACTGCTGCCCCCGACTGGTCAAAAATCACATGGGATACTTTGCCACCCGTTCAGCAGCCTGGATTTTTAAAGATACCTAAAAACCTGATTTCAGTTTTTGGATACGATCCCTCGCGTTCGTGGACAGCAGGGCAAAAAGTAGATTCTGTTGTGATGCTGGGCGATGCCGATGATGCTTTTAAGATGTCTGCCTTGAGCTTAAAGGCCATTGACACGGTGGCTTTGCCCACTACAGACACAACCACCCAACCCACCCTCAAAGACTTTGGATTAATGCAATGGCAAACGCCAAAAACATTAGTTAAAGCAATGCCTGAATTAAGCAATCTGAGCCTATCAGAAGTTCCCCCATTAGCCGAACTATTCTCCAAGAACGGCGGCGGCGGCGGCACTATTTCTCAGTCCATAGCCTCAAATCCTCAAGTCGCAAACCTGACACTAGATAAGATTGACCTAAGCAAATATTCGCTTGATTCAATTCCTGGGTTGGACAAAACTCAATTAGGAAAGTTTAAAGCATGGCAGCAAGCTTATGTCAATCAAATTCCTAAATTAAGTCAAGTGCCCTTTGATAAAATGCCTCAGCCTATTAGCTCTGGGATAGACGTTGTGGGTATCGCGTCGGTTGTACTTGGGACGGCTGAAAAAGGCGATGCAAAGGCAGGTAACAATTACTTTGTATCTGGCAGCGTTGTCAGAGGCGATGCCTACGGCAACCCCTCCGGGGAACGCACTTTAACAGTCGCCTGTCCTCCGAACAAGGAATGCTCATACTTAGAAATGGGCGATTTTGTCGGTTCTGAAGGTAGCTTGTATGGTAAGCGTTGGGCATCTGGTTCGTCCCAGCTAGTTTTGGGTGGTTATGGAATTCTAGCCGCCGTTAATGGGGGCAAGGAACCCACGGGGCGGTTGGTTTATGGTAGTGGATTCAAGGTAGCGCTGACTGGAGTTAATGAATCCCTTGGAACCGCAGACTTTGGCTTGTTCTTTAGGATCTGTGCGCGACCACCATTCCAGCAGAAAACTTGCACCCCTTACTTCATTGGCCCAGTTCCCTGGTTGCCCGTGAGTGAGAATGATTTAGTTATCGTGGGGACGGGACGATGACAGGGACTCCTAAGACTATTGTTAAGCCAAATCAATTTATTCCCGCAGGACTTGAATCGGCTCTGTTATCCCCCGCAGGTTTAGGGGTACTCGTTTGTGGCGCGGTGATTGTAATCGCCAAAATCATCGATAGTAGGGGAGGTGTTGCCAAGCTAGCGACAGCGCGGTGGGGCGGGACAAGAGAGAAAACAGCGGCTCGTCAGTTGGCGTGTAAACAAATCCAGCAACGCTTGCATAACCGAGTATCGCTGTATGTGGGAACTCCCAAGAATATAACGAGCGAGGTTATTAATGGTGTCCGTAGAACTTGCATCCCTGAAGATTCAACAACCCTTTATTTTCCAGAGGCACAGCGAGGCATCCTAGTTTGTGGTGGCCCAGGGAGTGGAAAGTCATTTTCAATGATTAATCCCCTGATTCGCTCTGTAATTGATCAGGGCTTACCTCTGGCTTTATATGATTTCAAATACGCCTCCCAGGAATCAGCTGATTCTCCATCTAAAGGGCAAGCTCCAATACTTGCAGGGTATGCGATAGAACGCGGTTATCAGGTTACTGTGCTTGCCCCAGGCTTTGCAGAATCAGCAGTTGCCAACCCTATAGACTTTCTTCGCAGTAATGAAGACTCAGAAATGGCACGGCAGCTTGCGATTACACTCAATCGCAATTTCCAACTCGGTGATAAAGATTCTGGAAATAGCTTTTTCACCAATGCTGGAGATCAGTTAGTCCAAGCCGTTTTTATGCTGGCAAAGGGCACAGAGTATCCAGATATCATGATGTGCCAAGCGATACTAGGATTGCCAAAGTTAGTTAAGCGCATTGAGCAAGCAGAAAATCTGAATTTCATGGTTAGAGAGGCTTTTGCACAGTTTGTATCTGTTGCAGGGTCGCCAGAAACAGCAGCTAGTATTGTGGGTACAGCTAGCGGATTGTTCAGCCGTTTCATGGTTCCCTCGGCATTAGCAGCATTCTGTGGAAAAACTAATATTCCACTGGATTTGAAGGGACGGCAGATGGTGATTTTCGGGATGAACAAAGAGAAGCGTGATGTAATTGCCCCTTTGCTTGTCTCGATTCTGCATCTATTAGTGAGCCGGAATGTAGCTAACAAACGTACTTGTCCTTTGGTATTAGGGATTGACGAATTACCTACTCTTTATTTACCAGCACTGGTTGATTGGCTGAATCAGAATCGGGAAGATGGCTTAATCTCTCTGCTGGGCTTGCAAAACTTATCAATGCTGATTGAATCCTATGGTGAAAACACAACTAATGCAATATTTGGTGGTTGTGCGACCAAAGCATTCTTTAATCCCCAAGATGATGTCGCCGCCGAACGATTTAGTAAGTTTTTAGGTGAAGAGGAAATTAAATACAAGCAACGTTCTCGCTCATCAGGAGGTAAGGGTGGTGCAAGCATTTCTAATTCTGACCAAAACAGTACTCGCAAGTTATTTGATGTCAATCAATTTAACACTTTACCATCGGGAAAAGCAGTAATTATTAGTCCAGGTTTCCGTTCTCGTGGTCAAATAAGTTTGCCAATATTGCAATCAATTAAAATTCCTCAACATGAAATCCAATCGGAAGCTGACAGTGTGAAAGCTTGGTACGAGTTTCAAAAGTTCTTATCTAAAAAGTCTACTCTCTTAACTCCAGCAGATGAAGAAATGAAAATTCGCCGAGCCTCGGCATTAAAATTGTTACCTTTGATAGAAAATCAAGAGCAATTATCAGAATATGCGAGTCTGATTTAGGCAAGAAAAAGGGAACAGGGAACAGGGAACAGGGAACAGGGAACGGGGAACAGAGAATAGAAAAAATTAGTAATAAGGGAACACAGAACAGAGAACTCTTAACAGGGAACAGAAAAAACTAGTAATAAATGAAGGCTTTATATGTCAGAAATTAATGATTTTAAAGACTTAAAAATTTGGCAGAAAGGTATAGACATAGCCGAAAAATGCTATTTTTTGACCAAACTTTTTCCTAAAGAAGAGTTGTATGGAATGGTACAACAAATCAGAAGGTCTGCGGCATCTATTCCAGCTAATATAGCAGAAGGCTATGGAAGAAGATCAACGGCTGAGTATATAAGATTTCTTAACATTGCCCAAGGTTCACTTAATGAATTAGAAACACACATCATTTTATCTCAGAGAGTAGGACTATGTAGCCAAACTGATATAGAATCAATCATCCTTTTACTACGAGAAGAGAGCCGAATGATTATTGCTCTTATTAAAAAGCTACAACAATGAATTCTGTTCCCTGTTCCCTGTTCCCTGTTCCCTGTTCTCTGGAGAAATTTCATGTCGCCAAGTAAATTTTACCCGTTCTCTGATTATGATAAAAAACAAATTGCTAAACTCCCTCCTGATATAGCAGCCCTAGCAGATAAATATCCGAGCGAGATTTTAAACACTGCTGATAGTTGGGATAACTTGCCTTTTGATGCTAACTATCTTCCTGAGTGTATTGAAGTCTATAGTGGCGATGCAGATGATGCCAATATTTTTGTGTTAAATGGTGTTCTGAAAGATTATGTCCCATCTCATGCTGAAAAAAATACATCATCGATAACAGTGATGATTGATGGAGAATTTGCTTACATTGAAATTGAAGGTAGACAGGTTCTTAATAAACTCGGTGGGATAGTTTTACCAGAAGTAGTGATTAATCCCGATGTGTTAATTCAGTCAATTCTCAAAGGTGAAAATAATGATTGATGATGGTGAAGCTAAAGAGATTAAGCGAGATTATCTAGAAATTTTAGAATCTCTCCTCAAACTCATCCATGCCAAAGCTAAAGAAAAAGGATTAGATCCCAGCAAGGATGTTCATATTTACTCTAGCTCTAGCAAAGTTTATCAAGGGACATTAGGAGAATCACCCTCTAAAAACTTATTAACACCGACGATAGTAGAGAACTTAAAAAAAGCTCTGTCTGACCCAAAAAATTCTCAAGGTGCAATTTCTATTAAAATTGGTAATGAAAAAGTATTCCATATTAAAAATGGAGAAGTACTGACTGACAAATTAGGTTTAGCTCCGGCATCACAGAAAAATAAAGTTGTAAGTAATGAGCGAATCTACAGTGTAGAAGCTTTAGGAAAACAAGTGCAAGTATTGCAGAAAAAACTAAGCGAACAACAAAAACTTGTAGATAGTATCAAATCAGAACAGCTTTCACCCGAATTTTTATCACAACTAGCTGCTCAAGTTGCCGAAATGAGTAAATCCTTGGAGAAGCAGCAACAGTTAATTGAAAACACCCAAAAAGCATTGTCACAGGTGAATGAACGGTTTTTACCACAAGTTCAAAATACGGTTCTTCAAAATTGGGTGGGTACGGTTGAGAACAAGGTAAAACAAACTGCCAAGAATGTTTTTGAGCGGATTAAAGATGTACTGACATCCGAAGTAACGAAGCTCAGAAAGGAAATTACTTCACTTAAATCTCAAATTAATGAACAAATTACTAGCTTCAAGGATGAAGTTAAATATCAGACTGACAGTGTAAGAAATCAACTCAATCAACAAGCTGGTAACTTAACTCAAGAGATACGTACACAGGTAGATAGTGTTAAAAACACGGTTGATCAAAGCCTTATGAGTGTCAAGTCAGCTATTGACAATACTCGAACTGAATTACGGGCTACTGTTGATGATGTTAAAGGTCAAGCAATTGAACAGAGTGTCAAAGCAATGCTGAATATCTTGGGCAAAGATAACCCTGATGGTTCCAAGAGTTTTAAAAGTACAAATTTTGATTTTGAACGCCTTGGCGATAATGTAATCGTTCGTGCCAAAAACGGCGAGGCTGTTCTCACTGATGGAGTTTTATCGCCTAACGTAAGTGACCAACAGTTACAGGCACTTGATAAGGTTCAATCTGTTGTTGATATGCATCATCAAATTCAGCAGGATTCTCAACAAGAATCACAATTTAGAAATATGCACAGGTAAGCCATGATCAAAGGGGAGTGTAAAAATGATACTAATCCTAATCATTGGTTTGTTGTTTGCACTGGGTGGAATAATTTTTCTAGCTTGGCTGTTTGTATTATTTCCACCTTCAATGCCAAAGTCAAAGTATCGCTGGCAAGGTTTGAAGCAATCGCCATTACCACCTAAGAGTACAAAATCGTCTGACATTTCATCTCAAAATTTTGTACGACAAAGCCCAGCACCAACGCAAAAGACTCTCTTAGCTAAAAACTTTAAGAAGCCTGTAGGACAAAGCTCAGTACCAATCCAAAAGGCTTTCTTAGCTAAAAATTTTAAGAAGCAATTACTACCAAGCCCAGCGCGAACACCAAGGGTTAGATTACCTAAAAAGCTTAAGAAACACTTGAATAATATTGAGTACGCTAGTCAAGTATTACTTGAGCTTCGTAGCAGAACTCAATTAGCCAAATTGCCAGTAGTAATCGCTACGCTACACAGGATATCGCCTTACGTTTTTGAAGAATTGGTACTCACTTGTTGCTTTGAACAGGGCTGGCAAATCCAACGCAACTTTCGGTACACCGGTGACGGCGGGATAGATGGTCGCGTGTTGATTTTAGGAAAGCTCTATGTAATCCAGGTTAAACGTTACGCTGATTACATTAGCCCAGAACACATCAAAGATTTCCTGTGCTGTATCGAAGGAGAAGGAGCTAGTGGTGGATTCTTCGTGCATACTGGCATAACTGGACAGTTATCAAAACAGTTGATTCGTCGCTCCGATAAAATAATCTTAGTGAGCGGTCAGAAACTAGTAAATTTTGTCTTAGGTGAGCAGTTGAAGATAATAGGGATAACAATACCAGTTAAATCAGTGAACATTGAACAGTGAATAGTGAACAACTAACCTATCAATGAATTGATGGAAATATCTGATACCTGATAATTGATAAACTGATAAGTTAGCGCCGGAACCGTAGATGCTCCTCGTTGTCATTTGGCGATGGCGAGTTGATTCCCAATCTTTTCATAATCGATGGTTTTTCATCTTTAATGAGTTGCCTAACGATGTTCATTTTTTGCTCAAAAGTCAAAGCTTTGGCATCAGTTGTAACACTCGTAAATAACTCGCTGACCTTTGCTCCTGTTACCTTTTCACCTTTGA
This sequence comes from Desmonostoc muscorum FACHB-395, assembly GCF_014698035.1. Taxonomy (GTDB): domain Bacteria; phylum Cyanobacteriota; class Cyanobacteriia; order Cyanobacteriales; family Nostocaceae; genus Nostoc; species Nostoc muscorum_A. The sequence continues at coordinate 17,606 of NZ_JACJSF010000103.1, forward strand.
CATATTTTCCTACTTCCATAACTAAAGCAGCCAATCTTTCAATATCTAAACCGTGAATTACTTGTTTAATGTGTGATTTAACTGACTCTTTTAATAACTCAGTTTCTACTTCTATTGAGAGGGATTGAACGTTTCCTTGAGAATGATTTTGATGATGTCCCCATTTTTCAGTCAAGTCAAGTATCTTTTGTAAAGCAGTAGTAAATTCGGTATAAGTTTGAGATTGGCTCACCCCTAGCAATTCTTTCAGTTTTGAGAGCGCTGATACAGTCTCATAACTTGCAACAGTTTCTTGAGCAACGTAGTCAGAAATAGCATTAAGAGCTAAGTGTTCTGAAGTTCGAGTTTTTTGGGTCAAATACCCTACGAATTCATTGTCCAGTAGTTGCTGAAACTGGTTGAATGTGGTTTTTCCTACTTTTAGCTGCTGGCTGAATTGAGAAAGTTGTTTTATTAGTTGTGGTAAGGTTTCAGTAATGATGGACTCAACTAATGACTGTTCTATACTTTGAGCAATTGATAAGATAGTTCTTTGTGAATCAAGTCGTTGTTCAATTTGAGTAATAGCTGCTTCTAAGCCGTGGAATCTAGTTTTTCCTCCTTTTAGCTGCTGGTGATATTGAGAGAATTGTTTTATTAGTTGTGGTAAGGTTTCAGTAATGATGGACTCAACTAATGACTGTTCTATACTTTGAGCAATTGATAAGATAGTTCTTTGTGAATCAAGTCGTTGTTCAATTTGAGTAATAGCTGCTTCTAAGCCGTGGAATCTAGTTTTTCCTCCTTTTAGCTGCTGGTGATATTGAGAGAATTGTTTTATTAGTTGCGGTAAAGTTTCGGTGAGGGTAGACTCAACAGCCGAGTATTCAATATCTTCAACAATTGATAAGATAGTTCTTTGTGATGAAAGTTGTTGTTCAATTTGAGTAATAGCTGCTTCTAAGCCGTGGAATCTAGTTTTTCCTCCTTTTAGCTGCTGGTGATATTGAGAGAGTTGTTCTATTAATTGTGGTAAAGTTTCAATGAGGGCAGACTCAACAGCCGAGTATTCGATATTTTCAATAATTGGATCTACAGTTTTTTGTGAATCAAGCCGTTGTTCAATTTGAGTAATAGCTACTCCTAAGCCTTCAAAGGTGGTTCTTCCCTTATGAGAAAGGCAAGTTTTAGAAAGTTGTTCTATTAGTTGTGGTAACGTTTCAGTAATAATGGATTCAACTAATGACTGTTCTATATTTTGAGCAATTGCGTCTACAGTCCTTTGTGAAGAAAGATATTGTATTTCATGCTCAATTCTTGTAGATATTTTATCAAATGCGGGTTTAAGAGCTTTTTGCTGTTGGCAAGTTTTAGAAAGTTGTTCTATTAACCGTGGCAAAGTTTCAGCTAGGGCAGACTCAACTAATGACTGTTCTATGTTTTCAAGAACTGATAAGACAGTTTTTTTTGTTGAAAGGTGCTGCTCAAATTGAGAAATTGCTGTTTCTAGGTCGTCGAATTTAGTTATTCTTCCTGAGATATGCTGGTGATGTTGAGAGAGTTGCTCTATTAGTTGTGGTAACGTTTCACTTAAAGCAGACTCTACAGCCAACTGTTCAATATCCTCAGCAATTATATCGATAGTTTTTTGTAAATCAAGGCGTTGTGATAATGGCTCAATTGCTGTAAATATTTTGTCGAATGTGGCAATACCTTTTTTTAGCTGCTGTCTCAAAGGAGAAAATTGTTTTATTAGTTGCGGTAATGTGACAGTGAGGGCAGAGGAGACAGCCGAGTATTCAACATTTTGAGTAATTGCGTCTATAGCTCTTTGTGATGAAAGTCGTTGCTCAATTTGAGTAATGACTGCTTCTAAATCGTCAAATCTACTTCTGACTCCTTTTTGCTGCTGTCTCAAGGGAGAGAGTTGTTCTATTAGTTGCGGTAAAGTTTCAGTGAGGGCAGAGGAGACAGCCAAGTATTCAATATTTTCAGCTATTGCCCAAACAGTTTTTTGTGAACTTGAAAGTTCTGACTGTTGAGCAATAGCTGTTGTGTGAGCTAATTGCTGACTGCCTTGAGAGAGTTGCTCTCTTCTTTGTGGCAACAAAGTTGTTAGGGTGGACTCAACTACTGACTGTTCAATAAAGTCAGAGATTACATCCACTGTTCTTTTTGATAAAATTTGTTGCTCAATTGAAGCAATCACTGCTCCAAAGTGATCTAATCTGGTTCTGGCTCCTCTTAGGTGCTGCTGATAGCCGTACAGTTGTTCTGTTAATTGTGGTAACGTTTCAACCAAGGCATCATCAACTACTGACTGTTGAATATCCTCAGTAATTGCGTTTAGGAGTTGTTCGGTAGTTGGTCGTTTGGCGTTTCCATTTTGTTCAAAACTGACATCACTTGCTGCGCCGTCAATAATTGCTGAATCTTCTGGGTTAACTTGTCTTGAGAAGTTCGTTGCTCGTTGACCTCGAAGCCAATCATCTGTAGAGCTTGGGTTAATTCTTGCACTAATGGCTCTAAGTTCGAGGACTTCTTGGCATTCAATGTCTCGGCTAACTGCTGTAAGAAGTCGCTCAACCTCTGTTGCTGGGCTACCTCTAAGCTCTGAATTTTTTCGGTGAGTTGAGAGTTCTTGATTTCTAACTGCTCGAAATTCTTGTTCAGTTTCTCGTGAGAGGTTAATAATTCCTCTATCTTCTCGGTTAATAACTGTATCTGGGTTGGGTTGTTGTTGGTTGTCATGGGTTTGTCCTATTGGTTGATTTGGTGAGGTTTGTTGTAAAGAACTTTCTTTAAGGTGAAGTTTGGGTGGTTCTATTGCAGCAACTTTTGAGTGTTGATTGTGCTGTTGCCAGTCCCTTAACTTCATTGCTTGATGGCTCAATTTTTCGTAAGCCAGTGGCCCACTTGCGACAATGAAATCGTCAACACCTTTAGAAGGCCCTGGCAAGCTGACGATCTTGACCCTAGCTCCAAGCTTCTGCAACAATCTTCCAGTTACGGAAATATCCCGCTCAATATTGAGCTTCGTTTCAGGCTTGGTTTCATAGTCAAAGCAGAATTTGATTTCTCGAGAAGGTGTGGCGAAAACTGCTAACTCTTCATGAAGATAAGACTTACCGATTTTTTTGCCAAACTCATCTTTGGGAGTTCGGTATCCCGCCGAAATCCCAGGTAGCCCAATGGCAGCGTGACCTTGGCTCAACAGGCTGGCTGCTTTTTTCGCACCTTCTGCGATCGCACACGGTAAATTATATTTCCATACACAATACCAAAATCCTGACTGACGGTCGCTATCACTGGGGTTCACCTTGTGTTTGGAGTAAATGCGTTCGGCAATATCGTCAGGGACATCTAGCAAAAAGATACTTAATTCAACTTTTGGGGGATGCTCATATTTAATGAATTTCCCTTCAATTATTTGCCCAGACTCATCTTTTTTGGGTCTTGGTTGATTTGGCTTGTAGCATCCCCATCGTTTAATCGGCGGTTTCTCACCTGGCTTTAAGTTAGCAAATGTTCGCGCATCAACTCCAGCATCACACCACCATCCACCAGCATCAAGATGCGAATATGCCTTTATAAAACCATCTGTTAGCCGTCCTGTATTTGTTCGATTTAGTTTTTCGCTGACCATGAGCCGTTCCCAGGCTTCATGCTCACCACCTGCATAGTTGAACTGAAGACTTTCAAAGTTTTTTGCCGCAATGTCCGGGTGAATGGCGCTATTTGCAAACTCTTGCCAGTGCTTTGGTTCAATAAAATTGGGAATATCTTTACTTTTATGTGGTGTCCAAAACGCTTCTGTGGGGACAGCAGATTTCAGTACTGGCTTGTCGATATGAGGTTTTGTAACGGTTGGTGGTAACTCTATCTCTTTTAGCTTGACTACAGGTATTTCTGTCGTCATTTCTTTTTGACAAATTGGCTTTGTTTCTGGCTCTTCTCCTGATTTAGGAGTTTTCAGTACTTGTGTGTTAATCACTGTTTGAGTTTTCAGTACTGGGTCAGACTTCAGTACAGGTGCTACTAGCTCATCACTTATATTTATAGTTATCGCAAGCTGAGGCGAAAGTTGGCGCTGGCGAAGAGTTGAATTATGAACCTGTTTTCGTAGCAATTCCAAAGCATTCTCTTTGGCTTTCGACTGTTGCGCCAACTCTACCAATCGTGTTGGATCTTCGGTGTAAATCTTTAATTCATGCCTTGCACGGCTGGCAGCAACATAAAAACTTTCCTGTCCAATAGTGAAATCTGCCGAAATTAACACCCGATCCGCAGTTTTCCCCTGACTACTATATGTTGTACTCACAAGGGCATAGTCTAAGTTTTGCGCCTGTGCCAAACTAATGCATTCAGTACGCTCATCAGCATATTTAATCTGGACTATGTTCAGGTCGATCCCTGTTACAGTAAACTCCTGTCCGTTACGTCGTCCCAATTGCCGATCGTTTTTCTTCCATTGCAGGCGATCGCCCACGGCAATTTCAATCTGGTGACTCTGGTAAACCGCTTTCTCAAAAGCCGTGTCTACATCCATTACCTGATCATTATCACCAATTAGGGTCAACTTGTCAGTAGTTCGACCAACCACTTCATACAGTTTGCCTTTCTCCAGCCCCCGACGTTTATAGTCCCGTGTCGGCATGACCACATCACCAACTTCAAAGTTATGGGCAAACCGCATCTGTACTTTTGTCAGATTTTTGGTTTGCAATTGGGTGATGGTTGCAGTTTCTCCCAAAGTTCCTTCACCCAAGAGCTTCGAGCGAATCGCTTGGGTAAGGGCAAGTCTTTCTGTATTTGTTCCAGCTAACACAAGAGTTTTGAGTCGCTGCTCTGGTGTCCCTACTATATAATCATTGGCGATCTGCTCTATTTTGGAAAAACTATCTATAGAAAGTATGGAACCGTTGGCTTCTAGTCGTTCAAAACCAGCTTCAATCCTGCCATCAGCAATTAAATCTACTGCTAATCTTAGTTGAGGGTCTTTTTGGCGCAACGATTCATTGAGGTGTGCGGTTTTAATTCCTGCTTGCTGCAAGGATTTGAAGGGATTACCTGCTGATACTGCTGACAACTGCCGAGTGTCACCGACTAAAATCACCCTAGCTTTAAGTAAGGTTGCTCTTTGTAGGAGTGCATGGGCATCCTTAGCACTGAGTAAACCCGCTTCGTCCACAATCCAGATTTGATTTGGTTCAATCTGTGGTGGTGGTTCCGAAACCAGTAATCGAGCAACAGTCTCAGACTGAATTTTTAACTCTTCGCTCAAAACCTTAGCAGCAGAGGAACTAGGGGCGAAGCCAATAATAGTGTAGCCGGCATCCCTTGCGATCGCTTTGAGTTCTTTAAGAGCAAAAGTTTTCCCAGCACCAGCTACTCCCTGCCATGCAATGAATTGGTCAGATGTAGTTGCAGCTAATTCTACCGCTTCCCGTTGCCCTTTGTTCAGTAAAGTATTCTCTAAGTGGTTTTCGACTACTTCCGAGTCAGAAATGGAGCAAAATTTACATTGACCCTGCTGCATCAAGTCAATCGTCGCCAATTCCCGCCGCACTGCTGTCATCGTCGTAAATTGGTGAGTCAACCCTGGCAAACCGATTAACTCCTGATGTTCTCTAATCAGGGGTGCAATCGCTTTTACATCCGTAGCTAAACGTTCTTCTAGGATGAATTTTTCTAAATCCTCTTGTCTAAAAGCGACATTTCTCTCACTGCAATGTGCGATCGCTAAATCCAAAACCTCTGCCAAACTTTTCTCATTGGCTGGTATGTCCTGCCTTGGTTCACCTGCCTTAACAAACCTAATCCCTAACGCCGCAGCTTCTTCTTTCCACAATGCAACTAATTCTGATTCTGGTAGTTTCTGCTTGCGCTGGCGGGTATCATCCCAAATTTTTTCACGTTCGGCCCAAGTCGAATTAGCACCAGATGAGGCGATGATTTGCTGTCGCCGCTTAGAAAATGCCTCTAAATCCTCGAATTTAAAGCCTTTTATATCAAACTGCCCATGTAAACGAAGCTCTATCTCGTAGCCAAGCTTCTGCACCTCACGCGCCAGAGAGCTTTGGTATGCCATCCCCAAGAATTTCTTATTGGCGAATATCTCGTTATTACCCAAACTTAACCACCTACCATCTGGAGTTTGGGTCATGTTCATCAGCAAACAATGGGTGTGCAGATGTGGGTCTAAATCCCGACTTTCGATGTGATCGAACTGCGCGACGACCAAGTTACCAGTCTTAACTCTATGTCTGCCGCTATTATCTGTCACTCTGGTATAGGCATAACGCTGCTCTATTAGCTCCAGAGTTTCTTTTAGCGCCTGATGGTGAGCATCAATCAAACGAATATCCCCGCCCACCAAGGCCATCAAGCTTACACTTTTGGGCGCAGAAAATGTACAGTCTAATGCGGCTCTGCGTTCGTCGGGCTTCAAGGCCCTGGCATTTAATTGCTCACGACCCTGGGGTGAACGCCCTGAGATCACATTTTTAAAAGCTTCTTCATCATCGATTGCCCCTGACAAACCCAATTTTAAAGCACCTTGACCACTCCAAAGCGACTTCCCTTGGTGGTAGTAGTTTTTGACGAAGTAGTTCACCGCCATCTCTGAAGAAACGTTAGCAGCTGTCAGCATGGCTCACCTCTGGGATGGGGTTTACAAAAGTTAATCCTTGTTCTATTCCATCTGTTGGTGCAACAAACTCTTTTCAAAAAATTCTGATTATTTTTTCTTATTGCAAGATAATCACCTTTGCAATAAGTATTGAGGTCAAAATCAATCCCCGTCATCAAACTTCGTGGTGCTTGATGACGACTGAAAAAACTTTCGTGAGATTTTGACCAAAACAAAATTTTATTTCCCAAACTCTCATGTCATTTAATATAGCAAAAAATCGAGCATTCTTTCCGCCAAATATGGCGTACTGTGCGTCAGAAAAAGATGGATTCCAAGGCTTGTGCCCTCTAAAGTATGTTTCAAATTAGTAGGAGAAAATGGGGATAAAACGGGTGACTTCCGAGAAGTTCCGGGAACTTCCGGGAACTATTGGGTTTTATTAAGCTAATGATAATTGCTTATTAGATGATGTTTAATATGTAATAACATCAGCGATAAATTTGAATTTATGGAGTGGGACATTGGGATAAATTGGGATAAATTGATGAGAATTAGTGAGGATTGGTGAGGATTGGAAACTTAGGCGATTTTCCAGAAAATGCACAAATTAGTGAAATAAAAGTGCAATTGTAATGATTCATAATTTTTATTTACAAATGCTGAAATCATTACGGTATATGCGCTTTAGCCTTTTAGGAATAATTCTTGATAAAGGGTCAAAAACAGGGAGAAAATTTCTTGTGGATTTAATGTTGAGTCTTGATCCAGGAACTTCAATGACGAAGATGGTTTATCGTGTTTCCTTGGAGATGTCTTCTAAACCAGAATTGCTGTGTATGGAGCCAGAGCTAGTTAAGATTTCTAGAGACTCGCTCTCTTTATATGAGTCTGGGCAAATTAATCGGCCGAATCCAGAGAATGAGGCTTGGATAGAGTACAACGGAGAGTATTATGCGGTTGGGTTTTTGGCCCAAAAGTATTTTGAAGCGCGAATCAATTTTTTAGAACTCAAGTATGAGAACGCGATTCCAAAAACTTTGGCAGCAGTGGGGGCAATAGCGATTAGAGAAGGATTGAAGTCCAACCTTGATTTATCGTTGGGACTGCTGCTGCCTTATGGAGAGTGGGAAGACAGGGAAAGATTGGAGATGGGTTTAACCAAGGCACTGTCTAGCTTTAGCTTTCGAGGTCAACAATTTTGTGTAAATCTGATCAGCTTTCAGTGTTTGCCGGAGGGTGGGGGACTGGTATTGACACGAAGTAAAAAACTCGGCACAGACTTTAATAAAGTGAACATTGCTGTGGTGATGCTGGGTTTTCGGGATATATCAGCCGTAATCTTTGAGCGGGGTATATCAACTGGAAAAACAGAAGGTTTGGGTTTAGCCTGGATGCTGGAGAGAATCAAAAGCCGAACATCAGGACAGAACTTACATGATTTGTTAAAGGCTGTTCATCTATCAGGTTCAGCGTTAAAACCGAGATACTTTAACACCTTGGCTCGGAGTAAGAATGCTGAGTTTAAAGCTGAGGAAGTAGCACAAATTGTTGAAGTAGCGGAGTTATCTCGGAAAGAATACTGGAATAAAGTATCTATTTGGCTGAGTATGAATATTCCTGTTGATATTCAGCAAGTAATTATTGGTGGGGGAACATCGGAATATTTAGTTGCTGAGTTGAAAAACTTATTTACTTATACCGAGATTTCATGGGCGGCAGAATTAGAAGAGGATGTGCGCTTGGCTTTTAACCTGCCGATTAAAAAAGATGCGTTGTGCTTACGTTTCACGGATGTATACGGATTATTCCGTTATCAAAATGCTACATCAGCTATTTCAAACCATCGTGCGTCCTAGCAATTTGCTCGTTTTAAAGGAATATTAGCAATGTTTTCAGATGTTGAGTTTCGCTTACGAAGTAGAGTTAAGACTGATAGCCCCGAAGCAATGCTGTTTAAGTATTTAAACTCCAGAAATACTCTTTATCCTGCGAAGGATATGGTGATAATTGCTATTAGCAGCTATTGGCTTCCTTTAGCGTATCAAGCTGAAGAGCAACCCGTAGATTTAGAACCACACATTCGTGCTTGTCTTTACCGCCTTCAACTTCACTCTTCATATCTGATGGGACTGCTGGGAGAAATCCCATCTCAGGCAGCCACGATGATTGCAGTAGACAGAAATTCACTTTCATCACTTTCCCTTCCATCCAATATTCCCCCAACAGAACCATCTAAGATTCCCGCAACAGAAGAAAGACATTCATCACTTTCCCTTCCATCCAATATTCCGCCAATAGAACCATCTAAGATTTCCCCAACAGAAGAAAGACAGTTAAAAGTTGACTGGTTA
>NZ_JACJSF010000104.1 GCF_014698035.1 Desmonostoc muscorum FACHB-395
AAGCATGAACCCTGTGATTCCAATTCTAGAAATTCAGAGCAAACGCGGGCAGATCCGCGCCTCCTATTCTTCTAGAATGACTGGTATTTTATTTTCTTGCAAGCCCCTTACGGAATAAGATTCAGACTTGGGTTTCCCTCAGCCGCGATCGCCAGCGCAGTGTTATGGATGTATTGCAAGAAGTACTCCAAGAATTACTGCAAACTGATGCCTACATGCAGCAACAAATGGCTGATCTTGCCAAATATACAAGCGATAGGCGATTGGCAGATGCTCTGCTATTTGCCAGTGTAGAAGAATATTGTCTGCGGCCAGTACGCAATCAACCCCTATTAGCTTATCGGTTTGTAAATTACTTGCGTCGCACTCAGCGCGGTGGCTTAACCCAAGTGCCGGGTCGTGACATGATTAGACTGGTGTCAGAAGAAGTCCTCACCGACGACAGTGACAATCGAGTTAACTTAGTAGATAGTCAGGCGATCGCAGAATATCAAGAAACACAACAACTAGAAGAACAACAGTCCCTACGTCAGTCCGTCCAAAAAGAATTTGAAAATTATTTACAAGAAAATCTCGGAAAAGACGCAGTAGAATGGCTAAGACTGTATCTGCAAGGTAAGTCCCAAGAAGAGATCGCCCAAAAACTGGATAAGCAGACTAAAGAAGTCTACCGTCTGCGAGAAAAAATTAGTTACCATGCTGTGCGTGTTTTTGCCCTCAAAAATAAACCAGAGCTAGTAGACAGCTGGCTCTCAATTTCCTTACAAGAACATAATTTAGGGTTAACGCAAAACCAATGGCAACAACTTGATGAAAAATTGACTCCTCTGGGGCGGCAAATCCTAGATTTACGGAAAGTAGGTAACTCAATAGAAGCAATAGCTCAACAGTTAAAACTCAAAACCCATCAAGTATTAGGCGAATGGACAAAAATTTATCTTGCAGCCCAAGCTTTAAGAACCCAAGAGTAGCCAATTCAGGCGGCGGGAGACAAGGCAAATGGGGAGTGGCGAAGTGGAGGAGTAGGGAAAGTAGGGGATTAGGGTAAGAAGAAGTATTAATTATTTGCCCAATGCCCAATGCCCACTTCTCAGTATTATCCCCAATCTATCATCTAAAATTCATCTTCTACTTACGTCTACTTAAGTATATATAATTGAAATTTTAACAATCAAACAAAGTATCTTTATTAACTACTTACTCAATTAGAGGCAAAATATAAATAAACACCACGCAATCAAACCTATGTTGTCTTCCGAGGGCGAACTAAATGATACCGCAGCAAATGCACAGCAAATCCTAACTGCCACTCAAACTAGATGGGAGGAAGGAGGGGAACGCGAGCAAATGTTCCAACTGATTGATAATCTTTTATCCTTTGAAGCTTGCCTCTACCATCAGATTTTGCCCTTGGGATTAGAAGACAAAAACCTCTTGCTAGGTATGGTTTATCCACAAGACAGTGAGGCACTAGATTATGTAGGTCGCATTTTGTCTTATATCAATTGCACGATGGTGATTGAGGCGATCGCAAGCGACTCTCACCGCAGAATATTATCAGCCTACCTCAACCATAAGAATACATCTCAACTAGATGCAAAACTTGTGCATGAGTCAACAGAGAACTTTCCCCAACAAAATACTGACAAACCTATTCCCTCCCTAAATGCCGACTCAGAATCAAATCAGCACCCCCTATTGATGGCGTTTCAGACACAAAAGCGTCAACATTCTGGACAGCGTGTAGACTTGCCCCCTATCCCAGAGTTAGATCAATCATCTCAAACTCTAAGGAATCAAGAGGGCGAGACATCCGTTGCAGCAGCAAACAATCTACCTATTTTGCCTACACAAGTTCCTGAACTACTTACTCCCATTGAGTTGCTGCCAACACTGCCACCCAAAAAATTACTAGAGGAATTACTAGGGCGAATTCTGGGTGGGGGAATCGGCCGACTGTATTTAGAAAGACAAGCTTACGAAGGCAGGATACTGTGGAGTGATAATGGAATATTGCAGTCTGTATTAGACAAGTTGCCGCTCTATGTTTTCCAAGGAGTACTGAATGAATTAAAGCGGTTTGCCTCCCTACCTCTCATCACGCTTGCAGAACCAAAACAGGTAGAGAAGGAATATGTATATCAAAAAAACCGCTTGTTATTACGCTTGCGAGTTATGCCGGGAACCTACGGTGAAGAGGCAACACTCCAAGTCTTGCGGGGAGCAGCATTAAAATTCTATCAGCAACAACAATTGATGCGTCTGGGACGTGATGCTTTAGGAATTTCTCAGCAACTAAGTTTCAAATTACATGAACTACAAGAACGGCTTTTGTTGAATCCTATCCTTGACTCTCAGCAATCAGAGGCTTTAGCTACACTGAATCAATTAGTGAAAAATTTAGACCAACAGATCAAAATACTGGCAATACATAGCAATCCACCAACAGACAGCAAATTATAGGTCTGTCAGTGAAAGCGCTGATTTCGATCGCGTACATAATTGTTATGTTGTAATGAGACTTTAGACCGATCAACCTTAAAGGTTCATCTCAAATAAATACAAATTTTGCGATCGTACTCTGAGTAAGATTACGGTTTAAACAAACTTATAGTATCAAAGTTAGTTTCCCGCTCTTGAATCCATTTGTTGCAAATATTTCATGCTAACTGAGGTTTTTAGTGAACTTTTCCCCTTGATGAGTACAGCCAACCCACAAACCTTAGAATGGCTGCTCAACGTTGCAATTGAACATGAATATCCATCGGGGCGAGCCGTTGTGATGGAAGATGCCTGGGGTAATGCCGTTTACTTCGTGGTTTCTGGTTGGGTCAAAGTCCGGCGTACTGTCGGGGACGATTCAGTGGCTTTGGCAATTTTTGGTCGTGGCGATTTTTTTGGAGAAATGGCAATTTTAGATGAATCTCCACGCTCAACCGATGTCATTGCCCTTTCACCCGTGAAGTTGCTTAGTATCTCCAGAGAGCGTTTTATTCAAATATTGTTTAAAGACCCACAGTTACATCACCGGATGCTGCAACTGATGGTGCGGCGATTGCGGCAAATTAACCAGCGATTACAAATGCGGTCTTCACCACCAGCAGTCAAACTCGCTCATACCTTAGTAACTTTAGGTGAAAGTTATGGTCAGGAATCAGACTTAGGAAGAGAAGTTTTTAACATTCCTTTTAAAGATTTAGCAGAGGTAACAGAAATCGGTGTTGAAGAAACCACCAAAATCATGGAAAAGCTTCATGAAAAAGGGTGGATCAAAATTGATAGCGCCAATAACATTACTTATCTTGTGAATTTCAAGCAGTTGATAAACTTGGCTGGCAAAGTGTGATTACTTTATCCGAGATAATCCATCATAGGTAGGGGTTGCTGAAAAAGAAAGAAAAGGTTGTACTGTCTTGGGAAATAAACGGTGTAATATACTTAGTCACAATATTGACTGCATCTTATACTGTCGCGCATTCATCACCTAAATAATTGACGTAATTATCTCTTTCATCATCTATAACTTTTTGATTACCTAGAATAACTTGAGATTTATCCCATGTTTTGGCGTAATTGTTCCAGAATTATTTATTAATTTCAACGTTGGATGGCTGCATTGGTAAATCCCGTTAGTCGTAGCGGCAATATCTAAATTGAACAAGATTAGTACTATATCAGCTTTTCAGAATTTTTTTCTCAGAATTTCTTGAAACCACTCTTCAGTGCGATCGCCCATAGCTTCTAAAGAATATAGAGTTTCTGCTTGCTGGCGACAAGTTTGGCGGTCAATTTCATCCAAATGCTTAATAGCTTCTACTAAACCTTGAACACTATCAGGTTCCACCAAAAAACCAGTTTTTCCTTCCTGGACAATTTCTGTTAAACCACCGCGACGATAAGCAATTAAAGGTACTCCACAAGCAAGCGCTTCTATTGCTACATTTCCAAATGCTTCTATCCAACGAGGAGTTACTAAAAGTGCTTGACATTTACCTAGCTCCTTTTGTAGCTCAAGCGTTGGTAAAAATCCTACATATTCTATAGGAGCATTAGGGTATTCTTGACAAATTTTTTCCCAATAAGATATATCCTGTTTTAACCCGAATATTTTCAATTTAATGCCAGTTATTTCTGCTGCTGCTACTGCATCTTCTAGCCCTTTCTCAGGAGCTATCCTACCTACCCACGCCAAGCTCTGAGTTGGTTCCTGGCAAAATTGATAAATAGATAAATCCATGCCATTTAACAGACAAATACACCGTTCTGCAAATGTGAAAGTAGCTGCCTGTGTTTGGCTGTGAACACCAATACTACCAGGAAAGTTGATTGCTACTTGTTCAATAATCTCATCCATTACATCTGTCAAAGAACCCATACTGATCAGATGTGCGATCGGACAATTAAAAAATGGTGTTAAATAGAGTGGCAACCAATCATAAGCAAAATTAACAATCAAATCATAATCAGTTTGGACTTGACGAGCATAATCCCACATATTCGCTAAAACAGAATTTTTATGCAGCAAAATCGGATCGCTACGACTCTGATTTTGCGCTGGTATCTGTATTAGTTCACCGGGAATTTCTCTAATCGGTAATGAATTGCTGATAGATCCCTGCGGTGCAACAATTTCTAATTTATGTCCTCGCCGCAGCATTTCTGTAGCAATATTAGATAAAGTCAACTCTACTCCGCCTCCCAATCCTGAACCTAGTGGGCCCATTGGAGTAGACATAAATAATAATTTATGGTACATTTCCGTCGTTAATCTATTTTTATCAACATCATTTTTTCAGCTAAATAACTTGTTTAGCGGGTTTCGCTATGGCTCCACCCAAAAAACATGTAATTAAATTCAACTCTGCTTACGGTAGCAGCGAGTTGTAATTAAGTAAGGGTGAAAAACCTCTAAAAATTGGCTCTGAAGTGTATTGAAAAATGCTTCTACAACTTTAGGCTCATCTAAATGAAAAGGAAATTCTTGATTAAAACCTTTAAAAAAATACCAATTTGCTATCATTTTACCCTCAGAATTCAAAGATTGATAAAATTCTAATAACTGCTGGCTAGGGTCTGACAAATGTTCTAAAACATCAAAACACAAAATAGTATCAAATTTTTCTTTTGCAGGCATTTCAAGACTACAAATTATTTTTTTCCCCAGTCCCATTTTCTCTGCTCGATACTGAACAAAATCACAATTAATCGGATTAATATCATAATAAACAACTTGCTCAACTTGTGGACAAAGAGCAGCACCAAGGGTATGAGTTCCTATCCCTCCACCAAAATCTAACACTCTTCCTTGGGCATAATCTGCAATCAACTGCAACATATCTCCAATATAAGCATAACTTGATAGATGCCAAGCCCCCAATTCAAACAAGTAAAGTTCTCCTACTTTCTCACGATAGAAAGCAGTTGCTTCTTCCCAATTAAAATCTTTGTGTCCTAAGTTTTTTATTTCCTCTTGTCCTGCTGCTAACTTTGTCTCTATGGTTTCTGGATCTAAATTTAAAAAATATTCTAGATGATGTTTTAAGTCAAATGAATTTTCTAAAAAACTACTTAAGAAAGAAGGCGCAGTAGAGTTTACCATAAAATTTATATCACAATGAAATCAACGTATTCCATTATAGAATAGATATATACCGCTTTGACTTATTAACACTTGTAAACATCGATAAAAAATGTAGTATATTTGAGCAATAGTTTCTAAAAAATAGGGATTTTCATGAAGATTGCCTTAGTTGCTGGAGGCTATATTCCTGCACCTCCCTTATCAAGTTCTATTTTGACTCTCATCCAAGAGTATAAATATTTTTTAGATAAGCTTGGACATCAAGTAGATATTTTTAATAACAAAGATGTCAATGAAGTTATAGATAAAATCAATAATGGAAATTATGATTTTGTACATTTACACGCTTATGAATTTGCTAGTCAATTCAATAAAAGCCTAGAACAAAAATATTGTTTTAGTTGTCATAATGGCTATTTTTTTAAACAAGATAAATGGGAAGAAGATTTTAAAGAGGGATTTCAACATTACCTAAATGCACCTGGGATAATTGCCCTTTCTAATCCAACAAAACATATTTTTATTAAAGCAGGCTATTCTGGATATATATCAGTGCAAATAAACGGGATTGATACTCAAAAGTTGAATTTTAAAGAAGAAGGAAATAATAAAGCTATTTGTTTGGGTTGGATTCAACCGAGAAAGCAGCAGAGATTGCTAGCAGAAACGATTGATGGTAAGTTAGGATTAGATTTTGTTGGGCCTTTAGATGACCCTAATTTTAAAGAAGGAACCACGACAAAATATTTAGGTATCTGGAGTTTAAAACAAGTTTATAATAATCTCACAGATTATAATTGTTTAGTTTTAATTAGTAATGGAGAAATTGCACCGCTTGTAGTATTAGAAGCAATGGCGGCAGGTTTATGTGTCGTTGTTTCAGAATCTGCTAGTGCTAACTTACACTCCAAAGAGTTTATTAAAGTTTTGCCAGATGATATATTAACTAATGCTACCGCCGAAAATAAAAGAATTGTTTGTGACACAATTATTGATTTAATTGAGAAAAATAAATCTTTTCGCCAAGAAATTGTAGAATATGTCAGGGAAAATTTTGATTTTAGTCATATCATCAAAAACTATATTCAGATGATTGACGATTTTAGCAAGTTTGATTATTAGTAAGCCATCAATCAGTAACTGTGTATGTCTAATACTGCATCACAGTAATAGGTATGGGGTTAGCAGCGAATTTTGCTGCAAAAATTAGGATATTTAAGGAAAAATGAATCATGAATAAAGAAACGATAGAATTTATTGACAGAACATTGTTAGCAGATGGAGATTATGTTTCAGTTGGGCTTGAAATTATCAAACCAGATAAATGTTTTCCCAATATGATTGTAGAAGATATAAATACTTCTGATTTGCATTCTCTAAAACGTGAAATTCCTCATAATCTGTATGTAGATAAAAGAGAAACAAATGTAGGATTTCTCAGTCGGGATGAAGCACATATTCTTTATAATACTGCTCATAAGTTTAGGGATAAAAAAGCTTTAGCTATTGGCTGTTGGTATGGTTGGTCTGTCTGTCATCTGGCATTAGCAGGAGTAAAATTAGATGTAATTGATGCTCTATTAACCAGAAAAGATATTCATGAAAGTGTAACTAACTCTTTGCGATGTGCAGGTATCCTGGACTCAGTTAATCTAGTAAGTAGTAATATTCCACAAGAAATAGAGGAGTTAGCCGAACAATTACAACGCAAGTGGTCATTGATTTTTATTGACGGAACTAATGAAGCTATAAATCCACTCAATTATGTAATTATCTGCGAACAATTAGCAGAGACAGAAGCTTTTATTCTATTTAATAACTTAAATTCTCCCGATGTTACCCAAGGCTTAGATTACTTAAAGCAAAAAGGGTGGAACACAATGATTTATCAAACAAGACAGATTATGGGAGTTGCTTGGCGTGGCAATATTGAGCCAGTTCAACATCAGCCAGATCCAAATGTTAATTGGAGTATACCGGAGCATTTGCAAAACTATCATGTAAGTGAATTATCATCAGATTCAGTAAATGAATTTATGGAAATTATTACTGCTATCCGACCTTATACCTTATTGGGCGAAATACGCTTATTTTCACTTTACTCTCTAGCAAAAAAAATTTGTATAGAAGATATTCCCGGAAATTTTGTTGAATGTGGAAGTTATAAAGGGGGAGCAGCAGCACTTTTGGCATCCGTAATTAAGCGATACAGCTTGCGCCCACGTCTACTTTATGCCTGTGATACTTTTGAAGGAATGCCCGAACCAACGGAGATAGATATATATAATGGAATATCTGCAAATGAAACTGGGTTTGGAGTTGGCACTTTAAAAGCTCCAATTGGAGAAAATATACAAGCGATTTGTCAATTGTTAAAAGTCCAAGATATTGTTGTACCTGTTAAGGGTTTGTTTGCTAATACATTGCCTCAATATAAATCAGAGATAGGAAATATTGCTTTTATGCACGCTGATGGAGACTGGTATGAATCAACAATGGATATCTTCAATACGCTCTATGATAGCGTTGTTATTAATGGGATGATTCAGGTAGATGACTACGGCCATTGGGATGGTTGTCAAAAAGCCTTACATGACTTTGAGCGTTTGAAAGAGGAGAATTTTAACTTGCATCGAATTGACTACACTGCGGTGTGGTTTAAGAAGGGTTAAATAATATTTAACAGCCCAATACTTTTAGAAGGATGTCACTTAATTTTTGAGTTATGTATTGGTCTGTTAAATATCTGCCTAGGTTTTATTCAATTTGGATAAATCCGGTATTTTTTTACCAGACTAAAGTACAATCTTCAGGGTCTAATATGCCAACTTCTTTATTGACTCTGATTGTGGGAATGATTTTAATTAACTCTTCTTTTGTATATGAATTAAAATCTTCTGGATTGATTTCATTGTATGTAATATAACCTTTAGTGGCAGAAAGAAACACCTTTTCTAGATAAATATCTTGTATTTCTCGCCTCAGTTCCGTGAAGGCATAATTGCTAATTACAAGATCATAATTCTCTTTAGGTAATTCATTCATTGTCTTATAGACTATCGTCGTGTTTAATGGGTAATGATCTAAATATCTTTGAGCTAGCATTAGCACTGGTTTTAGATCAACCAATGTATAGGTTTTTACCTTAAAATAACTACTGACAATCCTGCATAGCCCTCCATAACCAACTCCGATTTCACATATATTTAAGTTGTCTAGAGTGCCAAATTCGGATTCCAAATCTGACAGAATTTTTATGTATCGCAGGGTAGGTGGTGCGATTGTACCAATGCCCTCGTAATCAAAAACTATAGGATTGCCAATCCGATCATTTTTAAGAAATTCATTAATCTTACTCAATACCTTAGAGGAAGAATTTTTGGTTGCTTCCAGATACTCTAAGCCTTGACCAAAGTCGTCGTGTTCTAATGCGATCTTGTATATTTCATTGCGACGAAAATCTTTAAATATGGAAGAATCCAAGCTAGCTTTTAAACAGAATTCAGGATAGTCAATATTGTCAGTCAGGCTGGTTTGTAAAACCTTATCTTGGGAGTTCATGCTTACTACTGTCCTTATTTAGGCATAACTATTTATTCAACTTAGTTGCCCAGCTAGTCTATAAATGAAGAGTCATAAGTCACTTATAAATAAAAGCTGAATACAGAAGAGTCTATGAATAGTTCTTCTGTAAGCTACCAAGCAGATACTGTGATAGAGGTCGATGCTTAATAGTTCTCTTACCTCAGAGTTTAGTTACAAAACTGACCTCAACTCTTACGTGTAAAATTACCATACATCAGCTAGAGATTCAATATTTTGGATAAAAGAACCCAAATACTCTCTATGACAGCGTTCTCGCTAATGGTATAATTATAATGCTGATGAGTAACTACGGTTATTGAAAAAATTATTATACCAATTATTTCTGAAACTGCACAAAATCAAGGTTGGTCACATTTGGATCTTAGTCGCAAAGTCTGACAAACCTCACAGGTAATCGGGATCAGAAAGCTTTACATGAGTTTAAACATTTGAGAGGTAAGCAATTTAA
This sequence comes from Desmonostoc muscorum FACHB-395, assembly GCF_014698035.1. GTDB lineage: Bacteria > Cyanobacteriota > Cyanobacteriia > Cyanobacteriales > Nostocaceae > Nostoc > Nostoc muscorum_A. The sequence goes on from NZ_JACJSF010000104.1 coordinate 9,636, forward strand.
CCTTCATCAAATTGCCTACACTATGGTGTATTTTAAAAAGAGTAAATTGATAGATACTCAACACATATAAAAATAGATTAAATATATAAACATAAATACTTACATACGGAGTTTTTAGTCTCATTATTAATTTATCTATGAAGTCTTCAATTATCCTTTATTATTCATGATTTTATATTTTACTTTTCATTCTTCAGATAATGCAATTTGTTAACTACTTGGCATGAACTTTACTCTTTTTAAATCTCAAATTCAAAAAACTTTCCGCCAGACGACCCATTCTGCTTGGCGGTTTTCGCTGGTAGGAATTATTCTGAGTATATTTTTAATGTTCTTATATGGTTGTCAGGGGACATTCCAGAATAATGATAGAGTAATTAATCTGAGTTTATGGCAATCAATAAATCCTCCTGCTAATCGGGATGTGTTTAACAAACTAGTAAATAAATTTAATCAAACTCATACTGATATCCAAGTAGAATCTATCTTCATAGGTCAACCCCAATTGCCAAAGATATTAACAGCAGTTGTGGGCAATACACCTCCAGATATTCTGTCATTCGATCCTCAATTGACAGGTCAGTTTATGGAACTAGGGGCAATTCGACCTTTAGAAGAATGGCTGGACAAATTGCCATTGAAGTCGGAAATTAGCCCCAACCTATTGGAGGAATTAAAATTAGACGGTCATCTTTGGTCAATTCCACTTTACACGAGCAATTTAGGGATTTTTTACCGACCTAAACTTTTTCAAGCTGCGGGAATTACGCAAATTCCTAAAACTTGGGAAGAGTTAAGGGAAGTCGCCAAAAAATTGACCATAGACCGGAATGGTGATAATAAACCTGAACAGTACGGAATGTTGCTGCCTTTAGGAAAGGGAGAATGGACTGTCTTTAGTTGGTTTCCTTTTTTATTGGGTGCTGGCGGCGAGGTAGTGACAAATAACCGTCCGAATTTAACGAATCAGGCAGCTATTAGTGCCTTGCAATTCTGGCAAAACCTCATGAAAGATGGATCAGTAATGCTTTCGCCTCCAGAACGCGGTTATGAAGAGGATGCTTTTATCACGGGTCGGGTTGCAATGCAAATCACAGGGCCTTGGACTTACATCATGAAGTCTAATGTTGATTATCAAGTGTTTCCTATACCTGCAAGTGTTGAGCCTGCTACGGTGACAGCAACGGGAATATTGTATCTAATGAAGACCACGCCAGCAAGAGAGAAAGCAGCACTCAAATTTTTGGAGTATGTTTTGAGTGAAGAGTTTCAAGAAGAATGGAGTATAGGTACGGGTTTTTTACCAGTTAATATGAAAGCTGGTCAAAGTGAAGCTTTTAAGGAATTTATTAGCAAAAAACCAGTCTTAAAAGTGTTTATGGAGCAGATATCTGTATCACTTCCTCGACCAATTATCGCTGGATATAGTCGTCTTTCTGACAGTCTTGGTCGAGCGATTGAGGCGACATTACTAGGTGAGTCTGCCGAAAAAGCACTCAAGGCAGCACAAGAACGTTTAGAACTTATTTGGGATGACAAATGAAAATCCTGAAGAAACTCTAGTTTAGCGATGTGGATTTCTTTTTAATGTACACAAACCAATTGCTGGTATAGCTCCCAGTATGACTGCCGTAAGCCCTTGTCCACTCCAATACAATATAAAATTACGGCTTGCTTCTGGAATCAGATTTTGCACCAGAAAAAGCAACCAAACCAAAATAGTAATTAATAAGAAAGCAATTGAGGGTAAAAAATTCCACCACCAAATACCTGCTGTATATCGCCTCAGTACCAGCCATTGGCAAAGCCCTAGCCAAACACCCGAAATTATATATGCGATCGCAGATAAGAATCCGAAAATAAAAGTTTCTTCAGGTGATGATGAGGCTATGGATGAAATGTAGTTAATCCAGGCTGTAGAAACACCGTTGGCAATCAGCCAACCGACGCTAGTCGCAAATAGCCATTGTAAACCCGGTAAATATCGGTAAACAATCAGGGCTTGGTCAGCAGCAAAAATTACGGCAAATACAACGTTACTGAGACTTCTGACCAAAATACTCCATGTTTGTGCCTGGAGAGCAATACTCGGTGAGCTTTGGAGAATAATTTTTTCTAAGGCGATACTGGCAACGCCACCCACAACCCATCCAATCAGGGTCATTAAGGTAAACTGAATAAAGAACCTCTGTCGCTGCGATCGCGGAATCAAAAAGTTTCCTGAATTAAGCTCGTTTTTAGCAGATCCAACACGATCGGGACTATTAGAGTCAGTTTCCATAAGAAATTAGGGTAGCGAGGGAATAGGGAGATTAGGAAGATAGGGAAGCAGGGAGAATGACTAATGCCCACTCCTCAGTTAAATATTGATTCTTGTTTTATCCTATTTCTTACTCGTCAGTCCCTATCTTCTATTATTTGCCACTCTCCAAAAGCGAGTCTATTATGTCAATAATGGCAGTTGATTCTCAATAAACTGTGAGCTAATCTCATTAAATTAAGCTTATTGCTAAAAGGTTAAGAGTCGCCCGTCATAGATATATGCCTAACACAACGCCAGTTGCTACCATGTGGGAATGCTAATGCTTCTCCGTAGGGGTACAAGTCGGTATCACCCAACGCAGTGGCTTCCCTACAGAAATTTTATTTTTACTTTATAAATAATCTTTTAACCTTAGTTGCGATCAAGGTAATCTTAGATGCGTTTGTCCTGCTCACTAAAATTGCACAAGACCCTTCACTTAATCTTTAAAGAAATTTTGGTGTATATACCGTATCTTTTGCGAGTTGAAAAAATCACAATAGTATTACAAAGCATCAAGATAAACTTACATCTTCGAGCTTGTTGTACTCGACAACAGTCATATAGAAAGAAATACTTCTTGATTTTCTTCTAGGTTGTTCGAGTAATGAAACTAGTTTTATATAGCTAGGTTTCAAGAAAAGTTCAGTCTTAATTATCTTTGTGTTCTTCAAGGTTTATTATTCGAATGCTGCAAAAAATCTCCTTGGCTTTACTCGGAACAACTGCTGTGATCGTCAGTGCAAATCCAGCTAGTGCCGTAACTCTGCAAGTCAATACTGGCCCGTTCTCTAGCTATGCTGATGCTAAAACTGTCACCTTTGACGATGGCACCGCAAATGATCCTAATGGATTTGTTACTTACTCTAATATTACTAGTAACATTGTTCAAGGTAGCGTATCTGGTCAATACGCCTCACCTTATGGGGATAACACCAAATTTCTAACAATTGCTCCAAAAAATACTAATGTTGCAGGCAACAGTGGTTTTGTCAATATTAACTTCAAAGAAGCTGTTAATTACTTCGGTTTTTATGCAGGTTCATTGGATGATTACAACTTTGTTGACATTTACAAAGGTAATCAGTTGGTAAAGACTTTTAGTGGTGCAGATGTGCCAACTGCTATAGCTAATGGTAGTTGGACTAGCACTCAAGCTAATATGTTTATCAATCTTGTAGCTGACACAGGAGAAACATTTGATCGAGTTGTGATGCGCTCAAATGGTGTTGCTTTTGAAACAGATAACCATGCCTATAGACTAGCCAAGAGCGTTCCCGAATCTAATGCGATGTTAGGTGTGTTAGCAATTGGTGCTTGTGGTATGACTTCACTCTTCAAACGCTCACAACGTAAAGTGACAATGTAAAGATAAATTTATCAGGATAGCCGTATAAAATCCTTAATAATGTGTATCGAGGCTGTGCTTCGATACACATCTTTTACTTTTTACAGCTTGGCGATATCACGGCATTCTTTATACAGTACGAATCGTTTCTAGAGTATTAAAAGATAAAAGACTACTATAACAATCCTAAATCATTCATGAAAGAGAAAATCCCTGAAAAGCGTATTTTTAATTTCATTATTTTTTAATATTTAAATTCATATTTATATATAAAACTTTGAAAACATTTATTATTTTTACTTAGTTAGACAATTGAAATATATTTAGTAATAGAAGCTCTATCAATGAGTGTTCAATAGTTTGTGCAGGGTGACCGCATTATGTCAATAAGAGCATTATATTGCAAATAGAATCTTATTAGCCGATGCTTGTTGCTAAAGGTTTAGGTGTATTCCATCGTAGACATCGCTTTGAGACTTGGAAACTAAACCAAACGAGAAATGCTGATTTTTTCGTTGTTTTTTAACCTTAGTTGCGATCGAGAGCAATCAATTTAGATGCGTTTGCCCTACCATTAGCCTTTTGCTGCCAACCTGTTGAAAAAGCGTAATCCTAGAATGATAAGCTAAACAGTGGCATAAAAATTGTGACTTAGGATGAAGTGATAAATGGGTGTTCCTTCAACAACTCCTCATCTCTTACGGGCTGCTCGCGGTGAAGTAGTAGATCGTCCCCCTGTATGGATGATGCGACAAGCGGGACGATATATGAAAGCATATCGAGACTTAAGAGAGAAGTATCCTTCGTTTCGCGATCGCTCGGAAATACCAGATGTAGCAATTGAAGTTTCCTTGCAACCGTGGAAAGCCTTCCAACCAGATGGAGTAATTTTATTTTCTGATATTGTCACCCCATTACCTGGTTTGGGCATTGACATGGATATTGCGGAAGGTAAAGGGCCAATCATTCACTCCCCCCTCCGCACTCAAGAACAAATTGATCGTCTGCATCCCTTAGAACCAGAAGCAGCTTTACCATTTATCAAGACAATTTTACAAGCGTTGCGTTCTGAAGTAGGCGATAAATCAACGGTGTTAGGCTTTGTGGGTGCGCCGTGGACATTAGCAGCTTATGCAGTTGAGGGAAAAGGTTCTAAAACCTACTCCATCATCAAAAACATGGCATTCTCAGATCCGACGATACTGCATCAACTGTTAACTAAATTAGCAGATGCGATCGCCATCTATGCCCGCTACCAAATTGACTCTGGCGCTCAAGTTGTGCAAATGTTCGATTCTTGGGCGGGTCAATTGAGTCCTCAAGATTATGACACCTTTGCTCTCCCCTATCAGCAGCGAGTTTTCCAGCAGATTAAGCAAACCCACCCCGATACACCATTGATTTTGCTAGTTAGTGGTAGTGCGGGTGTGTTGGAAAGAATGGCACAATCTGGCGCTGATATTGTCAGTGTAGACTGGGCAGTGGATATGGCAGACGCACGGGCAAGATTGGGTAAGCAAGTCAAAGTTCAAGGAAATCTTGACCCAGGCGTGCTATTCGGCTCTAAACAGTTTATCCGCGATCGCATTCTCGATACCGTTCGCAAAGCTGGTAATTGGGGTCATATTCTCAATCTCGGTCACGGTGTCCTTCCAGAAACTCCCGAAGAAAATGTCGCTTTCTTCTTTGAAACCGCAAAGGAATTGAATCTTGCAGGAGTTAAGAATTAGGAGTCATACAATTTTAGATTTTAGATTTTAGATTTTAGATTTTTCTTTCAATCCAAAATCCAAAATTCAAAATCTAAAATTTCCAGAGTTATCAGTTGCAATTCGGAACTTTTAACTTTATTCTTAAATCTTTAGTTTTAACTCCTAACGCTTTATAAATTCTCTATGAGCCAGAAACGGATTTTAGTGACTGGTGCAAGTGGTTGTGTAGGTCATTATTTAACAGAAGCCTTAATTAAAGAAACAGATCACGAACTGTATCTGCTAGTTAGAAACCCAAGCAAACTGCAAGTTGATACTAAAGCCCGTTCAGGTATCAACGTTTTACAAGGTGATATGCAAAATATTCGCCAGTTTGCCGATTTACTATCCACAATTGATACGGCGGTACTCACCGCCACAGCTTGGGGTGGTGATGAGACATTTGATATTAATGTCATCAAGACTATAGAATTGCTCGAATTACTAGATCCAGAACGTTGCCAGCAGGTGATTTATTTTTCGACAGCTAGCGTTTTGGATCGCTACAATCAACCATTAAAAGAAGCCGGGGAAATTGGGACAGATTACATCCGTTCCAAATATGAGTGCTTACAGAAAAAAGAAAAATTAGCGATCGCACCCAAAATTACCACAGTTTTTCCGACTATAGTATTGGGCGGTGATGCGAATAAACCCTATTCTGCTGTAACATCTGGTATTACAGAAGTGACGAAATATATTAATGTGATTCGTTTTTTGGAAGCAGATGGCAGTTTTCACTTTATCCACGCACAAGATATTGCCACTGTAGTGCGATATTTAATCGATCATCCTGCCAAAAACGATCAACCACGTCGGCTTGTTTTGGGTCAAGCACCGTCAACTGCTAATCAAGCAGTAGAACAAGTTTGTGCTTATCTGGGGAAAAAGATTTACTTTCGCATTCCCATCTCTATAGCATTGGCTAATTTGATTATTGTTCTGTTTCGTATTCAAATGGCTGCTTGGGATAGATTTTGCATGAACTATCGGCATTTCACTTATGAAAAATTCATAAATCCCAATAGTTTTGGCTTGCCAAATTATTGTGTAACCATGAGTGATGTTTTAAAAATTAGTGGCGTTGAACGTGCTGATTGAGAAAATATCTATTATTTGCTAATGATAACGGTCATTTCTGGCAAAGATCAGCCGACACAAGCTGCCAGTTCTTCTGCCTAAGTCCTACTGATATGAATTTAGTTTGTAGCCTGGTCGTAGTTAGAGAAACCAGAAATCTCCTGATTCCTGCTTTAACATACTTTTCTTTTTGCCGATTAGCTGCAATAATTCCAGTCGCTAGCCGCCCATTAAAGGAAAAAATATCGGTGGTAAGATAAAACAACTTTAATAAAAAGTCAATAACTCTTTATTTTCGTTAGAGTGGGATAACAATCAAAGTGTGAGGATTGATACTACATGCGAATCTTGTTAGTGTATCCAATATTTCCTAAAACTTTTTGGTCTTATGAAAAAATCTTAGAGTTAGTCGATCGCAAAGTTTTATTACCACCTCTGGGTTTAGTCACAGTAGCGGCGATTCTGCCCCAAGAATGGGAATTCAAGCTGGTAGATCGCAACATCCGCGCAGCAACAGAAGAAGAGTGGGCATGGGCAGATATAGTAATTCTGTCTGCGATGATTGTCCAGAAGCAAGATTTACTTGAACAAATCCAGGAAGCTAAAAAACGTGGCAAGTTAGTTGCAGTTGGCGGCCCCTACCCCACCTCTGTACCTCACGAAGTTGAAAATGTTGGCGCAGATTTTCTGATTCTGGATGAAGGGGAAATCACTCTCCCCATGTTTATTGAGGCAGTTCAACGCGGAGATACATCTGGCACTTTCCGCGCCACAGAAAAACCTGATGTCACAAGCACGCCAATACCCCGCTTTGATTTATTGGAATTGAATGCTTATGACATGATGTCGGTGCAGTTTTCGCGCGGGTGTCCCTTCCAGTGCGAATTTTGTGACATTATTGTTCTCTACGGACGCAAACCACGCACTAAAACCCCAGCCCAACTTTTAGCAGAGTTAGATTGCCTCTATGAATTAGGTTGGCGGCGGGGTGTGTTCATGGTGGATGACAACTTTATTGGCAACAAACGAAATGTAAAATTGTTGCTGAAAGAGTTAAAAGTCTGGATGGCAGAACACAAATATCCCTTCCGATTTGACACTGAAGCTTCAATTGACTTGGCACAAGACGCTGAAATGTTGGAGTTGATGGTTGAGTCTGGTTTCTCGGCGGTGTTTTTGGGAATTGAAACGCCGGATGAGGATAGTTTGCAAATGACCAAGAAGTTTCAAAATACTCGCAGTTCTTTAACTGAGGCGGTGGAAACCATCATCAAAGCGGGATTGCGCCCAATGGCTGGGTTTATTATCGGCTTTGATGGCGAAAAAGCAGGCGCAGGCGATCGCATTGTCCGCTTTGCGGAACAAGCAGCTATTCCCTCTACTACCTTTGCCATGTTACAAGCGTTACCTAACACCGCACTTTGGCATCGTCTGAAAAAAGAAGGACGACTGCGGGAAAATCAAGATGGCAACATCAACCAGACAACATTGATGAACTTCTTGCCCACCCGTCCGTTAGAAGAACTTGCTAGAGAATATGTTGAAGCATTTTGTACTTTATACGACCCAGTAAATTACTTGGATCGTACCTATCGTTGTTTCTTAATGATGGGTTTACCGAGTTGGAAAGCGCCAGCAAAAATGCCAGAGTGGATAGTTGTCAAAGCGTTGCTGATTGTAATTTGGCGACAAGGAATCAAACGGGAAACCCGTTGGAAGTTCTGGCACCATTTGTTTAGCATTCTCAAGCGTAACCCTGGAGTGATTGAGCATTACATCTCTGCTTGCGCCCACAACGAGCATTTTCTAGAGTATCGCCAAATTGTGCGCGATCAAATTGAAAGTCAGCTAGCTGAATATCTCGCACAAGGTGCAGAAACGCCTTATGTGCTAGTGAAGGAAAAAGCAGAGGAAAAAGCTGAAGCGGTAGTTAGTTAAGCGCGGTAACAGATAAGCAAATCCGCATCTTCACCCGTACACTTGTACGGGTGAATTTGCGTTTATAGCTAGTGGCATTTATAAATGAAAATAGTTATTGCAGAGGCCAGTTTTCCTCCTGCCTTCTTCATATTTTATCTACCGCGATCGCGTTCTAAATCATCAATCACTCTTTGCAAATACCATTCGTCTGACATTCCAGGATGATAATCCTGTTTTTGCTGAATTAATCTTTCGGCAATTTCCCAATATCCCCCAACCATACCCAAAAGTCGCTGATGTAGCAGGTTATATTTTTGCTTTTTTGACTGTGGACTAAATTTCTGGATTTTTTCTAGGCTACTTAAAACTTGTTGATAATTTCCCCAGTCTTCTTGTTCACAAAAAATACTCGCCGCCCGTTGATAATCTTCCACGGCATTTTGCATTTCTTCTAAACAAGTAAAGGCAATGCCACGATTGTAGTAAGCTTGAGCATCATCAGGATTTATTTGCAGTGCTTGGGTGTAATCTTGAATTGCACCCAGATAGTTGCCCGTTGTACGATAGGCATTACCTCTGGCAATATAAACTAGAGGATCTTGTGGTTGTATTTGGAGTGCTTGATTAAGATCCGCGATCGCACCTTGATGATCTCCCAATATAGAACGGGCTTTACCTCGGTTGCGATAGACAATGGCATCTTGAAAATTTAGTCGCAATGCTTGATTAAAATCTGCGATCGCTTCTCGATAATTTCCCATCTTACAACGCACAACCCCACGACAGCAGTAAGCTTGGGCATCTTGTGAATCGGCTTTCAATACCCAGTTTAAATCGGCCAGTGCCTCTTGAATATCTCCCTTTTCAGCTTTTTCTAATAACTGGGTGAAATAATCATTGGTGGATAAAATTGGCGCATTTGGGGAACGTGATTGTTGTACAACAGGTAATTCTTGGGGTTGTAGCTGTTTAATTCGTTCCAGACACAGGCGACAGTTTTCTTTATCCTGTTGTTCTAGATATAATTGTGCTGCTTTTTTAAAGTTAGCGATCGCATCTTGAATATAACCCTGTTTGCGCCGCACCATTCCCCGCAGATTATAAGCCGCAGCATAATTGAGATTGAGCCGAATAGCGCGTTCAACATCTTCCAGCGCCCCTGGTAAATTTTTCAGCGCCACCCTAGCCAATGCACGACAATAATATGCTTCTACACTCTCAGGATTAAGTTTCAGAGCTTCAGTATAATCTGAAACAGCCTTAAGGATTGCTCCTGAGTCATAATATGCTAAACCCCTTTGCAAGTAAGCTTCGGCAAAGTAAGGTGTCAGTTGTAAGGCATGGCTAAATTCCTCAATTGCTCCGGCGTAGTCTTTTCGCCTAGCCTTTTCCAATCCTCTATTGTAAAATTCGTCATTCATAACATTTCTTTGGTTGATTCAGTTAGTTGAATTCCAGCAAGCTTGCTTCGTAGCCTAACCTATCCACTCACTCTTAATATTCTAAGTATTCAGCGTAGCTTTGCTTCATTTCGGATTTGCAGTGAATTAAAACGAACAAACCCCGTAAATTTTATTGGCGATATTCATGCAATTGAATATTGTACACTCCAGGTTTTGCAGTTAGATTTAGTACAAATCTTGGCTAAAACTTTGATTAATCTTATCAATAATGAGTTATACCAATGAAAATCAGAACTATCACAACAGGTATATCACTTCAATCTTTACAAGATCAGGAAACAATTAAGCAAGCTGCTGACTTTAATCAGCAAGCAAAGATTCTCTTTGAAAAACAAGGATACGAAGTACAAACAACTAGAATCGCCACTAATACCTGGGAAGAATATCTAAAAGATTTATCAAAAATCGAAATTATCAATGAAATTCAAACTCTAGAACAACTTTGCCAAAGTCTGAATATCAGCTTTTTCAATATTGGTTATGCCAGCAAACCTGAAACCATAGATATTATTCCAGATATCAACAAAAGTACATCGATTATTTACTGCTCAAGCACAATTGGCGATAGGGAAACTGGTATCAACTTTGAAAATGCTAGGGAATCTGCCAAAGCTATTAAACGTATTTCCCAAGAAAGTGAAAATGGTTATGGTAATTTTCGTTTTTGTGCATGGGCAAACTGTCAGCCAGGTATCCCATTTTTTCCTACAGCCTACCATAGAGGCAATACATCTTTCGCTATAGGTTTAGAGTTAGGTGACTTGGTAATGCAAGCATTTTCACAAGCTAACAATATGATAACAGGAGAGCAAAACCTGCAATTACTTTTAGAATCTGAATTAAATCAAGTCGCGGTTATTTCCGAAAAAATATCTGATAGATTCGCCGTTACTTATGCAGGAATCGATACCTCTCTAGCCCCATCCTTGGATAAGAAAAACAGTATTGCTTTTGCTTATGAAAAATTGATTAATGGTAAGTTTGGGCATTCTGGAACTCTCAGCATTTCTGGTATGCTGACTCGTGTACTGAAAAATGTATCAGTAAAAATCTGTGGTTACTCTGGGCTGATGCTTCCAGTTTGTGAAGATGTGGGACTGGCTACCAGAGCTAATGAGCAAACTTATGATATTACAAATTTATTATTATATTCAGCAGTTTGTGGTTGTGGACTGGATACAGTTCCGATTCCGGGTGATATAACAATAGAAAAAATTGCAGCTTTATTAATTGATTTGGCAACTTTAGCCATCAAGTTAGATAAACCACTCTCAGCTAGATTATTTCCAATTCCAAACAAAAAAGCTGGGGAAATGACTACATTCAATTCCCCATATCTCGTAGATTGCAAAATATTTACATTTGACTAAAATTATTCCGAAAGCAAGCTAGGAGAAGTTAGTACAAAAACATCCCTACTTCCTTGAGCGTCATGCTGTGGTTTTATGGGAGTGGTGAAGTGGAAAAAATCATGATCGTTAACTAATAAAAGTTCTCCCGGATTTAGAACTTTGCTAAATACAGGATTTTCTTTTTTGGCAGCATATAGATGTGTTTCTCCACCTTGAATATTATCTCTATCTACTGAAAATATGCCAATAAAATCAGTACCATCTTGATGGATACCTTCAGGTGCTGGATTACCCAAATTATCTAACGAACAAATAGTTCTAATTTGATGAACTCCGATTTCCGCTTCAGGATGAAGTTTACAAGAATCACTAAATGCTAAGACTAGATTTCTAAAAATATCAAGTTCTATGAGTCCATCATCTAATTCTGCGAACTCTCTTTTTATATCACCCACTAATGGATTATACTCTTTACTTTGAAAGAGATAGCCATGAGGTAATTTGATTAACTGATTTCCAGAAACTGTGAACCGAGATAATCTTCTGGAACGATAGTTGCCTTTGATGTAAGGATCAATAGGCATATTACTAAAAAATGGCTTGAAACCTTCTGGATTGATTGAATTTACTTTTCTTAGAGTAAACAGAAAAGCATATTCTAATTCCGTTGCTGTCTCCAATTTTTGCATAGGATTTACCTCCTTGCACGTTGAAATCTCCCGGATTTTTTATGGGAGGCTTATAATGCTTAGTATATGCTACTTTTTATTACTATGTTGTCAATTTAACTACAAAAGTTGACAATCTATGATATGTAAAGTTGTTTGATTTCTGTCACAGAGTGGAGTCGCGGCTGCAAAGATTTACTGTTGAGAGTTAGGTGGGTAAGGAATCGACGTATATTTACTAGCAGCAACAAGGTTTTATAATGATGGATTGGCTTTACCGTTACCCACCTTTGTATCCGGGTATTTTACTCAAGCGTTACAAGCGATTTTTTGCTGACGTTCAACTTACTTCTGGCGAAATAGTGACAGCACACTGTCCTAATACAGGGCCAATGACTGGAGTATCAACTCCCCAAAGTGCTGTACAGCTTTCCAAAAGTGATAATCTTAACCGCAAATTGGCTTACACCTTAGAACTAATTCAGGTACATGACAATGAGCCGACTTGGGTAGGCATAAATACTTTTTTACCCAATCGGGTGGTAAAGCTAGCTTTGGCGAAACACCTTTTTCCAGAATTGGGCGACTATAGCCTAATTAAGGGTGAGGTGGTTTATGGGCTAGATAAAAAAAGTCGAGTGGATTTCTTCTTGACGGGGAGTGATGAGGAACGCCCGATTTATTTAGAAGTGAAAAATACAACTTTGTCTGAGGGAAGATTAGCTTTATTTCCTGACACAGAGACTACAAGAGGACAGAAGCACTTGCGAGAACTAATGGCGCTACTACCTCTAACTCGTGCGGTGATGCTTTACTTTATCAATCGGGGTGATTGTATCGATTTCTCCCCTGGCGATCGCACAGATCCTGTCTATGGTAAATTATTACGGGATGCGATCGCTCTCGGTTTAGAAGTCTTACCTTGCCGTTTTGACATTTCCCCCGAAGGTATCCGTTATTTGGGTTTAGCAAAACTCAAAATTTGATTACACTTAATTAAACAATAAACCCATCTAGACAGGATCTAGATGGGTTTGTTGGTAGTTGGTGTTTACTAAAAAACATTCAACCAGATTTTAATCAAGAAACGACTACAGGTAGTCGTCACCCCAGAAATAGCATTCACTATTCTGAAGTTTGCTTATGCAGGAATCAAAACTGTGTCAATTACGTGGATGACACCGTTATCAGCAGCAACATCTGCTGTTGCAACTTTTGCATCATTGATTTTAACGCCATTAGAAGCGTCAATTTTTACATCTGAACCTTCAACTGTTTTAGCTGTCTTCAGTTTAGCTACATCAGCAGCCAGTACTTTACCTGAGACTACATGATAGGTCAAGATTTTCTTGAGCTTTGGAATATCTTTCAGTAATGCGTCTACTGTACCTGCTGGAAGCTTGTTAAATGCTTCATCTGTGGGTGCGAAGACGGTGAATGGGCCATCACCTTTTAGTGTATCTACCAGACCAGCCGCTTGGATTGCTGCAACTAGTGTCTTGAAAGAACCATTGTTAGTGGCAGTGTCAATTATGTTGGCCATGTGTTTTACCTAGTTCTGTGTAACCTGTTACAAATCTAAACTATTTTTCCATAAAAGCTATCTATCGTTAGGCGTATGTCAAATCAATTTTTTTATTGATAGCATAAAAGTTTATATATATTTTTATACAAAGAGAGAATTTTATGTAGTTGATCTATATGGATGAGTTACAAGCACTCCTGGATTCGTAGTTTACCGCCGCAGATATCGCTCCTTTTTTACACATCGGTAAGTGCGATCGCTTTTCACTAGTGTTAGTACACCAGCCTTATTACCAACTAAATTAGGCAATGACTCATTTGAACCTACTTTATTGGTAAAAATCTATTTTAGTAATTTATGAAAATTTTACAATAAACCTATGATTTACAAGCAATTTAGGGGATTTTCAAAGTTTGACTTCTGTTGCCTAAGTTTTTTGTCAGGATTCTATAACCAAAAATGTTGGTAATAAGCGTATTTAACTGATATTATTTCATCACTAAATACATTTCACTTTTTGTTTGTGTAATTCTACTTGGAAATAATAACGGCTCATCATAACCAATGCTTTTAGCAGTTGCGAGACCGTTTATTTCCGGGATTTTTCGTGCGTAGGAATTACGCCAAAATTCTCTCTAAATGAGATTTATCAATATCCTCTGCATTCTATGCAGTTTATTTTCTGTTGCCTGTACGTAAGTCAGGTAAGTCAACAATGAGACTTTTAGGTAATATTTTCCCCAAACTATAAATTTCATGAACAGAAGAAGACTTATCGCTTGGATTGCTACAGCAGTTACCAGCATGATGCTGGTAATAGGCTCCCAGTTTATCAATTTATCGCCAGCAAACTCCACAACCACACTTAGAGTGTTTGCAGCTGTCAGCTTAACAAATGCGCTTAATGATATTAAGACTCAGTACCAAAGTGCTAACCCAAGTGTTAATGTTGTCTATACTTTTGGTGCTTCTGGCACCTTACTTAGCCAAATACAAGCAGGAGCAGCAGCAGATATTTTCATTTCTGCGGCTACTGATCAAATAGATGTCTTGCAAAATGCAACCCCAAGTAAATTAGTTGCAGGTAGCCGTAAGAACATTGTTAAAAACCGTCTAGTTTTGATTGCTCCTACGACACCTCCTGTTAGTGCTGGTAGTGCTGCTCTGACTAGCTTCAATGGTTTGACCAACGCCAACATTACTGGCATCGCGATAGGTGACTACACAGGTACTCCGCCAGTTGTACCAGCAGGAAATTATGCCAAACAAGTTCTTACTAGCCGAGGTATTTTCACTACTGTTAGTCCTAAAACATACCTTGCTAGCAATGTGCGTAATGTCTTAACTGCTGTTGAAAATAAAACTCTTGTAGTTGGAGGCGTAAGTAAAACTATTGATGCAGGTGCAGTTTACAAAACCGATGCTGCAATTTCTACCAAGGTAAGAGTTGTAGAAACTGCCCTAACAACAGAGAGCGATCCGATTGTCTATCCACTGGGGATACTGGCCAACACTACAGTTTTATCGACAGCACAGAGTTTTTCTACCTACTTAAGTGGTACTACTGCCCAGAATATTTTCAAAAATACTTACGGGTTTATCTTGCCTTAATCACTACAAAGTAAATCAATCAAGTACTCGCTGTCGTGAATTTTAAACTATTTGGAGTTATGTCTCGTGAAGTTCACTAAAAAACTCTCAATTATTTTTTGTAGTTTGACCACTGCTCTCTTTCATACTGCTGTGATTACTAATACTTATAAGTCAGCAGCACAAGCAGAAGGAGCAGAACTGATTACCAACGGGGGATTTGAAAATGACGCACTTGTAGATCCTAATAATCCCAACGCTACAAATCCTAATCTTACAGGATGGATTAAAACTGGCGATCCGATAGATACATCAGGTACTAGGATTGACAATTTTTCTAAAACTGGGAACCAAGGTTTATCGCTTGGTGGATTTTCAGCCATTAGCTACATATCACAGACTATCCCTACAGTTGTCGATCAATACTACAAACTTACTTACTATTTTGCATCCACTGAAGAGGCACCTGACCTAAAGAATAAATTTAAGGTTTTTGTAGGTGGAAATAAGGTTTGTAAGAAAAAGGATACTTCTTACCAACCCTACACACAATACACCTTTTATTTTAAAGCCAAAGCAACATCCACCGAGATCAAGTTTGGTTCCAAAGCCAAGTATGCATTTTTATATTTGGATGATGTGAGTGTCAAATCTACAGATCAACAAGGAGAAAACTCTCAGTGCGATCAGATAGATGATGGGGATGAATAAACCACAGCTCGCAAGCCAACCCTGATTCTCTTAAAATTCCAAGCGATATCTGGCTCTATAGTGTTGAGAATACCGCTTAAATTCATCTGATTAAAAAACTCCATAATCGGTTTATGGAAAGATTATCTATGGTGAATAGTTAACTCTTATCAACCTGAATAAAGTGTTTATTTTTATTGACACTAATTAGAGCCAGCATAGATGTAACTATCAACTTGTTTTAACTGTCGTAAATTGTAATTATTTGGAGTCAAGTTTCATGAAGTTAACTCAAAAACTCTCAATTATTGTTTTTAGTTTTACCACTACCTTAATTAGCACTGCTGTGATTACCAATACTTGTAATACAGCAGCACAAGCGGCAGAACTTGTTAGAAATGGAAGCTTTGAAATCGATCCTCTCGTAGATCCTAATAATCCCAACGTTACAAATCCTAATGTTACAGACTGGATTAAATCTGGCGATCCGATCGATACATCAGGGATTAGAATTAACAATTTTCCTCAGTATGAGAGTGGTAATCAAGGTTTATCGATTGGTTCGTTTGTAAATCCTGCTTATATATCTCAGAATTTGGCTACAACTATCGGTAGTAACTATAATCTCAGTTTCTTTTTAGGAACAGACGAAGATAGCAGTCAAGTTGATAATATATTTCAGGCATTTGTCGATGGAAATAAAGTCTTTGATAAAATAAATACTATAAATGTTGCTGGATCTCCTTTCACACAATATGACTTGAATTTTTTGGCAACAAAATCATCTACAGAGTTAAAGTTGGGTGGTAGAGCTAGCTATGGTTTTTTATACTTGGATAATGTGAGTGTAGAACCTCTGGCTGTGCCTGAGCCATCAAGTATTGGAGGAATAGCAATTGCTGGCTTGTTGGGAATATGGCTGAAGAAAAAGAAGACAATTAGCTTGAAAAAATAGCCCTTTTTTGTCACTCTCAGAAAACAACAGAGCGATCGCTATGGAGTCAAGAAAAAATAAGTTGAACAATTAGTTGATTGTTCTTGGTTTGATCTGATAGTTCCACTCACCATGAAAAGCGTGCCGTTCAATTGCAATTGCATTCAAATCTTCAGGGCTAACTTCAATACCAGTAGGATAAAGGT